>JANRLW010000045.1:0-34779 GCA_033762295.1 Capsulimonadales bacterium
AAAGTGGCACGCTTCCTGCTCTTTAGATGCATGGACTACCGGGATTTGTAGTTACATAATCGCCATATAACCCGAGGTCTTCGGAACGGAAAAGCGAGGGACGGAGCAAGGTCCCCGCGAAACGAAGTCGTTACCATCCAAGTATCGCCGGATCGTGGTTACCGTCGCTGGGAGGATCGGATGGTTCGAGTTAACGGATATGACATCATTATCAAGCCCGCGCTGGTCGTGCTTCTGCTGGCCTGCCTGATTGCGGCCATCGCCATTCCCGCGTTTCAAAGAACTCCGGCACCGAAAAGACCCGCTTTCGGGTATCTGCGCCCGGATCTCTGGCAGTTTCGGACGAAGGCGGGAGCCGAGGCAACGGTGGGGACGCCGGAAAATCCCTCGGTCGGGTTGCCTGAGGATGAACAGGGGCTTCCCCTGCTCAACATGGAAACCGGCGTTTCGGTGAACGTCACGCAGGTAAACGGACCGGAAAGCGTTCGACTCGTCTCCGGCATCAATCTGGCCGAAGTCCCGAAACTCGCCGATATGCGCTTGCGGTTCGAGGCGCGGTCGGAGGCCGGGATGACGGTTCGCTTCGCCGTGTACGAATTCCATCGGCTTCTCTGGAACCAGGCGATCCGGGTTCGCGGCGACTGGCAGACCTACGCCATCACCGTGCCGCTCGACGCCCTGAAGGACCGGCGAAACCAGCAACTGATCGTGGCTGCGGAGTTGGCCCACGGACCGGGCGAAATCGCGTTACGGAAGATACGACTCACCGAGATGACGGCGAAATGACGCCGAAAGGACGATAGGTCGAACGAAAGGCACGTGAGGTCGGCGAACAAAAGGACGATCGGACGGGTACTATTCCCGGTGAAAGACCGTTTGAAGGAACTGACAAACATGCCACAAACACTGAAAGCCAATATCGGCCTGAACGACGAAACCCGTGGGTCCGTCAAGAGGATTCTGGACCACCATCTGGCGGACCTGCATGTGCTGTACGTCAAGACCCGCAACTATCACTGGAATGTCCGCGGGCCGCAGTTTATCAGCCTGCACGAACTGTTCGAGGAACAGTATACGGCGATGGCGGAGTCGATCGACGAGGTGGCCGAGCGTGTCCGCTCCCTCGGAGAGAACCCGATCGGCTCGATGCGGGAGTTTCTCGAGATCGCCCGTCTGCAGGAGGAGGTTCCGGGGAACCTTCCGTCGGCGCATGATATGGTCGCCCATCTGCTTTCCGACCATGAAGCGGTCATCCGGCAGCTGCGGAGCGATGTCGATGTGACGGGGAACGACTGCCATGATGTCGGCACCTCCGACTTCCTGACCGGCCTGATGGAAGCGCACGAGAAGATGGCCTGGATGCTCCGGGCGTTCCTCGAGGATCACAGCGTCAACTAGTCGAACCCCCTGCCCGAACGAGCAGGTCGTTCCGGAGGAACGCCGCGCAGCGTTCCAGGGTAACAGGTATACGTTTTCGTTTCACCCCTCGACATACTGCGTCGAGGGGTGACGCTTTTCGAGGGAGATACAATGCCTGTTACTACCGCTATGAATCGACCGGAGACCCCGGTTCGGGATGACGAACTGTTCGATGCCTACAGCCGGACGGTCGTCCATGTGGCCGAGACGGTCAGCCCGTCGGTCGTCTATATCGAGGTCAAGGGGGCAGGATCGGGTTCCGGCTTTATTTTAGCGCCGGACGGCTATATCCTGACCAACAGCCATGTGGTTCATAATGCCCGGGAGATCGCGGTCACGCTGCACGATGGCCGAACGATCAAGGCGGAACTGATCGGCGAGGACCCGTCGACGGACCTGGCCGTCCTTCGGATCGACGCTCCCAACCTCACTCCTGCGCGTCTCGCCGACTCGCAGATGGTCCGTGTCGGTCAACTGGCCATCGCCATCGGGAACCCCTATGGCTTCCAGACATCGGTCACGACCGGGGTCGTCTCGGCGCTCGGGCGGTCGCTTCGTTCGTACAGCGGACGCAATATCGACAACGTCCTGCAAACGGATGCCGCCCTCAACCCCGGTAACTCCGGCGGCCCCCTGGTCGACAGCCGGGGCGAGGTGATCGGGGTTAATACGGCGGTCATCCTGCCTGCCCAGGGACTGTGCTTCGCGATCGCGATCAATACGGCAAAGTGGGTCGCGTCCCGCCTGATCCGCGAGGGCCGCGTCCGCCGTTCCCAGATCGGTATCCAGGGGCAGAATGTCGTCCTGCCGCGCCGTCTGAGTCAGCTGCACAACCTCGGCGAAACGGGCGTCCGCGTCGCCGGAATCGAACCGAACAGTCCGGCGTTCCGTTCGAGCCTGAAAGAGGGGGATGTCATCATCGCCTTCGACGGCCAACCCGTCCTTGGCATCGACGACCTGCACCGCCTCCTGACCGAGGACCGCGTCGGCACCCGAATCCCGCTGACGGTTCTGCGCAAAGGCGAGAAGGAGATCGTCCACCTCGTCCCCGGCGAAGCCTAGGGACGCCGCCTGCGATGCCATGCAGGGACACGGGAGTTCGTTGCGGAATGGTAACCTGATAACCCCATTGTAACCCCATTGTCGGGAGGACGGAACCATGTCGGAACGAATGACGCGCCGTGATGCGCTGATGCGGACGGCGGCGGTGTTGACCCCGTCGCTGGCGCCGCTGTCGTTCGCACAGGCGCAGGACGACGCCTCGAAGAAACTCGGCTGGGCGATCGTCGGAATCGGCGGACTGTCCATGGGACAGATCCTGCCCGGTTTCGCCGAATGCACCAAAAGCCGCGTCACCGCTCTGGTCAGCGGGTCTCCCGCCAAGGCGAAGGAGCAGGCGGAAAAGTACGGAGCGAAACGGGTCTATCATTACGATAACTACGACAATATCAAGAGCGATCCCGATATCGATGTCGTGTACATCGTACTGCCCAACGGGATGCACGCCGAATACACGATCCGCGCCCTGAACGCCGGGAAGCATGTTCTCTGCGAGAAGCCGATGGCAAACACGCCCGAGGAGTGCGAGGCAATGATTCGGGCGGCCCGGCGGAACAACCGCAAACTGATGATCGCCTACCGCTGTCAGTACGAACCGTACAACCGGGCGGCGATCGAGATCTGTCGCACCGGACAGATCGGAAAACTCAAAACGATCGTCTCCGATCATGGCTTCCGGATCGGTGACCCATCGCAGTGGCGTCTGAACAAAAAACTGGCCGGGGGTGGTTCGCTGATGGACATCGGCATCTACTCCCTGCAGGCCGCGCGCTACCTGACCGGCGAGGAGCCGACCGAGGTGGAGGCCCTCTCCTATTCGACGCCGAACGATCCCCGGTTCAAGGAGGTCGAGGAGACCATTCACTTCATGCTGCGGTTCCCCTCCGGCACTCTGGCGAACCTGACCTCCTCCTACGGATACTCGGGAGCGAACCGTATCCGGGTGATCGGCGACCTGGGGTTCGTCGATATGGAACCGGCGACGAGCTACGGCGGAATTCGGCTCCGGATGGCCGGGAAAAACGGGTACGAGGAGAAAAAATTTGCGGAGAAGAACCAGTTCGGGATCGAGATGGACTACTTCTCGGATTGTATCCTGAACAAAAAGGAGCCGAAGACCGCCGGGGAGGAGGGACTGCGCGACGTGAAGATCATGATGGCGATCTACGAGGCGGCGCGGACCGGTGGTCGGGTCAAACTGACCGGGGAGAAATAGCCCTCCCGCACCGGAACGATGCGGGAGGGCGGTCCAAGGAGCGGACGGGCTAGTGGGATGGTTTGGGCGACAGTGCGGTGGCGGCATGCGCCATGCTCTGTGTGGGAACCGCTCCGAGCGGCAGCGATTCCGTTCCGGCGTTCGGACCGGCGTAACCGGCTTCGCCATGCTCCGTCAGGTCGAGGCCCACGCTCTCGTCCTCGGCGGACGCCCGGATACCCATGGTGAACTTCAGGATGCCGGCGATGAGGGCCGTGCCGATGCCGCCGAGGGCCAGGGCGATCAGGATACCGATGATCTGATTGATCAGGAGAGCGGCGTCGCCGCCCGCCACCAGCAGGCCGTTCTTCGCGCCGTTGAGATTGACGACGCTGTTGACCGCGCCGTCCGCGAAGAGACCGGTCGCCACCGCGCCCCAGATACCGCCACAACAGTGGACCGCGAAGACGTCGAGCGTGTCGTCATAGCCCAGCTTGCTTTTGAGCTTGATCATCGAGAAGGAGATGACCGAGACGACCGCGCCGATAATCAGCGACGAGCCGACGGTGACGAAGCCGGAAGCCGGGGTGATGGCGACCAGGCCGGCCACCGCACCCGAAGCGAAGCCGAGCGCGGTCGGCTTCTTGATCGTCACCCATTCGATCAGGATCCAGACCAGACCCGCCGTCGCCGCCGCGACATGGGTGACCGCGAACGCGCTGCCCGCCAGGCCGCCCGATGCGACCGCCGACCCTGCGTTAAACCCGAACCAGCCGAACCAGAGCAGGCCGGTGCCGATCAGCGTCATCGGCAGGTTGTGCGGACGGGTGTCCTCGCCCCGATCCAGCTTGCGCGCCCCGAGCATCAGGGCCAGCACCAGCGCGGAGATACCGGAGAGGATATGGACGACCGTGCCGCCGGCGAAGTCCAGCGCGCCTTTCGCGAAGAGGAAACCACCCTCTCCCCAGACCATGTGCGCCATCGGCGAGTAGCAGATCACGCTCCAGAGGGCGATGAACACCACGTAGGCGGAGAACTTCATGCGCTCGGCGATCGCGCCCGAGATTAGCGCCGGGGTGATGATGGCGAACATCATCTGGAACATCATGAAGACCTGGTGCGGAACGGTGATTCCGGTGCCGTTCAGAATGAACGTCTTCTGATCCACCCCGTTCAGCATGACGTAGTTCATACCGCCCAGGAACGGACTGCCCGGAGCGAACGCCAGACTGTAGCCGATGACGACCCAGATCACGGTGACTACCGAAAGGGCGATGAACGACTGCATCAGAACGTTCAGAATATTCTTCGATCGAACCATCCCGCCGTAGAAAAGGGCGAGACCGGGCGTCATCAGCATAACCAGCGCGGAGGAGACCAGTAGCCAGGCGGTATCCCCGGTATTGACCTCGGGAGGCGCGGCCGGGGCGGGAGCGGATTCAGCCGGGGCGGGAGTCTCCGCCGCTGCGGGCGACGGCGAGGCATCCGGGGCCGGTGAGGCGGCCACGGTCGGTGCGGGGTCCTGCGCCCGGACCGGGACGCTGAGACATGGCAGCAAAAGCGCCAGGGCGGCGAGCAACGGCAGCAGAACCTGCCGAACGCCGCGTCGGGATGCGGTAGTCACAAACGGAATTCCTTTCTTGAGTCGATCCGGAACGAGTCCGGGGCTGTGCCGCCTGGTCACAGGTGCATTACGAAAGCCGGGCATAAGCGGATGAAAGAATGCGAACCACATTCGGATGTCCTGTCCTTTTCGAGTCTTCCCCGGAGAAAATCCGTCCTCCCGCCGCACCGCGGAGAGCGTCCTGCCATGAGCAAAACCGGGCAAGTCGCGGTCGTATCGTTACTATCGTTATTTTTCCGTCACACAACCGGGAGAATCCGTCCGCTCGAAGCGGACGGAAGCACCGGTGTCAGATCGCGTCGGAACCGCGCTCGTCGGTGCGGATACGAATGACGTCGATGATCGGCGAGATGAAGATCTTGCCGTCTCCGATCTCGCCGGTGCGCGCGGCGGACACGATGGCGGCGACGATCCGTTCCACATCGGGTTCGTCGGCGACGATCTCGAGTTTCAGTTTTTGGATCAGATTGACCGTATACTCCGCACCACGATAGTGCTGGGTATACCCCTTCTGTTTTCCCGCGCCGCGTACTTCGATGACCGTCATGCCGGTCACGCCGATATCATCGAGCGCGCCTTTCACTTCATCGATTCTCTGCGGGCGAATAATCGCTTCGATCTTTACCATGAGTTTCCTTTCGTGCCTCGCGACCGTCCGGGACGATGCGAGCGGATGTCGGACGGAATATATTCAGTACGGATGCGGTCCCCCGGATTGTGTCTTGCCGACCGGTCTACGGCTGAATGGCGTCCAGCGACGCTTTTTCGCACCGGATCGGTCGGACGCTCGAAGGACGACCTTCGCCGGGTTCGGCCGTGAAGCGGGAAGAGGAAGCGGAGTTGCCGCCACCGGCGATCTCGCTGGCGGTGATGATCGCCTGGGCAATCTCGTGCGCCTGCTTGCCGAGGGCGATACTCTGGGATTGAATCCGTTTGAACGCATCGCGCTCCGAGAGGCCGTGACGCTCCATCAGGATCGCTTTGGCCCGTCCGACCAGCTTCCGGGCTTCCATCCGTTCGTTCAGGGCGCGGACTTCCTCCTCCAGTCCGTGGCGCTCCTGGCACCGGGCAAGGACGGTGGGAACGGTAAAGCGGAGATCGGTCGCCCGGTACGGCCGGGAAACGAAACCCATGACCAGGGGCGAATCGAAGTCGATCCGTGTGTCGTCCGTATCCGCGCCGGTAAGGATAATCGCCATCGGCGCACGTTCGGAGCCGGGGCTTTGAAGGAGGTCCGGTCCCGAAACACCGGCAAGCGACACCTCCAGGAGTAACAGTTCCGGGCGGAGGCTGCGTACGAGCGAAAGAGTCTGGCTGCCGCTCTCGGCTTCGCCGACGACCGGGTGGCCCAGCGACGTCAGAATCGCACGGAGCTCCTGTCGGGTCTGCGGGTCAGGGTCCGCAATGAGTACATTTGCCAATCGCACGTCCGGCTGCTCCTCTCATGCGCGGTCAGTCAGGTTTCCTGAAGCGTCGGTGACCGTCAGGAAACGATGAACGGACAGGGACTGCCCGGCATGAAGGGCAGTCGTAACAACGCGACCGCAGGAACGTTCCCTGCTTTGCAGGAAACGACCGTCGACGTCATCGTCGGAACCGCCCTCATCGGAGGAAAACTTCGGAGAAACGATCCCATCGGCGGGAACCGTTCGATCGGCTATCCGGGAAACGCGATTGCGACCGAATGGCAAAAATCGCGGACCAACCGGAATTTGCGGAAAACCTCCGCCCGAAGAACCCCTGATCCAGTGTTAAGTAAATGTTAAGAGGTCCTGTTGCCGTGGATTATAAACGAGGGGACTCCGTCTGTCAAGCCATTCCGGGCAGTTCCCCCCGAGTTTTTTACTGAATTGTTTCCGAATTGTTTCCGTAACGACTAACGTGTCGGGCGGACCGTCCAGAGACGCCCGTCCGTCTCAGCGACGATCGCCCCGTCCCGGTCGGTCCGGTAGACGGCGATGTTCCGGTCGGCCAGACGTTTCAGGACGGCCGGACTCGGATGACCGTAAAGGTTGTTCCGGCCGCAGGAGACGATCGCAATGCGGGGGCGAACCCGGTCCAGGAACGCGGCGGTCGTGGAGTGCGCCGAACCGTGATGTCCCGCTTTCAGAAGATCGGCGCTCAGATCGGGGCACGATGCCCGCATGGCGTCCTCGGCGGCTTCCGCCGCATCCCCGGTCAGCAGAACCCGAGCCCGACCGTAGACCACTCGCAGGACGATCGAGTTCTCGTTCGTCGGGGAGGCCGTACCGAGAATCGGGCGGTCGCCGGGATGTAACACTTCGAGAACCGCTCCCCCACCGATATCGAGGCGCTGGCCCCGACGGGCGGTATAAATCGGTATCTTCCGGCGTTGCACCGTTTCCCGCAGAACCCGGTACGACGCCCCATTCCGGAAGAAACCGGAGTCGAGCATGGCGCGGACGCGGGTCCGTTCGACCACGGCGATCAACCCCTGCACGTGGTCATCGTCGGGGTGTGTCGGAACGATCAGGTCGACCCCGGAAATCCCGCGTCGGCGGAGGTAGGGGACGATCACCCGGCTGCCGGGGTCCATCCCGGCGGTCGGATCGGCGCCGGGGTGACCGCCGGCGTCCACCACGACCACCCGCCCGGTCGGGCTTTCAATAACGATCGCGTCGCCCTGCCCGACATCAGGGAAGGTGACGCGCAGCGGACGCCCGCCCGTCGTCCGGCAGCCGATCGTCAACGACAGCAGGAGAAGCGAGAGCGGAAGGAGCGGAAACCGGAACGGTAGCGGACGGCGCAGGACGGCGGCGGACATAGCAGGCGGCGACCCCCAGAAGAACATAATAGACCCAGAGCGCGGCAACCGGTGGGGCGGGAACGGAAAACGAGGCGAAGGGCAGGGCGGCAAACCCGACCGTCATCGTCCGCAGAAGCCGGACGCCCCCGGCCAGGGGCAGGAAGAGCCACTTCGTCAGGAAGGCGGGCAGCAACAGCGAGACCGGAAGAACGGCCAGGGTGGCCAGCAAAAGAACTTCCGACCAGACCGCGATCAGCAGGTTGGCGACCGGCGCAATCGGGCTGAACAGCGAGAAATGATAGGCGACCAGGGGAGCGAGAGCGATTTCGGCGACGAGTCCGACGAGCAGGGCGACGAGAACGCCCCGTGCGAATCGTTCCGGCAGGGGAGCGAACGGAACGATCGGCAGGTATCGCTCCGAGAGGGGACCGACGAAGAGCAGCAGGCCGCCGACCGCCGCGAAGGACAGCTGAAACCCGGCGTCGTACAGCGATCCGGGATCGGCGAACAGCAGGACCAGGGCGGCGAAGGCGAGCGAGTGCAGCGGTTCGGCGGTCCGCTTGAGCAGGGGCGCGCACAGCAGCACCGTGGCCATGACCGCCGACCGCAACGGCGCCGCACCGCCTCCCGCCGCCAGCACGAAAAGCCAGATCAGCCCGATCGCGAGGGAATGCCCCAGGAACTTCGGCAGGAGCAGGTAACGGAAGCCAATCGTCAATGCCCCTGCGAACGCCGTCAGGTGCAGGCCGGATACCGACAGGATATGCACGGTGCCGGTCCGCTCGAACGAATCGGACAGCGCGCCCGGGATCGAGCCACGGATCGAGAGCAAAAGGCCGTCGAGCAGGGCGCTGTCCTCCGGGCTGAGAAAGCGGGCGGTCTGCGCCTGAATCCGTTCCCGGATATCCCCGGCGATGCGGAGCGGGGAGACCTGGGGCGGACCCAGCGAACGCAGGTCGTCGGGATGGCGCACGGTCATCCGGCAGAAGACGCCATGCCGGTTCCGGTAGTCCGCCGTATCGAATCCGTCGGGGTTGGTCCGTTCGAGAAAGGCTTCGACCCGACCGCGCAGCCGGACCGGAGTTCCCACCGTGGGGGCGTTCCCATGCCGAAGCGTGACCGCGATCCGTCCTCGAACCGCATGGACGGCGCGATAATCATCGACCCGGAGGGCGTGAACGAGGAATCGGGTTCCACCGTCCGACGAGGAGTCGGCCCGCACCTCGGGCAGCGAATCGATCCGTCCCTCGACCTGGAGGGAGGGGCTACCGACGAAGCGCGAGATATCGTCGGGACGGGGCAGGGAGACTTCGCGGGTCCGACCGATCCCGAGCAGAATCAGCGGCAACAGCAGGAGTTCCGGGCGGAACGGGGGGCGCAGGCAGGCGAGGGCGACCGACGCCAGGGCGGCGGCTCCGTAAGCGAACGGCGGCGCCAACGGAACGGCGGGCGCGAGCAGGATGCCGATGATCAGGCCACAAAGCAGGACAGCGATCGGGCGCGGCCGCACGTCGGGCTATTCCTCGGGCGGCAGGGCCGGACGCGGCGCGGACCGGACCGCCGACGGGGAGCGACGCACCCGACAGCGGGCGCAGTCCACGGTTCCGTCGGCGGGGAAGCGGGGCGGTGCCAGGTCGCCGCAGTGGGGGCAGGGGAACCAGTGGTTGTCGAGCCGCCAGGTACGCAGTCGGGCGTCGGTGAGGCGGACGGCGCGCAGCCGGGCGCGCAGGGCATCGTCGGAGATTCGGCGCAAACTCTCCTCGATGCGTTCGATCTCACCCGGCGACAGGTCGACCTCGGCGAGTTCTTCCGGGGACGGATGAAGCGGTGGGGGCGTCTCCGGTGTGCCGCGCCGTTTCTGCAGTCCGCGATTTTGGAAGCGGATATCACGAATGACCGGAGCGTTCTCCGCGCCGACGCGGGCGTTCAGGCGGCGGAGTATATCCTGTTTGTAGAACCCGAGTTCGGACGCCCACATCGCGGAGCGGACCGCGACATGGAGCACACCGTCGTGGACGCGTTCGACCTCGGTGGCGGCGGCGATCTGCGGTCCGACGGTTTCGGCCCAGACGAGGGGCGCGGTATGTTCCTTGACCTTGGCGGCGAAACCGAGCCGACCGAAGTGGGATTCGAGCAGGGAGGTGATCCCGTTTCGGCGATCGTTGGGAAAGCGTCCATGACGCGGTTCCGGGCGCATTGACGGACCTCGCTCAGGGAGAAATGATGTTTGCACTATACCACGCCGCCCCGGAAAATCGCCGCCCGCTCGCCGAAAAACCGAACATCCGAAACGTCGGGAGAGGCCGCCTTCGTACGATATAACACCGGAGGGGACCCGCAGAACGGCGGACTGATCGAGGAGACCGTTCCGTTCTCAGGCGACAATCACTGAAAGATGACCATGCGCATTCCATACGTTAGACGGTCCTCATTTTTGGACTCCTGCCGGGAGGCTATCGAAACTTCCCCACCGCGTCAGGTTGGCCAGAGGATAGTGGTTCGATTCGATAAGGCTGGCGGGTATGAACTGACAGCAAGCGTGTCAATTGAACCGGACGCACCGAACGACTTCGGCAGTGATTGGCAAGGTAACGACCCGACACGCTTCCCGGTTCGGATACGAGCGGCAGCGACCGCCCTCCGTGACGCTCTTTGCTTTGGCGATTTCGAGATTACGCACATAGATGGTATGCTGACCATCGTGCGTCGGGGAGACCGATAGTGGCGACCAAACTGAGGCTAAGTCAAATGCAACGAGTGGAACTGCGTGATTGCTGGGATCATGAGGCACTGGATTTCACTCCCTGGCTGGCGCAGGATGATAATCTGGTATTCCTGAGTGAGGCCATCGGTATTTCGCTGGAGTTGGTCACCATCGAGCAAAACGTTGGTCGATACAGTGCCGACCTGCTATGTCGTGACAGGGATACCGGGCAGTGGGTTGTCATCGAAAACCAATTGGAAGAGACAAACCACTCGCACCTCGGGCAACTAATCACCTACGTTGCAGGCGTCCAGGGTTCAACGGTTATCTGGATAGCACGGCAGTTCACGGAGGAGCATCGGGCGGCAATGGACTGGCTGAATGAGGCGACGGTTCAGGAGACCCGATTCTTCGGCATAGAAATCGAGCTATGGCGTATCGGTGAAGGTGATACGGTAGCGCCCCGTTTTAATGTAGTCAGCCGCCCCAACGACTTCTCGAAGAAGACAACCGCGCGCCGCGAGGCGACGATTACACCAACAAGCTCGCAGTACCGTTACTGGTCCGCCTTCATGGAGCGTGTTCGTTCCGCCGGCGACTGGCCACTCGCCAACACACGACCAAAGGATAGCCGATGGATTTCATTTCCGACCGGGACAAACGCCTACTGGCTGAGCCTGAACACCAGCGCATCCGGGAAATGGATTAACGTACAAATCTACTGTAATGGACGGCGTGCATTGGAATACTTCGAGCGACTGAAGGCCCAGCAGGCGGCAATCGAGGCAGATTTGGGGCCGCTCGATTGGGAAATAGCGGGAGGTCATCATTACGTCGCTCGTTATCGAAGGGACAGCGACCCCGCAGATGAGGCGCAATGGGCGGACCAGCACGCCTGGTTACGTGAACAGGCTATCGCGTTCCATAAGGGGTTCTTCCCCTACTTGACGGGTGAGACGATGTAGGCTTTGCAGACATGCTAACAAGACACTCTTCACCATAATACGCACGGAGGGCGGGTTACCCGAGAAGCTGAAAAACGCCGGGTGGATTATTACCGGCAGCTTCTGCGGACGTTCTACCGCCTGCCGTTCCTGTTCGTCGCTGAGGAAAGGGACTTGCTCCTGAACCCGAAAAACCGAAACGTCGGGAGACGCGGCCGCCTTCATCCCGGGGAACGACCGAAGCCAGGGGGTATTGGGAGAAGGGGAGGTTTGAGGAAGGAAGTCGGGGCGACAGGATTCGAACCTGCGACCTTCTGAACCCCATTCAGACACGCTACCAAGCTGCGCCACGCCCCGATACCGCGTTTCGCGACCATTACTGTATCAGGGCAGGGACGCTTTGTCAAACCGACTAGGGCTTGCCGACGACCCGCAACGGCAACGTGCACGTGACATACGAACCGTCACCGCCCGCGACAATCCCGACCGCCGTCATCGACATCGGCGGAAGGTCCGGCATCGGACGCTTCGCCACCAGAAACTGCGCCCCGCCGTTCGCACGGATCGATAACTCGCCCTCATCCTTCTCCGGCGGAATATATACCGAGTTTTCCAGGTAGACCCCCGGTGGCATCGCCGGAAAATAGACGACGATTCCCGCCTTGAAGTCCGGACGTCGCTGAACCCTGACCGTGATTTTTGTCGGCTCCTTCGCGTCGATCACCGGCGAGACCGAATCCTGATTATCCTTCCACGACAGGGTGAAGGGAACCGGGTCCGAACCGACCGAGACAATCTGCGACGAACGCTGAATCGTCCGTGGCTGATTATTGAACTTGTACTCCTCCAGAGGACGGACACGACGGACGACCGGAACATTATTCTCCCCCGGCGTTTCGGCGTCCAACGCGACCACCTGGCTGACGGCGGCGGTGCCGGGGGGCGCGGTCAGGACGATCATCACCTTGTCGTCGTCCGGCGGCAGGACGGCGTCCGTCTGGGTCACGCCCGGCGGCAGACCGGAAAATCGAACCTTGATCGGACCGCGAAGGTTCTCCCGCCGCGTCACGCGCACCAGGACCGGCAGCGACCCGCCGACCGGAATATTCAACGCATCCGGAAGAGCCGTCAGAGCGATATCCGGTGCGCCGTTCAATGCCTCCCAGGAGTAGACGAACGAGGGGCCGCCGCGTCCGTCCGCATCCGTGACCTCCACCGTATATTCACCCGGCGCGGGAAAGGCGTTGTAGATACGCAGTTCGTTCTCGCCATCCCCCTCGCCGCCGTTGACCGGATTGCCCTGCGCGTTTTTGATCGTCACCTTCGGTCGAAGCGGCGACCCGATCCGACGGGCGTAGACATCCAGGTAGGTATTCGCCCGGTCGGCCTTGACCCGGAACGTGTTGACCGCGCCCGCCTGCTCGATCCGCCCGCTGAACAGGGCCGGAAGCGCGACCGGCGGCGCGGCCGGAGCGACCGGTCCGCTGCTATTGGGAACGTTGCGGACCAGAAGAGGCGCATCGCCGAGCGGAGTCGCCACCCAGGTGACGCCGTCCGCGCCCTCCGGCACTCGAACCGGCACCGGGCCGGTCGGCGTCCCCGGCATCGCCGTGACATCCGCCAGCACCCGCGCGGGAACCGTCTCCCCCGGACGCGCCGTTCCCTCGGGCGACAGCACGACATCGTAGGGGACCGGACCCATCGTCAGACGATAGACCGAGGAGGGCGACCCCTTCCAGAGCAGGTCGCGCACCAGCAACGTATAAGTTCCGTCCGCCGACGCGGTCCAGTCGACCAGCGGGTCAAGACCGTACGTCCCAAGCCGCCCGGTGTTCTTCGCCAGTTCCTTCCCCCCGGCGTCGTAGAGATAAAGCGCCGGGTTGAAGAAGAACTGCGACTGTTCGTTGAGCCGGAACGACTTCAGGTTGAAGATCAGCCGTTCGCCCTTCTTCGCGGCGAAGGTGAAGAAGTCCTTCTCGGAAGCGCCGGTAAGGACACCGTTGACGACCGTCGGCAACGTGACTTTTTGCGCCTCCTCCGGTTTGGAGTTCGGCTCGGCCGCCGTAATCTCCGGCAGGCTGCCAACCTCGAAAAGATAGGCGGAGGACGCGCCGCGCCCGGTGACCAGACGTACCTCACGCAGTCCGGGAACGGCGTCCGGAGCGATCGTAAATTTCGCCGTGACCTGACCGGCACGCGCCAGCGCCTGCAGATAGCCGACAATCTTATCCCGGTCGCCCTTCTCGATGGCCGCGCCGCGCGCCCGAATCATCCGGTCGACGGTGGCCGCCCACTGATCGGGCGTCAGGCTGCGGTTGGCGGGCGACCTCGCCTCATGACAGGACGTGCATTTCGCTTCGAAGAGCGGTTTGGCCGACTCATCGACCGCGCCGCCCGCCGCCATCAGTTCGGCGGTGATGCCCGGCGCGCCGGTGACAATCAGGCTCTTCGCGCCGTTCAGGTTGCCGCCGCGCATCGCGACCTCCACGGTCTCCCCGGCCTTCGCCCCCGCCGGGAACAGGGCGGCGATACGCGGCTCCTGCGCCCGCGCGATTCCCGATGCCCACAACCAAAGAGCGAAAAACCCGCTCCGAAGAACGAGGTCGATGATCCTTTTCATTCGCACGGTTCTGCCTCCCCGCAAGGCCGATCTCCCGGCCCGGCTGTGATAACGATCACTATGGGTTTCGCCACTCCGTCACCCCGAAAACGCCGCACGGCACATACAATAAAAACGTCGATGGCCCCGGTGCCGATCCGTTCCGCCGGATAAGGCGGAAGAAAGTTAAAGAAAAACAGTGAAAAACGACACACAAAACACCGCTTCGGTCCTGTTCCGCCCCTCGCTGCTCCTGGCCGCCGCCGGAGTGATCTCCGCACTTCTGACCCCCGTCGCGACCTCCGCGCGGCAAACCCCCGAATACACCGGGATCGTGATCGACGTTCGCCACCTGACCGAGATCGACCGCTCGCCCGCGCCGGTTATCTACGGTCCCGCGCCGAAGCAGGAAACGCTCTATCCCGATCCCGCCCATGTCCCGACCCCCGACGAGGTTCAGGACAACAGCGTCGTCCGGTACTACCATACCCCCGAGCAGGCGGAGAAAGGGGTCGCCGGCGAGCATCCCCTCATCGTCCGGGCCGAAGCCGTCGTCGGACCGGCGCACGACAGCGTGCGCGTTACCGCCGAGGACGCCGAAATCCTGAAAAACGCCGACAAAACCCTGCGCTACTCCCGCAACTGGAAGGTCGCCTTCCTGATACCGGAAGGTCACTGAGCCGCGCGCCCGGACGCCACCCGCGCAGGGGTCGGTTTGACCGCCTTGCTTTCGGGGACCGGGTAAAGATACTTCGTCGGAATCGCCTGCCGCGCCTGATTCACGGTCTGCCGGATCGATTCGATATACGCCGTCCCGGAGTACTCCCAGGAAAGACGCGCCTCCGCGCCGCCGTTGCCCTGGTAGTACTCCATCCGGATCGGGACACGCTGGCCGGCTTTCAGGCGGATCGGTTCCGTTCGGTCTTCCGCCGGAGCGCGATCGACCCAGGCATCGACCACGGTCCTGCCGTTCACCGTGAGGCGAACGCCGTCGTCGGAGCGGGTGATGAAGCGGTACTCGCCGGTGACCGGGGCTTCGACGAACCCGTCCCAGCGAACGAACAGATCCTCGCGCTGAACGCCCGGTCCGGGGGGCTGGCTGTTCCAGTCGAAATCGACCGTCGCATCGGTGCGTATCACCGCCGGGCGACCGGACCCCGCCCGATTATTGAAATAAGCGGCGGTCAAGCCGACACCGGCTTCGAATCGTTTCGGCAGACGGGCGACCAGAGCCGGGTCGATTTTGATCGGGGGCGGGACGTAGACGCCGCCCGCATCGAGCGTGTAGACCAGTTTGAGTTTTTCGGTGTCGTACACACGGGCCTTACCGTCGAGCGAGGCGGAGGCGATCCGTTTACCGTCCGGCGAGACGGCGACGCCCCAGATATCCCCCTCGGCCTCGCTGAAGGTCGCACGCGGGCCGCCCCCCGTATTCCAGAGAACGGTACGCCGGTCCGCGCCCCCGCTGACCACGAAACCGTCCGAGGGGGCGACCGCCACCGCGTAGACGCCGCCCTCGTGCGCGTCCGACTGCCCTTCCTGATGACCGCCGCGCGGCTGGACGCCCTGCTCGTCGGGCTTGCCGTTCTTATCTCGGTAGACGACGAAGTAGCGAAGACGCCCGTCGCCGCTGCCGACCACGAAACGCCCGGCGTGCGGCGGACGGGGAGCGACCGCCCAGACCGGGGAGGCGCACTGGTCGAAGTTCACCACGACCCGCCGCGCCTTCGCGTCCCAGACTTTGAACATGTGGTCCGCGCCGCCGGTCCCGAAAACCTCGCCCCCCATGTCCTCCTGGAAGGTCACCGGAATGCCGACCGCGAGACAGCGCCCGTTATGCTCCGTCAGTTTGCCGACCGTCTGCCCGGTAGTCGTGTCGGTGATCAGGATGCGTTCGTCGTCGGCGGCGGTCAGCAGCGTATTACGGAAAAACGCGACCGCCTCCACCGTGTCCGCATGACCCTTGATCTGCCGGCGTACCGTCCCCGTGGCCGGGTCCAAAACGAAGGCCATGCCGCTATGACCGGGAACGCCGGTCCCGACCGCCAGCGCCTTGCCATCCGGGGAGAACGCGACGCTCCGGACCGCCTCGCCCGGTACCGCGTAAGCCGCGATCCGTTTTCCGGTCTCGGTCTCATACAGGCGAACGAACCGGTAACCGCCGACCGCCAGAACCTTGCCGTCCGGGGAGAACGCGACGCTCCAGACCGGGCCGGGTACGGTCGATGAGAGAGTCGCCCGGGGCGGGGCGGTGGTCGGCGTCCGGAACGGATGGAACGCCGAAAGCGCGGCGAAGGACAGGAACAGCGGAAGGATCACCTCTGGTTACTCCCACGATCGATCTCAGGGTCGCGAATCACTGACAAGCGGCATTTCCACCCGGGTCGCTCCCAGGAAACGGGCGAACTCCTCGACGCGCTGCCGCACGGTCGGGCCGACCGTCGCGACGTCGGTATGCGGCTCCCAGGACAGCGACACAATGTTGAGAGTGCCCGTTCGGCGGTCGAGTTTCGGGTCGATTCGCCCGACTATTTTATCGCCATAAAGGATCGGAAGCACATAGTAGCCCCATTTTCTTTTTACAACCGGAGTGTAGACCTCCCAGATGTAATCGAAATCCCAGAGGATACGATTCCGGTCGCGGTCATAGATCAGCGGGTCGAGCGGCGCCAGCAGATGGCACGTCCCGGTGATCGGAGTCGAGCGGCAATCGAGCAGAAGGGGCAGGTCCTCGGCCAGCACGTGCCACGGGCGTGGGTCGCCTTCGACGGTGATCGCGGCGAAAGCCCCGGCTCCGAGCAGGTTCCGGTCAAGCGGTTTCAAACGGAACAGACGGCGCGTCCGCAGGCGTTTGCGCGTCAGGTAGGTGACCTCCTCCTCCTCGGTCGGCAGGGAAGTCGGATCGTCGCCGGGATAGCAGCGGTCCCAGAGATCGAAGTAACGTTCGAAATTCTCCCGTCGGGCGATGCCGAGTTTGCCGTGGAGCCAGAGCTTTTCGATGACCCGGGCGGCCACGGTGGTACGGGTCCCCCAACCGGAGACGGTATGCCCTTCATCCTGCGCGGCGGACCGGGTTCGCAAGGGGCCGCGCTCCGCGATATGCGCCAGCAGACGTTCGGCTACCGGTCGCTCCTCCTCGGTCAGCCGTCGCCAGTGCCCCTCGGACTGTTCGCGCTGCCGCATCGCGCGACGGAAGTACGGAAGGTCGCGCAGCGGCAGTATGTGAAGGTTCGGGAAGTAGTATTCGAATGCCTGACGTGGGGAACGGTACAATGCCTCGTCAAGAGCGTCGGGCGAGTAATCGCGGACCCGGAGCCGCAGGATCAGGTCGTGGATGCGCCCGCAGATATTGATGCTGTCCTCCTGCACCGATTCGAGCGCGTCGAGCGCGGCGGCAACGTTCGGAAGCGACGGCGGACCTTCGAGGGCGAACGCCCGGACGAGAAAACGACGCGCGGCATCCCGCGTGACGGAAACAACCGTTTCGGACATAATCCTTATTGTAACACCGTCGCGTCCGGAGGACGGGGGATTGGCGTGCCGTTTTCTCGTACGGGGTCGGAAGGAATCAGAGAGGGTCAGAGTTCCGGTGGGGCGGCCCCGGCGTTCCGCAAGGCCGGAGGAACCCATTTCTTATGGTAATCCAGCCCGTAGGCGTCGGCCATCCGGTTCAGGAACGAGAACAGCGACGTGACGAACGCCGTTTCGAAGATCTCCTCGTCCGTCCAGCCCAGTCGGCGAAGCCGGTCCGTATGCGTATCCCGGACCGAGGACGGCTCCAGGGTCAGGATTTTGACGTACTCCAGCAGCCCCTGCTCCTTCGCGGTCAGACGAGTCGCCCCGATATCGCCCGTCGTCACCCGGTCCACGTCCTCCGGAGCGAACCCCTGCTGCACCATGTTTCCCGCATGGCCGGACATGCAGAACTTGCAGCGGTTCAGCGCGGAGACATAGGTCGCGATCATCTCCTTGGTGCGGCGCGGCAGGAAACCGTCCTGCATCTGGGATTTCTGCGTCATCTCATGGAACGGCTTCAGATACTCCGGCTTCAGGCTCAGGGTTCGCATAATACCCGGTTGAAGCGGACGCCCGCCGACGGCGGCGGATGCCGCCTCGAAGAGCGGGGTACCCTCCTCGGCCCAGTCCAACCGCATCACGCCGGACGCCTTCCGAACCGCCTGCTCGATCTCCGACGGATCGGCACTGCGCGTCACCAGTCGTCCGCGTCGGTCGTAGACCAGTGCGGTCGGCGTGCCCTTGATCTCGTACTGCCGGGTAATCGGCTCCGCGCCGGTCTTCAGAAGGACGTAACGAACCCCGATATTGCCCTTTCCCATCGCCCGTATCCGTTCGGCAAACTGCGTCTCCAGCGAACTGTCCTTCCGGTAGAACAGAACGACCGTCGGCTTTTCAGGGACGAGTTTCGCCCGAATATCGGTGACTTCCCCGCCGGAAAGGATGGTACGCGGCGTCTGTGCGTGAACGGAACCGCAGATCGTCAGGGCAAGGAGCGTAAGAAACGCCTTCATGCTCAGTCCTCCCGGAACCAGACGGACGCGTTCGGGGCGAGCGATTTGCGCCACGCGACGCCGGATTCGCCCGCGGCGCGCCAGGAAGACCCCGGACCCCGGTACCACTTCACATGGCCGTCGGCCAGGGCATAGACCGAACCGCCGCTATGACGATAACGCGCCGCGCAGTAGATTGCCGAGATGCCGTTGATCGGGCCGGTAATGGCCGGATAACCCTGTTCGCGTCCGGTGCAACCGGTCGTACGATCGTCGCCGCCGAGGGCCGGAACGTACCCCAGCCCTTCCATGAACAGGACGACCTGTGCCGGTGCCTGTACGCCGCCCAGGCCGGTCGGCTTGCCCGGAAAATGTCCGAAGCTCGCGAAGTTGGGATGCCAGATCGGAATCAGGTTTCCGTTGGCCATGTAGCTGTAGGCGGGGGAGTAGCTGGCGGCGGGGAACGGGCCGGGAGTCGGATCGCCGGATTGCGTCGGCACGGCCTTATTGCCGATCGACGGACAGATCCACAGGGGGGCGAGGGTCCGCTGTGACGCCACCCCGTTCAGGATCACCCCTCTTGCTCCGATCTTGACGTAGGGTTCCACCAGGTCGTACCAGGAGACGAGCGGCTGACCGGGAGTGCTGTAGGCGGCCAGCGGAAGGTATTCATCGTAGTCCTGGGCGTACATCAGAGCGGCCAGCGCCGCCTGCTTCATGTTGGACGTACAGGACGTTTGCCGGGCTTTCTCCCGCGCCTGGGCGAAGACGGGAAACAGGATGGCGGCCAGAATGGCGATGATGGCGATAACTACAAGGAGTTCGATCAGCGTAAACGCCGACCGGGAGGCGGTTCGATTCGCGATGATTGCGGTCATAATAAAGCCGGGATTCCTTCGTCGGATTTCGGAAGTGCAGGAAATGTCGACTCACTGTATCATTCGTCGCTTGATCTGCCGAATTCCGAACGGTCCAACACAGGGTTCCGACTTCCTCGAAAGTCTGCCCGGTCTTCGGGAGGACGGGACGGGAAGGAAATCCGCGCGGCGGGACGGAACGTCGATACCATGAGTGTCGCTTTTTCCCCGAATATCGTCGTCGTCGGCAGTGCGAACACCGATCTCGTGGTCGATGTGTCCCATATCCCGCGGCCGGGCGAAACGATTCTCGGCGGCGACCTGGCGACGATTCCGGGCGGAAAAGGGGCGAACCAGGCGGTCGCGGCGGCGCGTCTCGGAGGAAACGTTCGCTTTATCGCGCGGGTCGGGGACGATGCCTACGGGGCGGCGGCAATAGAGGGCTACCGGCGGGACGGGATCGACACGACGTTCGTTTCCGTGACGTCGGGCGTTCCTTCCGGTGTCGCGCTGATCACGGTGGACCGGACGAGCGGACAGAACGCGATTGTCGTGGCTCCCGGCGCGAACGCGCATCTTTCCCCGGAGGATATCGACCGCGCCCGTTCCGCCTTCGAGGACGCCGCGCTGGTCGTCGCCTCGCTGGAAGTACCGATCGAAACGGTCGTCCGCGCCGCCGAACGGGCCGCCGAGAGGCGGATTCCGTTCCTGCTCAACCCGGCCCCGGCTCGTCCGCTCCCGCCGAACCTGCTCACCCTCACGACCGTTTTCACGCCCAACGAGACCGAGGCCGCGCAGATCCTGGGTATTCCACCCGAGAGCCGATCCCCGGCGGAGATGGCCGTCGCCCTGCGCGATCCGGGCATCCGGACCGTCGTCGTCACGGTTGGCCGGGACGGCGCGGTCGTCGCCGACGGAACGGAAACGACCGTCGTGCCGGGAATCCCCGTTACGGCGATCGATACGGTGGCGGCGGGCGACTGCTTCACCGGGGCGCTGGCCGTCCGTCTCGCCTCCGGAGTCGCTCTGCTCGACGCCGTCGGGTATGCCAACCGCGCCGCCGCCCTGAAGGTCACCCGGCGCGGTGCGCAGCCCGGTCTGCCGACCGCCGCCGAAGTCGAAGCGTTCGGGTGAATTTTCCGGACCCGCGTGATCTCCGGTTCCCCGGAGGACTCTCTAACGCGGAAATGGAAAAACGACCGACGATATCCCTGCCGCCGACGGTCTATCCGCACCTGAGCGACCGGCAACTGGTGGAGTTCACTTGCCTTGGCCTGACCGATGCCTACGATGAACTGGTGCGACGATACCGGGCGGCGGTCTGCCTGACGGCGGCCCGGTTCGTCCGCCCGGACTCGGCGCAGGATGTCGCCCAGGAGGTCTTCCTGGCGGCGTTCCATGCGCTGGCGCAACTGGAGGACCCGGCCAGGTTCGGCGGGTGGCTCCGCGCCATCGCCCGGCACCGCGCCGAACGCTGGGGACGTCGGGAGCGGCGGCAGTCGCCGACGGAATCCCCGGTTCTCGAACGGCATCTTCAGGAGCGTTCGACAGCGGAGAACGATGGCAACCCGGAGCGTCTCCAACTGGAAGAGGAGCGAAAGCACGCCATTCTGTGTGCGATCCGCCGCCTGTCCGAGAACCATCGGGAAGTGATTCTTCTGCATTACCACGAGGAATGGCCTCTCGCCCGGATCGCCGCTTACCTTTCCGTTTCCGAAACGGTGGTGCGAGGACGGCTGTTCCGCGCCCGCGCCGCCCTGCGCGCCCTTCTGACGGAAGAAAGGAAATAGACGGTTCCTACCATGGAAAAACAACCTGAAATCGGACGCTATCGGCGTCTACTGAAACAGATCTCCAAAATCGCGACCGAGGCCAGCATGACCGGCGCGTTGAGCGACGGCAACCCGGTGGCGATCGAGCAGTATAATCGGATCCTCGAACGGTTGAGCGCGAAGGGGTTCGATCCGGACGGTCTGTTCCCGCCCTTGCCGGAGGACGCCTCCTTCGATCGGGTCGGTGTCGCCGCCGAAATGCTCTCCGCTTATCTCGTGGAAGACGAGGGGGAAAGCCCTGCGACGCGGCTGCCGAACATCGTTATCGGTAACCTGGGCAGCCTGAGCGAACTGGAAAAGCTCAAGGACCTGGGCAAGCAGATCCGTGAGAACCTGCCGGAGTGGATGCGCGAGAAGGAAGCGGGGGACGCCGATCGAATGCGGGCCGAAGCGGACCGGATTCAAGCGGAGGCCGATCGGATGCGGGCGGAAGCCGACCGCCTGCGGGCGAACGCCCGGCGGGCAGGGGCGAGCGACGACAGTGAGGCGGAAACGGTCAGGGCGAATCCGGACGCGATCCCGATGCCGGACCTCGCCCGGTAAACCGTTAATCGGAGCGTTTCCCGCCGACATAGACCGCGTCGACGGAGAGCGAACGCAACTCGTTCTCCGTCAGGCGGCACGGATCGGCGGGGAGCACGACAAAATCCGCGAGTTTACCCGCCTCGATCGTTCCCAGGCGATCCTCCTGATGCAGGGCATAATGGCTGCCGTGGCAGTAGGCCCGCAGTGCCTCCTCCGGCGTCAGCCGTTCGCCCGAGGACCAGGGGTGACGGAAGATGGCGGCGGTGAGGCAGGCGAACGCGTCCGGTTTCTCCACCGGGCAGTCCGACGACAGGGCGAGCGGAATCCCCGCCTGCAGCATCGAGCGAAACGGGTAGGCCCAGCCATGCCGCGCCGCGCCCACTCGCTCGCCGGTCCAGGTGTCGGAGGTGACGAACTGTGGCTGGACGACGGCGAGGATACGGCGTTGCGCCATCCGTTCGAGAAGGTCGGGCGGAAGCAGGCTCACGTGCTCGATCCGATGACGGTGCCAGGTATTGTCACCCTCGGGGCCGAGCGCCTGTTCGATCGCCGTCACCGTCTCGCGTACCGCCTGATCCCCGATCGCATGGATGACGATCTGAAACCCGCGCCGTTGAGCGTCCGCCGTCTTCGCTTTCAGGTCTTCCGGATCGTAGATGCGAATGCCTGCCTCGCCGTCCGGCGGTCCGGCGATATCGGAGTAGGGGGCGGAGAGCAGTGCGGTACGCGCGCCCAGAGAGCCGTCCGAGAAGAGTTTCGCCCCGCCGAACCGCAGCCATTCATCGCCGAAGGTGGTGTTCACGCCCCGTTCGTGCAGACCGGCGATACTGGCGTACGGCGGCATGCCGGTGACGCGCAACGGCAGCCGGCCTTTTCGACGCAGACGGGCATAGATGCCCATCTGATCGGGCGTATCGAGCAGGGTACCGACACTCGTGATGCCGGTGCGTAGCAGGAGACGGGCGGCACGCAGGACGGCGGCCTCCTCCTCGGCTTCGGAAAGCGGCGGAATTCGTCGGTAAAACGCCGAAATGCTGCCCTCGGTAAAGAGTCCGGTTTCCGTATCGCCTGCGTCCCGCTCCTCCGGCGTCAGCCGTTCGATCGCCACCGAGTTGGCGACGGCGGCGTGTCCGCAAACACGGGAGATGACGATCGGGCGGGCGCGGGAGACGCGGTCGAGGTCGGCGCGGGTCGGGAACGCTCCCTGCGGCATTTTGTCCTGATCGAACCCGTGGCCCCGAATCCAGGGGCCGTCGTAGCGGTCCGCGTGCTCCGAAAGGCGCATCAGAATCTCGTCGACCGTGCGGCATCCGACCAGATCGGCCGTCCGCGTCAGGTCGTTCGCGAACCAGGCCAGATGCAGATGCGAGTCGCAGAACCCCGGCGTCACCGTCTTGCCGGTCAGGTCGAGACGAACGGTGTTCGGACCGGCGAGCGGCAGGATTTCGGCATCCGCACCGACGGCGACGAACTTGCCGTCCCGGACGGCAAAGGCGGATGCGAGGGAACCGGCGGAATCACCGACACGGACGTTCCCGCCGATGGCGATCAGGTCGGCGGACAGCATCTCAGGGGGTCACCTCACCGCCGCGTTCCGGGTCGAGGAACTCCTCCGGCGAGAAGCCACGGCGTTGATTCCTCCGGAAATAATCGTCCGGCATCGTGTCCAGCGTCACCAGGGTGTCGAACTCCTGTCCGTTGCGCCAGATTCGCAGGGTCAACCGGTCGCCCACCTCATGCTCCAGCACGGTCGCGCGGACCGTCCGCGCGTCCTCGACCATTCGTCCGTCGATGGCGCGGATCACATCGTATT
This sequence comes from Capsulimonadales bacterium, assembly GCA_033762295.1. Taxonomy (GTDB): domain Bacteria; phylum Armatimonadota; class Armatimonadia; order Armatimonadales; family Armatimonadaceae; genus JANRLW01. Next base: position 23,847 of record JANRLW010000045.1, read on the forward strand.
CGCGCAGTCCGGCCCGGTCGGCGGGGGAGTTCCGGAGGACCGCCGCTCCCTCGCCCCGCTGCCGGAAGACCATCGCTCCCCGGCCGTCCTCGGGAAGAGTGACTTCGTCGGGAAGCGCCTCTTTTTCCACATTGTCCACCCGCACATAGGCAACGCCGAGATACGGGCGGACGACCTTGCCCTTTTGAATCAGCTGCTCGATGACCCGCCGGGCGGCATTGATCGGGATGGCGAAGCCGATACCGACGCTGCCTCCGTTCTGCGACGCGATCGCCGTGTTGATTCCGATGATGTTGCCCTCGATGTCGGCAAGCGCGCCGCCGGAGTTACCGGGGTTAATCGCGGCATCGGTCTGAATGACGCGGTCCAGGGCGCTGGTATCGGAGCGGGAGTAGGAGCGATTGAGCGCCGAGATGATGCCGAGGGTGACGGTGGAGTTGAATCCGAGCGGATTTCCGACCGCGATCGCCCAGTCCCCGACCCGGAGCGATTCGGAATCGCCCAGTTCCGCCGTCGGCAGGTGGCGCGCGCCATGGATCTTGAGAACGGCCAGGTCGGTGGCGGGATCGCGACCGACGACCGAAACGTTGGTAAACTCCCGTCCGCTGTCGAGTTTGACCGAAATGGCGCCCTCGCCACGCTCGGCAATCGGGGCCACCACATGGTTGTTGGTCACCACATAACCGTCGGCCGACAGGAGAATGCCGGACCCCGATCCCTCGAACGGTTCCGAACGGCCGGGCCGAAGGAAGGCGAACGGGCCGGAACGTCCTTTGCGAACCCCGGTGATCTCGATATTGACGACCGCCGGTTCGACCCGCGCGGCGGCGTCGGCGACGGAGGGGAGACCGCCGCCCGGGCCGGCCAGGGGGGCGGGGTTTTTCGCGCCGGAGACCGGACGGAGGAGGCCGCCGCGCGTGCCGGATCGAGGATCGGTCGGCTTGCCGGTCAGGCGCAGAACGCCCGCGCAGGCGGCGAACCCGGCGATGAAGACGGCCATATAACCGACGACTTTTCGAAACTCGGTCACGATCTACTCGGCTCCCTCCGGGAACGGTTGGGCGACGGTCGGGGTCGGCAGCGGGCGAACGCGTCCCTCCCGGTCGAGATAGCGGGCGTAGTCCTCAGTGAAGTATTGAACGCGCACTTTTTTATATTCTTTGGTCGAGTAGAGCAGGGCGCCACTTTCCAGACCGGTCGCATGGGCGATCTCCCGGACGACGGTCAGGCAGTCCTCTTCGCTCTGTCCGTGAACCATCGTGAACAGGGGATAGGGCCAGTCCTCGTAGGTGGGTCGCCGGTAACAGTGGGAGACGGATTTGAACGTGGCCATGGTTTTGCCGCACTCCTCAATCCGCTCCTCCGGGCACTCCCAGACGGCCATGCAATTGTAAGCGAACCCGGCATCCCGGTGATGGAGGACGGCGGCGAACCGGCGCATTTTCCCCTCTTCCAGGAAGCGATTCGCCTGCGCGAGCAGCTCCTCGACCGTGATATCGACATTGGCGGCCAGTTCGGCGAACGGCTCCGCCGTCAAAGGCAGGTCCTTTTGCAGTTCGCGAATCAGGGCGATATCGGTCTCGGTCAGCGTGAGATCGCGGGTACGGTGTCGTTTCCGCGCCTCGGGCGCCTCACGTTCGGTCCGGTTCTTTTCGCCGGTCATATCCATGGTGACCCCGATCTTGTACAGTTTCAGGGTCGGGAGCGGCCAGGTGCGTTCGGCCCCTGCCTTTTTTGCCAGGTGGTCGATCTCCTCCTGCAGATCCATGCCGGGGGGCAGGGTGAGGGTGAACCAGAGGTTATAGGCATGAGAGCGGCGATAGTTATGGGAGACGCCGGGGTGTTCGTTGATGATGGCGGCGGCTTCCTCCTCACGGGCGGGATCGACCTTCATCGCGACGAGGGAACCGGTGTAACCGAGCATGCGGGAGTCAAAGATAGCCGAAATCTGTCGGATGATGTGTCCGGCCTTGAGCCGGGTGACACGGGACAGCGTTTCGTCCTCGGTCAGGCCCAGACGCCGTCCCAGTTCGGCGAACGGGCGGGCGACCAGCGGAAAGTCCTCCTGAAGAATGTTGAGCAGACGTCGGTCGGTCTCATCCATCTCCTGAGCGGGCGCGGTCGGAACGAAATCCTCGGGCAGGGTCGTCGTTGTCGGCGGGGTCAAAGTCTCGGGCATGTGCAAAACCTCTGCTCTATCATACCGCGTCAGGAGGAACGATATGAGGAACGATATTCGGAAATCCGTATGTCCGAGGAAGAGAACCACACGATCGCGGAGGAGTTGATGAGAACGGCGTCGACCTGACTCATTGACCGTTGCGGCAGAACGTTTGCAAAAACCGGAGGCGAGTCGCCTCCTAATCCGATTCTCGCGCACCTACCCCGACGGCGGCCGGGAGAAGACCTGTCCTGCGCGGAAAAGGGCGGTCGATGGTTCTCCGGATTCCGAACGTTCACGAATCCTCGCCGCGCACTCCTCCGGGGTGAGGACCGACGTATCGACCTCCAGGTCGTAGAGGCCGGGACGGTGGACCCCGGTCTGCCAGCGCAGGACGGGCGGGGGGATCGGCGCATCGGCGGGCAGGTCGGCGTTCCATCCGGTGCTCCGTCGTCGTTCCATTATCACATCGATCGGACAGCGGACGCCGACGAACAGGACCGGCAGACCGGTCAAGCGTCGGGCGGCGTCGGTGAGGATGCCTCGTGGGAGCGAATAGTCATCGTGGTGTCCGATATCGGTCACCACGTTCAATCCCAGACGGCTATGCGCGGCGATCGAGTCGTAAAGAGCGGCATAAAGGGTGGCGACGATCGGTTCCAGGTCGGGACGCTCGCCGCCGGGACGCAGACCGATCCCCGGCCGGAACCGTTCCGGGGTCGCGGCCATGAACCGATCGACGCCCAGGTTCATCCAGACGCCGTTGAAGGTCGCCTGTATCACCTCCGCGATGCGCGACTTGCCGGAGCGCGGGGTGCCGTTGAGAACGATGATCCGGCCCGGAGCGACGGGCGGAATGCGCCGCAGCATCCACAGATCGGGGTCGGTCGCCGCTCCGGACGCCACCGCGAACGGACGGACGCCGACCGTAACGAAGCCGAACCGTTCGTAGAACCGGCGCGCGTCGGTGTTACGCTCCCAGACGTCCAGGTAGAGGTGGGACGCCCTGCGCAGGCGGGGGTGAGCAAGGGTCGCCTCCATCAGCGCGCCACCGATCCCCTGTCGCTGGAATTCCGGCAGGACGTAAAACTGACGCAGTTCGGCGTCCCCGTGATCGGAACCGGGCGGCAGTTCGCCGAACCGAACGTACCCGACCGGGCGATCCTCGACCTCCGCCACCAGAATCGTGTCGGTACGAAACGCCTGTTCGAACGCGCCCGGCGAGAGCGCGGTCGCCAGGCGCGCGGTCAGGTCGGACGGGGTAAAGGAGTGGCCGAACGCCCGCGCATAGGTTACGGCCGCCAGCACGGATAACGCCGGAGCGTCCTCGGGCCCCGCCTCCCGTATCCGGGGGGCGGTCATGTCGTTTCCATCGGGTCTGCCGGACGCGGTTCGGAAACGGTCTCGGTCACCAGCAGTTCCTCCACGCGCAGGCGTTTGACATCGAGTTCCTCGATCTCCAGCCTGCGGATACGGGAGCGTCCGATGGCCATGCTTCCGATGGCGACCGCGCCGATGGCGACCGCTCCGACCGAGACTGCGCCCAGCGCGAACGCGCCCAGCGCCACGGCCCCCAGCGAGAGCGCGCCGACCGCCTTCGCCTTCACGACGTGGCGCGAATCCGTTGTCGGAACCGCAGGGATCGGGTCGGTCGTTCGGATTTCGTCTGTTTCGTTCATAAAGCCCTCCGGGTCTCAGGGTGGGATAGGTCAGGGCAGGTGGGCAAGCCGATTTTCCAGCGCGAGATAACTCCGTTCCGGCGTCTGGCCTGCCGTATCGAGGACGATACGATCCCCGTCCCAGGTTTCATAAAAGCGGCGGAGGACATCCTCCCAGGTCGGCAGGGAAAACCCTTCGATATCGGCGATACGGTTCTCGACGCGGGCGCGATGCTCCTCCGGGTCCGAACAGACGACTTCGATTTCGACAAAGGGAGAAAGAGCTTCCTTCGCCACGGTCCGCCACGCTTCCCGCGTGATCCGCAGAGGATTCACGGTATCGGCGACCACCGACAGGCCGATCCTCAGGTTTTCGACGGCGAGGCGATAGGCGATATGATATCCTTCCGGGCCGTCCATGCGTCCCCCGGCATCGCGAATCGCCTGCTCGATCGTGTCAACCCGAAGATAGACGGCCCGACGCGATCCGGCCAGCGAACGGGCCAGCGTCGTCTTTCCGGTTCCGGGCAGCCCTCCGAAAACATACAACATCTCGCTTTGCTCCTATGTGCTCCGACCGATCCGCATTACCGGAGGATTCCGGATGGGAAGCGGTCGCTCCTGCCGGGGGCGTCCAACTCCCAGAGGCCGGGATAGGTCCGTACGAAATCGGAATCGTTCATTTCGAGAACGCCGGAGTACCCGACGGTCGGCGCTTCATATCGGTAGGTCGTCGCCGAAAGGCGTTCGTAACGCTGCGGCAGGAGAGCAAGGGACGCTTCCGGCAGATCGAGCCAGGCGACCGGAAGATCGGCGCTCTCCCCGATCGCCAGTGTGGTGCGGCGCATTTGCAGGAGATTGGTGGCGGGCGTAAAACCGAAATCGAGGTCACGGCAGTCGGACAGACCGGGAACCGGGGTGCCGTTCCATCGCCACTCTCCGTCCGTCCGATGCTCGATCCGTAGTTCCCAGGTACGCTCGGCGATCCGTCCGCGAACGTTTCCGGACCGCGTTATCCATTTGCGATCGCAGGCCCGGGTACCCGCCTGCGGGTGCGAGGGCTGCCTGCGCGGCGGCGACACTCACGAGTGGGTACCCGGCGATCGGGACGCCACTAGTGGGTGTCGCGGCATTACATAGTCCAGTCTTCAAATTTTAAATTGGGAACCTTGCTGAAATGGCGTGTATTCCGTGTTAGCAGGATAGCGTCGTTGACCAGCGCGATCGCTGCAATTTTCAGGTCCTGAGTGCCTATATTGATTTTGGCATGCTTCAGATCGTCAAAGCGATCCCCCGCCTCTTTGTCAAAGGGCAACAGATTTATTGTGCAATAGATCGCCAAATTGTTTGTCAACGCCTTATAAGAAGGGATGTATCCGGTACCAGTCTGCGCTCGTGCCGATCTTTCCAGCCAGCCACGCATCTGCTCCTCGTAAACAACGATGCAGGTAACAATCTCGTTATCCAGAACGGTACTTAAGCGTAACGTCAGCCGTAAAGCCTCCGCGCCCCCATACCGAAGGACACTCATATGGTCAGTATCGAGCAGATACATTATTTACTCGTTTTCCGTCTCATCTTTCGGACTGTCAGCAAATCGCCATTCTCTCCCTAACCGAACCGCTTCCTCAAAATACGGATTATTTGCGTCGATGCCGACAATCGCTCGCCATCCGCGTTTCTCCGGCTTAATAGCGGACTGGATCGTCATACGCTCCTCCATCTCTTTAATTCGAGATTCCAATTGTGCCACTCGCTCTTCCAGTGTTTGTATCGCCATTGCCCACCTCCGAAACATTATACCGCCCTGATGCCCTTGCTTGCTTGGTAAACAAAACAAGGCCCCCGGCGAGTTGCCGGGGGCTGTTCGTTGACGGTGCGACGGGTAACTGCTTACTTGTCGCTGACGCCTTTTCCGAGGGCTGCCTGGGCTGCCGCGAGGCGGGCGATCGGGACTCGGTACGGCGAACAGGAGACATAGTTCAGGCCGATCTTGTAGCAGAAGCCGACGGAGCGGGGTTCGCCGCCGTGCTCGCCGCAGATGCCGAGCTTGATGTCCGGGTTCGTGCTCTTGCCCTTGGCGACCGCGATCTCCATCAACTGCCCGACACCGGTCTGGTCGATCGACTCGAACGGGTCGCCCGGCAGAATCTTCTGATCGACATACGGCTTCAGGAACTTGTCCGAGTCGTCGCGCGAGAAGCCGAACGTCATCTGCGTCAGGTCGTTGGTACCGAACGAGAAGAACGATGCCTCCTTCGCGATCTCGTCGGCGGTCAGAGCGCCACGCGGCACCTCGATCATCGTTCCGAACGAGTAGTCGATCTCGACGCCCTGCTCCTCGACCACCTTCTTCGCCGTCGCTTCCAGACGCTCGCGGACAAAGCGGAGTTCGTTGACATGCCCGACCAGCGGGATCATGATCTCCGGAACCGCCTTGCCGCCCGCCTTGAGAACCTGCGCGGCTCCTTCCAGGATCGCGCGAGTCTGCATCTCGACGATCTGCGGGAAGACGATGGACAGTCGGCAGCCGCGAAGGCCCATCATCGGGTTGATTTCATGCATCTCCTCGACGGCCTTCAGCAGCTTTTCCTTCTCCGGATCGGACTCGCCCTTCGCCTTCAGAGCCGCCACTTCCTCGATCAGACCTTCGCGGCTCGGGAGGAACTCGTGCAGCGGCGGGTCGATCAGACGGATCGTCGCCGGTCGACCTTCGAGCGCCTCGAAGATGCCCTTGAAGTCCTCACGCTGGAAGACCAGCAGTTCGTCCAGAGCCGCCTGACGCTCGGCGTCCGAACCGGCCAGGATCATGGACTGCACGACCGGACGGCGCTCACCCTCGAAGAACATATGCTCGGTGCGGCAGAGACCGATGCCCTCCGCGCCCAGCTTGATCGCAAGAGCGGTATCCTTGGGCGTGTCCGCGTTGGTGCGAACGCCGAACTTGCCGCGAATCTCGTCCGCCCAGCCGAGATACGTGCCGAACTCGCCGGACAGCGACGCTTCCTGCACCGGCACCTGCCCCTCGATCACCTCACCGAGGGTTCCGTTCAGGGAGATGAAGTCGCCTTCCTTGATCACCTGACCGGTCGCCTTGACGGTGAAGGAGTTCTCGCCGACCGAGATTTCCGAACAACCGGCGACGGTCGGGATGCCGAAGCCACGGGCGACCAGCGCCGCATGGGAGGTCATGCCGCCACGCTCGGTCAGAACGCCCTGCGCCGCCAGCATGCCCTTCAGGTCGTCGGGGGAGGTGTCGGCGCGGACGAGCACCACACGCTGACCCGCGCCGCCCTTGCCGAGTTCCGCCGCCTTCTCGGCATCGAACACGGCGATACCGGTGGCCGCGCCGGGACCCGCCGGGAGTCCCCTGGCGAGAACGTTGTACTTCGCACCCGGCCCGATGACTGGCAGCAGGCACTGGGTCAGAAGGTTCGGATCGACACGCGCGATCGCGTCCTCTTTCGTGATCCGGCCCTCGTTCACCATATCGACCGCGATCTTGATGGCGGCCGGACCGGTGCGCTTGCCGGAGCGACACTGCAGGATGAAGAATTTGTTCTTCTCGATGGTGAACTCGATGTCCTGCATATCCTTGTAATGGTCCTCGAGGATCTTGCAGGTGCGGTCGAACTCGTTGTAGAGCGCCTCGCTGTAGGTGCGAAGCTCCTCGATCGTCTGCGGGGTGCGGACGCCGGCGACGACGTCCTCGCCCTGGGCATTGATCAGGTACTCGCCGAAGACGACGTTCTCGCCGGTGGACGGGTTGCGGGTGAAGGCGACCCCGGTGCCGCAGTCGTCGCCCATGTTGCCGAAGACCATCGCCTGCACGTTGACGGCGGTGCCGATCTCATCCGGAATCTTCTCGCGGCGGCGGTAGATGATCGCGCGGTCGTTGTTCCAGGAGCGGAAGACGGCGGTGATGGCATCCTCAAGCTGCGCGAAGACGTCCTGCGGAAACTCCTTGCCGACCTGCTTTTCGAAGTGGGCGAGATACCGATCGCAGAGCTTCTTCAGGTTGTCGGCATCGACCTCCAGGTCGTTGGTGACGCCCAGTTCCGACTTGAAGTCGCGGAACATGTGCTCGAAATCATGCTTGGAGAGGTGGCCGAACTCATGGGAGTAGGCGACATCGGCCAGCATCATGATGAGGCGGCGGTAGGAGTCGTAGACGAAGCGGGGGTTGCCGGAAGCTTCCGCCAGCGCCAGCGCCGTCTCGTTGTTCAGACCGAGGTTCAGAACGGTGTCCATCATGCCGGGCATGGAGAACTTCGCGCCGGAGCGAACGGAGAGCAGGAGCGGATTGTTCGGATCGCCCAGCTTCTTGCTCTGGTCGTTTTCGACGTCCGCCAGTGCGGTCCTCACCTCGTCCATCAGGCCCTCGGGAAGCTGCTTGCCGCCCGCGTAGTAGTCGGTGCAGACTTCGGTGGTGATGGTGAATCCGGGGGGAACGGGCAGACCGATGTTGGTCATCTCCGCAAGGTTCGCCCCCTTGCCGCCGAGCAGGTCGCGAAGACTTCTGTCGCCTTCGCGGAAGAGCCAGACACGCTTTTGTGTCGCCATGAGTATGGTTCCTTTATGAACGTTGATTTCGTGAGGATTTCGGTGCGGTCTTGCCGCAACAAAGCCGCGCCATCGCATTAGGTTCCAGCGAGACGCGGCAAAACCTGGCTATTGTACCCGAAACCTGCGAGGGAGGTCAATTGAGGTCGGTTCCGGGAAGCGGGTCGGCGACGGAAAGGAAGCGATCGGACCGCAAGGATCGGGATATTGTTTCGGAACAATACAAAAATTAACCCGAATTTACGAGCGTATCCGTCGATAGTGCCGTATTATGGAGCAGTGTTTCGGAACAAAGATCAGGAGGCGTATCTATCGATGGTGACCAGGATGAATCGGACGTGGACGGCGCGGTGGCTGGCGACGCTGTGCGCGACAGGGGCGATTTCCGGGGCAATGGCCGACCCGGTTTCGATCGTGAACCAGGGCTTCGAGGCGAATGCCGTCGCCAACGGAACCTTTCCCGTGCTGACCCCGACCGGGTGGTCGATTCTCGATCCCGGAAATATTCTCGACGGGGCGCTGGACGCGGTCGGAATCGTGAACCCGACCGGAACGACGTTCTATCCCGGAGGTGTTCCGGAAGGCAGTAACGCCGCGCTCATCTACCTGGGCGGAGACATCGGCGGGACCCCGGTCAGCCTGTCCCAGACCCTGTCGGCGACTCTCCGGGCGAACACCGTCTATACCCTGAACGTCCACGTCGGAAATATCGCGTCCGGTACCGGATTGCCGCCGTTCGATACCTTCGGCTTCTTCAATCTGACCGGCTTCCCCGGTTATCGGGTCCAGCTGCTGGCGGGCGGCATGGTCCTTGCCGAGGATGACAATACGCTGGCAGGAAGCATCCCGGACGGGACGTTCGCCCTCAGTTCGATTCGGGCGGTGATCGGGAACGAGCACCAAATGCTCGGACAGGCGCTGGAAATCCGCCTGACCAATCTCAACCGGGCGCAGACGCCGGAAAACCCCGGTATCGAGGTCAATTTCGATAACGTCCGGCTCGATGCGTCCGCCGCCGCCCCCGAACCGGCGTCCCTGCTCCTCGTCGTCCCGGGCGGGATGGCCGCGATCGTCCGCCTGGCCGCGCGACGGAGAAGCCGACGGGCGTAGCGATCCCCGACCGAAGGGACCGCATGGTACACTGCGCTCGGTGAACGGACCTCGAACAAAAGGCGGCGGCGCGGCGGGAGAGCGGGACCCAACCCGACAGGAAGCCTGCGCCGAACGCCTGGCCGAACGGGCGCGACGTCTCGGGCCGGGGGCCCAGTTGCCGCAATTCCGTCAACTGCGGACCGAACTGGAGGTCAGCGGTACCACCCTGATCGCCGCGCTGGATGCCCTGGAGGCACGGGGCATTCTGGTGCGTCGACACGGAGTCGGGATCTTCGTCGCCCGGGATGTCCATCACCGAAACGTCGCCCTGCTGACCGCGCCACGGCTTTTCTATCGCGATGAGAACGCGTCGCCGTTCTGGCAGCAGTTCGTTCGCCGCGCCTGGCTCCGTGCGGCCACCTCCGGAATGCACTTCGCCCTGCATTTCGTCGACGCCGACGAGCACGACGAAGCGACCGATGCCGACGGCGCGCCGGTATCGCTCGGGGATATCCTCGCCGCCGACCTGCGGCAGGGGGTGATCCATGGCGTCCTGGGCGTCGGACTGCCCGCCTGCGCCGTTCAATGGCTGACACGACGCGGCATCCCGCTGGTGGCGTTCGCGGGGTACGCCCCCTACGCCGTCATGACCGATGAAGCGCTCGGCGTGCAACTGGCGGTGAAGACGCTGTTCGACCGGGGGGCGCGTCGGATCGCGCTCTGGACCACGTCCGAACGGGACGGCACGGTGCGCACCGCCTATCGCCAGGCGCTCGAAATGCGCGGGTTGGCGGACGACCCCTCCCTGGTCAACGGAGGCCGGGAGGCTGATACGATCGTGTCCTCGTTACGGGAGGGAGAACGGATCGCACGGGACGTCTTCGGGCCGGGGAGGGACCCCCGAAACCGGCCCGATGCCGTCTATTGCGCCGAAGACACCCTGACACGGGGCGCGTTGCCCTGGCTTTTCCGAACGGGAATCCGGATCGGGGTCGATCTTCCTTTTGCCACGCATGCCAACACCGGTTCCCCACTCCTGTTCGGATGGGAGGATTATCTGATCCGGATCGAGAACGATCCGGCGCGGGTTATCGAGGAGATGTTCCGTCTGCTCACCGCGCAGATGGACGGGCGGACGCCGTCCGAGGAACGCGTCATCCTCCCCCCGACCGTCCGTATTCCCCCGCCGACGGCCTGATCCGTCGCCTTCCTGCCGGCGAACCGCGACCTAGGCGAGCGGGAACAGGTCGCGCAGTTCGTCGTCGTTCGGACGAGAACCGTACTCACAGATTCGGAACGCTTCGACGTACCGGGTATTGGCGGAGACGGTTCCGAGCAGCGGAACCCCGTCCACCTGGCTGCGCAGATACTCGCCGCGCGCCCGAATCCGCTTCGCCACCATTTCGCGGCGGCCCTCGGCGTCCGAAGGCACCTGGTCCAGCCGGTTGGCGTTGTAGGG
>JANRLW010000046.1:0-23442 GCA_033762295.1 Capsulimonadales bacterium
CTTTCGCGACCCGCAGAAAGCCCGCGACTACTTGAAGGGAAGCGTCTTTCCGATCGTGATCAAGGCGGACGGCGAGGCGGCGGGCAAGGGCGTCGTCGTGGCGCAGGACTATGCGGAGGCGGACGCCGCGATCCATCGGATGATGGAGAAGCGAGTTTTCGGCGCGTCCGGCGAAACGGTCGTGATCGAGGAGTGCCTGTTCGGGCAGGAGATCAGCGTCATGGCCTTCGTCGACGGGGAGACCGTGGTTCCGATGGTCGGTGTGCAGGATCACAAACGGATCGGCGAGGGCGATACGGGTTCGAACACCGGCGGGATGGGTGCGTACGCGCCGGTCCCGATCGCGACGCCGGAGCTGGTGGAGGACATCAAGGTTCGTATCCTTCAGCCGGCGGTGCATGCGGTTCGGGAGACGGGTATTCCCTACCGTGGCATCCTGTATGCCGGGGTGATGGTGACGGCGTCCGGTCCGTACTGCATGGAGTTTAACGCCCGGTTCGGCGATCCGGAGACTCAGGTCGTGCTGCCGCTGCTGGAAACGGACCTGGCGGATATTTTGAATGCGGCGGTCGATGTCGAGTTGGACCGTCTGCCGGTGACGTTTTCGGAGCGGGCGGCGGTCTGCGTGGTGCTGTCTTCGGCGGGCTACCCTGAGACATCGGACAACGGGCGTGTGATCACCGGTCTGGAATCGGCGGAGAAGCTGGACGCGGTGGCGGTCTTTCATGCGGGTACGGCGTCGGACGACGCGGGTCGGATCATCACGGCGGGCGGGCGGGTTCTGGGCGTCACGGCAACCGGCGAGGACTTTCGTGAGGCGCGGGAGCGATGTTACGCGGCGGTCAGCCGGATCTCGTTCCAGGGGGCCTACTACCGTCGGGACATCGGGCATCATGCGCTGAGCGTCGCCGGTTGACCGGGTTTCCGGGCGTGAAACCGCTTGACAGAGCTTTGGACGCACGATAAACTACCATCGCGCCTTTTGGGCGTCTGTTTTGCCCCGTTAGTCGAGTGGTTAAGACGCCTCCCTTTCAAGGAGGAAACCACCGGTTCGAAACCGGTACGGGGTACTTCCTCTCGCCGCAAATACCGTAGTTGGCAACGTACTTCCGATCCCCGCGGGCGTACTCCGTTCATCGGGCGATTTCCGGTATCGGGTACACTGGATCGGAAGGAATCTGCCGATGACCATACGTGAGCGCACGGAACAGCTGGAACGCGAGACGCTGAGTCCCTATGCCGCTCTGGCCGCCGAATCGCGTGGCCGGATGCGCCCCGAAGAACCCGATCCCGTTCGCACCGCGTTTCAGCGAGACCGCGATCGCGTTCTCCATAGCAAGGCGTTCCGCCGCCTGAAACATAAAACCCAGGTGTTTCTCGATCCGGAGGAGGACCACTATCGGACCCGGCTGACCCATACCCTCGAGGTCGCCCAGATCTCCCGCACCGTCGCTCGCGCCCTGCGTCTCAATGAGGACCTGACCGAAGCGATCGCCCTGGCACACGACCTGGGGCATCCGCCGTTCGGGCATGAAGGGGAGGAAGCGCTCGATGAAGTCCTGAAGGAGTATCTGCCACAGGCCGATTTCCGACACTACGAACAGTCGCTGCGCGTGGTGGACATTCTGGAAAAGGGCGGACGCGGACTGAACCTGACCTCCGAGACCCGGGACGGCGTTCTCGGTCACTCCAAGGGCCGAGCCGACCTCACCGATGCCAACGCCACCGCGCAGAAGATGGGCGGACTGCCGCTGGAAGCCTCCGTCGTCCGGATCTGCGACCGGGTCGCCTACGTGAACCACGATATCGATGATGCCGTCCGCGCCGGTCTGCTCCGCCATGAGGACCTGCCCCACGAAACGCTCAACGTTCTCGGACGGACCCACGGCGACCGGATCACCACCATGGTCCTCAACGTGATCGAAACGTCGATGGACCAGCCGGTCGTTTCGATGAGCGAACCGATTCTCGGCGCGACCAACCGGCTCAAAGACTTCCTCTTCGCCAACGTCTACACCAACAAAAACGCCGCCAAGGCCGAACTCGCCAAGGGCAGCGCGATGCTGAAACAGCTCTTCCGACTCTATATGGAGCGTCCGTCGCTGATCCCCGGAGACCGCGCCACGGTGGAGATGGAAGTCGAACGGCGTGCCGTCATCGTTCTGGACTACATCGCCGGAATGACCGACCGGTACGCGAGCGAAATGTTCCTGCGTTACTTCTTCCCCCGCGACTGGCGATCGGGATAGCGGATTCCCTCCCACGAAAGCGGGAGGGTTCCCGCGCAACGCCTAACGAACGATTTTTCCGGTCTTGTCGTCGACCCGGTCCCCGGTGATCGCGTCGGCGATCTTTTCCGCGACGCCCCGGGTGTCCGGCGTCCCGTCCGCCGCGACGTTCGCTCCCGAATAGCGACTGCCAAAGGTGTCGGCGTGTCGTTCGGCCTCCTCCTTCGCATACCCGTACCGCTCCTGGAGCTTGCCGACAAACTTATCCCGGCTGCCTCCGATATATGCGATGTCATCGTCGGTCAGTTTCGCCCACTCCTGGCGAATATTGCCCTGAAGCTGCTTCCATTGACCCTTGATCGTATCCCAGTTCATAAGAACCTCCTTGATCCGCCCTGCGGACGTTTTCAAAAGGAAGTCGGAAAAGCGACGAAGCAGGTTCCCGGCGACGTTTTCGCTTCTTGACACAACCGGATACGGGCCGTCACTACGGTAGCAGCAGCGGGAACGCCGCCCGCAGGGAGGAAACCTCGACATCCGGGCGGCAGCGGGCGAAGCGTTCGGGCGGGTCGTACGGCCATCGGATACCGACGGTCAGACGGACTCCCGCCGCTTTCCCCGCCGCGATATCGGCCCAGAGATCACCGGTCATCACCGCTTCGGACGCCGGAAGACCGAAACGGCGCAGGGCGACCCGCAACGGTTCCGGGTGCGGTTTGAACTCGACCATATCCTCCCGTGCGATCAGGGTATCGCAGGGCAGGTGCATCCGGACGATCAGTTCCTCCGCGACCGCCCGGCAGTTTCGTGTGATGATCCCGACGCGGGTCTGCCGTTGGCGCAGGCCCATCAGCAGTTCGGTGGCGCCCTCGATCGCTTCCGGGTGCGCGCATCCTTCCCGTTCGATCGCTTCGAGTATCGAATAGGCTTCCTGCCGGAGCCGTTCCCCCTGAGGATGCGCCCGCGCCATCCGTTCCGTCATCTCCAGGATATCGTCGGTTCCCGAGGTCGCGTCGGTTGTTCCCCGGCGTTCGGACAAGACCCCCAGAGCCTGACGCATCGCCGGAAAATCGATGAACGTACGAACCAGGGTGCCGTCCAGGTCGAACAGCGCCGCGCGCGGCGGTCGCCCGCCGGGAGTCAGGAGAGGATCGGACACACCCTGAGTGTACCGGGGATCGGGTGGAGGTAACTCAAAAAACTGCGTGGATTCCCTGAATTTCCGCCGTTCTCCGACCGAAAAACAGAACGGGAATCGTTTATGACGTTTCCAAAGCTCTATTTTCCCAACGAAGTTAGTCAGGTAAGAGATATGAACGGTAACCGTTTGACGATAGTGCAGGGGGGGAATGATTCGGTTCGGGATTCGGGCGGTCCGCCCGCCCTCCGGATCAAGGATCTGGATATTGCCTATCGGAAAGGCTGGTTCGCCCCGGCAAAACGGGTGGTTCATAATCTCTCACTTTCCGTCCGGCCCGGCGAGGTCGTCGGCTTTCTGGGACCGAACGGGGCGGGCAAATCCTCCACCATCAAGGCGATTCTGGGTTTCGTTCAGCCGGAAGCCGGGGAGGTTCAGGTGTTCGGTCATCCGGCAGGGACGACGATCGCCAAGAGCAAGATCGGGTATCTCCCGGAGGTAGCCCTCTATTATCCGTTCCTCACCCCGATCGAAACCCTGCGTTTGTACGGGCATCTTCAGGGGCTGGGCGGAAAATCCCTGGACCAGGAAGCCTTCGACCTCCTGCGCCGCGTCGGACTGGAGGGCCGCGAAAAACAGCAGCTCAAAACGTTCTCCAAAGGGATGCAGCAGCGCCTGGGAATCGCGCAATCGCTTCTGGGCAGTCCGGACCTTCTGGTGCTGGACGAGGTGTCGAGCGGACTGGACCCGATCGGACGTCGCCATCTGCGCGAACTCCTGCGCGAGATCAAGAACGCCGGAACGACCATCTTCTTCTCCTCACACGAACTGGATGAGGTCGCCCAGTTGTGTGACCGCGTCGTTCTGATCGCCAACGGCCACGTGGTCGATGAACGGATCATGGACGCCGAACTCCAGGCCGGTACGTCCTCGGCTCTGGAGGAATACTTTGTGAATACGTTGCGGAATGCCGCCTGAGGAGTTTCCCATGTCTGCGGAATCGATCCGACGAAAACTCATGATCTGGCGTTCGCTCGCCTTTGCCGCCATCCTGGAATCCGTTCGACGCAAGGACCTGTACGTCGCCGTCATCCTTGCCGGCCTGATGATCGCCGCCGCCGCCCTGATGGGTAAGTTCGGCGTTCAGGGGCTGGAAATGTTCCTGAAGGATGTGACGCTGAACGTCATCAACCTCTTTTCGGTCCTGCTGGCGATCCTGTTCGCCGCCCGTCAGATTCCGGAGGAGTTGACCCGGCGCACGGTCTACCCTCTCCTGGCCCGCCCGATCTCCCGCTTCGACCTGATCTTCGGCAAGTTCCTCGGGGCATTTCTGATGTCGTCGCTGGGGCTGATCCTGTTCGCGGCGATCGGGGTCGGCGCGCTGGCCTGCCTCGGTCTGTCCCTGGGGTCCATTTTCTGGCAGTACCTTCTGCTGCGGTTCCTCTCCCTGGCCCTCATCTGCGCGATGTCGGTCATGCTTTCCCTGCTGATGACGCCTTCCGCGACCGTGACCCTCGCCATTCTGCTGGCGATCGGATCGCAGACGTTCTCACAGGCGATCCTGCTTGCCTACGGTCCGGCAAGCGAGACGGGAAAAGGGCTGATGCGCGTCAGTTACTATGTCCTGCCGCACCTGGACCTGTTCGACCTGTCGAAAAAGGTCGGTTACGGGTGGAAGCCGATCGACGCCTGGGTTCTGCGCGATCTCTTCCTTTATGCCATGGCATACACGATAGTATTTCTGCTGGTCGCCGCCCTGCGTTTCCGGCGACAGACGATCTGAAAGAAACGATCATGCAAAACGTCGCACAAACGGAGCGCGGTCCATCGGTGGCCGCCGCCTTCCTTCTGGTCGTTCTTCTCGGGGCGGGTGGCGTTCTGGCGCAGCGGGTCCAGCCCGCCGTGTCCGAACTGAACGGATTGACCGCGGCGCAGCAGGAACGCCTGGAAAAGGTCGCCTCGGCCTCCCTGTTCGGACAGTTTCGCACCTCGCTCTCCGACTATCTCTGGCTGAAAGCCGATAAGTATATGCATCGAGGCGTCGATCTGCGCGGCCTGACCGATCAGGAAAAGCGGACGAACGACGCCGACGGGGTCAGCACCCACCCGGATGATCCGGTCAAGATGAAACACACCGAGGAAACGACGGTCGTTCCGTCGCGCGAACGGGACTGGCGCGGCCATCTTGGCGATATCGAACGGGAGGTGACGCCGTACATGGATATGAACAACCATGGCCATGGCGAAGCCCGAGAGACCCTTCCCCTGTTCCGGTTGATGACCTGGAGCAACCCGCACTTCATCCGGGGATATGTGATCGGCTGGAACCTGATGGCCCAGGACCCGAAACACCTGGGCGATGCCGAAGCGTTTCTGCGCGAGGGAGAGGCCAATAACCCCCAGAGTATCGAGATTCAGAACGAACTCGGCATCCTTTATACGGTCCGGAAAAAGGAATACGACCGGGCGATGCCCTACCTCTATCAGGCGATTCAACTGGCCGAGGCTCGCGACCCGTCGACCCTCAACGAAGATGAAGGGGAGGCATGGAAGCATGCCTATCGCTGGGCCGTTCTCAACCGTCGGGATGCCGGCGATCAGCCGACGGCTCGCACGCTGGCCGCGCAATGCCTGAAACGTTTTCCGGAGGACGTGGTCTGCACCGGCTACCTGAAGCAGTACGGGCACGGAGCGCCGGCGGCCCTCAAACCGCCCCTTCGTCAGTAGGAGACCGTCCCGCGGAGGAAATAGATAAAGTTCCGTTGTTCGTCCGTCTGGAACCCCAGTTGCAGGCGGGGCAACAGACGGTACGAGGTATTGAACTGGTACAGTTCGTAGCTGAAGCTGAAAACGTAGGGCGTCAACTGGGTGGGAGCGTTCCGCTGCTGAAACGCGCGCGTGTAATCGACGATGAACCGGTTGAACGGGTCCGGCAGTCGCTTGACGAAGCGGACCCGGATCGGTTCGTCAGTGTTGTAATCGATGGTCAGGTCCTCGAGGCCGAGGGTCTGGGCGACGTTCCCCGTGACCTGCGAAACCAGTCCCGGCAGATACCCGGAGTAGAGGGTCTGATTCAGAAGGTCGCGAAACGCCGTTTCCACCCGTCCCTGCTGCGCCAGTTCCAGCGCGCTCCGTCCGCCGATCAGCGCGATAATCTCCGACTCGGAAAGCGGCGGGTCGGACGTCAGGTCGATCCCCGACGAACGTGTGAGATCGCCGTTCCGTACCCCGTTCTCGGTTTCGAAGAGGTCGAGCGGTCCGTTGAGCGTCGCGGTGACGGTATACCGATTGACCGGAGTCGTCGCGTCGGTTCCGCTGACGAGCGCGGTTCGTGACCCGCCGAAAAGTCCGCCGCCACGCGGCCGGTAGATTTTGGCCGTCGCCCGGACGTCCTCCGTCAGAACGCGCGGGTTGGTCCCGCCGAAGGCGACCGTCACCTTTCCCTGACGCTGGACATTGAAACGGGCCAGGTTGAGGTATCCGCCCTGCAGGTTGAAATAGCCCCCCTGGGGCGTTACCTCGGCGTTGACGGCGAAGTCCGAGGTCGTTTGTCCCGGCCTCGGGAACAGACGTCCGCTGATTCGAACCGGGCGATCGGACTGCACTTCGAATCGGAACAGAGGCGGCGACGCCAGAACGCTGGTCCCTGCCAGGTCGATGGCGACGTCGAACGTCGGATTGACGGGCGGAGGCGGGGTTCCCTGCTCCGGTTCCCGGTTGATGGTGGGAAGGCGCACCTCCGTCCTGGACAGACGGAGCGGGGAACCCGAAGCCGTACGGAGAACCGGGTCCTTCAGATCGCCCGTCAATCGAAGTGTGCCGTCGAACTGTCCTTTGAACGCCTCGCCGAGTCCGAACAGGTTATCGGTCACCGGCCGGAACCGGTCAAAATTGAGCGCGAGATCGAAGGCGGCGGCGGTGACGGACGGCGGAGTTCCGGCCGTTCCGGGGGTCGGTCGACGCAACACACGCTCCAGATCGCTCAAAGATTTCAATTGCACGGCACCGGAGAGCGTCATCTCATTCCCCGGTTCGTTTTCCCCGCCCAACTTGACACGAAACCGATCAAAGAGGATACTGTTCCCGGCCAGTCGCAGCGTGGCGGCGAAATCGGTGATCGGACTCAGGCGTTCGCGCCGTCCCTCCGACGCCAGACGAAAGCGGCCGTCCTCCACGATCACCTGCCCGGAAAGAGCCGGCGATTCGAGCGTTCCGCCGTAGGCGATGTCCGCCGTCAGCGTTCCTTCCAGTTGTACGGGGCTTCGCTCCTCGGGCGGTGGGGCGGTTCCCTTCGCCGCCGGCGTTGCGGTCGCGGCCGGTACGGTGGCAACGGCGCCGCCGGGGGTGGGAGCGGCGTCGGGGGCCGCGGGCGGGACCGTCTTGCCGGCCAGGTAATCGGCCAGTCGTTTCAGTTCGATCGTCTCGCCTCGGTTGGAGAGCGTTTTCAGGTTGAACCGGAAGGGACGGCGGGCGACCGAGGCATCCTCGTTCAAGGCGACCGGAATCAGGGCGCTGGCGGTCAGGCGCAGATCGTCCGTCGCCGTCACGATCGCATCGGAGATAACGACGTTATACTGACCGGGATTGGACTGAACCAGGTCGGCCTCGATACGGAACAGGGAGATCGGCAGTTCATACTCCTCCCGTCCGTTGACAATCCTCGGCACTCCGGGCGAACCGGCGGCGGTACCGGTCGTGACCAGCAGATCGCGTCCCTCGACCGACGCGAAGATGCGGGGATTCCGGCTCTCGCCACGGGCCGACAGAGCGAAGTCGATGACGCCGCGTACCGGGAAACCGCCCAGGCCGGGCAGCGAACGAATGATATCCAGCGACGCTCCGTTCGATTCCAGAAAGGCGTCGACCTGACCGTCCGGATCGTACGTCCCCCCGCCACGAATCGTCGCTTCCGGTCTTCGCACCTCGAACCGGCTGATATTGACCACCTCGCCGCGCAGCGTTCCCTCCAGGTTCAGGGTGGTCTTTCGCCGTTCCTCGGGCGTATTGCCGAACTGCCCGAACTGCAGGTCCCGCATTTCGATATCGGCATCGATCGCGGGTTCGAGAAACCCCGCATCCGTGATCCGACCGCGCACGGCGAGACGACGGATGTCGAAGCGTGCATCGGTCGGGTCCGGCAGGTTGGTCAGGGCGCGGACGATCCGCGCGCCCTGCTCCGTCTGATCGAGACCGGAGCGACGGATGATCTCGAAGACGGTACGCAGGTCGCCGTCGCGTATCTGCAGTACGGCGCCGACCTCGCCCGATTCCGGTGCGTAGCGGACATCGGCGAGACGCACCACCGTATCCTCCCCCGTATTCTCCCCGGCGGCACCGTCCCCACGCCGTCGGACGAAAGTGAATTCCGGCAGGGTGATCGTTGCCCCCTGCCCTTTCTCCCCGCCGACGAACCGGAGATTGTTCGCCACCACCTCCTGATACTCGGTTCCGGCGAGGGTAAGGCGGGGCGCGGCAAGGCTCGCGGTGATGATCGGCTGACTCAGCGTCCCGGAAAACGTCCCGGCAAGGTCCACGTTTCCGGCGAACTGGAGCAACCCATCGGTCAGGTAGGAGAGCTTCTCGATATTCAGGCCGGGTGCGCGAAAGGAGCCGGAGAGTTCGCCACGGGCGGTGAGCACAGCGCGGGCGGACAGGGTTCCGATAGTCCCGGTCACTTCCGCGTTTCGGAGGACGGTGCGCCGTTTGTCATACTCGAAAGTCAGGCTTCCGGACGTGATCGGATAGGTTCCGACCACGAGGGTTCCGAGTTCGGCGGACCCGCGAATCTTCGGATCGGAGAGCGTTCCTCCGACTTGCACCACGGACCGGGCGATGCTGCCGGAGACGATGGGCGGTTCCCGCTCCTCCGGATCGGTCCGGACTCGACGTCGGATGACGCCCTGCTGTCGGGCGATCCGGCGCGCCGCTTCCAGAGGCACCTCCGCCAGCTGTCGCTGTACCTCCTCGTAGGAAAGATTGGCGATATTGGCGATCAGGTTGAATCGGGGGTTGATCGGCGCTTTCGGCCGATCGGGCAGCAGGTTCAGTACCTCGCCGGTCACCCGGACGGACGCCGGAAAGCGATACAGTTCCAGGGGGCGATTGAGCCGCAGTCGTTTCGCCGAGATATCGACGTTGCCGGTACGGGCCAGATCCAGCGCGAGACGTCGGACGGGCGCGGACTCGGTCGCGCCGCGCAGGAAGAGCCGCAGGTTCATGGCCAGCAGGTCGTCCAGGCGTACCTGCGGCTGCCGGAAGGTTCCGCGGACGCTTCCCGCGCCGGAGAGCGTGCCGGAGATCGTATCGATGCCGATCGCCTGACCCAGGGCACGCAGGTCCAGCGATGCCAGACGGAAACGGAGGTCCAGCGCGCCGTCGGGGGATGTCCGCCCGTTCACGGCGGCGACGCCGACCGCCGACTCCAGTCGCGCGTAGGGGATGGTGACCCGGTTCTCGGCCACGGTCACCCGGGCGCGGGCGACCGGAATTGCGATACTTCCGACGAAAAGGTTCTTTGTCGAGAGGTTCGCGGCGGCGGTCAGTTGTCCGTTGATCCGTCGTCCGGCCGCTTCCACCTGCCCGATTCCCCGTATCCGGGTTCGGGGGTCCCCTTTCCGAAGGGGGGCGAGAAGATCGAGTCCGGCCAAATCGACCCCTTCGGCCCGGACGGCAAAGGCGGCGTTCCCGACCGCCGTCCGTTCGCCGACCAGACGGACGACACCATCGCCGGAGAGTCGTCCGCCGCCGACGGCAGTCGCGTTGACCTGTTTCAGTTGCAGGACGCCCCCGGAGAACGTGACGTTCGCGGCGACGTCCCGCACTCCGGGCAGGCCGCGCCAGTCGGCATCCACCCCGCCCAGACTACCGACCACGGCGATATCGGTCAATTTGCCGGTCGCTGCGCCGGTGACGGTGAACTGAGCCGACGCGAGACGATCGCCCAACCGGAGTTCGGGCGGGAGTGACTGTCCCCGGGGCAGCACGGCGGCGACCAGCCGTTTGACCGGGACACCGGGCGCGTTCACGGTCGCCTGGAAGATCGGCGGTGAATCGGAGGTGGCCGGGACGCCGATCGGCGGGAGATTTCGAACCGATCCGGTGGCGGCCACTCCCTGCTCGAACCATTTCGAACGCACCGAAAACAACAGGATGCCGTCGGCCAGTTGCAGGGTGCCGAACGATTCCCGGAAGGGGATGGGCAGGAAGGTGAAGCGGGCATCCGCGTCCCGAAACGCCGCGTTCACGCTCAGGGAAAGCGGGGCGACACGTCCCGTTGGCGCATCGGGCAGGACCAGGGCGATATCGGCATCGGCGCGCGCGCGCTCCAATCGGACGATCGGGACTTTTCGTACCAGGTAGTTCAACCAGTACCGCACATCCGCATCCCGGACGGACCCCTGCAGAGTAAGAACGGGCGCGCCGACGGGAGGGCCGTCGGGCGTTTCGCCGGGCCGACCCCGCCGGATACCGGCAAGGACGGACAGACTGCCTTTGAGTCGGGAAGCCGTCGCGCTCCCCGGCCAGGCCCGCGCCCGGGTGCTCACCTCGATGGTCCGCGTACCGGACAGGTCGACCACGGTGCGCGGACTGAATATTTCGTTGACGGCGGGGTCGGCGGTGTCGGGGAAGGCCGAGGCATAATCGCGGAAGATCCCGTGGGCGTCCGTCACCTCGACGACGGTTCGGAACGGCGGCGGGGGTTTTTCGGGTTCGGGCCTTTCGGGCAACAGATCGAGGACATTGAACCGACCACGGGGATCGCGAACCAGTACGGCCTCGGGCGACTCGATCAGGATGCGCGGCACCGCTTCCTGAATCTGGCCGGCGAGCAGCTTCGTCGGACTGACGTAGAGGACGAGGCGTCGGGCTTTCGCCAGCACATCGGAACCGGCGTACGTTCGTTCGCGGTCGACCGTTTCGATCACCACGTCACCGGCCTCGATCGGGAGTGTGCCGTAGGTTTCGGGATGCGTGACGATATCGTAGAGGCCGCGTGCGCTCAGGCGCGGCGTGATTCGTCCGATTCGCACGGGCCGTCGGAGGTAAGCGGAGAGTTCGGCGGAGACGATGGGCGCCGCCTGTGCCAGCAGAGCGTCCGCCCGGCGCAACAAGGCATCGAACCCCTGCACGATCAGTACGAACAGGGGTATGAGGACGATGAGCGGCCCGACCAGTCGGGGAAGCAGGCGTAGCGCCCAGTGCAGGACGCGTTTCATCGCGCCCCCGTCGATCTATTGTACGGCCAGCGGCAGTTCCAGGCGGCGGATTCCGGGCAGGGCGGGGCGAGCGGCGGTCGAACCGTCGGAACCGTCGGAACCGGCGCCGCGCAGGAATTTATCCGAGAAATCGATAGCATTATAGGACGATCGGACGAACGGCCCGGAAGCGACATAGAGAAAGCCCATCTCCTCCGCGATCGCCCGGTAGCGTTCGAACCGGGAAGGGTGGAGATATTCGACCACATCGAGGTAGCCTTTGCCCGGCTTGAGATACTGCCCGAGGGTCACCGCGTCCACTCCGGCATCCTTCCAGTCGGATAGTACCTGAACGACCTCTTCCTCGGTTTCGCCCAGTCCGAGCATGATTCCCGACTTCGTATAGATAGTCGGATCGATCTCCTTGACGGTTCGCAGGAAATCGATGCTACGGGCGTATTTCGCCTGTGGCCGGACGGTCCGATAGAGTCGCGGCACGGTCTCGGTGTTATGGTTGAACACATCGGGTCGTGCGCGGCAGACGATTTCGATGGCGAACCGTCGTCCGCGGAAGTCGGGCGTCAGCACTTCGACGGTGGATTCGGGCAGTTGTTCACGCAGGTGACGGATCACTTCGGCGAAGTGGGCCGCGCCTCCGTCGAGCAGTTCATCTCGATTGACCGAGGTGACCACGACATGCTTCAAATTGAGTTGTGCGGCGGCGTGGGCGACGCGCCGTGGCTCATCGGCATCGAGCGGCAGTCCGCGTCCGGTCTTAACGGCGCAGAACCGGCAGGAGCGGGTACAGGTATCTCCCATGACCATGAAGGTGGCGGTGCCTTTGGTCCAGCACTCGCCGAGGTTGGGACAGCGGGCCTCCTCGCAAACGGTGACGAGTCGTTCGCCACGCATGAGGTTTTCGACGTTGCCGATGTCTCTGGCGCGGGGGACTTTGACGGTCAGCCATTCGGGGATGCGTCGTTTGACGAGGTTTGTCGTGGAAGCGGGAGCCGCCTGGTGGTCGGCGACAGGGAGTTCGGTTCGGGTGCTCACGAAAAAAGTATACCGTACACCTTCCCCGTCTCCCACTGCCGTCCGGATTCCGCCAGGTCACGATATGATTTCGACAGGCGCGTACGCTCGCTTCCTTTCGAGCAACGACATTCCGGGCGAGCGGCAGGGAAGTTCGGGGAATTATGGAGAAAAATGTCGGTTTGAAATTGGATAGCCCCTCCCTTCTTCGACGTCGACGAATCGTTTTCGGAGCGATCGTCACTCTGCTGGTCGTCCCCGCTCTCCTGTTGCTGTTTCTGGCCCGTACGCCCTGGGACTTTGTTGTTCCCCTCAGTAATCTGGCGACCGTGTTTTTCCTCTGGCGGGACAACGTTTCTCATTTACGCTGAAAGAGACGCGTCAACGCCGCGGATGCCCGCTGGTATCTCTACGACGGCCTCGGTTCCGTCGTCGGGGAAGTTGATGTCAACGGTGTTGTACAGAGTGCCAAGAAGTACGATGTGTATGGGGCAACCCGTTCGGCGACGGGGACGGGAGCGAAGAGCAGGCAGGGATGGGTTGGCGGGAAAGATTGTTGGCTATGAAAGAGATTCTCAATGATCGTCAATACAAGGGACTAGGGCTTCTTCTCCATATGGCTTTGGGACATATACCGACGTTGATTCAAGATGGCAAACTGACTCAAGCTATAGAACTCGCAGAGGCGGTGCGTGTACTTCCCCTTTGGATGAACAATCCAAATGCCTTTGCACTGGGGTGGGATGATCCCATGATCAATTTAGGAGCCTATGAAGCGTCCTATCCCGACGACGAAATTGGTATTGTCAATATCTTCCGACGCATTCGTGATAATCCAACAACATGTTGAAGTAAAGACCTGATGCGAAATCCGCCACTACCTCTATGACGGTTTGGGTTCGGTGGTCGGTGAGGTCGATGTCGCAGGGGTGGTTCAGTTCGCCAAGAAGTACGATGTCTTTGGGGCGGCACGGGCAACCACCGGAACCGCCAAGAGTCGGCAGGGTTGGGTTGGCGGGTTGGGGCATCAGAGTGATCCTGAAACCGGGTACACCTACATGAGAGCGCGATACTATGATCCAACGACGGGGAGGTTCGTCAGTGAAGATCCGAAGCGGGATGGTATTAACTGGTTCGCCTACTGTGATAACGATCCAGTAAATCGTGTAGATTCTGATGGAAAAGGATGGATTCGTTATATTGCTGGGGATCCGTTGGTTAGTGTCTTTTGGGCGGGCCTCATATTTTCGCCTGAGTTTTGGCTCGTAGCCTTATCGTTTGCAGTGTTTTGGCATGAAATTGTTATAGAGGATGTCCTCAGGCAATCTTCGATAGGTATGGGGTTCCTTAATGACAAAATGCAACGATTGGCTTTAGTCGATGCAGCAATTCTCAACAGGGTAGGCAAACCTATATCCAGCTGCAGTCCGGTCGAGAGAGTGAAAGTTTTCTACGAGGGATATGCTGCCTGTTTAGGCCTTACTCTCTACTTTCTTTTTGGTGATCTTGGCGAAAACAATTTCGCCACTGCGGGCAACACTCCGGGAGCGTAGTATGCTTTCGTTTGCATTGAAAATTGCCAAAAATCTTGAAGAGGCAACGAAGAATCTACGTGACAATCCTGTTTATATGCATCATTACGTCTACTTATTAGTAGCTTCACGGCAGGATACGGATGAATATGTAGTTAGAATCGTCCAACAAGTCAAATGCGTTTACTTGTTTGAAGACATTGATGACGCTACGCATTTTGCGTCTGAAAGTGAAGGAGCCTTAGGAATTTCGGTCAGGGTTATGTTAACCCCAGTCAGTGACTTGGCGTTCAAGTGGGCCGTTTACCAACCACGCGGATCACGTTTTTTGTTAATGCCATTGTCATTCGCAGCCTCAGATAGAAGGGACAAAGAGTAACGATAGTGCAACAGTCAAAAGCAGACTGTTTAGTAAACTTGGTAACACCCCAACTTCCATGCGTCACGAACAATGGCTCTTGCAATCGGCATGGCTACACCGGAAGAGGCGGAACAGGAACACCTGGGAATATTGACCACGCCACTTGATGCGATCACGGATGCCGATCAGAGAGACGAGCATCCGTTTGAAGCATTGGCTGGCGAGTGGAACGCTTATTGGAAGAATCGTAACTGAACGATTAACCTGCTATTTGTTTCGGGCGGGAACGGAAGCGGCAACGGAGTCGGTAATGACGGATGAGCGATCAAGCGGCGTTTGTTGCGAATTTTTGAGGTCCACGGTGTTCTCGTCCGTTTCTCCGGGGATACGCAACCGGATCGCGCCGGTGATGCGCGGACGCAAGCCCGTGTTTCTCTTCGTGTACTTCTTTCTGAGCTGGACACTGGGGGCGATCCTGGTGGTCGCTCTCCATCCGTCGCGGTCGTTCGTCACTGCCTACCCCGTCGTCTGCGCCCTCTCCTCGGGAGTGGCGAGCCTGCTCCTGCTATGATCCACACTATCGGGTACACGTTCGTCCTCATCGTCGGGTTCCTGCTCCTCATATTCTGGGACATCATTGCCGAACATGTTCTCGGGACGATTTTCACCACGATCTTCCTGGCCGTTAAGGATCGGTTTTGGAGAAAGGTTTGTCCTGAATTCGCTTCGGAATCCCGCTAGGGAGTTTTCGGTACGACGGCGAGATCGAGTCCCAGGGTGTTCAGGGCAGCACGGACGGTTCGAAACGCAGGGTTGCCGTTTTTGGAGAGGGAACGGTAGACGGTTGTACGAGCGATTCCGGCATTGCGGGCGATCTCTCCCATCCGACCGGTCGCTAAAGCGATCTCTCGGAGACCTTCGAGGACCCCTTCCGTGCCGCCTTCCTCATACATCGCCATCAGGAACGCCTGTTGGAATGTTGGGTCGGTCAGGTCCTCCGTCAAAATCTCGCGTATATCTTTCAACATCGTCTTTACACCTTTCCCAAAACGCAACAGCATCGGGTATGTCTCGTACCTGCGAATTCTTATCACCGCCGCCGACAAGAATTACCAGCAGGTTGCCATGTCGGACGTAGTAGATACGGTAGCCGGGGCCATAGTCAATCCGAAGTTCGCTAATTGCACCAGCGATTCGCTCACGATGATCCCCGAAGTTTCCGCTTTGCAGAATCCGAACCAATCGCGCAGCAATCCGCGCTCGTGCCATCGTATCGCGAAGTCCGCGCCACCATATCTCGAAGGGAGCCGTCCCTGCGGAATCGATAAGCACCCGGACTGTGATGTCGCCCGCGGGAACCGTCGTACCGTCGCTTCCTCCGGTAACGGCTTCCTCTCTCCCTTTTTGTCGTCGTTCTCTGCGCTTCCGCACATATCATTGTAGCATTAAAACGACACTTTGGCGACCGGTTTGAAGGTGCAAGCGAGAGGATGAGGAATTAGCCGTTATAAAGTCTGTCTGCGGATGGGGCGGAGGGCGTGCCGATACGTTAAGTATGGCCCGACGATCTCTGCTGATCGGTGTGGTTGTGTTTCTGGTCGCCTTTTGCTGTGGGTGGCAGGCGCGGCGACGGTGGACGGGAAAGGGATTGACGGTCTTTGATACCGCCTTGACGGCCCAATGGTCGTGCAGGAGTTGGTGCGTCAGAAAAGCGGTCAGGCAGGCAGTTGGACCACGACCACGACCGTCAACTACCTTCAAGGACCGCAGGACCGCTCGCTCGCACGACGAACACTGCCCTGGATGCCCGTTACTATCTCTATGATGGTTTGGGTTCGGTGGTCGGTGAGGGGTATGTGGATGGCACGGTTCAGTACGCGAAGAAGCAGGATGTCTATGGGGCGGCACGGGCGACGACAGGGACGGCGATGGGCAAGCACGGTTGGGTCGGCGGGGTGGGGCATCCGACCGACCCTGAAACCGGATACACCTGCATGAGGGCTAGGTACTATGATAGTGCTACGGGACGATTCGTAAGCTCTCCGGCCTTATTTCGCAAGCGCTGGCCGGAGAGCATCCGAACGGTGGTTATTTGACGGTGATCGTCCAGGTATTCAGAAAACGACTTCCGAGTCCGGTTGGAATGTTGGGGTAGAAGTTATTTCCGGGCAGGATCAGGGTGCCATCGAGGCTCATGGTGTGCTTGCCCTTCTTGAGCGGCCTCTGAAGAAGGAGGTAACCTTCTCCGAAGACCGCCGCGATCGAACCGTAGCTGCTGGGCTGGCTGTAGAAAATCGGCGGATTGTAGATCTGTGCGGGTACGAACCACCGATCCTTATTGCAGGTGCTGTCGGCGACGACTTTGCCATCGATCTTCAGAACGAATTTGCTCAGTTCCCAGGAACCGGGCGGCAGGAGTGGGTCCGGGTTGAACGGCACCGGGGTTCCGGGCTGATACAGTTCGCCATAGAAGAACATAATGGTCATGACGAAGGGCGTGTTCCGCTTCAGCGTGATATTGAGGTGCCCTGTGGTTACGGCAGGATCCTCCGGTGTACCCGATCCGCTCACATATTCGCCGACCGGGAAAGGCAGCAATTTGACCTTCCCGATCTTATCGGGGCCGCCGGCGAGGTAGTTTCGGACATAGAGATTGAACCATTCGGCGCGAGTGCGGCCATAGAATTTTCCCCTGTGGTCGTCGTCCGCCCGGGCCTGGGTGACCGGTGCGAGGACGCTCAGGACGAGGAGCAACAAAGCTCCCAGAAGAGGGCTGTCGAATCTGCGTCGCATTTCTTCCCCTTGCCCTGATTCCGCAGGATTTGGGACGCGGTACCGGGCATTCCGTCCGCCAGGAATGTCTCCCCGCGGACGCCTCCAGACTACCGGGCCATCGTAACGCTCTCGTAACAACGAACCCCGAATGAACGCCGACGCAAGGAATGTACTTTTTGACGGTAGGTGGACCGGGGCATGCCTCCGACGACGAGAAAGGACCTGCCATTTATGGCGTTGACTCTTTCCGAGCCGACGTTACCCCGGTTGACCGAAGCCGCCGCTCAGTATGGCATGGATGCGGAGGAACGGTTGATTGCGTTGCCGGATCAACAGGACGCCGCCTTCCCTCCTACGGAGGAGACCCATGCTGCCATTGCGGACGGAGTGGCCGAACTCGATGCCGGTCAGGGACGCCCCTTGGACGAGTATGTCGCCGAACAGCGGGCGAAGTGGGCCGCGCAAAAACCGTAGAAATGGCGTCTGCCGGATTGAGGCGTCGGCTTTACCTCGATACCGCCCCTTGACACGTTGAGGAACCGAACCCGCAAGGTGGACCGCCCGGGAGGTACGGAGAATTATACCGGAGACGCGAACGGGAACACGCTGGCTGGCGGCGGTCGTGCCAACAGTACCTGCTCGATACGGGTCAGAGGACGATTTTTTCCGGGGATACCTTTTCGAGCGCGGTAGCGGCGGCCCGCTGCAGCAGTTTGTCGGCGAGCGGTTCGATCTCTCTGGCGGCAATCGGCGGGCTGACCAGATACCCCTGCATACCGTCGCATTGCAGTCCCGTCAGCATCGACCGCTGGAGTTCCGTTTCGACCCCCTCCGCAATCACTTCCAGGTCCATCTCATGCGCCAGTTCGATCAAGGCGCGTACCAGCGCCTCGCTCTTGCGATCCTCGGTCATGTCCGTGACGAACAGCCGGTCGATCTTCAGGACATCCAGCGGGAACTTACGAAGGTAGGCCAGCGACGAATACCCGATGCCGAAGTCGTCCACCGAGAGCCGAACTCCCAGGTCCTTCAGTCGCTTCAACATCGCCGGCGCATCGCTGCCCCGTAACAGGGTCGTTTCGGTCAGTTCCAGGTCGAGCAGGTCCGCCGGAAACCGGGACTCACGCAGGGCGTGCCGGACCTGCTCGGGCAGGTTCACCTGCTCGAACTGCCTCGCCGACAGGTTGACCGATACCCGCCAGTCCCGTCCGGCCCGCTGCCAGCGTGCGCCCTGGCGGCACGCCTCCCCGAGAACCCACTCGCCGATCTCGACGATCAGGCCCGTCTCCTCCGCCAGCGGAATGAACATCGCCGGCGATACCCGCCCGAGATGCGGATTCTCCCAGCGGATCAGGGCTTCGACGCCGAACATCCGACCGGTCTTCAGGTCGATTTGCGGCTGGTACAGCAGGATGAACTCGTCCCGCTCCAGAGCGCGCCGCAGATGCGTTTCCAGAACGAGCTGGTCCAGGGCGCGCGAGTTCATACTCTCCTGATAGAGTCGGAAACTGCCCCGTCCCTGCTCCTTCGCACGGTACATCGCGACGTCGGCGTTCTGCAGCAGCGTCGTGATATCGGAACCGTCGTCCGGAGCGATCGTGATTCCGATACTGGCGGTCATATACAGCTCATGTCCGTCGATCAGGAACGGCGCGTTCAGCGAGTCGAGCAGCTTCTGAGCGACGACCGTGGCGTGCCGCGCCTGGGTCAGACACGGCAGCAGGATGGTGAACTCGTCGCCCCCGACCCGCGCGATGGTGTCGTCCGTTCGCAGGCGTTCCTGCAGACGATGGGCGACCTCCTGCAGCAGACGGTCGCCGATGCTGTGACCGAGGCTGTCATTGATCTGCTTGAACCGGTCCAGGTCGAAGAACAGGACCCCGACCTGATGCCCGTGCCGTTCCGCTTCGGCGATCGCCTTCCCGAGCCGATCCTGGTACAGGTAGCGGTTCGGAAGATGGGTCAGAGCGTCATGGTTCGCCTGCCACCAGATCTGATCCTCGGCCCGCTTGCGCTCGGTGACGTCCCGCTGCATCGAGATCCAGTATTTCAGTTCGCCGTTATCGTCGAAGATCGGCTGGATGTTGAGTTCCACCCAGAACTCGGAGCCATCCTTGCGGTAGTTGATCAGTTCCACCTGCACGGGTTCCCGCGCCTGTAACCGCGTTCGCAGAAAAGCCAGGGTGGCCGGGTCGGTACGTGGCCCCTGCAACATCTTGGGTGAACGGCCCAGGATCTCATGCCGCTGGTACCCGGTCATGCGTTCGAACGCCCGGTTGACCCGGAGGACACGCGGATTCGACGGGTCGGCCTCGGCGATCATCACGACATCGTTCGCCGCCTCCACCGCCGCTTCCAGCAGGTTGAGCTGGCGGTCCATCTTTTCGTTGTCCCGCGCGACCTGCCGTTCCAGAGCCTGATTCGCTTCGGAAAGTTTGGCGACCTCGCCGGACGCCATCTCCGCCCGCAGACGCGCCTGCCGGGATTCCTCCTGCGCTTTAAGAAGCGCCTGCCGCTGGCTCAGGACCATCTTCTCCAGGCGACGCTCGTTGCGATCCGCGAAGACGAAGATCAGGGAGAGCAGTCCGAACGCGCCCAGAGCCGCGCCTCCCGCCAGATAGGGCGCGTTTTCCGCCTGGATCACCGCGATCCGCGGCGCTTTCGGACCGGGCTTTTTGGCGACGGGGACCAGAGGCAGCAGGGCGAACACGATGGTCGCCGCGGTCAGGATACCGCTTCCCCAGAGAGCCAGACGCGCCGGACGTGAGGAGACGGTCCGGCGCAGGAACATTGGCTGCGCCTCAGATTCCGTCGCATGGCTATTCGGTTCGGCCCCGACCGCTGAGGCCGTCAATATCGGCTTTTGAACAAGTGTCACAACGAGGTATCCCGCTTCGATTGTCGGCAAGCCGGACGAATGCCTTGAGGTCTGTCTACCACTTACCAGGGAGAAATGGTGCCATTCCTGTCGACGTATCGGTTTCGGAGCCCCCCGTGGACGCCCCTCCTCTCGCTCCCCGACGATGTGGTACACTGCACCGGGTTTCACAGGGTGATCTGGCGAAGGAATCATTTATGAATCTGTCCTCTCTGCTCGGGCTGACCGAAGGCTGGGAAACACTGAATGCGGTGCGGCAAGGGCTCTCGCGAGGACGACGCTCGGTGCTGCTTGAAGGTCTGCCGGTCGCGGCCAAAGCCTGGCTGCTGGCCCGTCTGTACGAGGAGACCGGTCGCCCCTTTCTCATCGTCACCTACGCGGAGGACCAGGCGGCGCGTCTGGCGACGGACCTTGAGACGTTCCTTCCGACCGGGTCTTCTCCGGTTCTGCAGCTGCCGTCCTCGTTACCGCTGCTCCTCGACGACGAGGAGTCGGTGCGCGACGTCGGGCGGGCGGGGCGTCGCCTGTCCACGCTGATCGCGCTGGCCAACGGCAGACCGTTCTCCGCCATCGTCGCGATCGCTCCCGCCCTGCTGCAGAAGACGCCCCCTCCGGAGATCCTTCGGAATCGCTTTCTGACATTCACCGTCGGGCAGAGCATCAGTCCCGAGGCGACGGCGGTCCGTTTGAACGCCTTCGGCTACTCGCGCGAGGATCAGGTCAGCCTGCCGGGGACGTTCGCGCGGCGCGGCGATCTGATCGATATTTTCCCCGCCGACGCCGATCGACCCCTCCGCATCGATCTTTTCGGCGACGATATCGAGAGCATTCGCCCCTTCGATGTCGAGTCGCAGCGCAGCGAGGGGAAGATGGACAGCGTCACGATCGCGGCGGCGCACGAAGTCGTCTTCACACGCGACAGCATCGCCCGGGCGGCGTCGACTCTGCGGGAGCGGGCGGAGAAACGGATCGCCGCCCTGGAAGCGGCCGGCGAGGAGTCCTCGCGCCTCGATCGATTGCGGGAATCGGCGGAAAGCGATGTCGCCCGGATCGGACAGGCCGCCTACTTCGGCGGGATCGAACGGTATCTGCCGCTTCTCCATCCGAACGCCGTCTCGGCACTGGATTACGTGCCCGCCGAACTGCTGACCGTGATCGACGAACCGGCACAACTGAAATCGCACGCCGAACGCGATATCGACAGCATCCTGAAGAACCTGGCCGGTCGCGCCGAACGAGGCGAAATCCTGCCCGTCGACACCCCGCTCTGCGTCGATTTCGAGGAAGGTGTTCGTCAGGCGTCCCACAACCGCCCCACCCTCTACTTCGAACTTCTCGCCCGCTCGCTGCCGTTCGTTCATGCCGAGAACTCGGTCACCGCGCAGGCCGGGAACGCCGAGACATTCGCCGGACGCGCCGCGCCCTTCCTCGATGCCCTGACGACGTACGTCCGCAACCGGGTCCGGGTCGTCATCGTGTCGGCGCAGGCTCCCCGCATTCGCGGTATGCTCGGAAGCCGCGAACTGGGGGAGGTCCCCTTCGACTCGCTCCTCCCGGAAGGAGGCCGTCGGGCCGACGAGGGTGGGATCGCTCTGGTCAACGGGGTTCTCCGGAGCGGGTTCAAGATCACCGACGCCCGTCTGGTCGTCCTCACCGACAATGAGGTTTTCGGAACGGTGGCGGACCGGCTTCGGCCGCGCAAACGCGAGTTCCGCGACGGCATGCGGATCACGTCGCTCCTCGACCTGAAGGAAGGGGATTTCGTGGTGCATATCAACCACGGGATCGGCCTTTACCGCGGCCTGACCCGGATGAAGGTCGCCGGGGTCGAGAAGGAATACCTGGAGATCCAGTACGAGGGCACCGACAAACTGTTCGTCAACGTGGATCAGGTGGATCGGGTCCAGAAATACATCGGATCGGAGGGAGCCGCCCCTCCGCTGAACAAGCTCGGGGGAAACGAATGGGCCCGGACGACCGCCAAGGCCCAGCGGCAGGTCCGGGAAATCGCCAAAGACCTCATTGATCTCTACGCCGCGCGGTTCTCCACGCCGGGTCATGCCTATGCCGAGGACACCCCCTGGCAGCGGGAGATGGAGGACGCGTTCCCGTATACCGAAACGCCCGACCAGATGAGCGCGATCGTCGATGTGAAAAAGGATCTCGAACAGCCCCGTCCGATGGACCGGCTGATCTGCGGCGACGTCGGTTTCGGCAAGACCGAGGTGGCGATGCGCGCCGCGTTCAAGGTCGCGTCCGAAGGTCGCCAGGTGGCCGTCCTCTGTCCGACGACCGTCCTGTGCGCTCAGCACTTCCAGACCTTTCGGGAACGCATGGCCGCCTTTCCGGTCCGGATCGATATGCTTTCCCGGTTCCGGTCGAACCGGGAGCAGGCGAAAACCATCGAGGACATCCGCAACGGCGCGGTCGATATCGTGATCGGGACGCACCGCCTGCTGTCGAAAGACGTCGAGTTCAAGGATATCGGCCTGGTCGTCGTCGACGAGGAGCAGCGCTTCGGCGTCACTCACAAGGAGAAGCTGAAACAGCTGCGAAAGACGGTCGACGTGCTGGCGATGTCGGCGACCCCGATCCCGCGCACGCTGCAAATGTCCCTGTCGGGCATCCGGGATATGTCGCTGATCAACGATCCGCCCGAGGGTCGAACGCCGGTCAAAACGCTGATTAAGGAGTACGACGACGCTCTGGTGCGCGAGGCGATTCTGCGCGAACTGGATCGCGGCGGCCAGGTCTACTATATCCATAACCGGATCGAAAGCATCTATCACGTCGCCCACCATCTGGAGAAGATCGTGCCGACCGCCCGATTCCGCGTCGGTCACGGCCAGATGAACGAGGAACAACTCGAAGACACGATGATGGCCTTCTATCAGAAGGAGTTCGACGTCCTCATCTGCACCACCATCGTGGAATCGGGGCTGGATATCCCCAACGTTAATACGATCATCATCGACAACGCGGACAAGTTCGGTCTGTCGCAGCTGTATCAGTTACGCGGACGGGTCGGACGGTCACGGACGCAGGCGTATGCGTACCTGCTGTACCAGCGCAACAAGGTATTGTCGACCATCGCGGAACAGCGTCTCGGCGCGTTGCGGGAGTTTTCCGATCTGGGTTCCGGTTACAAGATCGCCCTTCGCGACCTGGAACTGCGCGGCGCGGGCAATCTGCTCGGCGCGGAGCAGTCGGGAACGGTGGCTCAGGTCGGCTTCGATCTGTACATGCAGTTGCTGGAGCAGGCCGTCCGGGAGATGAAGGGCGAGGAGCCGTCGAAACAGGATA
>JANRLW010000047.1:0-25952 GCA_033762295.1 Capsulimonadales bacterium
GACCATGTCGATCTTTTGCTCGATGACATCGTCGATGGCGACCGCAATCTCCGGGCGGAACGGCGTCACCTCGCGGAAATCATCGTACCAGTAGGCGAAGACAGGCATTCGGTCGAGGTGCCGGGTATCCGGACACATCAATGGGACGGTGAGCATATAGGTGGCGTCCAGGACCAGTTGCGCGGCGTAGCGGTGGTCCCGGTGATAGTCCTGCGGTCGATTGAACAGCACCAGGTCCGGCCCCTTGCCGGGTTCGCCGAAGGTGCGGATGCACCGGACCATCGCTTCGGTCGTCGGCAGGTCGACATAGACCTCGCCGTCATGGACCTCCAGAGTTCGGTAGTCCGCCCCGATGACGGCGGCGGCGTTCCGGGCTTCGATCAGGCGTCGCGCGGCGAGACGGGCCGGGTCGGCGCGGTACTCGTCGTCATAGTGTCCCTTATCCCCGTTGGTCACCGAGACAAAGCGAACGAGATCGCCCCGCTGACGGAACCGTCCCGCCGTCCCGCCGACACTGATCTCGTTGTCATCGGGATGCGCGCCGATACACAGGATATGCCGTTGTGCCATGAAACCCCTCCGTTGCAGGTTCATTCGGTGCGGAAACGGGTCAATCCTCCGGGACGACGTTCGTCGAGGAGAGTTCCATGATCCGATGCACTTTCTGACCGTTCGCCAGGGTGGTCCGGTCCTCGGAGCGAACGAACGAGCCCAGTTGCCGGGAGTACCAGTTGACGTACTCCGTGGTGCGGGAGGAATGACGCTGCGTCCCGGTGGTCTTAAAGGTCATGAAGCGACCGGCGGGAACGGTAATCAGTTCGTTGCCGACGACGGTGACCGTCTCCTCCAGAGTGGAGCCGTCGGAAAAGACGGTCGTCCGGCTGCCGTTCTCGCCGACTTCGCCGGTTTTGAGCAGCGAGGTCTGCGGTTGGTCGAACAGGCGGATCGTCCCGGATTCGTTGACTCCGTAGTTTGTGATCACCCGCGTGTTCAGGTCCTGGCGGAAATAGGTCGCGTTTCCGGACAGCGAGGTGCCGGAGGGACCGGTCAGATGGAAGATCTGGGCCAGCTGACGGTAGGTCTGTCCGTTGATGGTGGCGGCGTCCAGCAACTGCTGAACCTCACCGGTGACGATCTCCTCCCGGTCGTCGGTCGTCAGGACTGCGTGGAACGTATAGTTCCATTTATCGGTGTCATGGAGATATCGCTGGCGCGTTCCGATCTGATCGAAGGGGGTTCCCGGACCGGATTTGGGCAGGGAGGTATGGGTGCCGCCGCAACCGGTCAAAAAACCGGTCAAAAAACCGGTCAGCAGAAAAGCGCGGACGGAAAAGGCGCGGACGGAGACGGAATGGACGGAAGGCCGTCGCGAACAGAGCATTTTGGAATGTCCTCCCGGCAACAAGGTCGATTACGGTCGATCAAGGTCGGTGTGCAACGATTCGGCGCGCAGGTCACGATTCCACGCCCGGAGAGATAGACCCTGCTTCGACCGTCGGGATTCAACCGGCGTTCGCCCCCGACGTCCGGGGAAGGGGGAACGGCACACACCTTGCTAATAAGACCGGCGGAAACGGTCGGAAGATGCGGTTTCTTCCGGCGGCGGACCTCCGGAACCCGCCTTCCGAGGAAGTTTGCACGGTTTTGCGGAATAAATTCCGTGAGTGTCGAAAAACCTGTCAGTTTTTCTCGTTTCCGTTCCGTCATTTACCGATATCTATGAGATAGGTTGCTTAAGTCGACTTATTGGACTACGGGAAAAAGCCGATAATAACGATCATGGAAAAACCGATTCGAGTCGTGGTAGCCGAGGACACGACGCTCGTTCGCCGTCTCCTGGTTTTTCAGCTGGGACGCGAAAGCGATATTCGCGTGGTGGGCGAGGCGGAGAACGGGAAGACCGCGGTCGAAATAGTGACGGAGACCCATCCGGATATCGTTATCATGGATCTGGATATGCCGGTTCTGGACGGACTGGCGGCCACGGAACAGATTCGTCGGGCGGTTCCGAGCGCGCGCGTCATCCTGGTTTCGATGCATCAAAATCTGGCGCAGGCGGGTCGCCTGACCGGCGCCGCCGAATTCCTGCCCAAGGACTGTACGCCGGCGGAACTGCTGGCCGTGATTCGACGGCTCGCCGCCTCCGGTTCCGGTCCGGAATCCGGACGGACGGGTGCGCACGACCGGACGCTGTCCCAGACGCGACAGATCGCGGATCGGTTTCATCTGACCGATCGCGAGAGCAAAGTGCTGGCGCAACTGGTCGGAACCGAACACACACTGGGACAGATCGCCTATTCTCTGAGCAAGATGACCGGGGAATCTTTTACCGAAACGTCCGTTAAACGGGCGGCGGAACGGGCCATGAACAAGATCGGCCTTGAAGTCCGAACACGAGCGGCCCTGGTTCGTTACGTACTGGAAAGCCCGGAGGGCTCCGTCAGTGTCCATAACCGACACAATTGAACCGGGACAGGCCGATTCCGCCGAACCGCCGGTTTCGGAACCGGAGGCCGGAACGGGCCGTCTCGCCTGGCGCGAACCGCACCGCCGGGTGCTGGAGAACGCGTTCGACGCGGCGGCGATTCTCGATGATGACGGAAGGATCCTCGGGTGGAACGCCCGCGCCGAACGGCTTTTCGGGTGGACGGCGGGGGAGATCCAGGGACATTCGCTGATCGAACGACTGATTCCGCCGGAGGACCGGGAAAGGGCGAACGAATGGGCCCGGCGTTCGCTCTTCGGCGATCCGCCGCCGGCCCGTCCGCGACGGATTCGGACCGTCGCGATACGCAAGGATGGGACCCGTCTCCCGATCCGCCTGACGATCTCCTCCGTGTCCCTGCCCGAGGGAAGAATCCTTTCGCTCTTCCTGCGCGAGAGTTCGCGCGAACCCCGGAGCGAACGAAAGACGGACGACGACCGGAAACTCGCAACCACCCGGACGGATGTTTCGCCGCGTCCGGCAACGGAGAACATTCCGGTCCTTTTCTTCACGGTCGATACGAACGGGCGTTTTGTTTTCCTCGATGGCGCGGATCCGAAGACCGCCGGAGGGTTTTCCGACCGGACCGTCCAACCCGACCACCGCGAATCCGCTGACCTCTTCTGGGAACGGATCATTCGTCGGTATCTCGGCGACGGGGAGCGGCGATATGACATCCGGTACGCCCCCCTGATGACGAGCGAGACCGGAGAGATTCTGAGCGTCATCGGGGTCGCCACCGATATGAGCGAGTATCGGGAGGTGGAACGGGCGTTGCGACAGAGTCGGGAACAGTACCGCACTCTGGTCAACGATCTGAACGAGGTCGTTTTTCGGGCCAATGCGGACGGCGTCTGGACGTTTCTCAATCCGGTCTGGGAGAGGATCACCGGCTTTTCCGTAGCGGAAAGCCTCGATACTCCGGTCAACGAGTTTCTGTACGATGAGGAGACGGCGGTCTTCTGTCTCTCCCGGCTGTCAAAAGAGACCCCGCAATTCGAAAGCGAAGTACGCTGCCGCACCCGGGACGGCGGTTTCCGCTGGGTGGAGGTCCGGGCTACGATGACGTTCGGCGACGATGGGGTGCCGACCGGGGTCACCGGAATCCTGACCGACATTACCGAACGCCACCACACCCAGGAGGCGATGGCGCGGCAGGCGCAGGAACTGGCCGACGCGCTCAAGCGCGCCGAGGAGGGGTCGCGCCTGAAGTCGGAGTTCGTCGCCAACCTCAGTCACGAGATTCGAACCCCGCTCAACGGGGTCATCGGGATGATGGGCCTGTTGCTGGACACCGATCTGACCGCCGAACAGCGGGAACTCGGACGTATCGTTCGCACCTCCGCCGAGACACTGCAGTCGCTGATCAACGATATTCTCGACCTGTCCAAGATAGAAGCCGGCATGATGATGGTCGAAACCATGGACTTCGACCTGATGGAGACGGTTCATGACGTGGCCGAGATGATCGCCCCCGCCGCGCAGGTCAAGGGACTGGAGGTCGTCGTCCGGTACGAACCGGAAGCGCCGCGTTACGTCCAGGGCGATGCCGGGCGTATCCGTCAGATCCTCCTCAATCTGGCGGGGAACGCCGTGAAGTTTACCGAGAAAGGTTTTGTCGCCCTGGTGGTGGAGACGACCGATCCGGCGGCGACCGTCTGTCCGCTGACGATCACGGTCGAGGACACGGGGATCGGCATCTCCCCGGAGCATCAGGCGCGCATCTTTGAGAAGTTTACTCAGGCCGATACCTCGACCACCCGGCAGTTCGGCGGGACCGGTCTCGGGCTGGCGATCAGCCGGCAACTCGCCCGCCTGATG
Source organism: Capsulimonadales bacterium (assembly GCA_033762295.1). Classification (GTDB taxonomy): domain Bacteria; phylum Armatimonadota; class Armatimonadia; order Armatimonadales; family Armatimonadaceae; genus JANRLW01. Next base: position 4,307 of record JANRLW010000047.1, read on the forward strand.
GGCGGCGATCTGACCGTGCAGAGTATGCCGGGCCGCGGGTCGCGCTTCCGACTGACGGTGGCGCTGCCCGTGACCTATCCGACCGCTCTTCCGAGCGAACCGGATGCCGGGGAGGAGCTCAAGCCGCTGAAGGACGCCCGGGTCCTGATCGCCGACAACAACCTTGTCAATCGACAGGTGCTCCGGGACTACCTCACCGCCTGGGGAATGCGAACCGAACTGTTCTCCACGGCCGAGGACGCCATTCACGCCGCCATCATGAGTTTCCATGCGCGTGACCTGTTCTCTCTGGCGATCATCGACCGCTCCCTTCCGGACATGAGCGGGGAGAACCTGGCGATGCGCCTGTCCGGCGATTTGCGTATCCCGGTCGTCCTGATGGCCAAAGCGATGTCGGTCAAGGACAATATCGCCATGCGGATGCGCGAGGTCGGCATCAAGCACTGCCTGTTCAAACCGCTGCGTCAGTCCGATGTCTACGATATATTGGTGCACGTGCTGAATGACAGCGCCCGGGCGGAACGCTCCGAACGACGTCCGGCCTACCGGAAAACGCTGCCGACGACCACCGCGCGCGTTCTGGTCGTCGAGGATAACGCGATCAACCAGCGGGTCGCCCAGTTGATGCTGGAACCGCACGGGTATCGGGTGGATGTCGTCTCCAGCGGAAACGAAGCCCTGCAGATGATCCGCAGTCTGCCCTACGACCTGATCCTGATGGACTGCCAGATGCCCGGCATGGACGGGTACGAAACCACACAGCGGATCCGTGACTGGGAGGCGAAGAACCTGCGCAAGCGGCTGCCGATCATCGCCGTCACCGCGAGCACCCTGCGTGGTGACCGGGAGAAGTGCCTCGCTTCCGGCATGGACAGTTACCTCTCCAAACCGTTGCGGCATGAGGAACTGCTCCGCTGTCTCGGCCAGTTCCGCGCCGGGATCGAACCCGCCGTCGCCCCCGCTCCGCTTCCCGGCGAGACCGGCGTTCCGGCGATGAACGAAAGTGACGGGGACGAGGAGAGCGCGACCGTCATCAACCGATCCGTTCTGGACCAGCGACTCGGAGAAATGTCCGACGAGGATCGCGCCGCGCTGCTCGAGATCGCGCTGGACGAGCTTCCCCGCCTGGCCGAACGTCTGCAGACCGCTCTCGCGACCGGAGACCCGGTTGCCGTGCGAAAGGCGACGCACTCTCTCGGAGGCGCGACCGCCGCCCTCGGCGGAGAGGCGGCCACCCACCTGGCCAAGCGAGTGCTGCGAATCTGCCACTCCCGATCCGACCGCCCCGATCTCTGGAAGCCGCTCGCCGCTCAACTGGTCGAACGGATCCGCGAACTGGAGCAGGCGCTGCGAAAAACCTGCGGTCGTCCCGACGGTCCCTGACCCCGCGAAACCCCGCGAACGCCGGGGGCGATTTCGGGCGGGGCGCGAAAATCGTCGTTGACGGCTGTTGACGGCTGTCGGAAGTAGGGGCTATCCTGAAAGAGAGGATCGTATCCCTGCGATCGAAAGGATGATCAAACCGATGGCGTTCACTTTTTCCCCCGAACAGAAAGAACATTTCCGTACCCGGGGCTGGGTCGCGGTCCCCGACTTCTGGAGTCCCGAGGAGATTGCCGCGATGCGCAAGGAACTGGACCGCCTGAAGTCGGTCGGTCTGCTCCGGAACGTGGCGACCGATGGCGACGGCAAAACCCATTCGCAGACGAAAGCCAATCTGCAACTGTGCCCGATGGCCCCGCACAGCACGTTCTTTCGCGCGATGCCGTTCGCGCCGAAAGCGATCGAGGCCGTGCGGGAGTTGATCGGCGACCCGGTTCTGCTGCACCTGGATCAGGTTTTTCTCAAACCGGGGAAACACGGGGCGGGGACGAACTGGCATCAGGACAACGCCTATTTCCGGATTCCGGACCCGCTGAAAGGAACCGCTCTCTGGACGGCGGTCCACGATGCGACCGTCGCCAACGGTACGATGCGCGTCATATCGGGTGTCTTTGACCGGGAGTTCGACCACGAGCGCGACCCGGACAGCGACCATCACATCCGCTGCTATCCCGACGAATCGACGGCGGTGACGGTGGAACTGCCGGCCGGCGGCGCGCTGTTCTTCTGCTACGGAACCCCGCATGCGACCGGCGCGAACACCACCGACGCCGAACGCGCCGGAGTGGCGTTGCATTTCATCAATGCCGACCAGGACGGAATCGCCCGGGGCGGGTTTCCGGTCGGGAAACGGCCGATCCTGACCGGACCGGAGACGCAGGGCGGCGCCGAGGTCTACGGCGAACCGATCGCCGGCACGTGGGAGCAGGAAGTCAAAAAAACGCTGGTTTCCTGAACCGATGTGACGCCGGAGAAGGGAGATCGACCGCCCTTCGGCGAATGTAATTCCGCCGCTTTCGGGCGGCGGAACGACCATGACGCGTCGCAGGATGATTCAAATGCTGGCCATCTCCACCACGGGCGGGATACCGGGGGAAGCGGTATCTCTGCCCCCCGATCCCCGCGGTCCGATCGTCACCCCCGGAATGCGCGTGCGCATCCGAAACGGCGCGGAAGCGCCGGGATACCGCTTTACACCCCGCCACCGGTCGGGACCGTTGCGGGGCCGTTGGATAGGAACCGCCGACGACACCCCCGTGGCCCTTTTCCGGCGCGAATTTCCACTGACGGCCGTGCCGGAGCGCGTTTTCGCGTATCTGAGCGCGGATGCCACCTACCGTCTGTGGCTGAACGGTCGCCTCGTCTCCCGCGGACCCGCCGATATCGGCATGGACTATCACCGGGTCCCGACCGGCAAATGGTTCTATGATGTCCGCGAGCTGACTCCGTTCCTGAAAGAGGGGCGGAACGTACTCGCCGCCGAAGTGTTCGCGGAGCGACTGATCGGGTGGGAGGGGACACGGGAGCGTGGCGGGTTCCTCTGCGAACTCGAAGGCATACTCGGAACCGACGACTCCTGGCTGGTTCGCCCCGCGACCCACTGGAGCCGGCGGGACGGGTACTGGGTCTACGACGGCGCGAAGGAACCGACGGGGTGGCGCTCCGGCCGGTTCGATCCCTCCGGCTGGGAGGCGGCCACCCTCCTGCCGGATCGCTGGCAGCCGCTGATCGCCAGCGAGGCCCCACCCCGGATGGAGATCGTTTACCCGCCGCTGGGCACGGTGCGTGTGAGCGCGGTCGCGCGCACTCCCCGGAAGGGCATCTTCCCGGTCGTTCTTCCGACCGACGGCGGTTTCGCGGTCCGGTATGACCGGGTGCTGTCCGCGTTCGTCGGGCTGACCGTGCGCGGCGGCAAGGGCGGAACGCTGCATATCGAACCGAACGAACCGAACGCCCCCGGATACCATCGGCGCGCCGCCATCGCGCTGTCCGGCGGAACGCAGACGGTCGAACTGCCGTTCCTCGATAGCTTCTCCGTGATCAACCTGCGGGCCGAGGGACTCACCGCGCCGCTGGAGATTGTCGATGTCCGCGCCAATTTCGCCTCGATGCCGGTGGAGTATCGGGGAGAATTCACCTGCGACGATCCGGGACTGAATCGCCTCTGGGAGGTCTGCCGCTGGGTGACGCAGATCTGCCAGCAGACACACCACCTGGATTCACCGCACCACCAGGAACCGATCAGCGATCCCGGCGATTATCTGATCATCGCCCTGCTTAACTACTGTGCGTTCTTCCAGCCATGGCTTGTCCGCCAGGACCTGCGCAAGTACGCCTGGATTATGGAACAGTGCGGGAACCGGGTCTTTCATACCAGCTACTCCCTGCTCTGGCTCCGGATGCTGCTGGACTACTACGACCATACCGGCGACGAAGCGCTGGTGCGGGAGCTCGCGCCCTCGGTACGCAGCCTCCTGGAAACGTTCACCGGGTATCGGGGAAAGAACGGTCTGCTCTGCGAAGCGCCGAACTATATGTTCATGGACTGGGTCGATATCGAAGGTTTTCCGGGGCATCACCCGCCTGCCGTCATCGGGCAGGGCTACCTGACGGCCTTCTACTATCGCGCCCTGGCGGACGGTATGCGGGTCGCGCGAATCGTCGGGGATACCGGACGTGAGGCGGAGTACGGTCGGCTGCGCGAGGCGACCCGAACCGCGTTCGAGCAGGAACTATGGGCCGAGGAAAAGGGACGATACCGGGATGGGAAGCCGTTCCGGTCGTCGGTGAAACCGGGACAGTGGCTGCCGGAGGATCGGGATATCGAGACGTTCACCGCGCATGTCAATATCCTGGCGGTTCTGTGCGACCTCGCGCCGAAGGAGCGGCAGGCGGCGATCCTGGAGCGGGTAATTACGGAACCGGGTTTCCACTGCCAGCCCTACTTCATGCATTTCGTTTTCGACGCGCTGGCAAAGGCCGGTCTGTTCGAGCGTTACGCCCGAGCGCAGATGGCCCGCTGGCAGATCGTCGACGATACGCAGTCGTTGCGGGAGATGTGGAATACCGGCGACCTCAGCCATGCCTGGGGAGCGACGCCGCTCTACCAGATGTCGTCCCGCATACTGGGGGTTCGTCCGGCGACGCCGGGTTACCGGGAGATCGTGATCGAACCGCATCCCTGCGGCCTGACCGAAGCCAGGGGCGTCGTTCCGACCCCGCACGGCGACGTGCGCGTGGAATGGCGTCGGGAGGGCGAACGGCTGACATTGACCGCCGGGATTCCGAAGGGGTGTACGGCCGAAGTGATTCTCGGAAAAAGTCGGTCGTTCCTCGGCTCGGGCACCCATGTTGTGGCGGAGTGAGTCCTGCCGGTTCACTCCGATTTTCCGGGAAGGGACCGGAGGAGGGCGCGGACGGGCGAGCCGTCGGCTTCGGTCAGTTTGAGGGGCAGGGCGATCAGTTCATAGGGTCCGGGCGGGACCGACGACAGGTCCAGCGATTCGAGGATACGGATACCGGCTCGGTTCAGGGCATGATGGAGGGGCAGTTCCCGGCTGTCGATCGCGTCGACCGACGGGAGGTCCAGTCCGAGCAGGATCGCCCCCGCCTGACCGAGGAAGGCGACCGCCTCCGGAGTCAGTGTCGGTACGGACTCCGGGAAGCGAGTATGGTCGGTCCAGGCGTTCGTCCGTAGCAGAACGCGCGGTGTCGCAACGAAATCGATGGCGACGAACGCCGACACGTCGATCGGGGTCTGCCCGGTGACATCGACCACAATGGCCGGGCCGAAATACGGGTTCAGGTCGACCTCGCCGATCCGCGCCCCATGGGCCTCGAAATGAAAGGGAGCATCGGCATGGGTGCCCGTATGGACGCTCATCGTCACCGCTCCGACGTTGACGGTGTCGCCGTCCGCCATTTTCCAGCTCAGATGAAATGCAAAGGGCGTATCGCCCGGCCAGACCGCGACGCCTGAGCGCATCGGGATCGTGATGTCGTAGAAGTGCGGGATCGGCATAACGGGATCGGTCATGGCACCCATCCGGCGGTCGATGCGGTCGATGCGGAGGTGGAGGCGTCGGCGACGCCGCCGGTTTGCAGCAGGCGGCGCAGGGTGATCACGGCGGCCAGGCAGTCGGCATAGGACAGGTAGAGCGGAACCGGGGCGAGTCGCAGGATATCGGGCGGGCGGAAGTCGGGAACGACCCCGTTCTCTCGTAATCGGCGGGAGAGCGATTTCGCCTCCGGGTGTGTCAGTGCGAGGTGTCCGCCGTGCGGCAAATCGTCCGGCAGGGCGAATGAAATGTCGAAGGGCGTCAGCAGGGATCGGGCGCAGCGACGAAGGAAGTCGACCAGACGGAGCGATTTCTCCCGTATCGCGTCGAGGCCGACCTCCTCATGGATTCGCAGCGCGCCGAGAAGCGGGGCCATGGCGAGGATGGGCGGGGTTCCGATCTGGAGGGCTCCCGCGCCGACGGCGGGAACGAACGTCGGTGACATATCGAATTGCCGCGCCTTATCGGAACCGAACCACCCGGCCAACCCGGGGCGTTTATCGAAGTGGCGTCGGTTCAGGTACAGTCCGCCGACCGCGCCGGGACCGGCGTTCAAATATTTGTAATGGCACCAGAACGCGCCGTCCGCTCCGATCGCGTCCAGCGCATGCGGAACGATCCCGAGACTGTGGGACAGATCCCAGAGCAAAAGAATCTCTCGTTCCCGTGCCGCCGCCGTGAGGCGTTCCATATCGAGCAGTTGACCGCTCGTATAGATCACGGAAGGCAGGACGGCCAGTCGAACCGGGGGCGTCAGGGCATCGAGAAGATCGTCGAGTCGCAGTGTGCGTCCGTCCCGGGAGGGAACGAAACGTAAGTGGGTTTCGGGCGGGAGACCACGCAGGCGCAGGTGGCTTTCCAGGGCATAGGTATCGGAGGGAAAGGCGAGGGCATCGATCAGCAGGGCGTGGCGGCCGCCCTCCGGGTGGTACAGAGTGGCGAGAAGCTGGTGGAGATTGACGGTCGTGCTGCCGGTCACGATGACGGAGGTCGGTTCCGCGCCGATCAGAGGGGCGACTCGCGCCCCGAGCTCCTCCGCCAGGAAGAACCAGGGGGGTGTCGCTTCGGTCCAACCTTCGACCCCGTGAACGCGCCATGCGTCGAGCACGCGCGAAACCTCCGTCTCGGCGTCGCGGGAGAGCGGCCCGAGGGAGTTGCCGTCGAAGTAAAGACGGCCCGGAGGCAGGTAAAAGCGGTCGCGCAGGTAGCGCAAGGGGTCTGCGCCATCCCGTTGGCGGGCTTCCTCTTTGAGATCGGCGATATCGGGCGCATCGTCGTCGGACACCTCCTGAGTATACCGAAAAAACGAACGATTATCGTCAGGCCGGATATGCCGATTATGCCGGATCGTTCATGATCGGCAAACCAAGGAAATCGAGGAACGAGAAAACGGTATCCGTGCGGTCCGAGCGACGGCAGGAACGAACGGGAGCGATGCGGAAAGGTCCCGCATGTTAACCCTGCCCCGTGAACTCCATGTCCTTCCGCATGAGGGACTCTCTCCCGCCGAACAATCGCTGGCGCTGACGCTGCAGGGATTACGAAATGCGAAAGGCCCGACCGTCCTGTTGCGCACCGGTCCGGGAAGCTTCGGGCGTATCCTCGAAGCCGAACTGCGGCGCAAAGGCGTCCGTTTCATCGAGGCGGCCACCGTCTGGGAACTGCTCGGACGGTTCCGCGAATCCGTTGCCGGAGGCGTTCGCTTTCGTCTGGGAACCCCGTCGGTCAATGTGGCGACCACACTCTGCGGACCGCTGACGGCCGTGGCGGTCGAGGATTCGCTGGTCGAACGCTTCGAGAGGGAAGGGTTCCGGATCGTTCGCGATGTCCGCGATTGGGACGATCGACGCGCCCTGAAGGAGTTCGGTAACCGCCGGACGCAGGGGATGGCGGTCGAGCAGGTGATCGATAAGCCCGGTCATCTGCGCGATTTCGCCGTGGCCCATCATGCCTTTACCTTCGCGGCCGGGAAGGACCACGCCTTCCGGCAGGAAGTGGCAAGGACGTGCGGGCCGAACGCGCTCGTCTACGGCTGGGGACCCGATGAGTTCGAATGGGTCCGCGACCTGAGCCGGGCGAACGCGACCGGAGTGCCTGCCGACTGGGCGCTGAACCTGTCGCTGTACGAGAAACTGCCCGCGCCCCCGCTGCGTCGACCCGGGCGTCCCGCCCTGCCCGACGAGGACAACGTTCACTATCTCGCCTTCGTCCTCAGCGACGGGGACAATATCCAGTGGCTGACCGGCGGGTTCGTCGACGACACGAAGTACTGGGCCGGTTCGCTGCGCGGGACATTCCCGATGACCTGGGAGGTCGCTCCGATCCTGGCGACCGTCGCCCCGCAGGTACTCGCCCACCTGTACGCCACCGCGCGGCCCACCGACGGCTTCGTCACCGGCGCGGGACTGCTCGGGTATACCTATCCCCACTTCCAGCCCGATCGCGTCGCTCTGGCGCGACAGGCGGAACCCTTCCTGACGAAAGCCGATCTGCCGTTCATCAGCGTGCTGAACGCCAATGAAGGAAATCCGGAGGACGTCGCCGCCCTCCTGGCATTGAAAAATGTCGATGGCTGCCTGTACAAGGACTATGCGCCCTACCATCGCCAAAAGGGACGGATCACCTGGCTGCACGGCAAACCCTGCATCGCCTATCGCGGACTGCTCTGGGATGGGTTGATGTCGCCCGAGGAGGCTGCCAGGATGGTGAGCGAACTGCCCCGTCGCCCGATGCGGGACCCCGACAGCTACACGGTCATCAATGTACATGCCTGGTCCTACGGCAGCAGCGGCGGTCCGCTCGACGCGGTGCGAAGGACGATCGAACGGCTGCCGCCGGAGGTTCGGATCGTCACCGCCGATCAAATCCTGACCGCTCTGCGCCGCCGTTTCGGGGGCAGACCGCGCGTCTCCTGAAACGTTCGAATGAACCTTTCCGCAGGAGAGACGATGAAGGAAACGAAGATCGCTGATCGGAGGATTCCGAATGAAAATCGTTTTCCTGGTCCTGAGCTGGCTGATCGCGGGAGCCGGCGCGCCGGGGAGGCTGCACCAAATGCCCGACGGAACCCATATTCCCGCCCTGACCGCCGAGCAGTGGCGCGAAGACCTGCATTACCTTGCCGCGGAGTTGCCTCGCCGGCATCGTGACCCGTTCCACCATACGTCGAAGGCGGCGTTCGAGGCGGCCGTGACGGAACTGGACGCGCGCATTCCGACGAGCCAACCGTGGGAGATCGTCGTCGGACTGCAGCAGCTGGCGGCGATGCCCGGAGATGGCCATACCTTTGTCGCGACGTGGGGCGTCTACCAGCACTTTCCGCTGGAGGTATTCCGCTACGCCGACGGTTGGCGCGTCGTCCGGGCGGCCGCCGCGTACCGGGACGTCCTCGGGCTGCGCCTGCGCGGGATCGGTGGAAAAAGTATGCCGGAGGTCGAGCGTCGGCTGCGCGCACTGGTTCCGCAGGGGGAGAATCGCTGGTTCGTCTGGCAGAATATGGCGGGCAACCTCACCCGTGCCGAACCTCTGGCGGCGCGGGGCGTCCTGCCGGCGGTCGGCCCTGCCGCTTTCGAGTTCGAGGGGGAGGATGGTTCCCGTTTTGTCCGAACGATCGCGCCGCTGCCGCCGGGGACGCTGACGGACCGGGTAGACGCCTATCCGACAGCGCTGTTCCGCCAGCGTCCGGAGGAGGCGCTTCCATTCATGCTGCTGGCGGACGGAAAGACGGTGTATGCCAACTTCCGGAGCTATGACGACCACGAACGTCAGGCGCGGCGTCTTCTCGCCTTTCTGAACGAAACCGGGGCGCGTCGCCTGATCCTGGACCTGCGCGGGAACGGCGGCGGGAACTATACGTTGCCTCGAAAGCACCTGATCGCTCCTTTGCAGTTCCATCCGACACTGAACCGGGCCGGACGGCTGTATGTCCTGATCGGCCGGGGAACCTTTTCGGCGGCCATGACCAATGCGACCGATTTCCGACGGGAAACCGAAGCGATCCTGGTCGGCGAACCGACCGGCGCACGACCCAACGGCTATCAGGAACTGTACTCTTTCAGTCTGCCGCATTCCCGACTGACCGTGTGCTGCGCCATCCTCCGCTATCGTTTTCAGGAAGGGAAGGCGGACGCCGTCCACCCGGATTGGCGTATCGAACCGAACGCCCGCGCCTTGCGCGAGGGGGACGATCCGGTGATCAGGCGTATCCTTTCCGAACCGATCCCGTGAACGCGGGTGAACACGGGCAACGCCGTTTCCGAATTTCCTGACAAACCGCGCGATACCGCACTGCATCCTATGGGGGAATCCGTCAGGGTTCATTTTGAGGATGGGTGCCGTCTTGCGCTTCGCCGAACAGGTGAATCGAGGAGATGGATAAAGAAATAGGCGAGGTTTTCCATGTATTTACATCGGCGATGGGGAGTAGGGATTGTAGCCGGTCTGCTATTGACCGGTGTCGCGTTGAGTGGCTGCACCAATACGGCCGAGGACGGAACCGGCGCGGGGGGTACCACGACCGGCGCGGGGGGCACGACGGGAATGGGTGGAACGACCACCGGGGCAGGGGGCACGACCACGGGTGCGGGCAGCACCACGACCGGCGCGGGTGGAACGACCACCGGCGCAGGGGGAACGATGAGCAATACGACCGGCGGAACGACCGGCGCGGGTGCGCCGCCGGGACCGGCGACCCGCCCGTAGTCGCCGTCGATCCGGACGTGTCCGCGGGACGGATTTTTGTTCGTTCCCCGGGCAGGAAACCGAGGAGGGGACCGCCAACCTGACGGTACTCCTCCTCATGATACACGCACTGAGTTTCGGAACCGGCGTCTTTCTGCGCGGGTTCTTCTGTGACTTTGCCGACCGAGCCGGTATATCGGTGACGATGTGTTCGTCCACTCCTGAAGGCGACCGTCGGGCGGCGCGAATGAACGCCGTCGGCGGGCGATACTATCTCGCCTATCGCGGACGGGATACCGACGGAACGGTCGTCGATGAGGGGCGGATCGTCAACGCCGTCGGTCGGGTGATCCCTTCCGATGACTGGCCGCGGACGCTGGCCCTGTCGCACGATCCGAATATCTCCCTGGTGGTCTCCAATGTGAGCGAGGCCGGATTCCGCCTGTCCGAAGACCCGGCGGACGACCGCCCGGAACGTCCCCGATCCTTCCCCGCACGACTGGTCCGCTGGCTGGACGAGCGTCGGAGAACCCTCGGACCGGATGCCTCGGTGACGATCCTCCCCTGCGAACTGTTCGAGGAGAACGGAAGTCGGCTCCGCGCGATGCTGGAGACGGTGGCGCGGGACTGGGGGCTTCCCACGGCGTTTTTCACCTACCTGGCGGAGGCGGTGGCGATTCCGGACACGCTGGTCGATCGGATCGTGATGGGGGAACCGTCGGCGGAGGAGCGGGAAGCGGTGTGGGCGGCGCGGCTCGGCGCGGATGCCTATCTGCCCATCATTGTCGGCGAGCCGTTCGCGCTCTGGGCGATTGAGGGAGATGCCGCGCTGAAGAACCGGATGGCATCGCTGGTCGCCGCTTCCGGGGGTAAGGTGATCGTGACCCCGGACATCTCCGCGTTCGTGCGTCGGAAGGTGCGTATACTGAACGGCCTGCACACGGCGATGGCGATTATCGCGCCCAGGGAGTACGGACTGGCGACCGTTCGCGAGGCCGTGGAGCATCCGGAACTCGGGCCGAGGCTGCGGAAGGCGTTGTTCGAAGAGATTTTGCCGGCGGTCGTGCCGCCACTCGATGAGGCGGACGCCCGCGCATATGCCGGGGCGACCTGGGCGCGTTTCGGCAATCCGTTCCTGGAACATAAATTCAGCGATATCAACAAGGGCGCGGACATGAAATGGCCGGTCCGGGTCGCCCCGACCATCGACGACTATCGCGAACGTTTCGGGGTCGATCCTCCATTCCTGTCGTACTGCCGCGACCTGCGACCATCGAACTAAAGAAAAAACGAGCGGGGAAGTCAACCATCCCCACTCGTTCGTTTCCCGTCAGCGGGACACGATTTTGTTGAAGCGGTCCTTTACCAATTCTTCGCCGACCGTAATCGTTTTTTTCGGGAGACCCGCCTGACCGGCGATTGTGTAAACGAACGGCCCTCCGGCCGACCCCGACTCCGAATACATTATCCTCTCCTTATAGGGGACGCGTTCGATCGTTCCGTCGGACCAGAGGACCACTTCGACGCCTTGCGGATCGAATTCCGAGTGTCCGTCTCGAAAGACGACCTGATTGTCGCGAAGGTAATCCCCACAAACCATCCATACATCGCGTTCGCCCGTTGCCGGAAACGCGGGCCTTGGCTGGCCGTTAGGGCGTGGCGTAACATAGGTGAAACCGTAATGCAGGTTATTCGCGCCAGGTACGAACCGGTCGCCAAACTCAAAGTCCGGCGTTTTGAAATCGTCTTCCGAGAGTCGGAGGTTCCCAACGAGTGGTGTTTTGAAATTGAGCAGCTCATCGAGACTCGGAAGGCGACCGTATTTCGCTCGGAAGGCGACCATCGCCATATGGATCTTGCGGAAATCTCTTTCCGCATTAGCGGGGTCGCCCAGGTTTTTACCTCGTGGATTAACGACGAGACCATTGTCCGGAACTGGTTGGCCCATGAAAATTATGACCGGTCGGGGGAAGGTAAGGTAACCGACCAGAACACCCAACAGCAAGACAAGGACCGTTAGGACAATAGCCTTTCGGGCGGGCAAACCTTTATTTATCACAGGCACAGGTCCTTCTTGACACCACACCGTCGGGAATGCTACTCGGTACGCAGGTTGTCGGATAGGTTTTTTGCTTTTTCAAACGATAACAATGCTTACCGTCATCAGGTACGGTTTGAAAAACATCGATAGTAACGTCGCAATCCTTCCACTACTGTTTTTTTGCATCAGTGGGACAGCAACAACGGACCGTCTTTTGAATTCCGGAAAAGACATAGCCGGAACCGCACGATGTCTTCCCGGCAGCACACTGATCGGGCGTACCCGTCTCCGCGCCACCCATCGCCGCAAAAGCCATACGACCGACGAATACACCCGTCCCAAACACGGAAACGGTAAGTAGAACGACGAAAGTACGTTTGACAAGCATCATGGTCCTCCTCAATCGAGTTACTCGAGTTAATCGAGTACTTAGAAGTTTATCTTTTGTTAGAAAAGCTTGCAAGGTAGAAATTTCTGCAATAGAGTTCAGGTTTTTGTCGTTTCGCGAAGTGGGGAAAGGCATTTCGCTACCCCATTCCTGTCGTACTGCCGCGACCTTCGGTAAGCGGGCGAAAGTGTCGTCATTCGAAAACGGGAGTGGTTCGCCGCAATAAAGCGTGGTAAAATGGTCAGGAGTTTCCGCGTTGTAACAACCGAATAGAACCAACCCTTTACGCGCGCCGGTCTCCGTACCCTTTGTGAACTCTGGTCAGTTCGCAAAGTCGAAGGTCGGCGCGTTGGAGCGTTTGGGCGAATTCGGTGTCTTCCTGAGCAGGGACCTGAAAATACTTCGGAAAGAGAGGCGATGGCGTTGGCGAATGGTTTGAAAACCGGAACGCTCGGCGTATCTGCGACCCGGCAGGTGCGCATCCCACCGGCCAGGGCAGTAATGCCCGGCGCCGTGGCGGTCCCGTGTCGCCTTCTTTCGGGTGACACTCCGTAGACCGAACGGCGCGGGCCGAAGGGCCTCTCCGGCAAAACATACGTAGGCTCGCGCGAATCGGCATCTTCCTGATCCCTCCCGACGGCATTGGGGTTCCCCGAAGGCTGATGGCCCGATTCGGCAGGTTAGAAACGAGGGACGGCGGCACCCTCTCTCCCCGCGTTCGAACAACCGGGGGATAGGTCCGTCCGATCCGGAGGCAAGACAGTAATCATGGCTCGAGAATTTAGCTTGGCGAATACTCGCAACATCGGAATCGCGGCGCACATCGACGCCGGGAAGACGACGACCACGGAGCGTATCCTGCTCTACACCGGCGTCAACTACAAGATCGGCGAAGTTCATGAGGGCGCGGCCACCATGGACTGGATGGAACAGGAACGCGAGCGCGGTATCACCATCACTTCGGCGGCGACCACCTGTTTCTGGGGGCTGGACGGTTTCTCCGAACAGGAGGACAAGAAGAAGTTCCAGGACGGGGCGCGCAAGAACACGCACCGGATCAATATCATTGACACGCCCGGCCACGTCGACTTTACCGTCGAGGTCGAGCGGTCGATGCGCGTTCTCGACGGCGCGGTCGCGGTCTTCTGCGCGGTCGCGGGTGTTCAGCCGCAGTCGGAAACCGTCTGGCGGCAGGCGACCAAATATAAGGTTCCTCGCCTGATCTTCGTCAACAAGATGGACCGTATGGGCGCGGATTTCTTCTCGGTCGTCAAGCAGGTCCGGGATCGTCTGGGCGCGAACGCCGTTCCGCTGCAGATCCCGATCGGCGCGGAGTCCGACTTCAAGGGGATTGTCGATCTGATCACGATGAAGGCGTACCTGTTCGAGGACACCTTCGGCAAGAAGCCGACCGAGATCGACTGCCCGCCGGAACTGCTCGATCAGGCGACCGAGTGGCGCGAGAAGATGATCGAGGCGGTCGCCGACGTGGATATCCATCTCGCCGAAAAGTATCTGGAAGGCGAACCGATCTCGGTGGATGAGATCCGCGCGGCGATTCGCAAGGGGACGATCGACCGGTCTCTGTTCCCGATGATCTGCGGTTCGGCGTTCAAGAACAAGGGCGTCCAACCGATGCTCGACGCGGTCCTGTACTTCCTGCCGTCGCCGATCGATATCGAAGCGATCGAGGGTACCAACCCGGACAACGGAGGCGAGGACCGACGGAAACCGGCGGATGATGAGCCGTTCTCCGCGCTGGCGTTCAAACTCATGAACGATCAGCACGGGAACCTGACCTTCTTCCGTGTCTATTCGGGCACCCTGCAGAAGGGCGGATTCGTCTACAACGCGGTCAAGGGCAAGCGCGAGCGTGTCGGACGTATCCTGCAGATGCACGCGAACAAGAAAGAGGATATCGACATCGTCTACGCCGGGGATATCGCGGCGGCGGTCGGTCTGACCGACACAACCACCGGGGATACCCTCTGCGACGAAAAGAGTCCGATCATTCTGGAATCGATGTCGTTCCCGGAACCGGTTATCGAAATGAGCATCGAGCCGAAGACCAAGGCCGACCAGGACAAGATGGGCGTCGCCCTGTCCCGTCTGGCGGCGGAGGACCCGACGTTCAAGATGTACACCGATCAGGAGACCGGTCAGACGATCATCCGCGGAATGGGCGAACTCCATCTGGAGATTATCGTCGACCGTATGAAGCGCGAGTTCAAGGTCGAGGCGAACCAGGGTCAGCCGCAGGTGGCCTATCGCGAGACGATCAAGATTCCGGCGCGCGCCCAGGGGCTGTTCAAGAAGCAGACCGGTGGTCGTGGTAAGTTCGGAAACTGCACGCTCGAGATCGAGCCGAACGACGTCGGCGGGGGCTACGAGTTCATCAATAAAGTCGTCGGCGGTGCGATTCCCAAGGAATACATCCCGGCGGTCGATAAGGGCGTTCAGGACGCGCTGCAGAGCGGCGTTCTGGCGGGCTTCCCGGTCGTGGATATCAAGGTCAGCTGCGTGGACGGTTCGTACCACGAAGTCGACTCGGACGAAATCTCGTTCCGTGAAGCGGGTCGTATGGCGTTCCGGGCGGCCTGTAACAAGGCGCAACCGATCATCAAGGAGCCGATCATGGCGGTGGAAGTGACCACTCCGGATCAGTACCTCGGCGATGTCATCGGCGACCTGAACCGCCGTCGCGGTCTGGTCGAGGGCCAGGAAACCGGCCCGGGCGGCGTCCGAATCATCAAGGCGCAGGTGCCGCTGGCCGAAATGTTCGGCTACGTGACCACGCTGCGGTCGATGACGCAGGGCCGCGCCTCGTCGACGATGGAACCGTCGCACTACGAAGAGGTTCCGCGCAACGTCGCCGAGGAGATCATGGCCAAGAACGCCGGCCGCCGCAAGCCGTCGGATGATTAAGAGTTAAGAGGCCCCCTGGCCCCCGCAAGCGGGGGAACATAGAGGGTGAGGTTGTGCAGGCCGGGAGGAAGTGATTCCCCCCGGCCTATTTTTTCGCCTGGTAAAATGCTCTCAGGAAAAGACTGATACGGATGAGATAGAACGACAGGTAAAAAATCGCTGACCATTGCCAACAAATGGTTGCCTTTGCGAAACTAACAGAATATGGGTGATATAGAGCCAGCCACTAATTTGGAATAATAACATTGCCAACCTTTTTTGCGTTCGACGGATTCAAGGAGAGGCTTGAGAAAAGCCAGGGATTGTGTTCGGATCGAGCGAAGCGTTGGTGTAAGCCTTCGAGTTCCTGCCCCAATTGGTACTGTGTCGTCAGCGTAGGTCCTTGAGCCAGCCTCCCGGATCGGGTATACCCGATCCGGTAACTGCAGCTGTAGTACTAAGGGGAACCAGAGGGAGGATATGAGAACAGCCGGGAGGAAGCGATGTCTTCCGGCCGGTTTTTCTATTTTGGTGAGTATGCTACAATCGAACGGAGGATGCCACGAAAAGACGCGATTCATGAGGCGGTATGTACAGCACTTGTCAAAGATGGCTGGCTGATAACCAACGATCCGTTTCGTATCGAATACGAAGACGTTGATATTTACGCCGATTTGCGAGTTGAGCGTGTGGAGAAATCATCCACTATCCGTCGCGCACTGGTTATTGAAATCAAGGGTTTTACCGGTCCATCTCCCGTTCATTTGCTGGCAAGCGCACTCGGACAATACGAGTTGTATAGGACCTACCTGGTGGCAAATGGTATGCAGGAAGGCTTGTATCTGGCGATAAGCAAAGAAACCTACGATTCTCTGTTTTCTCGCCTATCGTTTCAAATCGTCGTGGAGCAGCGGCGTCTGGGGTTGCTGATAATCGATATTGAAGCGGAGGAGGTTGTCAGATGGATAAATTAGCGTTTTATCGGCAGACATTGAAGAATACCATTCAGGCGCAAGCCGATCTGATGAACAGTCAACCGGTCTCCGGTGAGGAAGTGGATTGCGTCTTCGACGAGCAGCGGGATCATTATTTGCTGTTGAAGTATGGCTGGCCCCGTGGAAAACATATACATTACACCAAACTTCATGCCCGTATCCATGAGGGCAAGATATGGATTGAGGAAGACGCCACGGAAGAAGGACTTGCCAATGAACTGGTAGCGGCAGGGATTCCGAAAGACGATATAGTTCTCGGCTTCAATCCGCCCCTGATGCGGCAGCATACCGACTTCGCCATTGTCTGAAACGTTCCGCGCAACGTCGCCGAGGAGATCATGGCCAAGAACGCCGGTCGCCGCAAGCCGTCGGATGATTAAGAGTTAAGAGGCCCCCTGGCCCCCGCAAGCGGGGGAACATAGAGGGTGAGGTTGTGCAGGCCGGGAGGAAGTGATTCCCCCCGGCCTGTTTTGTTTTCCGCGATAAAATGGAAACGATAGCGGGCAGGGATAGACCGGACCACTCCTCCTCCAACGGAGGGGTCAACGGGTGACCGAGAGTACCCAGTCGCCGATGGTTTGCAGGGCAACCGGTGAGATCGTCTCCTCGATCGTCCCGTATTCCGAAAGCGAACCGGTCTTCGTCGGCTGAAACAGGTGGTTCAACCCCGGCAGTTCCCTGGTGGTCAGACGGGTATTACCGCTCTCCCGGAACGCCTTTTCGATCTCGGGCAGGTTCCGGGCAGCCGATACCTGCAAATCCTTCTGTCCGTTAATCGCCAGCGTCGGGCAGGTCACCTTTCGAAGCGAGGGGCGGGGATCGTAGGACAGGAAAAACCGGAACCAGGGTGAGGTCAGGGCATCGACCGATTGCAGGATGGCTTCCTTCCGGCCCGCCGCCGCCTGTCGCTCCGCCTCCGGCAGTTTGCCGAACTCCTCGTCCAGAAGGACGGCCAGTTTTGTCCGGAGGGTGGCGGTATCGGACCCCGCTTTGACCAGCGAGTAGATCGCCGAATTAATGCGCCGGTTCGATGCGAGAACGGTTTCGGACACACCGGCGGTGGTGGCGATACGGGCGGCCTGATCGAGCAGAATCTCCTCGCCGGGAACGCCGGGTCCGGCCATCAGTACCAGAAAGGCGATCTCTTTCGCGTCCGCCGCGATCATCGGCGCGATCAGCGCACCCTCGCTGTGACCGATCAGGCCGATCTTCGCCGGGTCGATCTCCTTCCGGGATTTCAGAAAGGCGATGCCGCCCCGCACATCCTCGGCAAAATCGACGGAGGTGGCGGTCGCAAAGTTGCCGGTCGACCGGCCGATGCCCCGGTCGTCCGATCGCAGGACCGCAATGCCGCGCCGGGTCAGATAGTCTGCCAGAACCAGGAACGGCTTGTGTCCCAGAATCTCCTCGTCCCGGTTCTGCGCTCCCGACCCGGTGATCAGCAGAACGACCGGGAACGGACCGGCGCCCGGCGGCAGCGTCAGCGTCCCGGCGATCGTCACTCCCGATTGGCGGCTCGGATACGAAACGTCCTCGGAAACGTACGGGAACGGCGGTTTCGGCTCCTGCGGTCGACGCAGGACCGGCGCTTTGTCGGTGCGGGTGAGAATCAGCGGAAGGGTGGTCGGACCCTGGGTCCAGTTTCCGGTGAGCGTTTGGCCGTCCTTGCTCCATTGACCCTCGAATGCGCCCCCGATGGAGGCGACCTCGATGCGGAGCTTGCCGCCGCCGAAGGTCACCTTGCTGCACGGAAGGGTCTGTCCGCCCTGGTCGAGGCTCTTCATCGTGGCGGAATAACTGGCGTCCTTCGCCTTCACCTCGAAAACGAGCCGGAGTTTGATCGTGCCCACGTCGAGCGCTCCGGTCCAGATGCCGACCGGGTCCGGGGTTTTCGGTTGCGCCCCGGCAACCGACGCCGACAGGCCAAGAAAGAGGGCAGGCAGCAGGGTGATCAGGTATCGTCGCAGGTTCACGGTGTTTTCCTCGCTCAGGGAGATTCCAACGGAGGGACACGCGACGGCTCGTTCGGTTGCGGGCGCGAAAGCAGCGAATCCCCGGCAAGGCTGATCAGGATGCCGACCGTGTAGCAGACGATATCACTCCCGAGGAAGCCGAAGCCGAGGATCAGCCCGCCGAGCGTCGTCCGGCGGATCGCCTCGATCCAGGGGGCATGATAAAGCTGGCTGATCTCGATCGTGCAGGAAAACGCCCAGGCGATGATCGCCCGTCGAACCGGAGGCGCGTCCGGCGACCACAGGCCGACGACCAGGTAGACCAGCAGCGCCCAGAGCGTGTCGCCGGAATAGGCGGCGATAAAGGGGGGGAGGACGGAACCGAACCGGCGCGAGGCCAGACCGAGCGACAGGACGCCGACCGCGGCGAGAACGTAACCCGCGCGACGCGGTAACCGCCCGCCTTCGTCGCTCCTTTTGTGCGCCATAGCACGGTGTTCCCGGCAACCCGATTGAAATCCTTCGTTCCGGGGACGATTTTCGAACGAATCCGGCTTATTGGAAAAGGGAAAGGACGTGGTGCATGAAAGGTCTCGTTCTGGATATACAGCGGTTTTCCCTGGACGCCGGGCCGGGGATACGGACGACCGTTCTGCTCAAGGGATGCCCCCTGCGCTGTGTGTGGTGCCATAGCCCGGAATCGCAGAAACGGGTGATCGAACTGGCGATCTGTTACGAACGATGCGCCGATTGCGCCTACTGTGGCGGATCGGATTGCCCGGCGGGCGTTCGCTATGCCGAGGTAAACCCGGAACCGTACCTGGAGCGGAACACCGGAAACCACCCCTGCCGGAACGGTCTGCCCGAGGCGTGCCCTGAGGAAGCCGTGGAGCGGATGGGAGAATGGCGGACGTCCGAGGAGGTGCTGGAAGTGGTCGAGAAGGATCGCTGCTTCCATGATCGTTCCGGGGGCGGAATGACGGTTTCCGGGGGAGAACCGATGGCGCAGTTCGCCTTTACCGAGGCTCTGCTGCGCGGGGCGAAGCGGCGCGGCATCCCGACCTGCCTGGATACCTCGGGGTATGCTCCGACACCACGGTTCGAGGCGTTGCTGCCGCTGGTCGATCTGTTTCTTTTCGACATCAAGGCGACGGACCCGGAGGAGCATCGCCGTCGGACCGGAGTCACGAACGAACTTATCCTCGCCAATCTGGAGTTTCTCCACGATCGCGGAGCGAACCTGATCCTGCGTCTGCCGCTGGTGCCGGGGATGAATGACACCTCCGATCATCTGCGCGGTATCGCGGACCTCGTCGAGCGGTATCCCCGGATGGCGGGCGTCGAAATCCTGCCCTATCGGGGGATGGGGCGGGACAAGGCGGTACGGATCGGGCGGGAGGCCGACCTGCTGGCGCAATCGGATGCGACCGAGGAGAACGGAACGCGGTGGCTGGAATCCCTGCGCGCGCTGGGCTGCGTCCGGGCGACGATCAAATAGGGTATCCTGACCCCGAACACTGAGGAATCGGGGGCGAATCATGCGTCGCATCATTACGATGGAAGGGCACCTGCTCGATACCGGCCTGATGAACGATCTCCTGGATCGCGTGACCGAGGGCGGAGGGACGTTCACCGTGCTGCGTTTCGACGCGGGACGGACGCGAGAGGAACGCTCCTCCGCCGATGTGGAGGTCGCCGCTCCGGACGAAGCGACCCTGAATGCGATTCTCGAAACCCTGATCGGGATGGGGGCGCGGGTGCCCGAAGCGGAGTCGAAGAACGCCCGCCTGGTGCCGGTGACGCAGGAAGGCGTCGCTCCGGAGGACTTTTATTCCACGACGATCTATCGGACCGAGGTGCGGCTCGCCGACCGCTGGACGTCCGTCTCCGATCAGCGGATGGATGTGGTGATCGTCGCCGACGCGGAGGCCGGAACCGCTCGTTGCGGTCTGATCCGTGACCTGAAGATCGGCGATACCATCGTGTGCGGCGTCGACGGTATCCGGACGTTCCCGCCGGAGCGGAGCACGGAGCGGACCACGGACGAGTTTGCCTTTATGGCGTCCTCGGTGTCCTCGGAACGGCGGGTGGAACTGGCCGTCGAAGAGATCGCCCGTGACCTGCGCCGGATTCGAGACACGGGCGGAAAGACCGTGGTGGTCCCCGGACCGGTCGTCGTCCATACGGGCGGCGCACCCTACCTGGCGGCCCTGATCCGGGAAGGGTTTGTCCATGCGCTGCTCGGTGGCAACGCCATCGCGACCCACGACATGGAACTGGCCCTGTTCGGCACGTCCCTCGGCGTCCATATGGAGCGGGGCAATCCCGTACATGAGGGACACAAACACCATTTGAAGACGATCAACCTGGTCCGG
This sequence comes from Capsulimonadales bacterium, assembly GCA_033762295.1. Taxonomy (GTDB): domain Bacteria; phylum Armatimonadota; class Armatimonadia; order Armatimonadales; family Armatimonadaceae; genus JANRLW01. The sequence continues at coordinate 25,083 of JANRLW010000047.1, forward strand.
GGGTACGGTTCGATCCGGGCGGCGGTCGAGGCGGGAGCGATATCGGGCGGCGTCATGTTCGAATGCGTACGCCGTCCCGTTCCGTATGTTCTGGCCGGTTCGATCCGCGATGACGGCCCGCTGCCGGACACGCTGATGGACCTGGTCGCCGCGCAGGCAGCGTATCAGGAGGCGTTGCGCGGCGCGGAACTCGTGCTGATGCTCTCGACCATGCTGCATGCGATCGGGGTCGGCAACATGACCCCGGCCGGGGTGAAACTCGTCTGCGTCGATATCAATCCGGCCGTGGTCACCAAGCTGGCCGATCGCGGCAGCATCGAGTCGGTGGGGATCGTCACGGATGTCGGTCTGTTCCTGCGCCTGCTGGCCGAGCGACTGGAACTGGTGTAATCAATGTCCGTGGCACTTAACTTGCAGTAGGGAGGGTACGGCTTTGTCCGAACATTAACGCGAAAAATACGGTTTCTGAGTCCTTCCCGGAGGTATCGGAAGCGACCGATTCGGAAAGACACCATGAAAAAGTTTTTGGTCGCCCTGCTGACGCTGGTCTGCGCCGCTTCCCTGGTCGGAAATTATCTGTTGTTCCAGCGGTACTCCTCGCAGCGTCCGCTGATGGCGATCGGATCGAAGACGATCACGATCCGGGAGTATCAGGATGCTCTGGACTCCCGCTACGGCAAGGAAGTCCTCAATGAGATGGCGTTCCGCGAACTGATCCGGCAGGCCGCGACCGGCGCGAAGGTCGCCGCAACCGAGACGGAGGTCCGAAACCGGATCGCGGCGATTGAACGACGCGATCCGAAGGCCGTCGAAGCGGCGCGAAACAGCCCGGAGAGGATGAAGGAACTGGAGGCGCAGGTCGCCGCCAAT
>JANRLW010000048.1:0-39034 GCA_033762295.1 Capsulimonadales bacterium
ACGCCACCCCGGCCAGCACTTCGAATATTCTGCTCTGGGATAACGTCGGCGGCGGCGACGGAGCAGGCTGCGTCATCAACCCGCTCAACCCGGATATCCAGTACTGCAGTTCGCAGGAGCAGGTCCTGTACCGCACGACGAACAACTGGAACAACATCAGTTCGATCACCCCGAACTGGGGTTCGGACACGAAGCCGTTCATCGGCGTCATCGCCCTCGATCCGTCGTCGCCCAACCTCCTCTATGCCGGTACGAACTATCTCTGGCAGTATAACGCCACCAACAATACGTGGACGTCCCGGTTGGGCAACCGGACGCTGGCGGGCTCCGGGGAGACGGTAACGGCGATCGATGTCGCGCCGACGAACGGACAGCGCCTCTACACCGGTTCTTCCGACGGACAGTTCTGGACGACGAGCAACCGGGGTTCGACCTGGACCCGCCTGGACGCCTCGCCGCTGCCGGTACGGGCCATCACCGCGCTGAACGTCCACCCGACCAACGATCGCGAGGTCCTGATCGGGCTTTCGGGCACCGGCAGCAGCCATCTGTACCGCGCGTCGATCAGCGCCGGCGGCGCGGTGACCTTCACCAATATCAGCGGAACCGGCGCGACCGGTCTCCCGGACTTCCCGCTGAACTCGATCACCCGCGACCCGAGCGACCCGGCGAACAGGATTTATGTGGCGACCGATGGCGGCGTCTTCTTCACGTCGAACGGCGGCACGACCTGGTCGAACGCGACGGCTCCCCTCGGTCTGCCCAACGTCCAGTGCAACGAGATCAAGTACGTACCGGGGACCGGGTACCTGAACGTCGCGACGTTCGGGCGCGGTATGTGGCGACTCCCCCTCCCCAGTCTGACCGCGTCTCCGTCTCCCTCCCTGCGTCTGCAGAAGGTCACGACGCACGTCGGCGGACAGTACCAGGTGCGGCTGACCATTACCAACGGTGGCGGTCCGGCTGCGAACGTCCGGATCACGTCGGCCACGCTGAAGGCGGGAACCACGACGCGCAACGCCGGCGAAACGATGCCGATCACGGTGGGCGCGATCGCTTCGGGGCAGGCGGTCAACCGGACCGTCACGTTCACCGACACCGGCCTCCCGGTCGGGACGGCGGCGGTGCTGACCGTCACCGGGACCTACTCCGGCGGCGTCTTCAACTACTCGTCCCGCGTCACTCTGCCGTGACGCGGGCGGCCGCCCATTTCCCGGAAATTTTCTGACATTCCCTGTTTGAATGAACGTCCAAGCTCACGAGAGGAGTCTCGGTTTGCGCCCGGGTCAACGTCGCGATGGCTGTCGGACGAATGAGGTACATGCGATGTTTCGACCCGTTCACGCGCGGCATTTCCTGGCGCGGTTTGTGTTCTCCGTCACTCTGCTGCTCACTCTGCCCGTTCTGGCGCAGGCGCAGTTGTCCTTCTCGCTGGTTTCGGATTTCCTGGAAGGAACGCCGAACAGCACCCTGACCTTTACCGGGTCGCTCACCAACAACTACAACAGCCGACTCTATCTGAACTCCCTGGCCGGACAGTTCAGCAGCGCGTCCGGCGACGTTACCGTGGACACCGCCTCCTTCTTCGATTACGCGCCCGTCTTTCTGGAAGCCGGACAGACCTACAACGGCAATATCTTCGATGTTTTGATCGCTCCGACCGCGACGACCGGACAGACGTACGACGGCCAGGTCCTGATCCTGGGTGGTTTCGCGATCGATGAGGAGGTGCCGCAGGCGTTCCGCGATATCCTGGTGCAGGTCAATGCCATCACCGTTCTGCCCGAACCCGCGACCGGGGCACTGGCTCTCCCGCTGCTGGGCGCGATCACGATCCTGCGCCGACGGTTCCGCGCCGGGTCACGGTAAACGCTCCGTTCTCCCGTTTCCGCACGGCGGAACGGCGGCGCAGTTCTGCCGTATAATATCGCCATGCCCTCCGTGCCCCTTGAAAAACTGACTCCCATGCTCCGCCAGTACGTGCAGATGAAGGAGGAGCGTCCCGACGTTCTCCTTCTGATGCGGGTCGGCGACTTCTTCGAGGCGTACGGCGACGACGCCGAGCTGATCGCCCGCGAACTCAATATCACCCTCACCGGGCGGGAGATCCAGGGAATGGCCGAACGCTACCCGATGGCCGGCGTTCCGCACCATGCTCTCGAACGCTACCTCGCGCGGCTCGTCAAGCGCGGCCACAAGGTCGCCGTCTGCGATCAGGTGGAGGACCCCAAGCAGGCCAAGGGTCTGGTCAAACGGCAGGTCACGCGCGTCGTCACTCCCGGTACGCTGGTCGAGGACGCCCTGCTCGACGCTCGCTCCAACAACTATCTGGTCGCCGCCGTTCTCGGTTCGCCCGGTCCCCGGTTGCTTTGCGGCGTCGGGGTCATCGATGTCTCCACCGGCGAATTTCTGGTCACCGAACTGACCGAAGGGGCGCACCTGGGACGGGTACTGGAGGAGATCAACCGGCTGAACCCCTCGGAATGCCTGGTTCCGGAGGATATGGAGGATCTGGCGGAAGCGATCCGGGGGGCCTGTCCGGCGACGCTCACCCGGATCGGTCGTCGGGACCTGCCCCGGTCGGCCTATGATTTTCTGCTCGACCATTTCGGCACCGCGACCCTGCGCGGATTCGGCTGCGACGACTACACCGCCGGACTCGACGCCGCCGCCGCCCTGCTCGTTTATGTCAAATCCACCCATATGTCGGCGGTCCCTCACATTCGGACCCTGGCGACCTACTCCGCCGGGGACGGGATGGCGCTGGACGCCCCGACCCGACGAAACCTGGAACTGACGCAGGGCATTTACGACCATGCGCGCGGCAAGTCCCTGCTGGCGGTCCTCGATCAAACGCTGACCTCGATGGGCGGTCGTCTGCTGAAAAAGTGGCTGGACTCGCCGTTGCTGTCCGTCGAACGTATCGAACGTCGGCTGGACGCGGTGGAAGCGTTCTTCGAAGACCCGATCGTCCGTGGCGACGTCCGGGATACGTTGCGGGTGGTCGCGGATCTGGAACGCCTGATCGCCCGTATCTCCACCGGCACCGCCAACGCTCGCGACCTGGTCGCCCTGCGCCTTTCGCTGCTCCAGGTTCCCGAAGTGGCCGAACGCGCCGCGACGATCGACAACGAGGCGATCCGCTCGCTCTGCGTCGAACTCGACCCCCTGACCGAGGTGACGGACCTGATCGGACGCGCCATCGCCGCGGAACCGCCGCTCTCCGTGCGGGAGGGCGGCCTGATCCGCGACGGGTACGACGCCGAACTCGACGAACTGCGCGGGCTGTCCCGGGGCGGGAAGTCGTGGATCGCCGAACGGGAGATGCAGGAACGGGAGCGAACCGGCATCAAATCGCTGAAGGTCGGTTTCAACTCCGTCTTCGGCTACTACATCGAAGTGACCAGAGCCAACCTGTCGCTCGTCCCGAAGGACTACATCCGGAAGCAGACGACCGCACAGGGCGAACGCTATATCACGCCCGACCTCAAGGAGATGGAGGCCCGTATTCTGGGCGCGGAGGAGAAGAGCACCGCGCGGGAGTACGACCTGTTCTGCGGCGTTCGCGATGCGGTCGCCGCCCTCGCCCCGGCGGTGCTGCAGGTCGCGCAGGCGATCGCTCGAATCGATGTCGTCGCCGCTCTGGCGGAGGTCGCCGCGACCAACCGCTATGTCCGTCCGGTCGTCGATACCGGCTCCGTCCTGGAAATCAAGGCCGGTCGGCATCCGGTCGTGGAAAAGCTCGCCGAAGGCGCGGTGTTCATTCCCAACGATACGCTTCTTGATGATGGCCCGAATCAGGTACATGTCATCACCGGACCGAACTCCTCGGGAAAATCCACCGTCCTGCGACAGGTCGCGCTGATCACGCTGCTCGCCCAGGTCGGTTCGTTCGTCCCGGCGGATGCCGCGCGCATCGGAATCGTCGATCGCATCTTCACCCGGGTCGGGGCGCATGACGACCTGGCCGCAGGGCAATCGACATTCATGGTCGAAATGACCGAGACCGCCAATATCCTGAACAATGCCACCGAACGCAGTCTGGTCATCCTCGATGAGATCGGGCGCGGCACCTCGACCTTCGACGGCGTTTCGATCGCCTGGGCGGTGGCCGAATTCCTTGCCGGACGCGGCTGCAAGACGCTGTTCGCCACCCACTACCATCTCCTGAACGATCTGGAAAAATCGCATCCCAATGTCCGCAACTTCCGGATCGCGGTCAAGGAGACCAACGACCGGATCATCTGGCTTCGTAAGATCGTCGCCGGAGGAACCGACAAGAGCTACGGTATCCAGGTCGCGCGGATGGCCGGTCTCCCCCCGGAGGTCGTCGCGCGCGCCGGAGAGATCCTGACCGACCTGGAGCGGAACGACCGGGCCAAACGCGACCTGGCGCGACACGCCTCCGTTTCCGCGCGGACGCAAAAGATGCAGATGACGCTGTTCGAAGCCGAACCGCACCCGGTACTGGAACGCCTCAAAACGCTCGACCTGACCGTTCTCTCCCCGATCGAAGCCCTCAACCTCCTGTACGGGATGCAGCGAGAGATCAAAGAGAAGTGACCGCCGGGTCTGCGGATGCCCCGGCGTCCGCAGCATCCGTGGCGTCCGTGGCGCGTTTCGTGAGAGGTTCCGGCAGGGTCCGGAAGGAGGGAACCCGACCGTCGTGGAAATCTGTAACCGGATTCCCGCAGGGTCCGGGGCGCATCCCGACCGGTCGGGACGATTTTCGGAAGCGGATAGGATGATACGACGATGTTGCAAGGCGTTGAGCGTTTGGTGGACCTGGTGGGCTTTCGGCAGGAAGCGTTGAGAACCGGAGCGGAACTTCCGGCGGCGATCCGGGAGGGCGATATCGAGGCGTTGAGCCGGAGCGCGGGGCATTTCGCCGGCACGGCGCGGGACGGGCAGACGGTTCGGCTGGCGCGGACGATCGGCCTGCCGTTGCGGTATTTTGTCGCCAAGATGTTCCATGGGCCGTTCCTGGTGGTCGCGGACCGGATCGATACCCTGTACGCATGGTGTCAGCAGGAAAAGATCGGCTGGCAGTTCGACCCGCTGTACACCCGGATGGTCCCGGCGCACTACCTGATCGAGATTGATCAGATCGGCTGTCCCGACCCGTCGCCGCGTTACCATCGCTTCTTCAACCCGCCGGTGGCCGAAGGCTCGACGGATATCGAGCCGCTGGGCGCGGCCTATGCCCGGGCAACCGTCGATGCCCTCACCCGATGGATTTCCGGCGTTCCGGACGGCGAACCGATCGCCGTCGCCTTCTCCGGCGGCATCGATAGTACCTCCGTCCTGTTGCTCGCCCGCCATGTCCTGACGACCCTCGGACGGGACCCCGGTTGCCTGCGGGCGTTCACGCTCGATCTGGGCGGCGGAGCGGATGTCCGTCAGGCGGAAGCCGTCGTCCGCGAACTCGGTCTGGCCGATCAATGGGAGGTCATCGCCCCGCCGAACGCCCGTGTCGATCCGGAGGAAGCCATCCGGGTCATCGAGGACTACCACCCGCTCGATGTCGAGTGCGCGGCGGTCGCTCTGTGCCTCCTTCGCGGAATTCGCGAAACATATCCGAACCTGAAGTACCTCCTCGACGGCGACGGCGGCGACGAAAACCTGAAGGACTACCCGCTGGAGGACTCGGACCTGACCCTGTCGAGCGTCCTCCGCAACCCGTTCCTCTATCAGGAGGGGTGGGGGATCGACGCGATCAAGCATAGTCAGACCTATTCCGGCGGTTTGTCCCGCGCCTATGTCCGAACGTACGCCCCGGCCCGTCGTTTCGGCTTCGACGCCTTCTCCCCGTACACCGACCGCGCCGCCATCGCGGCCGCGGTGGCGATCCCCTTTGAGACGGTTCTGAACGGAAGCGTCGAACGGCTCTACACGCTGAAGGCCGACGTGGTCCGCGCCGGAGTGGAGCAGGTGACCGGCATCACGATGCCGACCCCGGTCAAACGCCGGTTCCAGGACGGGGTCGGCGGCGCCTCGTACCGCCAGTGGCGTGTCAGCAAGGCGTGGTGCCGACAGGTGTTCCTACGCCAGTGGGAGGAGCGACTGCGGGTGGCATGGGACCCGCAGGGCGAACGGCTCTCCGGCAACGATCTGTCCCGCCCGATCCCCACCGCCCGATGAACCCGTTTCCCCGAACTCCGCTCCCTCTGTTGCCGTCGCGGGTCTACCCGACACAACCGGGGGCGCGGTCCCACTGGATCGAGACGCTACGCGGTCCGAAGAACGTGGTCAACGCCTCCCTGCCATACGCCTATCTCTGGGAGGAGGAGACCGGTCCGGACGGATCGCCCGTCGCCACGGCGACCGTCTTTCTGACGAATCGGGAATGCCCTTACCTCTGCCTGATGTGCGACCTCTGGCGCAATACGCTGGACGAACCGGTGGCGCCGGGCGCGATCGCCGCGCAGATTCGGCTGGCACTGGCGGACCTGCCCCCTGCCCGGAACGTCAAACTGTATAACTCCGGCAGTTTTTTCGATCCCAAAGCCATTCCGACCGGGGATTACGCGGAAATCGCCGAAGCCATCTCCGGTTTCGAGCGAGTGATCGTCGAATGCCACCCCCTTCTGATCGGCGAGCGCACCCTCACCTTTCGGGACAGGCTGAAGGGTCGACTGGAAGTCGCGATCGGACTGGAAACCGTCCATCCCGAAGCGCTGAATCGTCTTAACAAACGGTTTACCCCGGACGATTTTCGACGGGCGGCGCGTTTCCTCACGGAAAATGGGATGGATCTGCGGGTGTTCCTTCTGGTCGGCGCACCGTTTCTGAACCGGGAGGAGAGCCGATACTGGACGGAACGTTCGCTGGAGAGTGCCTTTGACGCGGGCGCGACCGTTTGCTGTCTGATTCCGGTCCGTGGCGGCAACGGCGCGATGGAAGCCCTGGCCGAAGCGGGGGAGTTTCATCCGCCGTCGCTGAACGCTCCGGAGGCCGCGCAGGAGTACGGCCTGCGTCTGAACGCCGGGCGGGTCTTCTCCGACACCTGGGATATCGAGCGGTTCTTCACCTGCCGCTGCAGCCGCGAACGGGCGCAACGGCTGGAGCAAATGAACCGGGAACAGCGTATCCCGCCACCGGTCGTCTGCTCCGTCTGCGATGAAAAGGAAGACCGGGAATGACACCGGAATACGATCTGGCTGTGGTCGGTTCGGGTTTCGGCGGATCGCTGCTGGCAATGATCGCCCGCCGTCTCGGACGAACGGTCCTGCTTCTCGAAAAGGGAAAACATCCTCGTTTCGCCATCGGCGAATCGACGTCGCCGCTCGCCAACCTGCTCATCGAGGAGATGGCGCATCGCTACGACCTTCCGAACCTGCTGCCGCTGACCTCGTTCGGCCCGTGGCAGCGAACCTTCCCCGAGATCGTCTGCGGATTGAAGCGCGGGTTCACCTACTACGGGCAGACCGCGAACGAGGCGTATCGCGACTCCGCCGACCGCACCCGGCAGCTGCTGGTCGCGGCCAGTCCGAACGACGAACTCGCCGACACGCACTGGCTCCGTTCGGACGTGGACGCGTTCCTGTTGCGGGAAGCGGTGGCGGCGGGCGCGGACTACCGGGACGAGGCCCACGTCGAACCGCCGACCCGCGACGGTCGGGGGGCCTGGCTTCTGCGCTGGCGGACGGGCGGCGGAGGCGCGGAGACCGGTGCGCGCGCCCGGCTGATCGTCGATGCGACCGGCCCGCGCGGCTGGCTCAGCCGGGCGTTCGACATCCCGGAAAAGCCGTTCTGCGACTATCCCGGAACGCAGGCTATGTTCGGGCATTTTCGCGGGGTTGCCCGCTGCGATGAGATGCCCGAATACGCGACGCCGGGCGAAACGCCGCCTTACCCGCCCGATGATGCCGCGCTGCATCATGTGTTCGACGGTGGCTGGATGTGGGTCCTGCGCTTCGGCAACGGCGTGACCAGCGCCGGGTTCGCGCTGCGGGACGACCTGGCCGATAGGCTGGGACTGCGGGACGGCGAGGCGGGCTGGCAACGGCTGATGGAACGCTTCCCGACCGTCGGCGCGCAGTTCGCCCGGATCGAGCCGCTGTTTCCGCTGATCTACCAGCCGCGTCTCTCCTATCGCGCAGCGGGCGCAGCCGGGGACGGATGGGCGTTGCTGCCGTCCGCCGCCGCGTTCATCGATCCGCTGTTCAGCACCGGTATCCCCCTGACGCTTCTCGGCATCGAACGGCTGGCACGGATACTGGAGGCAGAAACATCGGGAAAGAACCTTGCCGGGCTGTTGACGGAGTACGGCGCGACGACACTGGCCGAGGTCGATGCGACGGCGGACTTTATCGGGGGCTGTTACGCCGCCATGCACCGGTTCCCCCTCTTCGCCGCCTATTCCCGGTTCTACTTCGCCGCCGCCAGTTTCAGCGAAATGACGCGCCGCCTGGGGAAGCGGGTGCCGGTCGGACGGTTTCTGGCCTCCGATCACCCGACCTTCGGCGCGGCGCTGCGCGAGGGTTCCCGCTGGCTCCGGCAGCACGGACGAACGGCGGACGAGTCGGAGCGGGCGGCGTTCGACCGATGGGTGAATCAATCCGTCGACGTCCTGAATATCGCCGGTCTGTGCGCTCCGGGGAAACGCAACTGGTACGGCGTCGATCTGGCGGACGTGGTCACCGGGGCGCACAAACTCGGTTTCACGCCGGAAGAGATGCGGGCCGTGCTCGCCGACGCCCCCTGGACCGGCGGCGGTCCCCTTCCGGCCGGACCCTGACGGTTATTCGTTCGGGAAGAGGCCGATGGTGCTGCCGTGGATATGGAACCCGATACGCGTGATATCGCTGACGTCGTCCTGGTCGCCGAACATGTCGTTGCTGACGATCGGCGCATGGCGGAACCGCGCCTGCCGGATCAGTTCGTCGTCGGCGGACGTCCCGGCGGGCACTTCCCGGACGATATCCCGGTCGACCAGTTGACGAAACCCCGCCCGGTCATCGACATGACGCCCCAGGTTGGCATCGGCGATCATCAGCACCGGGAAAAAGCCGGCCCGGAGGAGAAAATCGCGCATCCGGCGCAGGTGCAGCGTCCGCGGAACGGATGTCAGGGCGAGCGGGTCCGGGTTGAACCGGGCCACGTTGGACGCATCGACCAGAATCGGCGCGGTGACCGTCCGCAGAAAGGGTTCGACGGTCGCCGGTTCCAGGGCGGCCACGGTCTCCAGAAGCGCGTCCGCGCGGCGATTTTCCGCCTCGCCCGCCGCCCGTAACGCCGCCACTCCCTGGCGCACGTTCCGCACCATGTCCGCCTCGCCGGACTCGACCGCCTGCACCAGACGACGGGGCGTGACCGGCATGCTGTTGAACGTCGGCAACAAAACCGGCTGATCCGGCCCGATCTGCGTCGTCACGCCCGAAATTTCCAGCAGGTCCTTGCCTGCGCTTCCGAGCAGTTCGCCCAGCCGCTGATAAGCGATGCGAGATCGAAGGCGCAACTGCCGGAACAGGGAGGCGACTCGCGCCTCGACGCCCGTGCGGCGCGCCAGCGCGACCAGTCGACGGAGCGGTTCGCCATCGGTTTTGCGGAGGTTTTTCGCCTCGCTCAGGAAACGCAGGGCGACTTCGGCGGCGACGAGGACCTCGCCCCCATCGAGCAGGGCCGGAATCGCCAGCCGACTCTGCTCCTCCCCGGCGGCGGTCTGCCCCTGACCGTAAAGAGCCGCGGCATAGAGAGCATGGGTTCGGCCCCGCCCCGCGCTGTCCTCACGGGCGGCGTCGGCATTCAGCGCCTCCCGGCACAGGTCGATGACCGCGCCGTACCGGGCGCGTTTCAACAGGCGCTCCGCTCCCTCGGCCAGCAGAGAGGCGCGTGGAACGATCGACGGGGCGGGCAACGGCTCGGCGAGACCGGACGGCGCGGGCTCGACCACGGTCGTGACGACGGCTTTACGCTCTCTCCCCTCGTCACGACGTTCCTCCCGGCGCAACTGGTGGCGCAGTCGCGCCTTTTCCTCCTCCGCCTGATGCAGGGCGTCCTGCGCCTGCGCCAGAGTCTGTCGGGCGAGGTCCCGCTCCTGCTCCGCGCGGGCCAGAGCGGCCTTTGTCTCGCGCAGTTCCATCTCGCGGGTGAGGACGGTCGCCTTTCGCTTTTCCAGGGCATCCCGGAGGATGGCGACCTCCTTCCGGAGATTCTCGATCTCGCGGGCCGGGGTGGCGGGCGGGGTTTTGACGGGAGCGGCGGCGGCGGGAGTCGGCTTCGGGGCGAGCGAGCGCAGCGATTCCGCGAATTTTGCCTGTTTCCCCGCCTCTTCGACGATACGACCGATCACCCGGGGGTTTTTCAGCGCGTCACCGGACGGACGAAACCCGGCGAAAATCCGGTTGGCCCGCGCCCTGTCTTCGTTGAGGAGAGCGAGCAGGTCCCGCGCCGCCAGTCCGGCCAGATGCTGTCGCCACTCCTCCGGGGACAACGACGCGACGACGGTTTCCGATCCCGGATTCGCCGGACTATCGTCCGGCCGGGTCGCCTCTTGTAAATCGGAGGTCATAAGGGCTGCTTTTTACGGAGTGCGATTCGACGTAGCTTTCGCCTATTATATCCTGTCAGCTCCCTCGTTCAGGCACCGGAAAGTACCGGTAACGGACGCATCGCCGAACCGGGGCGCAGCGCCGAGCGCTTCAGTTGCCCGCATGCCGCCGCGATCCGATGCCCCCGCTCCTGCCGCTGGGTGATGGTAACTCCGTAAGAAGCGACGATCTCCCGGAACCGGCGGGACGCCTCCGCCGTCGGCCGCCGGTACCGCGCCGCGACCTCGGTCGTGTTATAGGGAATCGTGTTCACGGAGACCAGCGGTTGATTTTGCAGCAGTTGCCCGAGTTCGTGGGCTTCCTTCTCCGTATCGTTGACGCCGGAGAGCAGCACGTACTCGAACGTGATCCGTCGGCGGGTGCGATTCACATAATGGCGGCACGCCTCCATCAGGCGAGCGATCGGATACCGGTCGTTGAGCGGGACCAGTTCGGAGCGGAGAGTATCGTTCGGGGCGTGCAGCGAGACGGCCAGAGTGATCTGCAGATCCTCCTCGGCCAGCTTTTCGATGTTGGGAACGACGCCGACCGTGGACAGCGTGATATGGCGCATCGCGATCCCGACCTCCCGGTTGAGCAGGCCAACGGCTTTCAGGACGTTCGGGTAGTTCAGCAGCGGTTCGCCCATGCCCATCAGCACGACATGGGTAATGCGGTTGTCGCGATGCTGCGACTGCATCAGCAGTACCTGATCGACGATCTCTCCGGCGGTCAGATTGCGGGCCAGTCCCTCGGTGCCGGTGGCGCAGAACGAGCAGGCCATCGGGCAGCCGACCTGCGAGGAGATGCAGACCGAGGTGCGTCCCTCATAGGGCAGAAAGACGGACTCGATCACCTCATCATCGGGCATCGTCAGGAGGTACTTGACCGTACCGTCGGGCGCGGCGGACGCCGATCGGAGGCGGCACGGCGCCAGCGGAAACCCGGCGGCCATCTCCTCCTTCAGCGTGCGCGGCAGGTCGGTAATCTCCTCCCACTCGCGGGCAAATCGCTGGTAAAGGGCCTGCGCCAGCTGCTTGCCCCGAAAGGCGGGCGCACCCCGATCGAGGAACAGAGCGACCAGTTCCTCGGTCGTCTTCCCGACGAGCGTCTCCGTCCCGCGACGGTTCCCCGTCGTTTCGACCTCCGTGATGGTTTCTAAAGTTTCTGCCCCGGACATAGCGTCACAGTATACCGGGGAAAGATTTCAAGCGCCAGCGGCGGTCAGGCGGGCGACGACTTCGGCGGCGGTCGGAAGGTCGCGGATATGCGCGACGGAGGTGCCGGCGTACAGGCACATCTCCTCGATGCGGCCGGTCATACCGATTCGCGGCGCGGTGTCCTCGTAACGGTAGATCGGTTCACCGTTCGTCGTATGCGCGAGGACGTCCCCCTCGCCGGGACGACGTCCGACCGGCGGGCTGCCCGCCGCCTCCCATTCGCGTAGCGTCCGGTTTCGCAGTACCCGGTGGGCGGCATAGGGCCAGCCTCCGTCGAAACAGACGGTCAGGGCCGTATCGTCCGCGGTGGCGGCGACCAGGGCGGCCTTATACTCCGGATGGGCGCGGCTTTCCTGAGTGGCGACAAACCGGGTGCCGCACATGACCGCCGCCGCCCCGGCGTCGAGGTAACGGCGCACCTGACCGGCGGTTGCGATCCCTCCCGCCGCGACGACCGGAACCGCCCCGGCCAGAGCCAGCACACCGGGCAACAGAGCATCCAGGGAAGAGGTTGCCTGAACGTGCCCCCCGGCCTCGCTCCCCTGGGCGATCAGGAAGTCCGCGCCGGACGCGACCGCTCGACGCGCCCCCTCCCCGGAGGTCACCTGCACACCGACCGCCGCCCCCGCGCGATGGCAGCGATCGGTAAACGGCGCGGCGTCACCCCACGAAAAAGTGATCACCGGCACGCCCGAATCCAGGGCGACATCGAGCGAGCGGGGTTCGAAATGGAGCGCGAAATTCACCTGAAACGGCGCATCGGTCCGGGCGCGAACGTCGGCGATCGCTTCCCGGGCCGTTTCCGGTTCGGTCCAGGTCAGGCCCAGGGCGCCGAGCGCCCCGGCTTCCGAGACGGCGGCACAGAGTTCCGGCCCGGCGACGCTGCCGGTCGGCGCCTGAAGCAGGCGAACATGTAGAATTATTTCGCTTAATTGCCTCGTCATTTCTTTATCCGGAATAAATGCCGGAATTTTGCGAAAGTCCGGCTGACACTCTCTGACAGCATGCTTGTCGGAACGGATTATGCTATATTGTCTGTACCCATCGGAGTAAGATTTTACACACTGTCGGCCAGATCGATCGGTTTCGATCCTGTCCGGAGGAGACTTTATTCGTGATACCGGAAAAATCCGATAAAAAGAACACCGTTCCTCCCTACACGGTAGTTGCCCTGTGCCTTATAAACCTCCTCCTGTTCACATTCGGGGGGTTGTCGGAGTGGTTCGCTTTTTCTCCGCGTGTCGTCCTGACGGAGCCCTGGCGACTGCTGACCGCGCTGTTTTTGCATCCTTCCGTGACGAACCTGATCGTGAGCCTGTCGGTTCTGGCGGTCTTCGGCAAAGATCTGGAGGAGCGCCTGAAGGGGGGATGGCTGCTGACCGCTTACTTTGGCGGCGGTGTGGCGGGGATGCTTTTCTACGGGATTGCGTCCCTTTTCGGCGAACCGGCCGCACCGTATACCGGAGCGTCCGCGGCCGTTCTGGGCGTTGTCGGGACCTATATGTACCAGCGTCCGCACTCCGCGGTTACCGTGGTGGCTCTGAGCCGTCCCCAGCCGGTTCTCCGGAGAGTGAACGCCGTCGGACTGACTCTGGTCTATCTGGTGGCCGATCTCTGGGCGGGTTCCGCCTCCGGTCAGGGGGGCCTCGCTTTTGTCGCGCATCTCTGCGGATACGTTTGCGGCTGGCTGCTGGCCCGTTTCCGCCATCTTCCGTACCAGACCGCCGAGCAGACAAAAACCCGGGAAGTGATCGAAGCCGCCGAAGGGCACCTGGGGGCGCTTCCGCTGGCGGATCTGGCGCGCGCTTATGATATGTGCCCCGAAAACCCGCAGGTTTCCGTCGCCTACTGTCTGCATTCGGCCCGATCCGGCGCACGCCGCAAAGCGGTCGAGGTCATGCATACGCGCGAGCAACACTTCACCCAGTGCCCTGCGGACGAACTGGCCTATGTGATTCTGGAACTGACCCAGTACGATGGCAACCCGCCCGGCTGGCTTATTCTCCGCACCGCCCTCCGGTTGATCGACACCGATCCGGGTCTTGCGGAAGCGCTGCTCTGGCGTCTCCTGCGCAACCGTCCCCGTCCGACCGGGGAACTGCTGGAAAAGGGGCTGGCGCGACTCGCGGGGCTGCTGGACGCCAAAGAAACGCAGACCGCCGAGGCCGCCGCACTCTATGTGGTCGTCTGCGAGGAGTTCCCGATGAGCGATTCCGCGGTCCTCGCGCGGCTGCGCCTCAAGGAAATCGGCGTCCCGGAGGATCTTGTCTTCCTGCCGGAAGAAGGGAAGGTCGTCAAACTCGACGCCTGCACTCCGGCGGCGCCCCCCGCCCTCCGTCCGATGCCCGAACCGTCCCCGTACCTGCCGCCCGTCTTCCAGTCGTCCATCGCGCCGTCGTCCGTCTCGGTCGGCGCGAACGCCTGATCGCGGAACGCCTCGCCGGTTTCGAAGTCCGTCCCTCGAAACCGGCGAGAGATTCTTCCCGGAGACGCCGTCAGACCGGATTCGACGGCACCGGTTCGGTATGCGCCGGGGTAACGCTTTTGGCGGGTTCCTCCATCGCTTCGGCAACCAGGTCCTGGGCCGATTCCGCCGCCACCGTGTTCCGATTCAAGCGCAGAAGCGCCCCGATGCTGAGGAAGGCGCACAGAAACGCGCCGCCCAGAGAAAGCGCCAGCGGAAGGATGCTCTGCGCACCCGGCACGATCGATCGCTCGGGATTGTCCGGCAGCACCCGGATGTTGAGCGGAGAGCCACTGCGTACCATCTCCGTGTAGCCCGTCTTGCCGCCGTACGCCTTTCCGTTCATCTGGTAGCCGTACCAGACCTCATAAGGACGGTTCCACCGGTTCAGTCCGCCGCTTTCGAAAATCCGCTCCACCGTCGCGTTGACCGGCACGCCGCGCATCTCAAACTCTCGCTGATCATGCAGGATCATGATGCCCAGGGTCGCCAGAGCGACCGCGATAGCCCCGGAAATGACCGCCTGCGTCTTCTCTCCGGTACGCGTAGCGCCCCGTTTCGGGCTGTCCGACGCCTTCTCTTCCAACTCCGGACACGTACATTTCTGACAAAACGCCGGATCGTTGTCGTAAAGCGAAATTTCCGCCATCGATTTCCTCCCACTCGGAAACACCAGAGGTCCGCCACTCCACACGAGAACGGCCTTTCCGATTATTGGTAGGAACCCTTTAAATCCATATACTTAGGTCTGGCAACCTATCACTTTTACCAGACATAAAGCAATCAAAACATCGACCGGCGAACCTCAGAAGTGACTAACTCCGTCAGTGAGGCGACATAACGATCCAGGGAAGCATGCTCCGTTACCCAGGCGCGTCCCGCGCGTTCGAGACGGGCGGTCGCCTCCGGGTCCGTCAGAAGCGTTCGCAGGACCGAAGCGAGCGCATCGGCGTCGCCGGCCGGGACCGTTTGCGCGGCGATCGTATAGTCGGCGATTCCGGGCGTCTCCGTCACGATGGTCGGACGGCCGACCGCCATGGCCTCCAGCAGCGCGGTCGATCCGGCGGCATACCGCGTCCCCGCCTCCAGCGGCACGACCGCCGCCGTCGCTCCCCGGTAAAGCTCCCGGAGCGTCCCCCAGTCGATGGCCCCACGCCTCTCGACATTCGGAGGAACGCGTAACGGTCCCGTTCGATCGCCCGTCCAGGCGCTTCCGGCGACCAGTATACAGCGGTACTCCGGCATTTTTTCGAGGGCGGTCATCAGGGTGGCGTAATCCCGTCGTTCCTTCCCGACCGCCACCAGATACGGCCTCCCCTCCTCCGGACGCGCTGCTACGGGGACGGCCTCCGTTACGGTCTCCGGTTCGGCGGGACGCCAGAAAAGGGTATCGGCGTGGTGATGCCATCGGACAATTCGCTCCGGCGGCACTCGCGCCTCGTTCTCCAGATACCGATGCTGTTCTCCGCTCAATACGACGATACGCGAGAACCGGGACAACACTCCGGTTTGTCGCTGCAGGGTCCGTTTACGTGGCGAGGACAGGTGGTGCGCGATCAACAGGTGCGGGCGGCGGTGGCGGTCGAGCAGCGCCAGCGGCAACGCGACCTTCTCGGACAGGGACAGAAACAGCGTCTCGCGCGGCATCCGCCATGCGGCGAACGCCTGACGGAAATCCAGCGACGTCGCCGCTTCCAGTCGCGCCCACGCGCCTCGTCCGCCGGGCGGATAAAGGATTTCGCCGCCCAGAATGCGAGCGGTTTCGATAAAATCGACTCTCGGGCCGAACGCCGACGCTCCGTGCCGCACGGACGGGAGCAGGACGACTCTCACCGGGCCGTGCTCACTCAGCCGCGAACGCGATCCCGGATCTCGATCAGCCGCTTCATGACGTGGTACAGGCTTCCCTGCCATTCGGCGACGCCGAACGCGTCATGGAGATCGCGATAGAGCGCGTACAGTTCCTCATAAACGGCCACCGCGTCGGTCTCCGGTCGGAAAACGCTCTCCTTCAGATGGGTCATCGCCTTTTCGGCGGTCGCGAAATCGGGGAAGACGCCACCGACGACCGCCGCGGCACAGGCCGAGCCGAGGGCGCAGGTCTGGGCGGATGCGGAGATGCGGATCGGTCGCGCCAGCACATCGGCATAGATCTGCATGGCGACCGGGTTCTTCTCCGCGATGCCGCCGCAGCAGAGCACCTGTTCGACCGTGACCCCGTACTCCTCCCAGCGTTCGACAATCGCGCGTGCGCCGAACGCCGTCGCCTCCAGCAGTGCGCGATAGATTTCGGCCGGCGCGGTCGCCAGGGTCTGTCCGAGGATCAGTCCGGTCAGTCGTTGATCGACCAGCACCGTCCGGTTTCCGTTGTTCCAGTCCAGAGCGAGCAGACCGGACTCGCCCGGCCTCAGTTTTGCCGCTCCGGCGGTCAGTTCCTCGTGGGTGCGGTGGCCGCCGAACTGCGCGACCCACCAGTTGAACAGATCGCCGACGGCGGACTGACCGGCTTCCATGCTGAAGTAGTCGGGAATGACGGCCTCCGGCGCGATACCGCACAGTCCGGGGATATCCGGCAGGTTCTGCGTCAGCGGGGCGATCATGATATCGCAGGTGGAGGTTCCCATGATCTTGACCAGAGCGCCCGGCCCGATGCCGCAACCGACCGCGCCCAGATGCGCGTCCAGCGCGCCGACCGCTACCGGGATTCCGTACGGCAGTCCGGTCCGCCCGGCCCACTCGGGAGTCAGGGTGCCGGCGGCATGATCGACCGGTACCGGTTCGGGGGACAGGTCCAGGTGATCGCGCCAGCGGGCGAGATCGGGATGGAGTTCCGCCAGGAAATCACGATCCGGCCAGCCTCCCCACGCGGCATGGTACATTCCCTTATGTCCGGCCGTACACAGCCCGCGCCAGGGTCGCGCCTCCGTCCCGGTCAGGATCGCCGGGATCCAGTCGGCGATCTCGATCCACCCCGCCGCGGCCCGCGCCACTTCCGGAGCGACTTCGGCGCAGTGCCACATTTTCGCCCAGAACCACTCCGAGGAGTAGGTACCGCCGCATTTGGCCAGATACTCCGGATGTTTTTCACGAGCGGCCGCCGTCAGCGCGACCGCTTTCTCCACGGAGGTATGATCCTTCCAGAGCCAGGCCAGCGCATGAGGGTTGTCGGCGAACTCCGGATGCTCTCCGAGGGCGCGTCCGTGCGCATCGACCGGGAGCGGCGTGCTGCCGGTGGTATCGACGCCGATCCCGGCGACCTTCTCCGGCGAGAAGGCGGCGTCGTTCAGGCGGGCCTCCTCGATGGCCCGGCGTATCGCCGTCTCCGCGCCGGTCAGGTAGTCCCGTGGGTGTTGCCGCGCCAGTTCCGGGTCCCGCGGATCGTAGAGAACTCCGGCTTCCCCGTGCGGGTAGGCATAGACGAACGTTCCGACTTCGGCGCCGTCCGTCGTCCGCACCACCAGAGCGCGCACGGTATTGGTGCCGTAATCCAGACCGATCACATAGGCGGGAGCATCACTGGACATGTTTTTTTCTCCGGTTCCGAAACAGTAGCCCTCTCTGTTTCGCGGCCGACGGGATAAAATCCTACGGCAGCGGGAACTCCGTCCCCTCTCGGAGCGTACGGATAACCGTTTTCAAGAGCAAAATATTTGCATTGCATTTTCCGTTCGAATCGTTCGCCGGAGGGCGCTCGATTCGCATGGGGAACGAAAGCAGGTGCGACACTTATGCAGGCACAGGCAACGACGTCCGATCCGGTTCCCGTTGCGGACCGACCGGCGACCGGGGAGAGCGTTCCCCTCCTACAACAGATCCTGCGTGGGGATCTGCCCGCTTCCCTGGTCGTTTTTCTGATCGCGATTCCCCTCTCGCTCGGCATCGCGGTCGCCTCCGGAGCGCCGGTTCTGGCCGGTCTGATCGCCGGGGTCGTCGGCGGGATCGTGGCCGGTGCGCTGGGAGGGTCCATCTACCAGGTCAGCGGTCCTGCCGCCGGTCTGACCGTTCTCGTGTTCGGGACGATCCAGCAGTTCGGCTGGCAGTTGACCTGTTTTATCACGATTCTGGCCGGCCTCGTTCAGATCGGCTTCGGCGCGTCCCGTATCGCCCGCGCCGCTCTGGCGATCTCGCCGGCGGTCGTCCATGGGATGCTGGCCGGCATCGGCATCACGATTGCCCTGGCCCAGTTGCATATCGTTCTGGGAGGCACCCCGGAAAGCCATGCCTGGAAGAACCTTCGTGACCTGCCGGGGCAGATTGCCGATCTGCACGGACCCGCGACCCTCCTCGGGCTCGTGACCATCGGTCTTCTGATCATCTGGCAGTATGTTCCCAAAATGCTCCGGGTCATTCCCGGTCCCCTGGTCGCCGTCGTCGTCACCACCGCCATCGCCGCCCTCGGCAATCTGAGCGTGAAGCGGATCGACCTTCCCGAGAATCTCTACCAGATGCCCTCCCTGCCGGCGCTTCCGACCGGGAACTGGGGTCCGATCGCCGTCGCGGTACTGACCATCGCCATCATCGCCTCGGTGGAGTCCCTCCTTTCGGCGGTCGCCGTGGACAAACTGCACTCCGGACCGCGCGCCAATCTCGACCGCGAACTCGTCGGTCAGGGCGTTGCGAATACCCTGTCCGGCTTCCTCGGCGGACTGCCGGTCACCGGCGTCATCGTTCGCTCTTCCACCAATGTCGCCGCCGGCGCGCGCACCCGCGCCTCGGCGATCCTGCACGGTATCTGGATCCTGCTCTTCGTCTCCCTTCTCGGCGGAATGATCGAACAGATTCCTCTGGCGGTTCTGGCCGGCCTTCTGGTGTTCGTCGGTATCCGGCTGGTCAAACCGGAGGATATTCGCGAATTGACCCACCACCGGGAGATCGTGGTTTACGTGATCACGGTGGTGGGCGTCGTCTTCCTCAACCTTCTGGAAGGCGTTCTTCTCGGAATCGCCGTCGCTCTGGTCATGCTGGTTTTCCGACTGTCGCGGATGGTTCTTCGCACCGACCACCGTGGCGATCGTTACCTGGTTCGCGTCGAAGGCTCCCTGACCTTTCTTTCCGTCCCGAATCTGAATCGGGAGTTGTCCGCGATCCCGCCCGGCGCGAAAGTGGACATCGACCTGGCGGTCGACTTCATGGATCATGCCGCCTTCGAAGCCCTGCACGGCTGGAGAATGACCCACGAAAAGCTGGGCGGCACGGTCGATATCGACGAAAAGCACGAGCAGTGGTACGAATCCGCGGTTTCCGGCACTCCGCGCAGGGACAAAACCACGCCGGTTTCCGCTCTGTCGGCGATGATCTTCGGAAGGAAATCGCCGAACGAGCCTTCCAAACCGCTGGATGCGCGGGTGCTGATCGAGGGAATCCGCGACTTCCAGCAGAACAGCGCGGCTGCGGTTCGGCCCCTGCTTTCCCAGCTTGCCCGGAACGGCCAGTTTCCGACCGCGCTCTTCATTACCTGTTCGGACTCGCGCGTCGTTCCCTACCTGTTCACGGCAAGCGGTCCCGGGGACCTTTTCAAAGTCCGCAACATCGGCAACCTGGTTCCACCGTACGCCGCGGAAGGGGAGAACTCCGTCGGCGCGGCCATCGAGTACGCGGTCGGCGTCCTCGGGGTCCGCAGCATCGTGATCTGCGGACACTCCCACTGCGGAGCGATGAAAGCGTTGCTGGCGGGCGGCGAGCCGACCACTCAGGGGCATCTGGGCGGATGGCTGCGTCATGCGGAACGCAGTCTGGCGCGATTCAACGCCGGTATCATTCCGTCCGACTCCGATCATGCGGTCAACCAGCTGGCCCAGGTGAACGTCATCGAGCAGATCGAAAACCTGCGGACCTACCCGATCGTCCGCCAGTATGAGTCGGATGCACGCCTGACCCTGATCGGTCTGTTCTTCGATATCGAGGAGGCGGAGGTGCTGCTGTTCAACCGCAACACCGCCCGCTTCGAGAACATCTCCGCCGAGGAGATCGGTCTTACCATCCGTCCGGAACCGGCCGGCAACCTGGCCTGACCTCTCCGGTCCCGCAGAGCGATCACCGAGCCATCGCTCTGCGGGATCGACTTGACCCCACGGACGAAATCCGGCACAATGGACGTGCCATGGAAACCGCCAACGACTCCCCGAAGCCGGTTGCCGATGCCCCCCTGTCCCCGACCGTTCGTGCGCTGGGTCTGGTCAGTCTGCTGACGGACGCCTCCTCGGAAATGGTCTACCCGGTCAATCCGGTCTTCCTCACCAAAGTGCTGGGCGCGCCGCCCTGGGTCGTCGGCATGGTGGAAGGGGTGGCCGAATCGACCGCGAGCCTTCTGAAGCTGTACTCCGGCTATCTTTCGGACCGCCTGGGTCAACGGAAACCCTTGACCCTGATCGGCTACGGTATCGCCACCCTCTCCAAACCCCTGATCGGGCTTTCCGCCGCCTGGCCCCAGGTCTTTTTCGCCCGTTTTCTGGACCGCACCGGAAAAGGGTTGCGCTCCTCTCCGCGCGATGCGCTGATCGTCGAAAACTCCCTGCCACAGCAGCGGGGTCGCGCCTTCGGTCTGCATCGGAGCATGGACACGACCGGCGCGGTCCTCGGCCCTCTCCTGGGCTACCTTTACCTCCGGGCCTTCCCCGAGCATCTGCGTTACCTGTACTTCCTCGCCTTTCTTCCGGGTCTTCTCGCCGTGATCGTTCTGGCGCTGTTTGTGAAGGAGGCGCGTCCCGCCCCCGGCGAACGAAAAACACCGCCCCGGTTCACCCTGAAGGGACTCGATCCCGCCTATCGCCGTTACCTTCTGGTCGTCTTTTTGTTCGGCATGGGCAACTCGTCGGACTCCTTCCTGCTGCTGCGGGCCGGGGAGCAGGGTCTGGCAACGGATCACCTGTTGCTTCTGTACGCTCTCTTCAATGTTGTGGAGGCCGCCCTGGGGTATTTTGCCGGACGATGGAGCGATCGCATCGGTCGTCGACCGGTCATCGCTCTGGGCTACGCGGTCTTCGCACTGGTTTATCTGGGTTTCGCCTGGCTCCCGTCTCCCCATCTGGTCTGGTTCCTTTTCCCGGTGTACGGGTTGTACTACACTCTGACCCAGGGAGCGCAGAAGGCGCTGGCCGCCGATCTGACAAATCCCGACCGGCGCGGCACGGAGATCGGCATCTTCCACCTGCTGGTCGGGATCACCGCGTTCCCCGCCAGTCTGATTGCCGGCTGGCTCTACGCCGCCGTTTCCCCGGCGGCTCCATTTTTCATCGGCGCGGTCACCGCGCTGCTGTCTGCCGGGCTGCTTCTGACCGATCTCTCCGCCCGCGCCACCCCAACAGACATACGTTAACCGGATACGCGTGAGGTACGTTATAATGAGAACGGTTCCAACATGAACGACAATACGTTCTTCGTCACCGGTGGCACACTGCCCCTGGGCGCGTCTTCCTACGTTTCCCGCCAGGCGGACATCGATCTCTATACCGCACTGGTACAGGGACAGTACTGCTACCTGCTCAATACCCGCCAGATGGGTAAATCCAGCCTGGTCGTGCGCACCGCCGAACGGCTGCGGCAGGAGGTCGGTGCGTCGGTCGCGATCTTCGAACTCTCGGCGATCGGTCAGAATATCACACCGGATCAGCTGTACTACGGCCTGACCAACCTCCTCGGACAGCAACTGGGACTCGAGGACGAACTGGACGAATTCTGGTTTTCGCAGGACCTGCTGAGTCCGATGCAGCGGTTCTTCGAGGGCATCCGGCGGGTCGCCCTGCCGGCGGTTCCCGGCCCCCTGGTGATCGTGGTCGATGAGGTCGATGCGCTTCGGACCGTACAGCAGCACTTTTCGACCGACGAGTTTTTCGGCGGCATTCGCGACTGTCATAATCGGCGGGTGACGCAGCCGGAGTTCCGACGCCTGACTTTCTGTCTGGTCGGGGTCGCGACTCCGTCGAGTCTGATTCGCGACACCCGGGTCTCCCCGTTCAATGTGGGTCAGCGGATCGTCATCACGGACTTTACGGAACAGGAGGCTTCCGGTCTGGCCGCCGGACTCGGCGCGGGCGGTCGTTCGCTGCTTCCCCGGGTGCTTTACTGGACCGGGGGTCATCCCTACCTGACACAGCGTCTCTGCCAGGAACTGGCCCGACAGCGAGCCGTCAGTCCTGCGGATGTCGACCGGGAGTGCCAGCGGTTATTCCTGACGAAAACGGCGAGAGAGAGCGACGACAACCTGACCTTCGTTCGTGACCGGCTCCTGCGCAGCAGCGATCATCGGGTCGAGGAGATTCTGGACCTCTACTCACGTCTCCGATCCGGTCGGCGTTTCTACGATGACGATTCCAACCCCCTGTACGCCACACTCCGGCTGTCCGGCGTCGTTAAAGTCATGGATGACCGGGGACGTCTCAGCGTCCGAAACCGCATCTACGAACGCGTCTTCGACGGCGATTTTATCCGGGCCAATACCCCCGGCGAGGAGTTGCGCCGTCAGGAGGCGGCGGCGCGACGGGGTCGGCTACAGGTCGGCGCGCTTTCGCTGACGGTCATTTCGACGCTTCTGCTGATGCTGCAGGCGACCATGACCGCGAACTCACAGGCGGAGGCGGACGCACGACGGGCGAAACTGGCACAGACGAGTTCCGACACCGCCTATCGGGAACTGGCGGCGAAGAACGGGACACTGAAGCAGGTCAACGAACGTCTTGCGGAGATCAAGCGACAGATGGCCGTAGCGGAGCTTCAAGCGTTGCAGCGGGTCCGGGAGGCGAACCGGCGCGTGGAGAAGGAGCGGGCCAACGCCGAGCGCCAGATTCAAAACGCTCAGGAGCGGCGGAAACGGGCGGTCGATCGGCAGCGACAGGCGGAAGCCGTCGCCAAGGAGAAAAAAATCCTGGCCGACGCCGCACTGGACCGGATGCGAAAGGCGCTGATCGACGGCAAGGAAGCCGCGGACGCCGCCGCCGCCAAGACAACCGCCGCCGAAAAGGAACGGCAGGAAGCGCAGGTCGCCGCGACCCTCGCCCGTAACGAAGCCCTTGCCGCCCGCACGAAGGCGCAGGAGGCGCTCGAACAACTCGAGATCGCCAGAAACGCCGTCGACGCGGCGAAAAACGAGCGCGAGGAGACGACCCGCCAGATTGCGGCGCTGATCGAGGAGGGGAAGCGGCTCCAGGACAGCCGCGTCCGCCAGGAGAACATCTATCTGATCTCCTCCGCCCTGAACGAACTGGAAAGCGGAAGCGTCTACACCGTCCGTCCGGCCGACAATAACGGCGCGCCCACCGGGAACATCGGGCGGGCGGAACAACTGCTCAAACAGGTACGGTTCGTCGGTTCGCGACCGACGTTCGAGTGGCTCTATCTGAACAGCCTCTGTCACTCCGAGGCGACGCTCGATTCGCTGTCCGTGACGGACGGCGTTCACGCCCTGGGCTTTGTCGGAAACACGAATGCCCTGATCGCTGCCGATCCGCGCGGCGCGCTGCTGTTCCGACAGACCGGGCGGAAACGCGACTTCGGTTTCGCGCGTTTTCGAACCGTCGCCATCTCCCCGCAGGGCGATTTCCTGGCGGGCGGCGACGCCAGGGGAAACGTTCAACTAAAAGCGATCAACGGAACGGAGCCGCCGGTGACCTGTTCCGCCGGTCTCAGCGCCGTGACCGCGCTGGCCTTCTCGCGCGGACGCCAGCCACGTCTGCTCGTCGGTCATTCCGCCGGAAAGGTCTCGGTCTGGAACGTTCGCGGACAGTCGCTCGGGCGGATCGACCCGGAGAAAAACGCGCGTGGCGTGGTTCGTGCGCTCGCCCTCGACGAGAACGGGGATTATGCCATCGTTTCGACGGAGAAGCAAACCGCCATCTACTCCGTTTCCGACAGCCGACGCCGGGTCGTTCTGGACACGGAGAATGAAAAGATCAATGCCGCCGCCTTTTTTCCCGGCGGTATTCAGGCGGCTCTGGTGACGAGTGACAACCACCTGCTGATTTACAATGCCATCAATGGCTCCCTCCTCGGCCGGGAGAAGATCGATCCCGACATCAAAAACCCCCGGACGATCGCCATTTCGGCGCGCGGCACCCGGATCGCCATCGGCGGCGCGACGAGCATCGTTTCCGTTCTGCAAATGAAAGCGCCGGACCCTATCCGGAAGACCGGCGGAATCCGCTCCCTGGTTTTCACGCCGGATTCTCAGAACGTGGCGATCATCAGCGAAGGAGATGGCCTCTCCCTGCCCCGCCCGCCGGAGATTGAGGGTTTCCTTCTGACCCATGCGCGGGTGTCCGGCACCTGCGTGGCGTTCTCTCCCGACCGGAATTATGTCGTCGTCGGCTGTCGGGACGGCGCGGTGGAGATGTTCGACCGACGTCAGCCCCGACGTCTCTTTGCCCTGTTCCCGGCCGGCACACCGGCGGTGACCCGGGTCGCCATCTCCCCGGACAGCCAGAAACTGGCGGTCGGACGGGCAAATGGGACGGTCACCGTTCGCCCCCTTGCGCCGTCGACGACCGTCCGGACGTTCCAGCCGCATAAGGGCGCCATCTCCCTTCTGGCCTTCCTCCCGGACAGCCTTCAAGTGGTGACCGGCGCCCGAGGCGAGTCCGTTCATATTGCCGATACCAACGGCGAAAAGCGCGGCGAAATTCCGCCCGAACCGGGACGTTCGGAAACGGCGTCGAATATCTCTCCGGACGGCCGTTACCTCGCCATCGCACGCGGCGACACGATCGACCTGATCGAAGTGGCGACCGGCAAGCGCTCTGCCACCTGCACCGGCCACATCAATACGGTCACCGGACTGGTATTTTCTCCGGATTCGACCCGGCTGGTATCGGGCGCCCACGATGGTTCGGTAAAATTGTGGGATGTAGCGACAGGGGATCAGGTACTGTCTTTGCGCGGACTGCGCTACTGGAACGATTCCGGCCATGTCAGCACCGTGACCTTTGCGCCCAACGGCCGGGCGGTCGCGGTCGGTACCGAAACCGGCAAGGCGATCGTTCTCCGCGCCGACGAGGAATAGAAGGGGCGGAAATGGAAGTCGGGACGAAAGTCATTCTTTATACGACGATCATGCGCGGTTCCACGCAGACCTCGTACGTCGGGCAGATCATTGCGATCAACGATCATGGCCTGACCATCGAGGGTTCCACGGGCAAAATGTTCTTTCCCTGGAGCGCGATCGAGCGAATAACGTTTTAACCATCCGATAAGGAGTCAGGACAGTGATACTCGAAGGCAAAGTCGCTCTGGTCACCGGCGGGGCGCGCGGGATCGGCGCGGATATCGTTCGGGCGCTGGTGCGCGAGGGCGCGACCGTCGCCATCAACTACGGCGGCAGCCAGGAAAAGGCCGAAGCTCACGTGGCGCGGATACTGGCCGAGGGCGGCAAGGCCCAGGCGTTCGGCGCGGACGTGCGTGACCCGGAGGCGGTCGAAACGATGGTCAGGTCGGTCGTCGATACGTTCGGACGCATCGACGGGGTGATCAATAACGCCATTGCCGGACGTCAGTCAGGCTCGTTCGAGGAAGTGACCTGGGAGGACTATGCCAACTCGTTCGACTTCGGCTGCAAGGCCGTGGTCCATACGGTCCGCGCCGCGCGTCCGTTTATGAAGGCGCAGGGGGGTGGACGGATCGTTAATATCGTCACCGAACTCTGGAACATGGCTCCGGCGAACTGGTCGGTTTACATGGCCGGAAAGGGCGCGATGGTCGGTATCTCCCGCTCCCTGGCGATGGAACTCGGACCGGACAACATTACGGTCAATATGGTCGCGCCCGGCTGGATGGCCGATGAGAAGGTCGACACGTCCTCGGAAGGCTCCCGCCGGTTCGGGGAATCGCTCCCCCTGCGACGGCACGGGAGCGGTGAGGAGATCGGCAACGGCTGTGTCTTTTTCCTGAGCCATCTCGCCACCTATGTCACGGGGGCGTACCTCCCGGTCACCGGCGGACGCATTACCCAGATGGGCGCCTGACCTTCCGATCTCCGGAGGCGGGTCCGCACAGGTCAGCCAGTCGGAAGGAACCGACCGTCAACGCGCGAATGTCGATGCCAGTCGGCAGAAGATAAGAATCCGGTACGGAGCGTTCGCGGTCGGTTCGTCGCAGGTAATCAGGGTCAGTTCGGAGCCGACGTTGCGATTCAACAGATCACCTCGATCGGGCGTCACCGTTTTGCGGCCGGTGACGATGTACTTGTACGTCCGGTCGGGCTGATCCACCCAGACCGCGTCCCCTTTGCGCAGGTTGGGAAGATTTTTGAACCATCGGGCGCGGTGGGCCGCAATCGCACAATTTCCGGGTTCGCCCGGGAATCCGGTTCCGGGGATATGGCCGGGTCCGCGCCGCAGGTCGTCCTGATCCGTGCCTTCGATTACCATCGCTTCGAGGCCGATGCGCGGAATTCGCAGCCGTGCGAACAGGGCGCCTTTCGCCACCCGCCGGAACCGTACCGGACGTGTCCGTTCGGGCGGTCGCCCCTGCGGTTCGACCTCTTTCGCCGTTGTCAACGGCGGCAACGGTTCCACCGGCAGAATCATCGGTTCTTGATTATCGGACGGGGTCGTTGTCCGGTCGACTCGATCGAATTCCTGCCTGAGACGATTTTGCTCCGCGGTGCCGAAAAACTCGATCGCGGCTGGCCAGAGCGCCAGCAACAGGCCAGCCGTAATAAGCAGATTGGCGAGAAGGCGTCTTGCCCGTATGGTCGATCGTCCCACTCGCCCGATCCCTCCGTTAACGATTCGGATTACCTGGCGGTCCGACGGCGCAGTGCGATTCCCACACCTCCGAGCAGCAGTCCGAGCACCGCCGGAAGAGCGGATTCCGCACCGGTATTCGGGAGATACCCGTCGTTGCCGTAACCCGAGTTGGCCCCGCCGCTACCGTAGCTGTCGGATGTTTCGTATCCGTTATTCATATTACGGTTCCGGTTCATATTCCGGTTCCGGTTCATGGTGGAGTCATCCTGCATCCCGGCATCCGGCGTCTGTCCGGTATTGGGATCGGTCGTCGTGCCGGTCGCGTCGTCCTGTCGCAGGGTCGGATCGTTGGTGGTCGGATCCGTCGGGCTGACGGGGGTCGTCTGATCCGGAGTTACCGGAGTCGTCTGGTCCGGGGTCACCGGAGTCGTCTGATCCGGAGTCACCGGCGTGGTCGGGTTCTGATTGTTCGGGATGTTCGGATCGGTCGGGGTCGTCTGATCCGGGGTCACCGGAGTCGTCTGACCGGGAACGGTCGGGGTCGTCTGATCCGGAATAGCCGGCGTGGTCTGACCGGGGGTGGTCGGGGTCGTCTGATCCGGTATCGTTCCCGCATCCTGAGCATGCCCCGCTCCGCCGATCAGGGTTGTTATCATCAGCGCCGTTGCGCCGACGACGGTACACGTTCTCACCATAGTTCGCTCCTCTTGATTTCACTGTCCGCACGGATTTGCGGACGACCGCATCGCGGCGTCAGCCACGTGATTGACAATACATTTGTATGTGTTTTTTGGTTCACTAATTTCCACATCTTAAACGGTTACCACCTGATAAAGTTAACTGAAATCCACTATTCAATCGTTTTGGCATGGCTATTGCTTTCCTGAGAGGGCAACAGGGAACCTCTTCCCGAAGGTTTTTGTCGGAGAGGGGCGATCACAGGAATCATGCGAATGGCGGAGGCGGGCGTTCCCGCGGAACGCATTCGGCGGAGGTCCGTTCGGAAGGACCGGGGCTAACGAGAGAAAAGGAGATTTGGCATCCGAAAACGAGGGGAGTCACACGACCGGGGAGAGCCGCCACAGGACGGGGCGTCTCCCTGCGAACCTCGGATAGGGCGGATATGAACGACGGAAAGACATGCGCGCCATCGTAAGAATCGGAATAACGAGTTCACACGGTATCCTCCCGTCGGCGGGACCGGGGACCCTCTTCTCTACCAGAAGTGCTCCTCGGTCCAGTAGACGAGATCCTGTTCGGGGCAGACTCCGACAAAAAACCGGGTCGGGTAATGTCCGTTATAGACCCGGAGCAGAACCAGGGAATTCCCGGTCGTCGTCTCCGCTAGCGGACGGAGCGTGTCGGGCAACGAGACGATCATTTCGTCGATCCTGATCCGGCTTTTTTCCGGGTTTCTGACCAGATGGAGCCAGTCCATTTCAGCAGCCCCGGCGAACAGGGCGTCCTTTCGAATCGCTTCCTTCAATCGATTCGGCAGTTCTCGCCAGGTAACCGTCGTCCGGGTGACGCCCGGTCTTTCGTCCTGTTCCGATCTGCCATCCGGTCGGTACCCGGCGTTCCTTCCCCGATCGATGATCAACATGGCGGCCTATCTCCCTTCCGTATTTCGTCTGGCGTTCATTCATCCGGATTATAAGATTCAGCCGTTAAGCCTCCATTAAACCCGGCGTCGGATTTCGACATTCGGGGAGATTGCCGGAGAAACCGGTGGATATGCGGTGAGGAATTTCGGGCGAGGAAGAAAGCGCTATGCATTACAAAGCAATTATCAGTATCGAAAAGATCAGTTGCGAACGAGTCAGCCAGATGGCGTTGTATGAGACGGTGCCGGCCTTTCGAGAAGCGGAGCGTATTCGACGCGAGGGACTGCCGCCGGAATCCCTGAGCGGTCTGATTCCTCAGGACAGCCTGCTTTTGATCGTCAACGGCGCGGCGCGGTTCGCCTTCACCGACCTCGGCGTCTTTATGCCGCTCGATTACCGCTTCGTCAACCGTATCGTTCATCATGGCGACGCGGACGCCTACCCGGTTCTGGACATGACGGTGGTGCGTATGGGGATGACGGACTTGAGTCGAACCGTGATCGGTCAAATGACCTTCCGACACGACGGCGCAGGGAACATCGAATGGGAATGCGGTGCGGATACCGCGACCTCGGGAATGCCGATCCGTCCCGGTCTGTACGCCTTTGATCTGCGCGGCGCGGGGGCTCGATACACGGTCTACCTGCGTGGTGCGATTTTGGACTGCCGTTTTGAGGAGTTTTCCGACCGTCCGTCGCCGAAGGCCGCAGAGGATTTTTCGCTCTGAAACGGTTCGAACGAGCGACCGTCGATCGGTCCTTCAGGCAGGAGCCGGTTCCGGCTCGGATTCGACCCTGGGATCGGGAATGACTTCCCGACTTTCCCGAAGCGCCTGTGCGAGAACGACCAGATCATCGGGAATACACCGGATGAAATCCGTCAGAGCCAGGCGGCGCAGACGATCGGTAAGAATCTCATCGTCCTCCGGGCCGCCGGTGATGTGCCGGGCTTCCGCGTTTACCTCCTCGAGGTCGGCGTCCGAGCAGCCCAGAAACGCGCGTAGTCTCGCCTGATCCGGGGGCGTCATCGCGCGGACGATGAGAAACTTGGCGACATTGCTGCAATTCCAATGAAAGAAATCGTACTTGATGTTTTTCAGACGGTGCCATCCCCGAAGGATCCGCTCCTCATCCAAACCGAACATCTCCTCCGTACGGTCCGGAGGCCGCTGCATATATCCGTCGGTCGGATCGGATTCCTGCGCCAGACTGACCGGGTGACGTTCCAGCCGATGCTTGAACAGGTTGGTCACCTGCCCGACGGCGGAATCCATTTCCGGCCAGAAACTGACGTAACCGATCGGTTCGTCATCCCGGACCACTTCCAGAGAGGCATGCCCCAGGTCGGGCATGATCCCCTGCTCCACGATTGTCAGAACGCTGGTCGGTTTCCAGACATTAAGAGTTACCACATATGTATTACGCATCTCTTCAGGTATCTGTTCTTTTTCTCCGCCTGGCTCCCCCGTTTTACGTCACTAACAGGGGTACAATATTCAATACGAATCGCCGTTTCCCATAACGTACGGGCAGCAAAAGACCAATACATTAAGTACAGGGAAAGTGCCGGTTTGCGAAGCCTCGCCCTCGCGGATTTTCCGCCGCAACGGATTTCGTCGGTTCGACGGAAGAGATGACACGTTCGGAAAAAAGGCAAAGCGTAATGACCAACGTGATCTCCGCAACAGGAGACACCGGAATCCACGGTTCCGTTGCTTCGGAGCCTGGTGAAACCCTTCCGAACACCGATCGGTTCCCCTCCCATGAGAGGAAAGGACCGGCCGGGTCGCTTTCGTCCGCCTCCCGTTCGAAGGGGTCCTCGTCGACGCAGGACTCTCTGCCCTTTACCTGGGAACAGGCTTTCGCCGCCACTGGCGACGGACTTCTGGTAATCGATCGTCACCGCCGGATACTTTATGGCAATCGTGTCGCGGAAGCCCTTTACGATCGTCCATCGGGCGGCCTGCACGGCCTGACATTCGATGATCTGTACCCTCCCTCGTTGATGGGAACGGACCCGAACCCGCTCGACCTGCTTCTGGAGGCGCTCCGCCGCGACAACGGCCCGATCATCGAGGAGTTCCGTTGTCCGTTCAACCGGCGCTGGTACGAGACGCGAGTGCACCCCGTGCCCTTGCCGGGCGACAGCGGCGGACTGATCGTTATTCGGGATATCGATGCGCTTCGCTCGGCCCAGGATCGGTTCGAGCGTACCGTGACCGCGACCCGGGACGGCATCGCCGAGATCGACCATCTGCGTGACCGGGCCTACTTCTCCTCCCGGTGGCGCGAAATGACCGACTCGCACGATCTTCCGGCTGAGGCGAACGAAGCGGAGCGGATCGCCTACTGGTGGCAACGCATCCATCCGGAGGATTTGCCACGGGTTCAAGCGCATCACGAGTGCTGGCGCTTCGGCAACGAGCCGTTCGACAGCATTACGTTCCGACTCCGCTTCCTCGACGACGACGGTTGCCCGTTCTACCGCTGGTTTATCGAGCGTGGGTACGTTGAACGCGATGAGGAGGGTCAGCCGGTTCGCACCACCGGCGTCCTGACCGATATCACGCTTCAAAAAGAGACGGAATCGCTTCTGTCTTTTGAAAAAGCGCGATTCGAACGCGCGATGGACGCCGCCGACGAGGGGCTCTGGGAGTCCGACTTCACCATACCGACCGAGGATGGCGAAGGCGTCACCTACCGCTCTCCGGCCTGGAAAACGCTGCTGGGCGTGAACGACGGACCGCCTCCGCCCGACGACCCCTACTACCGCAAAGCGTTCGTGGAAAAACTTCATCCGGAGGACCGCCCCGGCTTCGCCCGGCTTCGCCATGACTGCATCTTCGGCGGCAAGCCCTTCCCCCGTATCGAATTCCGCCTCCTCCAGCCGGACGGCGCCTACCGCTGGTTCGTCATTCGCGGCAAAACGCACCGGGCGGCGGACGGCGAGTTGTTGCGTATCACCGGGGTTCTGGCCGACATTCACGACCGTAAGCAGGCGGAACTGGATCTGAAGGCCGCGCATGCGCGGTTCGAACGCGCCGTCGCGGCAACCCATGACGGCATCTGGGAACACGATTTCGTCCGTGGAGTCCACTACCGCTCCCCCCGTTGGAAGGAGATGGCGGATATCCCCGACGATATCCCCGACGACTTTCCTTCTCTCGAAACGGAGGAATGGCGGACCTTCTGGCAGCCACGGATTCATCCCGAGGACTGGGAACAGGTGGAAACGCATCGGCGCGACCATATCGATCCGCACTCCTGGGTCGAACCGACGGAGTTTCGCCTGCGCCATCGTTCGGGGGAGTTTCGCTGGGTCCGGGAACGGTTCCGGGTCGAGCGGGACGAACAGGGTCATGTGCTGCGTCTGGTCGGTGTCATCGCCGATATTCACGACCGAAAGACGGCCGAACTGGAACTGGCCTCGCGGGAACGCTTCCTGACCCAGGTCGCGCGCGCACTGCCGAACATCCTTTATGTCTATGATCGACGCAATCACTCCTCGGTCTACGTCAACGAACGGCTGGCCGATATCCTGGGCTACTCCGAGGAGGATCTGCGCACCACCACAGGCGGCATTCCGGAACTGATCCATCCCGACGATCTGGAATCCTTCCACGAGCAGTCCGCCCGGATCGACGCTCTGGCGGACAACGAGTTCGCGATCCTCGAGTTCCGGGTCCGCCATAAGTACGGCGAATACCGATGGATACGCAACCGGATCGTTCCCTTCGGACGCGACGAAAACGGCGTCATCGTTCGGACGGTAGGCGTCGCCGAGGACATTACGGAGTTCAAGCGACAGGAATCGGTATCACGGGAAGCGACCGCGCGGTTCGAACGGGCGATCGAAGCCTCGCGTGACGCCGTCTGGGAGATGCATATCCGCTCCGTGACCGAACCGTCCCGGAACACCCTCTATCGATCGCCGCAGTTCTGGAAACTCTTCGGATTCGATTCGGTGCCCGAGGACAACATCGACCCGGTGACCGGCCGCTGGCCCGAGTTCGACGGCGACGATGTCTGGCAATCGCGCATCCATCCGGACGATTACGAACGGCTTCGAGCGTACCGCAACGGGGTATTCGACAGCGTCATCGGCACGACCGAAACCGAGTATCGCATCCTTCGCAATGACGGCCAGTACCGCTGGATCAGTTCGCGTTCCCGTGTCGAGCGTGCCGCCGACGGCACCCCGTTCTACCTGACCGGCGTCATCACCGATATTCACGACCGCAAGGAAGCCGAACAGCGGATTCGTCAGTCGGAAGCGCGTTATCGGACGCTGGTGGATTCCGTGCACCAGGGTGTCTGGCGAGCGGCCCCGGACGGACGCATCCTGTACTGCAACGACACGCTTTACGCCATGGTCCGTGGAGACGCCGACGATATCGGCGATAACGAGACCGCCATTCGCGCCTGGTCCGATCTGGTTCACCCGGAAGACCGTCCGGCGCTGGAAGACCGCTGGCGAACCTGCCGGGAGAGCGGAGCCATCTTCGAAGGGGAGTTCCGGCTGGCCACCGGCAGAGCGGACTGCTCCTATCGACGATGTTCGGTCCGGGCGGTGCCGGTGCGGGATGACCGGTCGGCGATCCGAGAGTGGATCGGCGTCGTTCAGGACATCACCGAGCGAGTGGAGGCGGCGGAGGCGCTGGCCCGAAGCGAGGCCCGCTACCGCCTGATCACCGAAGCCAGTGTGGACGGTATCTTCCGCGTCTCTCCCGAAGGCAACCTGCTCGATGCCTCCTCCCACCTTCTTCGCGCCCTCGGACTTCAGGAAATGCCGGAAGGCGGCTTTACGAGAAGTGCCCTGAGGGCTTTCCTCCACCCGGAGGAGATCGAAGATATTGCTCGGGAGTGGCGACAGGCGACGAAAGCGGGCACCCGTCTCGAACTGCAGATTCGGATCGGGGGGGAACGCACCGGGTACCGCCGCTGGCAGGTCCGTGCCGTCCCGCTTCGGAACGATCGGCGGGAGATCGCGGAATGGGTCGGCGCCGTTTCCGACATCACCGAACGGTTTGAGGCGGAAGCCCGCCTGCGAGAGTCCGAAACCCGCCTGAAGGAGGCGCAACGGATCACCCAATCCGGCCATTTCCGGCAGGAACTTTCGCTGATCTCCCCGGGCACGGACCCGGGGACCGCTCCCCTTCACGACTTCTGGTCGGACGAAATGTATCGTATTTTTGAGCGCGATCCGGCCGCCGGGCCTCCGTCCCGCAATGAACTCGATCGCTACTTCGCGTCGGAAGATCGTCTGCGAATGGAACAGGCTCAGGAGCGCGTCCGGCGCAACGGCATGCGACACATGGCCGAGTTGCCGATCCGGACCGAGCGCGGCATCCGAAAATGGCTCCAGATCTATCACCGCGCCGATCGCGACGAGGAGGGAAAGGTCATTGCCCTGTACGGCGCGGTGGTCGATATCACGGCGTTCAAGGCGATGGAGGAAAGCCTCCGGCAGGCGCAACAGCTCGCACGGCGAATCGCTCTGGCGATCCCGGACCTCCTTTATGTATATGACCTCGAAGGCGGTCAGACCCGGTATGCGAATCGAAGCATCGCGCAGTTGCTGGGATTCGGCCCGGAGGATCCGGAACTGCTGGTCTATCCGGACGCCTGGATCGGTGTCGGCGATCATGTAAGCGCGTTTCTCTCCTCGCGGCTTCATCCGGCGGACTCCGCCGTGCACCTGGCGATGCGGCAACGCCTGAGCCATTTGGCGGACGGAGAGGTGATCGAGGTCATCGTTCGCATGCGGCACAAGGACGGCACCTGGCGAACGCTCTTCTGTCGGGAGATGGTCTTCACACGCCATGAGATCACCGGGGAACCGCGCGAAATTCTGGGTGTCGCCCAGGACATCACGGAAAAGGTCGAGGCGGAGGAACAACGCCGCGAAAGCGAAGAGAAGTACCGCAACCTGGTCGATCTCCTGTCCGACTGGGTCTGGGAGTCCGATGCCGACGGCAGATATCGTTACGTCTCCGGGCAGGTAACCCGTCGGCTCGGCTTCCGCCCGGAGGAGATGCTCGGGGTTCCGATCGCCGACTTTGCCCCGCCGTCGGCGCGGGAGATTGTCCAGCTGACTCTGGGGGGATTCGCGCAGCGCAAACAGCCTTTCACCCGGGTTCCCCTGGAAGTGATTGATATTGTCGGAGAAACCGTCTACCTGGAGATCTCCGGAGTGCCGATTCTCGGCGCGGACGGTTCCTTCCAGGGGTACCGCGGGGTGGCCTATGATGTCACCCAGCGCAAGCAGGGGGAGGACCTTCTGCGCAACAGCGAGGAACGGACCCGCCGGATCATCGAGAGCAGTCCGGACTGCATGCAGATCCTGGATATGAACGGCTACTTGCTGTCGGTGAACGAAACGGGACGCCGCCTGCTGGCGATTACGGATGTCGAGGGAGTCCGGGGGGCGTACTGGCCCTCCTTCTGGGATGGCGAATGGCGTCAGGTCGCCGAGGATGCCGTCCGCCGTGCCGCCATCGGCGAGACCCGGCGATTCCTCGGCTTTACCCGTTCGCTGAACGGCGACGGCCGCTGGTGGGACGTCGTCGTGACCGCACTTCCGGACGCCGAGGGGCGGAGCGAACAGCTTCTGGTCGTCTCGCGCGATATCTCGGCCCAGAAGACGCTGGAACAGCAGAAGGACCAGTTGCTGGCGGACGCGATGCAGCGAGCGGAACGCGATCCGTTGACCGGGCTGTTCGATCATCAGGCGTTCCATAAACGGCTTCAGGAGGAGGGGAAACGCTCGGAGCGTGACGGTTCGCCCTTCGCGGTCGCGGTCCTCGATGTCGATAACTTCAAATACTTCAATGATGCGTTCGGACATCTGGAAGGCGATGCGGTCCTGCTGCACATCACCAACGCCCTGCGTTCGACCTGCCGCCCGACGGATACCATCGGACGACTCGGGGGCGATGAGTTCGCGGTCATTCTCGCCGGCGTGACCAAGCAGGATGCGGTCCGACTGCTGGAATCTCGCCTGCGGGATAACGCCTTCGCCTCCCGCTGGCAGCCGCGCGGGTATGATGCGCCCATTCCGCTGGGCATCTCGTTCGGCGTCGCCGTCTATCCGGACGAAGCCACCACCCCGCTGGCCGCCCTCTCGCTGGCCGACGAACGGCTGTACCGCAACAAGAAAGAAGGTCAGGCGGGGCTTTTGCCGCACCTGCGCGCCGAGCTGGCGGAGACCATGGTCGGCTTTCCGATGCTGGACTCCCTGGTCACCGCCGTGGACAGCAAGGATCGGTATACCCGGAAGCATAGCGAGGACGTTCTGATCTATGCGGTCATGATCGGCCAGGTCCTGAACCTTTCCGAGGAGGATCTGGGCCTGCTCAGTCCGGCGGCCCTGCTGCACGATGTCGGCAAGATCGGTGTCTCTCAGCGGATTCTCCGCTTGCCGACCTCGCTGACCGCCGAGGAGTACGAGGCGATCAAACAGCATGCCCCGCTCGGCGCGGCGCTGGTGGAGGTGCTTCTCACCCATCCGTCCCATCGGCTGCCGGAATCGACGGAACCGGACGTCGAAACCATTCTCGAATCGATATCGGATCGTCCGATTCCTCAACTTCCGCTCCTGGAGCTCCCCGGCAGCGGGATCACCGGAGAGAACGCGCCGCGTCTCGTTCCGCCGGAGCAGAGGCAAAAACTGGTGGCGGCCGTCCGGCATCATCACGAAGCCTGGGACGGCACCGGCTATCCGGACGGTATTCGGGGCGAAAACATCCCGATTCTGGCACGTATCCTGGCCGTGGCGGATGCGTTCTCCGCGATGACGACCGATCGCCCCTACCGGCGCGGCGCGGACCGGGACAAAGCGATGGCCGTTCTCCGACAAGGCGCGGGCACGCAGTGGGACCCGGAGTGCGTCGCCGCATTCATGGAGGTTGCCCAGGCCTCCTTCTCCTCGGATATTACACCGGTTCTGGCGGCATTCGAGGCATTGACGGCGACTCACCAGGCAGAACCAAGGAAAACTAACCGGAGGAAAGCGGAGGGAAACGCCGATGAATAATGGGAAGCGCTACTCGGCCCGGAGCGAAGAATGCTTGTCTGCTTTCTTCGAAATTATTGAAATACACTTATGTTGTCAAAATCACTTTTAATCGGTGTTTAGAAGAGTGGACGCACGGGTATACTGGTAGCGATCGTAGATTAGCCGTCGGCCGGACTTTCCCGGAGGGGCAGGCGATATTTTCGGTCCGTCATCATTTACGGACGCAGATTCGGAATAGGGATGGGTTGCGCGACGTAGCACATTTCTTCCTTATCCCATTGCATTGAAATCAAGTCAGCGAAGGTTTTTCAAGACCGGTTCACCGGCCGCCGCTTCGAACGGATGGTGTATGGAGTGGTCGAAGCGACTAAATGAGGAAACCGTTGCGAATGGGAAAACAAATGACAAGGAACAATAGCGTTATCGGAACGGAGCTGCAGGGCAAGGGAAACCGCGTATTGCGGTCCGTACGTCGGGTCGCGACGGCGGGCACGGTCGCGGCGGCGCTTTCGCTGTTGGCCTCGTCCGCCCAGGCACAGTACATCTGGACGGGCCTCGGTGCCGACACGAACTGGACCACCGGTCTGAACTGGAACCTCCTCAGCGCGCCGGTCGCCGGTTCCGACGTTCAGTTTCTGGCAGCGGCTCCGAGCATCAACTCCGTGGTCAACGCCAACTTTTCCATTTCCTCGCTCCTCTTCGGCGCGACGGCTCCCGCTTTCCGCATTCTGTCCTCCGGCGGCTCCTCGCTGACGATCGGCGCGGGCGGCATCACCCATAACGGGTCCGTCACCCAGCAGATCTTTGCGCCGGTAATCCTGAGCGCGGACCAGACCTGGAATGTTTCCAGCGCCACCGGCACCCTCCAGGTGCTGGGTAACATCAGCGGAGCGCAGACCATTACCAAGGCGGGTTCCGGCGCTCTGACTCTGGCCGGCACCAACACCTTCTCCGGTCTGAACATCAGCGCCGGCACCGTCAACACCAACGCGGCGGGGAACAATATCTCCGATACTGCGGCGGTCGACCTGTCCGGCGCGACGGCGATCCTCAACCTGAACCAGGCGGAGACGATCGGCTCTCTCGCCGGTGTCGCCGGTTCCCAGGTCAATATCAGCTTCCGGACACTGACGGCGGGCGGTAACAACAATACGACCACCTTCGCCGGCGTCCTTGCCGGTTCGGGCGGATTCGTCAAGGCAGGTACCGGCACCCTGACGCTCTCCGGGACGAACACCCTGAGCGGTTCCTACACGGTCAACGGCGGAACGCTTCAGTTGGGCGGCAGCGGCACCAATATCTCCAACGTGGCCGCGCTTATTGTCAACGGCGGCACCTTCGCACTGGGCGCGGCCGGTGAAACGATCGGTTCCCTCGCCGGTACCGGCGGTACCGTCAGCCTGGGAGGATCGACCCTGACCCTGTCCGGGACAGCCACCACGACCTACGCCGGCGTTATCACCGGCACCGGCGGCCTCACCAAGACCGGAGGCGGTGTCCTGACCCTGACCGGAGCCAAGACCTACACCGGAGCGACCACCCTTAGCGGCACCGCCGGTCTCGCCATCGGCGACGGCGGCACCACCGGGTCGCTGACCAGCAATGTCGTGCTGAACGGTTCCGGAACCAGCCTCACCTTCAACCGCTCCGACGCTTCCACCTATGCCAACGTCATCAGCGGAAACGGTGCCGTCAACAAGAACGGCGCGGGGACGCTTTTCCTGACCGGTACCAACACGAACCTGGGTACGCTCTCGATCAACGCGGGTACCGTGTCCGTCGGTAACGGTGGCGCGACCGGTGCGATCGCCAACTCCAGCGTCGTCATCGCGGGCGGCGCAAACCTGACCTTCGACCGAACGGGTTCGACGAGCCTTGGCGGCATCATCAGCGGCGCGGGTTCCGTCACCAAGAATGGAACCGGAACCGTCACGCTTTCCGGAGCCAATACCTTCACCGGCGGGCTTACCGTGAACGCAGGTACTCTCCAGCTCGGAAACACCGGGGCGAACCTGGCGGA
Source organism: Capsulimonadales bacterium (assembly GCA_033762295.1). Taxonomy (GTDB): domain Bacteria; phylum Armatimonadota; class Armatimonadia; order Armatimonadales; family Armatimonadaceae; genus JANRLW01. The sequence goes on from JANRLW010000048.1 coordinate 38,531, forward strand.
TACGGGTGCGGTGGTTGTCGATGGCGGCACGCTGGCTCTGGGATTTGCGAACGAAACGATCGGTTCGCTGGCCGGTGCCGGCGGTACGGTCTTCACCAACGCACGCATCCTGACCCTGGGCGGAACGAATACCAGCACGGTTTACGCCGGAGCCATCACCGGCACCGGTGGCATTACCAAGAACGGAACCGGTACCTTTACCCTGACCGGGACCAACACCTACACGGGCGCGACCACCGTCAACGCCGGTTCGGTAATCGTGGGTGACGGCGGCACTTCGGGCAGTATCGCCGGACCGGTCAGCGTGGCCGGAGGCGCGAACCTGACCTTCAACCGCTCCGACGACCTGACCTACGGAGGCGTGATCAGCGGCACCGGTTCGGTCACCAAGGACGGCGCGGGCATCCTGACCCTCTCGGGGACCAGCACCTACTCCGGTCCCACCACCGTCAACGCCGGCACCCTCAACGTCACCGGAGCCGCCGCCAGCACCGACGTCACCGT
>JANRLW010000049.1:0-36044 GCA_033762295.1 Capsulimonadales bacterium
CAGGCTTACCCCGAGCCGGTCGAGAATCCGTGCCGCCACGCTGTCATTCTCTCGAACCAGTCCCAGGAGCAGGTGTTCCGTCGATACGTAGTTCTCGCCCAGCCTGCCGGCCTCTTCCTGTGCGAAAAAGACCACGCGGCGTGCCGGCTCCGTAAATCGTTGCCACATTTCCGGCTTTCTCCTCATTTTCCGTTATATCGAGAACAGGGCGGAAAGCGTTCCGCCAAATAAAGTGCAAAAAAAGTTGACCGCATCGTTTCCGAGGCCGTGAACGCCACGGAAATGCGCCAGCGGCGTTCCGTCCTCGGCGGTTCGTCGTTCCGTCAGTCGGCCGGTGGACGGATCGCGGTATTGCTCCTGCACGGTCGCGCCGAGGTAGGAATCGAGCAGCGAACCTGCGAAGCCGGCGACGGCGACGGCGGAAATTCCCTGGAAGCCGGGGAAGCGAAGCGGCACGAGGAGGGCGATCACGGTGGCGCCGAGGAGGGCGGCCAGGGTTCCGGGGAGCGAAACCGCTCCGGACTCGCCGGTGGCGACCGGCCGGAAATCGGTGATCCGGCGGGGTTTGCCACGTGCGAGCGAACCGATCTCAGTGGCCCAGGTATCGGCATTGGCGGCGGCTAACGCCCCGAGAACGGCGCAATAGATCCATCGAGTGTCCGGCCCGAGGAACGGGATTCCGAGGGCGGCGACCGCGGCGACGCCTCCGTTCGCCAGTACCTGACCGGCATCGCGTTCTCCTCCCTTTTCGTACCGCAACGCATCCTTGCGTTTTTTACCGATCCGGGAAAGCGCGGAGGAGGAGATGAAAAAGGTGAGGAGGGCCGCCGCTCCGGGAAAACCGGCGAAGCCGAACAGGGCGAACCCGACGGCGATTGCGGCGAAAAATCCGGACCAGGAAAGCGCGCGAACCGCGCGCGCCGCAGACGAAATCGCGATGGCGAGGAGAAGGGCGGTCCACAGGTGGGCGGGGGCGGGGAAGACGACGGTCATATCGTATTGTACTTCCCATATCCGTCGATCCGCGGACGGTCCGGCGTCGATCTTTTTCGGGCGGGAGTGCAAATTCTCCCCGGTTCTCCGGTAAAATAGCTTGAAAGGTTTGCGACGCGAAACGCCGCACTGCGCGGTTGTGCGTCTCCGAACGAAATTGGGACGGACTCCCTTGCGTTTTCGCCGTTTTGAAGGGACCGTGCCAGGAAATTGAGGTGCCTCCGTGGACACATTGTTGTCGCCACCGTCGGCAGGGACCGGGTCCGACGATTCTCTCGCCGATACCGACTTTCCGTCCATCGACGAACTTCTGATGGAGGTCGTCAAAAAGAACGGTTCCGACCTGCATCTTCGGGTGAACGAACCGCCGATTGTTCGCGTTCACGGTCATCTGGAACGCCTTCCCCTGCGGAAAATGACGCCGGACGATACGCAGCGTCTGATGTATTCCCTGATGAACGAGGAGCGTCAGAAGCGGTTCGAGAAGGAAATGGAAATGGACATGAGCCATGCCATACCGGGGATCGCTCGTTTCCGGGTCAACGTTCTGCGGCAACGGGGGCATGTCGGGGGGGTGCTTCGCCTGATTCCGACCCGGAGCAAAACGATCGATGAACTGGAACTGCCGCAGGTGTTGAAACAGCTGTCGCTGTTGCCACGCGGACTGGTGCTGGTGACGGGCCCGACCGGTTCGGGGAAATCCACGACGCTCGCCGCCTGTATCGATCATATCAATCGCTATCGTCGCTGTCATATCATCACGATCGAGGACCCCATCGAGTTCGTGCATGAGGACAATCTTTCCGCGATCGAGCAGCGGGAACTGGGTCAGGACACGCATTCGTTCGCGGATGCGCTGAAACATGTCATGCGTCAGGCACCGGACGTGATCCTGGTGGGGGAGATGCGGGATCTGGAGACGATCGCTCTGGCGATCACCGCCGCCGAGACCGGGCACCTGGTTTTCGCCACCCTCCATACCACCGACGCTCCGCAGACGATCGACCGGATCATCGACGTCTTTCCGCCGGAACAGCAGGAACAGGTGCGTACGCAGCTGGCGGTCACCCTTCAGGCGGTCGTTTCACAGACCTTGCTTCCGCTGGCGGATCGACCGGGACGCATTCCGGCCTTCGAGATCATGATCGCGACCCCGGCGATCCGCTCTCTGGTCCGTGAGGCGAAGACCCATCAGATTTACTCGATGATCGAGACCGGCGCGGACTACCAGATGATCTCGCTCGACCAGTACCTGCTGAAGATGCTGCGTAAGGGAACGGTCACCATCGACCATGCGATGGCGAAAAGTTCGAACCCGAAATATCTGTTGCAGCGGTACGAGCGTCAGACGGCCGAGCAGGCGACGATGCCACACGGCACCGGCAGTCACTAAAAAGGAAAACGTCAGATGGCATATGACATTCAGCGGCTTCTGTCCGCAATTATCAAGTTCGACGGTTCCGATCTGGTTCTGAAGGCGGATTCTCCGCCGCTGTTTCGCGTTTACGGCGAACTGAAGCCCCTCAATGCCGAGGTACTTACCCACGATTCGGTGGCGGCGCTGATCGAGACGCTTCTGACGCCGAAGCAGAGCATGATCTTTCATCGCGATCTGGAACTGGACTTCTCCTACGAGATTCCCGGCGTTTCGCGGTATCGTGTCAATATCTTTCAGCAGCGTGGGAACATGGGGCTGGTGGCCCGTGCGATCCCGTTCGATATTCGAACGATGGATGAGATCGGCCTGCCGGCGATCTGCAAGCAGTTTTGCGAGATGCCGCGCGGTCTGGTGCTGGTGACGGGGCCGACCGGATGTGGCAAATCCACCTCGCTGGCGTCCATGATCAACTACATAAACCATTCCCGCGCGGAGCATATCGTCACGATCGAGGACCCCATCGAGTACGTTTACGAGGACGTTCAGTCGCTGATTAACCAGCGGGAACTGGGTACGGACACGCATACGTTCGCTCAGGCTCTGAAGCACGTTCTCCGGCAGGACCCCGATGTAATCCTGGTGGGGGAGATGCGGGATCTGGAGACGATCGCTCTGGCGATCACCGCCGCCGAGACCGGGCACCTGGTTTTCGCCACCCTCCATACCACCGACGCGATACAGACGGTCGACCGGATCATCGACGTTTTCCCGACACACCAGCAGCAGCAGATCCGTGTCCAGCTGGCGGTCAATCTGGTCGGTGTTATATCCCAGACGCTTCTGAAACGGGCGGACGGGAAGGGGCGGATTGCCGCGTTCGAAACGATGGTCGCCACCCCGGCGGTGCGGAACCTGATCCGGGAAGGCAAGACGTTCCAGTTGGGATCGACGATCCAGATCGGCGCGAAAGACGGGATGATGGACCTGGACCAGAGCCTGGCCCGCCTGGTCGCGGACGGCGTGGTGACCAGGGAGGATGCGCAGGACAAATGCGGTCAGCCGACCCAGTTCCTGCAGTATCTTGCGTATTACCAGACGGAGCAACTGGCCCGGGTTCAGGCGGACAAGAATAAGGCCCGTCCGGTGCCCGCCTGAGTCAATTCCGCCTTTCTCCCTGAGCGCATCGGCGGGCGACCCAACGACACCGTTCCGTTTTCAAGGGTCGTTAGGTGGCTTTGTTCTCAATCCGGGTCGGAGCCGCCTTCTTGCGCCGGGAACCGTGATGCCACATGGGTGTATCGTTGGTATGCATACCTTCCCCACCCTTTTCCGTTCTCTCGCTTTCGGGCCGGGAGAGACCAGTCTGAAGAACCGCGCCCTGATGGGGCCGATGACGCTGAATCAGGCGACCGATTCCGGGCATATCACCGATTGGATCGTCGACTGGTACGAACGGCGCGCGGCGGGCGGGTTCGGTGCGATTATCGGCGCGGCGGCGTTCGTCTCGTCCGGTGGCCGGGGTTGGCCGAACGCGGTCGGCATCTCGGACGATGCGTACATCGAGGGTTGGCGGCGGTGTGTCGAGGCGGCCCATCGGCACGGAACGCTTTTCGGGACGCAGCTTTTCCATGGCGGCGCGGCGAGTAAAGTTTCCCTTCTCGGACAGTCGCCGGTCTCGGCGTCGGAGTGGACCCGTGAGGGGTTTGACCCGGCCCGTGCGATGACGGAAGGCGAGATCGAACAGGTGATTGCCGATTTCGCTGCCGCCGCCCGACGGAGTGTGGAAGCGGGATGCGACTTCGTCGAACTGCACGGGGCGCACGGGTATTTGCTGCACCAGTTCTGGCGGCAGGATGTCAACCGGCGGTCGGATCGCTGGGGCGACCCGACGGCGTTCCCGGTCGCGGTGACCCGGGCGGTTCGCGATGCGATCGGTCCCGACATCCCGCTTCTGTACCGCTTCAGCATTCACGCCGACGCTCCGGAGGCCCCCAATCATCCCGTGACGCCGTCCGGGCTGAAAACCTTCCTGGCATCGCTGGAGGACGCCGGTGTCGATATCTGGGATATTTCCTGCTGGCGGGAATCCCGGCGGGGTTATTTCGGTACGGAGGTCTTCCTTTCCGACTGGGTGCGTGAGTTCAGTCGGAAGCCTCGAATCGTCGCGGGCAATATCCTGACTCCGGAGGACGCGGAGGACTATCTGGCGGGGGGCCATGCGGAAGCGGTCGCTCTGGCACGTGCCGCCATCCTGGACGCCCGATGGGTGAACAAGGCTCAGGAGGGCCGTTCCGCGGAGATTCGCGCGGTCGGCGGCGACGAATGGCGCGTCATCAACCAGGGGACGGACCCCGGTATCTGACGTATCGGACGTTTCTTCGTGGAACAGGGTGGGCGGGGAAGCGGCCCGGACGGGAAATCCTGTCCGGGCCTCGGAGTAACTCAGTTGCTGATCGGGTAACCGAGCGCCGTCGGGTTCGGTGTCGGGCCGGGTACGAACTGGGGGACGGTCCAGATGTTTTTGCTCTGAAGGATATAGAAGGTTTTCAGCGGGGGCTTTGCGGAATCGGCGTCCTTCAGCGAGTACCACTTGGTGTGACCGTCGGCGAACGTCACGTTATCCCCCTCCTTGTGAATAACCCGCATTCGGATCTTGTTCAGGAAATCCGGGGTCTCGATGGTGACGTAGGTGCATCCCCAGTTGAACCCGTAGGGCGGCACTCCGGCCGAATGGAAGAACGCAATCACATTGGACGGTTGCGCCACCTCGGAGAAGGGGCGCGGCGTATTCCATACCTTGGTGCCATCGAGGGAGATGCCATAGCCGCGACTCGGAACGCCGGTCGCGCTGAAGCCGTACGAAGCGTCCGAGCCAAGGAACCAGTTGTAGGCGTAGGTGTTGGTCATGGGTTGTCCGTTGAACTTGGTGCAGACCCCCCCGCCACTGAAGGTGGGCGCCATGGACGGACAACGGAAAATGCCCCGGCTTTTGATATAGGGCAGCATCACCAGCGACCAGCCGTTGTACGGTTCGCCCTTGTCGTTCTTGACGCCTTCCAGATTGGTATACGGTTCCTGGGCCGAGCCGACGATCGGCCAGACCTCGTCATAGTCCTGAGCGTACATCAGGGCGGCGAGTCCGACCTGTTTACCATTGGAAAGGCAGGAAATCTGACGGGCGTTCTCCCGGGCCTGACCGAAGACCGGAAAGAGAATCGCAGCGAGGATCGCGATAATGGCGATGACGACGAGCAGTTCGATCAGTGTAAAGGCCGCTATGTACGATGCTCGGATGGAAGCGTGGCCGGGGGCGATGGGGCGCCCGCCGACGGATCGGTCGGTAGACATGAAACAGGTCCTTTCGTCAAAATACAGAACAAAGAGTCGCCCGGGATCGGTGTCCCTGGACGTTTTCAAAGCCTGTATGAGGACTTGGGCGCCAGTTTCCTTGCATGAAGCCCCAGCCGGTTGTCGGAAGGAGTTTCTTTCCCCTTCCGAACCGATTGTAGCACAATCCTCCCGCCGTTATGTTAAGGAAAGATTAACGAGACGCGATTTACCGGTGATTGTTGACCGTAAAGGGCAGCCAGCGGTTGGTGAACGAACCGTCGTCAAACAGTTCCAGCAGACCGTACCCGGGCGGCGAGTAGGTGGGGGGCGGGTCCGGAGCATCATTACGCCACCAACGTCCGGAAAGGGCACCGTTATTGATGAACGTTATGCCGGCGAATTCCATCCGGTCATGCATATGAGTATGTCCGGAAAGACATAGACGGACATTGGGAAAGCGCATCAGGATCGCCACCAGAGCACGGGCATCGATGTGCATCCAGTTGTTCGGAATTACCCAGTGGCCGGTTCGCTCGGTTTCTCCGACCTCACCGGTGAAAAACAGGGCGGCACCGCCGACAATCGGGCAATGGGAAACGAGGATAACGTTCGTCTCGGGCGGGGTCGCGGCGAGTTCCCGAACGAGCCAGGCCAGCTGGGTATCGTCCAGACGGGCGACGAAGTGTGAGGTGGACGCCTCGGCAGCGTCCCCCGCGCCGTCGAAGATACTGTCCAGAACGAAGATACGCCAGCCGGCAAGGTCCTTGTGGTAGTACGGGGAGGATAACCCCAGCCGTCGGAGCGGCAGTTCCTTACCGTAAAACGGTTCCGACCCCGTACATCCGCTTTTTCGTCGGTTCCAGCCCCAGATGTCATGGTTTCCGAGGCAATGGAGCATCGGTATCCGGCAGTGGTCATGGACGAGCGAATCCCACAGTTCCCACTGGACGTTGGCCCTCTGCAAACCGACGCCGACCCCGTCCATTATCGTGTCGCCGGTGTTGATAATGAGGTCGGGGGGTGGGTCAAGGGCCTGAAGGTGCCGCAGACAGGCCGCAAAGCCGGCGGCGGCGTCCCGTTCCGGTTGAAGATGGATGTCGCTAAGATGGACAAGGCGAAGTCGCCGCACGCGGTTTGTTCCGTGGACGCATCCTTTGGAAGGATTGTCCGCTCCTTATTCGACGATGATTGTACCCGAACCGACTCCGTTTTGCCGTGCGTGCGCTATAGGGTTTCCCTTCATTTCCAGTCCACCGCATCGACGATTTCATTGGTCAGTTGCCAGCAGAGGTTTCGGTTGGTAAAGACGATGCAGGCGTTTCCTTTTTCCGGGTCCGCGAACATCTGGCAGTAGTACCCGGTGGTGTTCCCTCCCCGGAAGAGGATTTTCCGACCGTCACGTTCGGTGATGCCGAATCCGATCGCCTGTTCGTCGCCGTCGGAATCTTTGGCGACCGGTTCGACGAGTTTCTGCGCCGTCTCTTTTGTCAGGTATTTTCCCTGGCCCCGGAGGCAGCGGAGAAGTTCGGCCATCGCCCCCGCGAACTCGTTCGGAGTGGTCCACAGCCCGGAGGCGGCGACCTCCGGATAGGCACGCCATTTTTCGGTGAGCGGACTTCCGTTTTCGTCATGCCCGACGGCGGTCCGTTCGGATATCGACGCCGGGGGAACCACGACAAATCGGCTCTCTTTCATGGCCAGTGGCTGAAACAGCAGGTCTCGCATTACCGTGTCGAAAGGTTGACCGCTCACATCCTCGGCCACCTGCTGCAAAACGGTCCAGTTTTCCATCGCCAGGTTGAAGGTTTTTCCGGGTTCTGACGCGATAGAGGCGGGCGGTGTGACGGCGGGAGACTGGCCGTTCAGGACCTGAAGAAGCGTCGGCAGCATACCGGCGGGATCGTAACCCAGGTACTTGTGGTAAGTAAATCCGCTCCGTTGGGTCAACAGGTCGCGGAGGGTGACACCCCGGGTGTCCTTGACGAGAGGACTTTTCGGCGTTTTCCACGTTTTCAGGTAAAGATCGATATTGCGGTCAAGATCGACCACCCCGGAATCGGCGGCGCGAAGTACGGCGGCGGCGGTCAGCGGGTGGCTCAAAGAACCCGCCGGAAACAGAGTGTCGCCCGTTACGGCCCGGTCCGCAGAGGCCTGGCCGAAAGGATGGATACCCGTCACGTTCCCCCCTCGGATAACCGCGACCACGCAACCGGGTACCCGATGGAATTTCATGCGTTCGGCCAGCGTGTAGGACTTGCCATCGATCTTGATTGGTATGTCGGTCGATTCGGCTTTCACCGGAGGCGCAGGTTTTCTTACCTTCCGGTTGGCAACACCGACCAGGGATACCCGAACGCCGATCTCCTCGGTAACGAGGATAGGCGCGACTTCCGGGGCGATCCCGAAATCGGAACGTTTGATGGTGAAGTCACAGCGAACGTTGATGACGTCCCCTTCGAAATCGGGTCCGCGCTGAGCGGCGATTCCCCGGTAAAAGCCGACTTTGAGCGGCACGGTGAGGCGGCGCGTAACCCCTTTGCAGGTGAAATCGACGTCGACCATGCCTTCATAGAGGCACGTTTCGGCGGTACGGCGGGTGATCTTTCCGCTCCGAATCGATTTAAGGACGCAGGTGACGGCCGGGTGCTTGTCCTCTTCCAGTCCGTAGGAACGCGCGGTTTGCGTGTAACCGTCGTTCGGGAAACGCAGGGAGGAGACATCAACGGAAATGGTCCCGGTGGTCGCCCTCGGGTCGTCGGGATCGAAACGGGCGGTTCCACGGATGCCGCTGGCAACGCCGGTGATCGGTTCGAGCGGAGAGTCGATGGTGATGGCGACGCTGTTGGTTCCTTTCGGATCGGCGAAGTCAAAATTCTGGGCACCGACCTTGAAAGGTGTCTCCGCCTGTGCCGCACAGGCGAACAAGAGCATTAAAACGAGAGGGAAAAGGAGTGTACGCATCGGGTTTCCTTCAGGATTTTTGAGATCGAACAAAAAAATCCCGCGTTCCGGGGGAATGGAACGCGGGATCAACCGGAGATTTCGCAGCGCATCGGCCGCAGCGTTTCGCGGTCGAAAACCATCTGCACGGAGGCGTTGCCCTGCGGATCGCTGAAGGTCGTGAGAACGGCGGGGCGTCCCTCGCAGGTCACGGGTCGTTCGGGACGGTTGCGAAGTCGGGGATGACGCCGCCAGAACGCCTGCATTTCGTCGGAGTGATAGAGCAGTCCGGTGGGCGTAATAAAGAAAGTGACGGCATCGCAGACCTCACAGACGAGCCCGATGCCGGCCGGTTCGGTCGGATCGGTCCGCCGGATAGGGGTGGGCCGTCCGCAGCGGGTACAGGCCGCCTCCCCGGTTTCCAACCCGCGGGCGAGGTAGGTCTGCCACCAGCGGTTGACGCGGGTCAGCCCCGCCCGGAAGCCGGACACCCCGTGGAGAACGACGGCGCGCGGGATGGGCGCGGCGTCGGTCGTCATGCCGACGAGTTGCCCGACGCAGGTCGGACAGCGCAGACCGAAGACCGGACCGTCGGTTCCGTCCGCAAATCGCCCTTGAAGGCGGGATTTGCCGCACCGGGGGCAATAGACGGCGGTTTCGCGCCATCCGTCCGCGGCATCGGCGGGCAGGAGTCCGTGCGCGTTCGCAGCGTCGCGCAGGGCGGTGGAGAGCACGCGTTCCAGCGCCGTCCGACTGCGAACCAGACGCGCCGCAACCGCGTTCTCGGTCAGTCCGTAGCGCGCGGCGATCTCGCTGAGCGGTTGGTTCTCCTGGTAGCGGCGGACGAGCAGGGCGCGCATCTCCGGTTTTAAGTGACGGAGGGCGGTTTCGAGCAGATGGGATCGTTCGAAATCCAGCAGGGAATCGAGCGGGTCCGGGTAGGGGCGATCGGCCGTTCGTTCCGTCGTCTGTCGGAGCGCCTCTTCCGGGCCGATCTCCCGCGCCTCCCGAATGCCGGTACGCCGGAGGTGATTTTTACAGAGGCGAACCGCGATCCCGGCGAGGAACGGGGGCCACTCTCGTGGTGCAAAGCCCGAGCGGTGGCGGCGCAGGGCGACCAGGATCGTTTCCTGGGCTAGATCCTCAGCCATCGCGGGATCACCGGTCCAGCGGTGACAGAGTACGGTGAGCCGGGACCGTTCGGCGATCGGGTCGAAGGGACAACCATTCATATCTGGCGTGGGGAGAGGCATCGATGACGCTGTTTTTACGATTCGGTAAACTTTTTTTTCCGGTTTCGGTTCCGGGATTCCTGCACCGGGGTCATTGAAACGGCGGCCGCCGACAGGTACACTCTGGCATCGCGCCGGGAAACGGCGCCACCGACAAAGGGGCAGGGCATGGAACGTAAAACCGCATCGGAATTTCCCCAGGAGTTATTGAACCTTTTCGATACGTACGTGCACGGCGAAATCGACCGGCGGACCTTTCTGGAGGGGGCGCAGCGATTCGCGACCGGCTCCGTTACCGCCATGATGTTGTGGGAAAGCCTGCGCGCCAACTATGCCTGGGCGCAACAGGTGCCGAAGGATGACCGCCGGATCAAGGCGGAAACGGTGACGGTGCCGTCTCCGGACGGAAACGGGAGCATCCGTGGGTATCTCGTCCGTCCGACAAAGGCGACCGGAAAGCTGCCGGGGGTCCTGGTGATCCATGAAAACCGGGGACTCAACCCCTATATCGAGGACGTCGCCCGCCGTCTGGCAACGGAAGGGTATATGGCACTCGCGCCGGACGGGTTGACGTCGGTGGGCGGCTATCCCGGCGACGACGAAAAGGGAGGCCAACTGTTCCGGCAGGTGGATCGTGCGAAGATGCTGGAAGATTTCGTCGCGGCGGCGAAGTGGCTGAAAACACGCCCCGATGGTACGGGGAAACTGGGCGCGGTCGGCTTCTGTTTCGGCGGCGGCGTGGTGAATTCCCTGGCGGTCCGCCTCGGAAACGATCTGAATGCCGGTGTGCCGTTCTACGGAGGGCAGGCCCGTGCGGAGGACGTACCGAAGATCAAGGCGCCGTTGTTGCTTCAGTATGCCGGACTCGACGAACGGATCAACGCCGGCTGGCCCGCTTATGAAGCGGCTTTGAAGGAACACGGGAAGACCTACGTGGCCTATATCTACGAAGGCGCGAACCACGGTTTCCACAACGATACCACGCCCCGTTACGACGAAAAGAGCGCCAAACTCGCCTGGCAGCGCACCCTGGACTTCTTCAGCAAGCATCTGAAGGGGTAGGGGGCCGGAAAGTGGCCGCCGGCTCCGGGTAAATCGGAGTTGGCGGCCGGACGACGTCTACCGCGTTTCGACGAAACGGATCAGGTCTGCGGCGTCACCGGAGTTCAGACGGCGGAAGTTCGCGATGACCTGCGACGCTTCCCCGCCATGCCAGTCGATCGCTTCCCGAATCGACCCGGCGCGGCCATCGTGTAACAGGAATTTCCGGAGCCGAATCCCCCACAGCGGCGCGGTCCGAAACTCGCTTCCGGTGGCCTGTCCCTGACGGATACCGTCCGCCAGACCCGGTCCCATGTCATGAAGGAGCAGGTCGGAGTAGAGAGCAATGCGTCGGCCTGCCAGCGCCTCCGATTCGCTTTTTCCGGTCGGTAGTTCCGGAATGTGACAGGAAACGCAACCGACCTTTTGAAACGTGACAGCTCCTCGTTCGGCGGCGGGGTCGGTTTCCGTGGTCGGGGGACCCAGAAATCGCATGAAGCCCGCAAACAGGGGGATGTCCGCTCCGTCGTCCTCCGGTTCAGGGACCGTATCCGCGCCGGGTATGGCTTTTCCCTGTGGCAGGAGGTCGATGGGGAACAACGGTGTCGTGATGCCCATTTCGTGCAGATAGGCATCGGCGGCGAAGACGGTCAGCGACGAAATCTGCGACTTCCAGCCAAAGCGTCCGACCTCCGTTTTTTGCGTTTCCGGATTGACCACATGGTTGACCCTTCCGGAGATGCCGTCCCGATCGCGATCCTCCGGGTCGGCAAGGCTTTCGAGGGTGGCATCGGAAACCGCTTCCATCAAACCTGCGCCGAAAAGGGGAGTGGTCGTGCGTTTTGAAACGAAGGTCGCCTCCGGAGGCACGGTTTCCGGCAGAACCGGACTTGTCGGATCGAACTCACGGATCGATCGACGCTGAAGCACCGCGCCGCCCTTTTCCTCCAGATCGGTATACTGACCGTCGAACTCGCCGCCGATTCGGGTAACGACGGAAACCGTGGAATCGAAAGCCGCGCCACCGACACCTCCCTGTGAATGGCATTCCACGCAACTGGTACCATTGAAGACGGGACCCAGACCGTCGTCCGGACCCTCCGCTTCGGAAAAGACCGTCCGTCCTTCCTCGAACACGCGAGATTCCTCAGCCGAGAGACCGGAGACGGGCGATCCCGGATCGACGGTGGTGACGGGGACGGTCGATTCGGCCTGGCGGACGAGAAAGGCGCGGATCGCCTCGGGAGTGGTAATCGGGGCTCCGGTGGCGGTGCGTGAACCGGAACCGGACGAGCAACCGAGAGCGGGAAGTAGACAGGAGAGTACCAACGGTACGGCAGTCCGCCCCGCGGCGCAGCGGGGAATTTTTCGTGAAACCGGCAGGGACATTACGGTATACCTCCTGGCGTCCCTGGTAAAAAAGAAGCCTCAAAGCTTCCGATCAGGACGCGGATACCGTTATCTTCCGGTGAAGTTATGAAGAATCCATGAAGTAGGATGAAAATTTAATGAAGATGGAATATTCCGCTACCGACAGCCGGAGGACCGGTCGTCGGCAGCGGACGGTTATCCGAGAATTTTACTGGCGCAGGAATTGCGCGTACTTCCTTCGGAATTTCAGCACCTTGGGTTCGATCACCATCCGGCAGTAGCCCTGGTTAGGGTTGGACTTGTAATAGTTCTGGTGGTAATCCTCTGCATTGAACCAGTTGGTGAAGGGGGTTACCTCCGTGACGATCGGGTTCGGGTAGATTCTTTCCGCGTTCACCTCACGGATCACCTCCTCGGCTACCTTCCTCTGCTCGGCGTCATGGAAGAAGATCGCCGAACGGTACTGCGTCCCGACGTCCGCCCCCTGGCGATTCAGGGTCGTCGGGTCGTGGGTGGTCATGAAGATTCGGAGAAGGTCCCGATAGGAGATGACCTTCGGATCGAAGAGGATTTGCAGGGCTTCGGCATGACCGGTCATTCCGGAGCAGACCTGTTCGTAGGTCGGGTTCATCACCCTTCCGCCGGAGTATCCGGAGACGACCTTATCGACGCCTTTCAGATCCTGAAAAATTGCTTCGACGCACCAGAAACAACCTCCGGCGATGGTGGCGATCTGGCGGCCTTCCGGGACTTTCACCGGAACGGGCTCGATGGACATTTTGGACTTATCTTTCTTTTTCGTCTGTGCCGTCTGCCCTTCCGGAGCGGGGGTGACGGCTTCGGTTCGGACCGCGCATCCGGGCAGGAGGGCGGCGATTGTCAACAGGAGCGCCGAGCGGCGATCGAGGTTCTTCGTTTTTTTCGATTCGGACATGGCACCATAACTCCTCTGTTCCGTTCCTTATACAAATAACGACGGTGGAAAGATTCCGATCCCGATGATCGGCAGGAAATTTCGACCGGCGGAGAAGAACTAAAGCCAACACAGGGAGAGGCGCATCCGCCGGAGAACGCCGGGTGCGGTGAAATCCGCCATGAAAATTACCGACGTCCGGGTTATTGTGACATGTCCGGGCAGGAACTACGTCGTTGTCAAAATCCTCACCGATGAGGACGGCTTGTACGGTGTCGGCGATGCGACGTTGAACGGCCGGGAACTCGCGGTGGCGACCCTGTTGCGCGATCATATTGCGCCGTTGTTGATCGGTCGCGATCCCCACCGGATCGAGGATATCTGGCAGTATCTGTCGCGCGGGTCGTACTGGCGCGGCGGCCCGATCCAGATGACGGCGATTGCCGGGGTGGATATGGCGCTCTGGGACATTAAAGGCAAGGCGGCAGGTCTTCCGGTGTATCAGTTGCTGGGCGGAAAGACACGGGAAGGCGCCTGGTGCTACACCCATGCGGGCGGTCGGGATGCGATCGAGGTGGAGGATTCGGTCCGCCGGGCGATCGACCGGGGTTTCCGGCATGTGCGTGCGCAGATCGCCGTACCGGGGGCGGTCGGCACCTACGGTGTCGGCGGCGCGAAGGAGGCGAGCGCGGCGACCTGGGCGGCGACGGGACTGCCGGTCTATGGCGACGGTGGTCCGATGCCGGACGAGGAGTACAACTGGGAACCCGCGCGCTACCTGCGGGTGGTGCCGAAACTGTTCGAACACCTCCGGACGGCGGTCGGCGATGAAGTGGAACTCCTCCACGACGTGCACGAACGGCTCAATCCGATCGAGGCATCACGGCTGGCGAAGGAACTGGAACCGTACCATCTCTTTTTCCTGGAGGACCCGCTCCGCCCGGAACATCGAGAGTCGTTTCGAATGGTTCGCCGGGCGTCCACCACGCCGATCGCGATGGGGGAACTGTACAACACCCGGCACGACGTTCTGCCATTGATGACCGAGCAGTTGATCGATTACGTCCGGTGTGACCTCACGCATATCGGCGGTATTTCCGAGGCCCGGCGGATTGCGGCGATCGCGGAACCGTTTGCGGTACGCACCGCATGGCACGGTCCCGGCGACATCGCCCCGATGGCGCACAGCGCGAACGTTCACGTTGACGTTTCAATACCGAACTTCGGCGTGCAGGAGATGGTCTTCTTTCCTGAGGTCGTGCAGGAGGTTTTGCCCGGCGCGCCGGAGTACCGGGACGGCCGATTGTGGCCGAGCGAAACGCCCGGCCTGGGCTGCGATATCAATGAGGAGGAGGCGGCGAAACATCCGTACCGCCGGGCGTACCTTCCGACGTGTCGTCGAGCCGACGGCTCCGTTCTTGATTGGTAGTTCGCCTCACGGGGAAAGGAGGGCGACAGGGAAATGGTGCGGATCGCCCTCGAAAGCGTGCGAAAGCGTCCACTCCTTGTCTCTACGCTTTGGAAATACTGGGAATCGACATTGGAGGATCGGGAATCAAAGGGGCGCCGGTGGAGACGGAAACCGGTCTCCTGCTTGCCGAACGGCTTCGGATCGACACACCCCAACCGGCGACCCCTACGGCGGTCACGGAAACCGTTGCCAGGATCGCCGACGAATTCCGCTGGTCCGGATGCATCGGCTGCGGTTTTCCGGCCGTCGTGAAGAATGGTATCGTCATGACCGCCGCGAACATCGATCCCGGCTGGATCGGTAAAAACGCGGGCAGTCTGATCGCTCATGCGACCGAAGCGCCCCGGGTTGTGGTCGGGAACGATGCGGACGTGGCGGGATTGGCCGAAATGCGATTCGGTGCGGGCAAGGGGAACCGGGGACTCGTCCTCATGGTAACGCTGGGCACGGGGATCGGATCGGGGTTGTACTACAATGGTGTCCTGATCCCGAATACGGAGTTCGGCCATATTGAGATAAAGGGGAAGGTCGCCGAACAGTACGCGGCGGAAAGCGTCCGCGAGCGTGAGGACCTTAGCTGGAAGGAATGGGCCGACCGGTTGAATCGCTACCTGGAGAAAATGGTCCGTCTGACCTGGCCGGACCTGATCATACTGGGCGGCGGGGTCAGTAAAAAGTCCGAAAAATTCCTGCCTCACCTTTCGGTAAAGGCACCCGTGGTGATCGCCCATCTGAAAAATGATGCGGGAATCATCGGGGCGGCGCTTTTTGCCGGCGAATCCTCCGTATCCGGTTCCGATTCGTCCGCTACGACGACCGATTGAGTCCGGGGATCGCATCGTTCGGCAGGAGGGCGTGGACCCCGCGAACGCCGTTCACGATCTGGGTAATGCGCAGATCGACGACGAGCGAGGCGAGCGACAGGGCTTCCGACCGGGACATGCGGAACCGTTCGGTCATCCAGTCGAGCATGGAGTTCAGGGCCGAGAACGTGGCGGTATTGAGGTCTTCGTGAAACCCGAAGGTGAGGAGGCCGGCAGGCGTCTCGGCGCGCGGCAGCGGCAATTGAAGACCGGGATGCAGTATGAACGTGCAGACGACGCGTTCCATGCCGATCTCGATGCTGGTGCCGGAGACCTCGCCATCGCCCTGGACGCCATGCCCGTCACCGAGGGAGAAGTGGGCGCCGGCGACGGCCACGGGCAGGAAGAGCCGGCTTCCGGCGACCAGTTCCCGGCAGTCCATATTGCCCCCGACGAATCGGGGCGGCGCGGTATCGTGGATGCCGGGCAGGTCCGGCGCGTTTCCGATAACGCCGAGGAAGGGACGAATCCGCACCTTTTGTCCCTGGCGGTTGGTTGCGAATCCGGTGTCGCGATCGAGTTCCCAGAGGTGAACCGTTCCGGAATGGGCGGTTCCGAGCGCCATGTTCTCGGGGCTGTCCCAGCCGCCGGCGAAGGTCCATCCGGTCCGTTCGGGAACGATCTCCTCGAATCGAATCTCCAGGGTCATACCGGGGAGCGCGCCGCGAACCGCGACCGGCCCGATCAGGCAGTGTCCGGCATCCTTTTTGGGGTCGCGCGGTTCGACCGTCCGCGGCCACTCATCCCAGATTTCGCTGGTTCGCGGTTCCAGCGACCACATCGCGTCAAGGGTGCGGTACACGACGGTGTCCCCCGAATCCACCGTCAGTATCGGCGGCAGGTCGCGGGAAAAATGTCCGTGCAGGTTCGGTCGTTCGGGAAGCAGTTCGAAGGTAGACATTGCGCATTCTCCGGAGAAGGTCAGGATCGGTCGGAACAGGATCAGGCGGCAACCATTGGCAACGGAGCGAAGTCCGCTCGCCGGGTTACGGTACCGTTCCGGCAACGGGCTTCCGCCTGTTCGAGTGTAAGAGCCAGTTCGCCGTTTGCGCCTTCGTCCGTGACCGTGTGCAGGCGAACGGGAACGATCTGTCCCAGCAGGCGGCGGTCGCCTTTGAACGTTACCTTGATATAGTTGGGTGAATGGCCGTTGATCGTCCCGTTTTCGCCCTGCTTCCCTTCGACCAGGATCAGCAGAGTTTCGCCCAGATAACCTGCGGTAAAGGCGCGGTTGGTATCATTTACGACGCTTTGCAGTTCCTTGCGACGTATTTGCTTTTCGGTTTCGGGAACGTCGTCGAGCAGGGACGCCGCCAGCGTACCGGGGCGTGGCGAGTAGGTAAAGACATGGGTGCGCTGAAATCGGACCTCGGCTGCAAAGCGCAGGGTGTTTTCATGCATTTCACGCGTTTCGCCGGGATAGCCGACGATCAGATCGGTCGTGATCGCCAGGTCGTCGATCCGTTCGCGCAACCGGTCGACCAGGCGTCGATAGAACCCGGTATCGTAGGGACGGTTCATCGCCCGCAGGATCGTATCGTCGCCGGACTGGCAGGAGAGATGCAGGTGGGGGCAGAGGTTGGGATGCGACGCGAAGGCATCGGTCAGGGCATCGGTGATCTCGACCGGCTGGATCGAGGACAGCCGGACCCGTGAGACGCCGGGGACATCAGCGACGCGAACGAGAAGCTCGGCAAGATCGGGTCCGCCGCTGCCGGTGGCCGCACCGTACGCCCCGACACAGACCCCGGTCACGACGATTTCGCGCGTTCCGGAGGCGACAATCGCTTCCGCCTCCCGCACGACCTCACGGAAATCGCGGGAAACGAGCGTTTTGCGTGTGTAGGGAATCTGGCAGAATCCGCAGTAGTGTTCGCACCCGTCCTGGACTTTCAGCGTGGCGCGCGTGCGGTATCCGCGCGGCGGCAACGCGGTCGCCGGCGAGGAGGAGTAGGACAGGAGTTCCGGATAGGTATCGGCGACAAGTTGGAAAACGTCGGTTTTGCGGTCATTCGGAACGAGCAGGGAGGCTCCTTCGACCCATTCGCGGCGATCAATCACGGTCTGTGAGTGGCAACCGGTCATGACCACGACCGCCTCGGGATTGGTTCGGGCGGCTTTCCGGGCGAGGTAGCGGCTTTTCCGGTCGGCGGAATCCGTCACCGAACAGGAGTTGATCACATACACGTCCGCCGGGGCGTCGAAGTCGGTCAGGACAAAGCCCGCCCGGGCGAAGTCTTCGGCGATCTTTTCCGTTTCGTATTGATTGACCTTACAGCCAAGGGTGGTCAACGCGGCGACCGGCATGACAATGATTCTTTCCAGGGCAATCGGGTTCAGGGTAAGCCGTCCGCATTGTACGGGCCAACAAAGCCGCTGTCAAACGGAGCGCGGTCGACGCAGGGGAACGGTTGCTCCGGGAGGAAACTGAAGAGGAGGACCACATTTTGGAGGTGCGACCATGGAAGATCCGATCCGGAGAAACCGGGTGACCCCCGAGGAGCGGGAATTTTACGCGACGGAAGGCTATGTTCTGCTTCCCGGACTGTTAACGACGTCGGAAGCGGAAGCGCTCCGACTTGAGGTTCTGTCGATCATGGAGGTGATCGGATTGGGGCGGACCAAGTTGCGCCAGACGCACGAATACCTCGCCGGTTCGCGGGTGGACGCTCTCGTGAACAGCGAAAACCTGCGACGGATCGCCTCCGAACTGATGGAGGGGGAAGCCCATCTCTATCTGCCCTTTACCGCAGTCAAATCGGGAGCCGAGACGGCGGAACAAGGCGGCGGCGAGTTTCACTTTCATCAGGATAACCAGTATACGCGGTTCGACGCGCCGGGAAACAACCTCTGGTTCGCGCTGACTCCGATGTCGGAGGAGAACGGCTGCCTTCGGATGATCCCCCGATCCCATCTCCACGGAACGTTGCCTTCACTGGAATCACCGGACCGGGACGGGCATCGGACCATCGATTTCGCCCCGGAATCGTTCCTTCCGATCCGAATGGAGCCGGGAGACTGTGTCGCGTTTACCCGGCTGACGGTACACGGTTCGGGGCCGAACCGCACCTCCGATCACCGGGTGGCCTATGCCGTGCAGTATTTTCGGGAGGACGTGCGCTATTCGACGGATGGCGGCGTCACGTGGAAACGGGCGAAAGACCATCCCCGGTGGTCCGTCGGCCCGGTGTCGGCATTGACGCCGCCGACCGAAAAGCGGGACGGACACTGACCGTTCGGTTCAGTGACGTGTCAGTTCGGCGAAGGTTTCACGGGCGGCGTCGGCGACCGTTTCGAGATGGTCTTCGGTTAACGCGGCGTTGAGGAACGCGGCTTCGAACTGGGAGGGGGGGAGGTAGACACCCCGTTCGAGCATACCCCGGAAGAAGCGTCCGTATCGGGCGGTGTCGGCGGTCCGCGCGGAGGTGTAATCGGTGACGGGCGTCTCCGTGAAGAAGACGGTCAGCATCGAGCCTACCTGATTGACGACGACCGGAATCGACGCCTGTCGGGCGGCCTCACGGAACCGTTCGGCGAGCCGGACACCGCTGTCCTCCAGAACGGCGTAGGGCGGGTTGTCGCGCAGTTTACGGAGCATGGCGCGTCCGGCCGCGACGGCGAGCGGGTTTCCGGACAGGGTTCCGGCCTGATACACCGGGCCGACCGGCGCGATCATGTCCATGATGTCGGCTCTCCCCCCGTAGGCGGCGAGCGGCAAACCGCCGCCGACGATCTTCCCCAGTGCGGTCAGGTCGGGGGTGATGCCGAACCGTTCCTGCGCGCCGCCGTAGGCGAGCCGGAAACCGGTCATCACTTCGTCGAAAAGCAACAGGGCGCCGTGGCGGGCGGTGATTTCCCGGAGTCCGCTGAGAAAGCCGGGCGCGGGCGGCACGCATCCCATATTCCCGACGACCGGTTCCAGAGCGACCGCCGCGATATCCGGACCTTCGGCGGCGAAGACGGTTGCGACCGCATCGAGATCGTTGTAAGGAAGGGTCAGGGTGGAGGCCGTCACGGAAGCGGGGACGCCGGCGCTGTCCGGAAGTCCGAGGGTTGCGATCCCGGAACCGGCTTTTGCGAGCAGCGCGTCCGAGTGACCGTGGTAGCACCCCTCAAATTTGATGATCCGGGTTCGACCGGTGAATCCGCGGGCGGCGCGAAGGAACGACATCGCCGCTTCGGTGCCGGAGGAGACGAGCCGTACCTTTTCGATCGACGGGACGGCCTGTCGGATCTCTTCGGCGAAAAGGACCTCGCCTTCGGTGCTGGCACCGAAGGTCAAGCCGTTTTCCATGGCGGAACGGACGGCGTCGAGGATATCCGGATCGGCGTGACCGAAGATCAGGGGTCCCCAGCTACCGACGAGGTCGAGGAACCGGTTGCCGTCGGCGTCAACCAGGAAGGGGCCTTCGCCACGGGCGATAAAGAGGGGGTCTCCGCCGACGGATTTGAAGGCGCGGACGGGAGAGTTGACTCCGCCCGGAATCACCTCGACGGCGCGGGCGAACAGTTCGGCGGAACGTTGACGGGGAATCATGGCTTTATTGTACCCGGACGGACGGAAGGACTACTTGCGTCCGTCCGCCGTGCCGTCGACGTTGGCGCTGCGCCGGGCCTCGGGTTTTTCCGACGGGTGATTGAGGACATAGACACTGGTTCGTTTGGCGGCGAGGACGCTGCCGGTCGCGTCCATGGCCTGCGCCTCGAGCTGGTACTCGCCGTCGGGAACGCGCGTCGTATCCCAGGAGAGGTTGAACGGCGCGACGTTGGTCATGCCCCGTGGCATTCCGTTGACACTGAGGCGGACGAAGGCGACCTTGCTTCGATCTGTCGGCGCGGCATTGACGGTGATGACGCCTTTCACGAGCGGAATCTCACCGGCTCTGGCAGCCATCAGTCGCCGTGCCGAGTGCGCCTGCGCGGCGCGTTCGGCGCAAAGGCGAATCCGTTCGGGCCGGGGGGGCGTCAGGTTGAGGCGGATTGCCGTGACGCCGAAGCGGGCCTTGCGCGTATGGCCCTGCTCCGACCAGAGTCTTTCCAGTCCCGCGGCTTTGAACGCGCCGAGCCGCGCCCCGATGACGGTCGGCATCGGTTCCCAGGGGCCGCCATCGATCGAAACTTCGGCGAACGCGTTCTCGGCGTCGTCCGGCCGGATGAACCCGGAGAACAGCGGTGCCTTGCCCTCCAGTTCCTTTTTCCGTGTGCCGGGGGTCCCGACGGTCATGATGACATCGGCACCGAACTCATCGGTTCGCCGGTTGTGCCAGACGGGAGAGATCTGAAAGCCGCCCCGCTGTTCGCGCCCCGTTCCCTCCCGTCGGGTCGGATCGATCGGCGCGGTTCCGATCGTCAGGACGCCGGTATGACTGGTGTTCACCTGCCCGACGCCGGTATAGGCGGTGCCGTCGAATCGTCCCGTACCGAGGACCGGTTTGATCACATGGGTGATTTTTCGGGTGGTACCGTCGGCGAACGTGGCGTTGACCTCCCCGCCCGCTTTATTTTCGAACACGACGGAGGTTACGGGGTTTTTCGGCGCGAGTACGGGGATGACGAAGGCCTCGCCCTCGCCCCGCGGCAGAAAATCCTCAGGTATGGCGTAGAGCCGACGGGTGGGGCTTTCAAGGTAGATCGGATTGCCGACGAAGGGCGAAAGATCCCGGAAGAGGGCGGTTCCGGCCGGAATATCGGTGAAGATACCGGCGGTTCCGGCGACATACCCGCCGAACCCTTTATTGGGCGTCTTGCCCTCCCGTGCGTTCTGTGTGCCGAACTCCTGCGGTTCGATCCCGATCACGAGCGGTGCGCGGACATAGCGATCGCGTCCGCCGATGCAGATGCGCAGACCATGAACGGCGACGGCGGCAACCGTCGCGGGCGGGGCATACTGCGCGGCGATATATCCTTCGACCGCCGTTCGCGCCGGACGACGCACCCGGCCGATCAGCTGCCAGGTTTCGCCCCGGTCAAGGGAGATCTGGATCGCCCCGTCGCGCTGGTTGACGATGCGAATTCGGTGCGACTCGACGCGATCCGGAGGAACGGGCAGGAATTTTCCGGGATTTTCCGGAACGGGAAGCAGGGGAGCGTTCGGGTCGACGTTGGAGGTTTGCGCCATCGCCGCAGAGACGACGCCCAAACAGAGAGCGGTAAGAGCGGCCAGGGTCGCAGGTTGACCGGGGAGCATTACAGGCATCATGGTACACCGTAAGGTCGAGCAGGTCAAGAAATCCAAGGCGTTGCATCGTTTTTTGCACATGGGCGGATGGTCTCTTTCCGTGCTGGCGGATATCGTGTTCCCGCCGCGTTGCCTGATCTGCGATCGTTACGAAGCCGACACGCTCTGCGAGGTATGCCGTTCAGGTTTCGTTCCGGTGGCGCGTCCGTTCTGCGAGCGGTGCGGTCACCCGAACGGGGCCGTCTGCCCGTGCGGTTCGACGTTTCCGAGGTTCGGGTGGCACTGCGACGCGGCACGCGCCGTTTTTCGCTATGACGGACCGATCGCGACCGCGATACGTCGGTTCAAATATTCACGGGTCGAAATGCTGGGCGAACCGCTGGGCCGATTGCTGGCCGAGAGCCTCGAGAAGGATTCCCTGTTCACCGCCGAACAGCGTGAGCGTTTCGACCTGATCGTGCCGATTCCGCTTCATACGGGGCGATTGCGGGAACGGGGGTTCAATCAGGCGGAACGGTTGGCCGGGCCGGTTGCGGACCGATTGAGGCGACCGCTTCTCAACAGGGCATTGGTTCGCGTTCGGGCGACCGGACACCAGGCGCGTCTGTCGGGACCGGAGCGTCAGGCAAACATGGATCACGATGTCTTTCGAACCGAACGGCCTGTCTCCGTCGTCGGGAAGGGTATTCTGCTGATAGACGATGTTCTGACGACCGGCGCGACGATCAATGCGGCGGCCCGCGCCTTGAAGGAGGCCGGTGCGAGCGGAGTCTATGCCCTGACGCTGGCGATCGGCGTCTGAGGAGGAAAGAAATTGAAACTTCGAAAGCGAGCGTCTCGCTGGGCGTGTCCGGCGGCACTGATGACCCTGGTAACTCTGTCGGCAGGTTGCAGTCGTGGCGGTGCGCCGACGCTACGCCTTTCGGATGTGGTCCCCCTGACCGCCGAGACGCTGGAGACGCTTCTGGTCGGCGAACCGGACGTTCCGGCGACGCGCATCGCGCCGACCGATATGCCGCTGCTCCGAAAGGATGTGTACGAAAGCGTGGTCATCGTCGCCGATGAATCCGGCTTCTCCCGTCTTTCGCGAGGCGCATTGCGGCCGGAGGATATCGCGGATTTGCGCAAACGGGTGGTGCGCCAGGTGGGAAAGCGCCTGGAAACCCTTGGCTTTACGGCGTCGGAAGCCGTTTTCCCGGCGACGGTGACGGCGGAGAAAACCCTTCTGGCGACGATTACGCCGGAGATCCAGGTCGGCCGCCCCGAAGCGAACGGGAAGGGAAGGCCGAAGGAACTGGTGCTGGTGCGGGTGACAATCACGGACCCGCGCACCGGGGAGATTCTCGCCCGTCGGGATTACTATTCCGGCGCGGACGCACGGGTTCCGGATGAACGACGAAAGTAAACGGATGTTTACCTGGAAACATCCGTTTACAGGCGAAAACTTATAACGAGAAGGCTTTATCGACGGCGGCCCGCAATTTCTCCAGGCCGGTACGCGCGACTGTGAGCGGGTCCTCGCGATAGTAGTCCTTGTTGAACAGTTCGAGCGAGAGGAAGCGGTCGTACCCGATGTCGCTGAGACAGCGGAACAGCGGAGTCAGCGGGGCAATGCCATCTCCGGGATAGACGCGGTCCGCATCGGTAATATCGGCCGGGGGAATGTTGGGGTAGTCGTTGATGTGGAAAAGCCCGATGGCTTCCGCGCTCAGGTGCCGGAGGGCGAGAAGCGACGAGCCGCCTTTGTAGATATGGTAGATATCGGCGAGCAGGCAGGCGGACGGGTGATCGGATTCGGCGGCGATCAGCAGTCCTTCCCCCATGCGCCGAATATTTTTGGAGAACCCCCAGACTTCGACCATCGGCACGACCCCGGTCCGGTCGCCGATATCGAGGAGCGCCCGGTATCGATCGGCGGCGGCCAGAAGATCGATCGCCGGCGCATCGGCGGTGTGCGCACCGAACGCGGGAGCGGCGATCCGTTTGCCTCCGAGCCGTGCCAGCAGTTCCATGGCGTGACGCGCCTTGCGAAGACCTTCGGCGCGGAGGGCCTCGTCGTCGACAACCCACTCGAAGAAGCCGATCCCTCCCTCGACGCTCAGGCCCAGATCCCGAATCCGGTCGCCCAGTTCGCTGAGGTCGCCTCCTTCGGCCGAGTATTTCTCAAGTTCGTCGATCCAGGGTTCGATGCCTTCGAAACCGGCGGCGGCCGTGATGTCGACCAGTTCACCCAGCGGAAGCCCGTGTCCCCGTAAGGTGGAAGTGTTGAGGCAGTACCGGAACGCCTCCGGTTCCCCGGTGCCAAGGAGTTCCGGGAGGGGCGCGAGTCCCTCTTCCGGGACTTCACGTTCGACGGTGGGAACGGTTTCGATTAAGACGCCGGTTCCGGGCGAAAGGTGACGACGCAACATGCAGGGTTCCTCCGACAACGGCCGAGAGCGACCAAACGATGTATTGTACCCGGTCGCATGCGGGATCGCGCCGTTCGTGTCGGCACGAGGGTTACGGTTTGCGTGACGCACCTATATTCCTCAGGGAGTTGTTGCCCTGGAACGAGAGAAAGGCCAGGCCACCGAGGAGCACCGCTACGCCGACCAGCAGCCAGAACCTCCGGCGTTCACGGAGGGTGCGTGCGGACACCCTCCGTTTTGACCGTTTCTGTGATTCGTTCCGTTTGGCCATACGCTAATCCGGGGCTATGATAGCCGAAAAGCATGGAAAGGGGAAGACCTGTCGGAATCAGCGTTCGAGCGTCAGGGCAAAGATTTTGATTCGCTTCTCCTTGGGGAATTCGATCCGGTCGAGTTCTCGTGCGGAGTCCAGAGGAATGGTCCGATGGCGCAGGATCGCCGGCTGGGCGACATCCCCTTGCGGAGTCCGGCGATAGGAGGTTCGTTCGGCGATGCCGTCCGCGACGCCTGCCGGCTGCGCCCAGTCGCCGACGGACAGTTCGACCGTTTGTGCGGGACCCTTTTTGTAGCGCAGAGTAACGGTGCAGGGAACCTCCTGGCCACCGGTCGCGGTCAGCGCCAGATGCAGGCCGACGTAACGTCCTGCGGCGGAAACGGTCTGGCCGTCGCAGGCAACGGCGTTCCGTACGCCATCGCGGTCGGAGCCATAACGAAACGCGACGGAGCGGGCCGACGGTGACGCATCCGAAAAGTGTCCGGAGGGATAAACCGCGGACTCCCGGTAGTTTTTGCCTTCATCGAAATAGGCGGCGATTCCGAAGGCATCAGGGGGGAACGCCTCGGCGGGGAAGGTCGCGCCCTCCCCGTTCAGGTCGCCATCTTTGGGGTTGGCGTCTCCGGCGACCGCATCGACATTGAAAAATCGCTGCAGATCGACGAATTCGAGCCGTCCGCCTTCGGTTCGGACGGGCAGGAGCGCGAGGTCACCGCTCCGGGTGACCAATCGGGTGGAGAGGTAGACATCGGGAACCCGCAGCAGGTCCGCGCCCAGAACGAACTCGCCGGCCCGATCCGGGGCACGGACGGTCAGCGGCACGGTGACGGTTTCGCCGGGTTTGATTTCCCGGGGCAGGGGGGTGGTGACCAGGGGACGCCATTGCATCTCCAACCCGTCGGGGTAGTACCAGTGATACCCGAGCCGATAGCCGTCCCGGGGCCATTTCATCGTTCCCCGGTTGGTGACGGAAACGTTGACGGTGACGGTCGCGCCCGCGTTCAGTTTCAGCGGTCGGGCCTCCCCGAACGACAGCCGGACCTCCTCTTCGACCGGATAGACCGAAACCTGCTCGACGTATTGCCCGGGAACCGCGTCGGGCGAGTCCCGACGGGTGAGGAGCCAGCGCAGACGGTAACCGCCGGACGGATCGCCGGGTGCCTTTCGAAACTCCGGGGCGGCGCCGGGTATGGGCGCGGCGGTATCTCCGACCCGGATCAGAACCGGCACCGTTTCCCATGCGCCGGGCGCCAGGGGGCGAACCAGCGGCGCGGTTCCGGTGAACAGGGTCTCCTTCCCATCTTCGGACAGAAACTGATAGACAAGTTGTGCGGAATCGGCGGGCAAGGGCTGTTCCCCGAGCCACCGCAGACGGATGCGGCTGCCATAGACCCCACCGGACATCATCATGGTCGGCGTGGTGGCGGAAACAATCTCCACGGCGTCTCCGAGCGGGACCACGGTCACCGGGAGCCGCAGCGACGAGGTGGACTCGGCGGCGGACTCGGAGAACAGGACGGTTTTGCCGTCCCGTGTTTCGGAGAGGTCGATTTCCAGCTGGTATTCGCCCGGTTCGAGCGGTGTCGGCACGCCGCCGGACGGCGTGCCGTCGGGCTTGCGGTCCGGCGGAATGCGAGCGGCGATCACGCCGATCGGCAACCGGGCGGACTGCGTCGGAAGGAGAGTGCCGGACAGTTTGAGACGCAACGGACCTTCCGCCACGACATTCGGACCGGAACGCCACCGGTAGACCAACCCGATGTCGTCCGTATGGCGGATCGGCTGCGCTCCGGCGTTCATAAGGTTCACGTTGACGGTGACCAGTTGTCCGGGCCGCATGCGCCGTGGCGCATCGTCCGAAAGCCAGCGGAGCGCACGCGGCGGCAGACCGGATGCCTGGATGAGGGCGATTCTGGTGGCATCCTCATAGAGACGGCCATACTGGCGCGAGACGTCCACCGTGGTGCCGCGAAGGTAATCGTTCCATGAATCGAGGATGATCCAGGTCGGTCGGGCGTTGGTAGCGGCTTCCCAGCTTTCCCGATAGGTCGCTCCGGCCCGGCGCGGAAGGAAGCGAAATCGAGGATCGGCCTTGCCGTCGGCGGTGACTTCGGGATTGGCGACTCCGGGCTGAACGACGAACGTTTTGATCGGACCGTCTCCCGCGCCGCCGGATCGGAGCGGGGCCGTCGCAGCCAACGCGGGACTTGTGGCGAACCCTTCTCCGCCGACGAACAGCAGGGTGACGCCGCCGGTGGCCGGTCCGAAATCGGCGGCGAACCGCTGGCGCATCTCATCCGCCCATTCGGGCCCTCCGGAGTTGACAACCCCTTCCGCGGCGTCGAGAAAGAACGGGTACGCGGGCAGGATGCGCCCGTTCTCGCCGGTCGGGAGCAGCACCCGGAAACGGAACTCCGGCGGAATCAGCAGAAACCAGCGGCGAATCGCCCGGTACAGGGTATTTCTGCCTTCGGCGGTTCCCAGGTCCGTCTTCGGCGCGTTCTGCAAACCCAGTCCGCGCACGTCCAGGCACGGGGCGACGAACGGGGTCGGCACGTTTTCCGTGGCCATTTCGCGCAGGGCGGTGGTGAGGACGACCAGGGATTTCTCGTCGAGCGGTCCGAGTTCGCTATCGGGTCCGGCGAAGGAGACGAGGGCGGCATCGATGCCGGTTTTCTTCAGTTCGCTCAACTGGCTGCGATGCCAGGAGACACGGTCGACGGAGAACCAGGGACCGATACCGATCGCGGGTTGCTCCCCGAGGAAGAACAACCCGTCCGCCCCGAAAATACCCCGGTACGGGTTAGCGGCTTTGCGTCCGTCGCCCTGGAAGGCCAGAAGGTATCGTGCCAGCGTACTCCGTTCCATCCCGCGAACCGTGCCGGAAAGTCCCGGTGTCGGGGCGACATCGTCCCGGTCGGCTCCGGGAAGCGCGGTCGGTTTGACGACGACGATCGGTTTGGGAATATCCGGCGAAAGGAACCCGAAATCGCCGCCGCCGGGCCATTCGTTCTCGCGGAAAACGCCGTCGATCAGGGGCGGTTTGTCCTTGACGCGCGGCGCGACCAGTGCGCCGGCTTTCCGCGATTCGGCATCGCCGTTCTCGCCGGCCAGCACGAGGCGCGTCCAGGTTTTCGGGGAGAGGACGTCGGTATCGGTCTTTGCCGCGCCGCTCAGTCCGGTGATCTTGGCGTCCTCCGTACGGGCCACGGTATTGACGGCGAATTCGACGCCCGGGGTCAGCGTTTTGAGGTCAATACCCAGGGCATCGAGCGGAATCGCCATGGTCACGGTGTAACCACGATCGCGGTCATCGCTCCGGTTGATCGTTCCCTCGAGTTTGACGCCGTACTTGATGGAGAACAGCGGACGGGGGGAGAAGTTCTTGCCGTCGCCCCGGACAAATTGGAAACCGCCGGCGGCGGAGACGATCATTCCGTAACTGTTCTCACCGGGTTGCTCCGGGCGATCCTTTCCGGTGTGGAGATAGACCGCGATCGAGTCGTCCTTCGCGGTATCGGACATCGGTTTGGTCGAGGTGCCTTTCAGGTCGGTGTCATCCACCCGGAAAGAGAAATAGAGATAGCGCGCATCCCAGGCGGCATGAGCGACCACCCGGGAGGGATCGGTCGTCTGAGCGTGGGCCGGTTGGGAAAGAAACACCGGGAGAAGGATCGGAAGGACGGAGGCAAGGGTCAATTTACGCATTCGGTCGGACTACTCCGAAGCATTGTGACGACAGGCGAGGGCCGAAGTTCCGCTTAGTTACAGTGTCCGGCGTCCCTCGAAGGCCTGAATCAGCGTTGCCTGGTCGGCGTAGTCCAGGTCACCGCCGACGGGAACGCCATGGGCGATGCGGGTCACGCGCGGTACGAGATTTTTGAGCAGTCCGGCCAGGTACATCGCCGTGGCATCCCCTTCGACATTGGGGTTGGTCGCCAGGATGATCTCCTCGACCGGATGGGCGGTCAGGCGGGCCAGCAGTTCCCGGATCTTCAACTGGTCGGGGCCGATCCCTTCCATCGGAGAGATAACGCCGCCCAGAACGTGGTACTTCCCCCGGAATTCGCCGGTCTTTTCCATGGCGATCAGGTCGCGCGGATCGGCGACGACGCAGATCTGCTCCTCGGAACGCCGGGGGTCCCGGCAGATATCGCACCGGTCCCGGTCGGTGAAGTTGAAACAGGTCTGGCAGAACCCGATGCGGGCCTTGACATCCAGAATGGCTTCCGCCAGCGAGCGCGATTCCTCATCGGAGAGACGGAGGACGTAAAAGGCGAGCCGTTGCGCGGATTTGGGTCCGATTCCGGGGAGTTTCTCAAATTCGGCAATGAGACGGGCGAGGGGACGGGCGTAGTAGTTCATCAGAGTTATTCAGGGAAAGGGATACGGAGATTTGTCTCCGTATCCGTTACTCCGCCGATCAGAAGAGTCCCGGAATATTGAGGCCGGGAATGTTGGCGGGCATCAGTTTCCGCTGTTCCTCCTCGCGCACCTCGGCGGCCTTTTCCAGGGCTTCGCGGAGGGCGGTGACGATGAGGTCCTCGAGCATTTCGACATCCTCGGGATCGACGGCTTCCTTTTTGATTTTCACTTCCAGAACCATGCCGTGTCCGTTCACGCTGGCCTTGACGGTTCCGCCACCGGACGAGCCATCGAACGAAGCCGAGTCGAGTTTTTCCTGCATTTTCTCGGCGTCGTCCTTGAGCTTCTTCTGCATGTCCTGAATCATCTTCATCATACCGGGGCCGCCGAGGTTGCCCATGCCGCCGCCGCCTGCGCCTTTAAGAGCCATTTGAGTATTCCTTTCCGCCTGCCGCTGACGGCAGTCAACATCTCCGTGATTTTACACTACCCGACCGAAGTTTGCCGCGCCGGGTTGCGTCGGCTTCAATCGGCGACGATTTCCCCGCCGAAGATTTCGAGGATGTCCTGGATGAGGGGGTTCTTCAGCGCGGGATGATCGACGGCCGGTTCCTCCCGGTAGGTCGACGGTTCGGACGGCGCGGGTCGTCCTCCGACGGCCGGATGGCGTTCGAAGGCCGGAGCGGGGGAATCGTTTCGACGGGACGCGGTGGCGAAATGTCCTTGCGGGGGGGTGGCCGCGGGGGGACGGTATTCGGGCAGGGCGAACTCGCCGGCGGGCCGGTCGTTCGGAGACGTTTCGGCATCGAGGGCGTCAATGGCCGCCAGCGGATCATAATCCCGTTTCTTCGCCTTCTCTCGTCGCACGGGGGGAGGAGGCGCGTTTTCGGCAAGAACAAACCGGACCGACAATCGTTCGACGCGAAGGCATCGAGCGAACAGTTTCCGAACGAACTCCTGCGCTTTCGGCGTGTTCATCATGTCGTACTGAAAACGACCGGGGAAGACGATTTCGAGGGTGTTTCGGAAAACCCGTTCCGGATGCGCGGAGGACATCATGATCTCGGTTTTACGGGACAGACGGCGGGCATCCATCAGAAAGCGGGGCCACGCCCGGTAAACGTCCTCGATCGTGAACAGGTCGGGTTCCTCGGGTTGCGGCGCGACCTCGGCCGGTTCGGCAACCGAACGCACTACGGGAGTGCGGGTCGCGAACCGTGGGGGCGGGGGAACGGGGGAGGCGGCCAACGTATCGGTTTCTCCGGGGTCCGGTCCGAGATAGTAGTTTTCCTCGGCGGACACCGACGGAGCATCGAGTCGGTCGACCACACCGTCCGCTTCCTCCGCTTCTTCCGATGGCGGCGCGGCTTCCGCTCCGATCCCCTGGTCGTCCGCCCCTATTTCCGCCGGGGTTTCTTCGATCGGGCGAAAGGTGTCGGGAGCAGGCGAACCTGCTCCCACCTCCGTTTCATCAAACAGGCCGAAGCCGGAGGGAACCGGTTCGGCGGTAAGCGACGATTCGACGGCCTCGTTCGGCGCGGCAACGACGACGGGGGGCGTCGGGGCGATGAACTCCGGCTCGTCATCGAAGAGACCGGGACCGACGTAGGGAGGCTCGGCGGGGGATTCGGTGGCGTCCTCACCGAACAGATCGATACCGGCATCGACAGTGGCCGGGTTGAGCGACGGAACGGCGGCGACCGTCGTCCGGTCGGGCGTTTCCGGAAGAGTTTCCGCGACCGGACCGTCGTCCTCGGGAAACTCCGCTTCGTCCTCGTCGGCACGATCGTCCGCGAAAAACGAGGGTTCGAGACCCGGTTCGAGACCCGGTTCGAGACCCGGCTCGGGCGGACCGTCGACGGGTTCGTGCGGCGGAGCGACGGTCGGAAACGGAGCAAGGTTTTCCGGAAGAAGGATCGGCGCGGCGGTGAGGTCGGCCGGCGGCGCGGCGGAAAAGACGATCGGCGCGACCGGAAGGGGGGCGTCGGGCGCGTCGCCGATCGTCATCAGTTTCAGGAAGGCGAGTTCGACCAGGAGCCGATGCTGGTTATTCCACCGGGTTTCGCCCTGGGTTTCGTTCAGAATATCGATCGCCTTCAGCATCTGCGGTTCGGTGAAGGCCTGGGCCTGACGCTGAAGTCCGGCGACCTCCTCGGGGGTGAGTTCGGCGGCGACAGCGGGGCCGCCGACCTTGGCGAGAAGGAGATCGCGGAAGTGGGCGGCGAGCGTTCGGAGGAGGGTACGGGCCTCTTTACCGGCGTCCAGCATCTGCCCGGCGAGGGTAAATGCGGCGGCGGCATCGCGGTTGGCAACGGCGGTGGTGATCCTGGCAAGCGATTCGGTGTCCAGGGTGCCGAGGACGGTGACGACCTCGCCGGCGGAGAGCCGCTTCGGCGAAAAGGCGAGCACCTGTTCGAGCAGGGAGAGCGAATCCCGGTAGGAGCCTTCCGCGCCACGGGCGACCAGGTTCACCGCTTCGGGCGTGAAGGCGACGCCTTCCTGTTCGAGCACGTACCGCAGGCGGGCGGCGATTTCGGCGAGGGACCCGCGTTTGAAATCGAACTGCTGGCAACGGGACCGGATCGTGATCGGGATGGACTGCGGTTCGGTGGTTGCCAGGATAAAGACGACGTTCTCCGGCGGTTCCTCCAGGGTTTTCAGGAAGGCGTCTTTGGCATCGGAGGAGAGCTGGTGGGCCTCGTCGATGATGAACACCTTGTAGCGGAGCTCCATCGGGCCGTATCCGACGGACTTTCGAACCTCTTCGATGTCGGCGACGCCACGATGGGAGGCGGCGTCCATTTCGATCACATCGATGCTGCTTCCGGCGGTGATACTGCGGCAGGCGGCGCACCGGTTACAGGGTTCGGGCACGGGATGCGTCTGTGACTCACAGTTGAGCGCCTTTGCCAGAAGGCGAGCGATGGTCGTTTTAGCGGTTCCCCGAGTTCCCGTAAACAGGTATCCGTGCGCTACCCGCCCCGATACCAGGGCGTTTTGCAGGGTTCGCACCACGTGTCCCTGCCCCATGACATCGGCAAAGGTCTGGGGTCGGTACTTTCGGTAGAGGGATTGGTAGGCCATCGGAAGGACGGCCTATTATAGCAGGGGCGAAGGAACGCGAGCAAGGGCGAAACGCAAAAAGTTGTTCGATAACAGGGTCCGACAGAGAGGGTGGTCACCGCCGATCTCTCGCGGCCGTTTCCGTGACCGTTCCGTGACCGATTCGGGAAACGGGGGAATTCCGGTTGTCAAAGGTCTTCATAAAGGCGAAATCCGCGGTAAAGAGTATTGCGGAGATCGTACCGGTGTATTGATGGGGAAACTGACCATACGTCTCTTTGGGACCTTTCGTGCGGAACGGGATGGGACGCCGATTGCGGGCCTCCACCGCCGCGAGGGTAAAAAGCTTCTGGCCTATCTGATCCTGCATCGTGGAGCGGAGATTACGTATCGTACGCTGGCCGAACGGTTCTGGCCGGCGGAAGCGTTGGGAACGATCGGCGGCGCGGGCGATCTGGTTTCGACCCGCCAGGGAATTCACGCACTGCGGTCGGCGCTCGGACCGGACGCCGATTGTTTGAAAACGGTGGGAAAAGGGATCGTTCTTTTCGAATCCGCGGGAATCGATATCGATCTGGTGGAGTTCGATGAGGCGACGGCGTCCGGCGATCCGGTCAGAATTAACGTCGCTCTGGCGCATTATCGGGGACCGTTGCTGGAGGACTGGTCGGAGCCATGGGTGGTTTCCGAGCGTCTTCGACGGCAACAGGCGTTTGAAAAGTGGGGACATGCTCCCGGTTCGGATCGAAGCCGCGATTCGGAACGGACGCCCGTTCGACATAACCTGCCGTACGAAGCGGACTCATTTATCGGGAGGGAAGAGGAGATCGAGCGTTTAGGAACGCTTTTTCGTACCGAACGGATGGTCACGCTTTCCGGGGTGGGAGGGTGCGGCAAAACCCGGCTTGCCCTGGCGTATGCCCGTAGATGCGGCGCGACGGAGGACCGGGTCGATCAAATCGCCCTGACCGAACTGGCGTCGCTGCGAGAACCGGGTGCGATCGTCGAAGCGATCGGACTCGCGCTCGGACATACGGACACGAACGGTCCGGTTCAGATTCGGACGCTCATTTCGCTCATCTCCGACCGACGTTTACTGCTGATTATAGATAATTGTGAGCATCAGCAGGAAATATGCGCGGAAATTTGCACGGAGATTCTCCGCTCCTGCCCCAATACTCGCCTCCTGGCGACCAGTCGTGCGGCGCTCCATGTCACCGGAGAACATATGTTCTCCCTGGAAACTTTAACAGTTCCTGACCCGGATATCGCGCGGACCGCCGATGCGATCCGGCATTTCGACAGCGTTCGCCTGTTCTCCGAGCGAGCGGCATCGCTCGGTAGCGGCTTCTCCCTGACGGATGCCAACGCCCGCGACGTCGCCGAGATCTGCTGGCACCTGGACGGTTTGCCGCTGGCCCTGGAACTGGCGGCAGGTCGGGTGCGGTCGCTTTCGGTCGCTGAGATCAAAGACCGATTGATGGATCGTTTTCGGCTGTTAACCGGCGGAGAGCGGAACCGTCCGGCACGACAGCAGACGTTGCGCGCGCTGATGGACTGGTCGTTCGATTTATTGACGGAGGACGAGCGACGGCTGTTTCTCCGGCTGTCGGTCTTTGTCGGCGGGGCGACGGCGGAGGCAGCGACGGCGATGGTTTCCGATCGCGGCACCCCGTCCTGGGAGGTCGCCGACCTGCTGCGTTCCCTGACCGAACAGTCACTGATTCGCGCGGAGGTACGTTCGTCGCCCACCCGGTATTCCATGCTGGAAACGGTCCGTCAATACGGGTGGGAACGGCTGGCTGAGGGCGGTGAGTGGACGGACGCCCGAAAACGCCATCGGGACTTCTTCCTGGCGTTCGCGGAAACGGGCGAATGGGGAACGTCGAGGGAACAAACGGAATGGTTGACCCGTCTGGACGCCGAGTACGACAATCTCCGCGCGGCACTGGAGTGGAGCGCCCAGCAGACGGTCGGTGAGGCCGGAGAAGCGGTCGGTCGTCTGTTGCGCTCTCTGGCGGCATTGGGACGGCGTCCGAAACCTGTAGCGGCGGTCGATGTACCGGCGGTCTCTGCGGACACCTTCGCCCTCGGCGAGGAGATCGCGAACCTGGGGCAGCTTGCCGGGACCATCGGACAGCATGCGGTTCGGAATGCGGACGGCGGCGTCGAACGTTTCGTTCGTCCGTTCCGGGAACGCTGGTGGAACGCGCTGGCATTCTGGGAGACCGTCGTCACCGCCAGTCGTGGTGTGGCGAGCGCATCCCTGACGGACCAGATCCGGTCGCTTCGTGAGGAGACCGGGGAGAACGAGGGGGAGCTTAGCGGAGGACGCCTCGGGAATCTGGCCCTTTATCAGGGCGATTACGCGACGGCGGTTCTCTTTTATGAGGATGCGCTCCGGACGTCTTTGGCGGCGGGGGACCTGGAGATGGAAGGGTTTCTTCGGAATCGTCTCGGTACCGCGTTGCTTCACCTGTCCGATGCCGCCCATGCCCGTCATCAATTCGAGCAATCGGAAATACTGAATCGGTCGATCGGCAGTCTGCTGCTGGCGGTCCGAAATCTGATCGGGTTCGGTGAGTTAGCGCGTACGGGTCCGGAGCCTTCGACCGCCCGGGTCGGGTTTGGAAAGGCGTTGCGTCTGGTGCCCGCCCTGCGTCGTCCGGTGGAGGAGGCGCGGCTACTGGAGCACGTGCGCGATCTCTTGCTGGCGGAATTGCGGGTTTCGGAGGCGATTTGTTTGCAGGGCGCGGCAGAGGTTCGCCGCGAGCGGAGCGGTCGCCCGATGGGCAGGGGTGAATGGCAGAGCCGGGAGGCGTTCGTCCGTTCTGCGGTTTCGCTGGTGGGAGAGGCGGAGTTTGAGCGTGGGGTGACGGCGGGTCGTTTGTTGTCCTGGGCGGAGATTATCGATCGGGCGGAACGTCGGGGCTAAGAGCGGGCGTAAAAAAGGGCAGGGGAGATGTCCCCTGCCTGAAACCAAGTGGATGAGACCACGACACACGGGCCGTACCCCTTAAGGCTGCTGCCTTCCGACCCTGACCTGGTTCGAGGCCGACCCGCTGCCGTATTTCCCATTATATCGCAACGAAACGGGGAGTGCCATAGGGGTGAACGCGAAGCAAACGGGCAGATAATAATACGTGCAAACAGTTGTTTATTTTTCCATCGATTCTGTGAACAAAAGTTTGCTTGGCACGCATGTTCACTTGCCCGTCTTGACAGGGTTATGCCTCCGCTATACAATGTCGGACAGCGGCAGGAAGCGCCAAATCGGGCAACCGGTGCGGGCGATTCCGGTCCGAGTTGAATTCGT
The DNA here is from genome assembly GCA_033762295.1 of Capsulimonadales bacterium. GTDB lineage: Bacteria > Armatimonadota > Armatimonadia > Armatimonadales > Armatimonadaceae > JANRLW01. The sequence goes on from JANRLW010000049.1 coordinate 35,140, forward strand.
GACCGGCTTCGGGAACTTCCGTCGCTTTTATTTCGGTTTATAGGGGTGACAAATTCAGGGGTAACGGCGCCCGGACCGCCATTGCCACTGTGTTATTGCCACTATCGCTATCATCCGCCGCCTTTCGGTTGACGGGGACGCCTGACCGTGCCGGGGCGAGCATTCATTCAAAGAGTGGGGGGCCAACCGGTATGCCGGCTGCCATTGACATCAAAAACCTGACAAAGCAGTATCCCGTTCCGATGAAGCGTGAAGCGGTCAACGCCGTGGATAAGCTGACGCTCCAGGTCGATGAAGGTGAGATTTTCGGGTTCCTCGGCGCGAACGGCGCGGGGAAGACGACCACGATCAAGATTCTTCTCGGCCTGATCTACCCGACCGACGGAGAGGCCTACGTACTCGGGGCACCTGCCGGCGATATCGGGGTGAAGCACAAGCTCGCTTACCTCCCGGAGTCGCCGTATTTTTATGAGCATATGACGGCGTTGGAGGTCGTGACGTTTTATGCGCAACTCTTCGGCATGGGCCGTGAGGAAGCGCGACGCAAGGCGGAGGAACTGGTCGATTTCGTGGGTCTGGGCGGAAAGTCCGACCGGAACAAACGGATCAACGAGTTTTCGAAAGGTATGCGTCAGCGCGTCGGAATCGCCCAGTCGCTGATTAACGATCCGAAGGTTCTGTTCTACGATGAACCGACCTCGGGTCTGGACGCGATCGCCCGTCGTGATATCCGCGACCTGATGCTTCAGTTGAAGGCGCAGGGCAAGACGATGTTCCTCTCCTCCCACCAGCTGGAGGACGTCGCGATGGTCTGCCACCGGGTTTCGATCATTCATAAGGGCAAACTGCGCGTCCTCGGGTTCGTGGACGAGCTTCTGGCCGGCGAACGAGTGGAGATTTCGGTT
>JANRLW010000050.1:0-23397 GCA_033762295.1 Capsulimonadales bacterium
GCGGATGTCGCCAACAGCAAGTACTCCCAGTTCCCCTGGGGCATCGGTCCTCCGGTCGCGGCGTACGGAACGGTCGGTTATTTCGCCATTATCGCATTTGCCTTCGCACGGACCTTGCCGCAGATGGCCGACAGGGATAAACTCTTGCTTGGTTTGAACGTTCTGCTGGCGGCGATCGGTACGGTTGCGTCCCTCTCGCTGACCTACGCGGAGGCGTTCCTGATCCATGCCTGGTGCAAGTGGTGCGTCGGCTCGCAGATCATCATGCTCTGCCTGCTCGGACTGACCCTGACCGAATGGTTCACCTATAAATCGAGGAAGGTAGCGGAGCAAGCATGAAGGGCAGTGGCGAAACCAAACTGCTGATGATACTCGGGCTGATCGTGGTACTCGGCGTCGGCGCGATGTTCCTGTTGAACAGGATGTCCCCGACGGACGCGACACCGACCCCGCCCCCGACGCCAAAACCGTTCGCCTGGACCGACGAGACCTTCAATCAGTTGACGAAGGACGCGCCGAACGTTCTGGACGCGCCGAACGCGACCGTGACCATCGTCGAGTTCGCCGATTTTGAGTGTGCTTCCTGCCGTCGCGCGTTCAGCGGCGTCCTGGAAAAGCTGAAGAAGGAGAAACTCGCCCGGTTTCACTTCCGACACCTCCCGCTGGTGGAAATTCATCAACGCGCCATGCCCGCAGCGATGGCGGTCGAGGCGGCGGGAAAACAGGGCAAGTTCTGGGAGATGTACGACAAACTGTTCGAGGGTGAGAAGACGGAACTCACCGATGCGTACATCGAAAAGTCCGCGAAAGGCATCGGTCTTGACATGGCGAAGTTCAAGGCCGATCTGATCGATCCCGCATCGAAGGCGCGGATCGAAAAGGACATCAAGGCGGCCGAGGAGTTCCGGATCGTCAGTACGCCGACCTTCATCATAAAGGATGCCAAAGGAACCTATACCCAGGTGGTCGGCTCCGACGCATTGAAGGCGGCATTGCTAAAGAGCGGGATCGCGCTTTAGGCGAATGTCGGAGGAGCGGACCTTTCTCCTCGTTCGTCACGGGGAGACGACCTACAACGCCGAGGGACGGTTTCAGGGAGAGCGGGATATCCCGCTCTCCGAAGTCGGTCGGGCGCAGGCCCGCGCGCTGCGCGATCGGCTGACGACGGCCTGGGAGGCGTACCCGCCGCTTCTGCCCGGTCCACCCGCCGCCTGCTACGCTTCCCCCCTCTCGCGCGCCGACGAGACCGCGCGCATTCTGGTCGAAGCGCTCCCCGCGCCGGCGGAAATCCGCTCGATTCCCCTGCTCCGCGAACGTAGTTACGGAAGCTGGGAGGGGATGACCACCGGGGAGATCCGGTCCCGATTCGGGCCGCACGCCACGCCGGACGACGCCGAACCTTTGGAAACGGTCCGCCAGCGGATAGAGGAAGCCTATGAACGTATCCGTCGGGAGACCGCCGAGTTGACCGACCGAGGCGTTGTGCTGGTCGTCGGCCATGGCGGATCGCTTCGATTCTTCCTGTCGGTGGCTCTGGGGCTGTCGGCGGACGCCGTTCGCCGTTTCCAGCTGGATAACACCGGCCTGTCCGTGCTGACGATCCGCGAACGCGACGATGGCGAACGCGACGGTCGGCTGGTTTTCTGGAACGATACCGCTCATCTGGCTCCCCTCGGCTACCTCGAACGCCCGCGTGCCACACCGCCCCGGTGACGGTTTCGACCCGTGAGACAGTGTTCGACAGGGTTGGATGGGCGGGATTCGGGGTAAAAAGTACGGATGATCAACCAATGGCTTCTGATGGTCGGACTGCTCGTCAACGGCGCGGCGACGTTCGCGCAGGCTCCTCGTGTCGCGGTCTTCGCCCAGCCTGACTTCCCGTACTACGGAGTGAATTCGCAGGTTACCCCGGAACGAATCGCCGAGGATTTGCGGGCGGCCGGAATCGCCGCCGATCTCTGCGACGGGGCGGCGCTGAGCGATGCGAATCGCATGAATGCCCGCCGGTATACCACGGTGATCCTTCCCTATGGTAACACCTTTCCGGTGGAGGCGTTCACCAACCTGCGTCGATTTCACCGGGAGGGCGGGTCCTTGACTCTGACCGGGATTCCGTTCACCCATCCGGCCGAGCGACTTTCGGCGAAGGAGTGGGACGCGACGCCCGGCTGGGGCCAGGACCTTCGGGTCGTTACCGGGGACGCCGTTCCGGACGGTGGGGGCCGTGCGGCGGTTCGGGTTCGGGTGGGCGAGGAACGCTGGACCGGATTGACCTCGGCCCGCTTTCCGGTGCTGCCCCGTCAGTCGGTGGAGGCCAGGGTATCCGCCCGGGAAGTTACCCCGCGAACGACCGACGTCTCCGGCGGGGAAGGGCGGCAGGATGATCTGTTTATCCGGTTCTTCGACGGACAGGGCAAATACCTTGAGCAGACGGGCGTCATGATGAACGCGCCGTCGGGCCGGTGGGCGGCGTTTCGAGGACGGGCCACGGTCCCGGCGAACGCCGTCGCTGCCGATGTCTCGGCGCAGTTGCATCGAACGGGTCGGCAGATCCTGCTGAAGGATTTTGTTGTCACCGTCGATGGAAAAGCGGTTCCCCTCCCCAATGCCGATTTCGCGCGGCGCGGCGCGGCGTATGTCGATCTCGGTCACGACGGTGACCGGGCGCTTTGGACGGCGACCGGGATCGGGGTGGGCGGTTTCGCCGGACCGGATACCGACGGAAAACCGGTCCGTGTGTCGGCAGGCGACCCGTTCCGGTTGTCCGGCGTGCTGAAGGAGAGTACGGCAACGTTCCAAAGGGCGCAGTGGCTGGACCCGGCATCGGTCCCCTCCGGAGTGCGGGTCATCCCGGCGGTGGGCGATCGACGCCGTCCCGTAATGGCGTTGATCGTTCATGAGAACGATGCCTTCCGTGGCGCGGTCGATGCCTGGACCTACTTTGTACCGGAGGCCGGAGACCGCGAGGAGTACGAGACGCGACAGGCGATCGTTCGTGGCACCATCGCGGCTCTGGAACGGAAAGGACGGCTCAACCGGGCGCAGGCGCGTCGCGCCTTCGCCGCCCTCGACGCCCGGCCACGCCCGCCGGTCTATGCGGGACTGGTACTGCCGGAGGTTCCACGGCGTTACGAAACCTTTCAGCCGAAGATGGCGCCGCCGTCCCGCCATCTCCGCGTCGCCGATGTACGCAAACTCCGCCGCGAGGAGCGGACCCTGCTTCTCTGTCTGCAGGGACTGGTCAATCGGAAGGAACCGCGAATCTATTTTATCTTCGATGACGCCGACGAGTTCTGGCGAACGGAATTGCAGCGACAGAGGGCGACGGACGATCCGATCGCGGTGTCCGATCCCTTCTCGCTGCTGGAAACGTTCAAAGGAGAGTTCCGTGGCGCGGTGGTCGCCGATCCGAAGGTGTATGCGTCCGCCTGCGTCGCCCTGTCCATTGCCGGTACGGAGAACCTGCTGTTCGCGACGCCCGAACTGGCGGCGCGTTTCGGAATTCCGATCGTGACCGACCTGCGCGGCCGTTTTCGCGACAACGCCGGGGCGATGCGTTATCTGCGGCAACAGGTCTACCCCCGCTCCGATCCCTATCTAACCTGCAGTCTGGACCCGGCGATCTACGGAGAAACGGGCGGTATCGACCAGATTGTCGCGGCCCGTGGGACGGCGTTCTGGATTACCGGGCCGAAATCGCAGGGGAGAATTCCCGGCGCGGATCAGGCGGCGGAAATGGCCGAGCTTCGGGCCTGGTTTGCGGCGATGCCACTGGGCGCGGTCGTCCGGGGCTTCTGGTGGCACGGAGACGGTGTCGGACTGGCGGAGGACGAGGGCGTCGCCCTCGGAAGCCGGTTCGGGAAGGTGACGCTGGTCAGTGACCTGATTAACAACCTTTCGGTGCATAGCGGGGTTCGTCCGGAACGGTTATTGCAAAAAGAGAGACCGAAACCGCCCGCACTGGATCGGACGAAGGTCTATCTGGCGTTCACCATGTCGGACGGAGACAATCTCTGTACCTGGCGGGAGTATTTCCGTCGGTATTTCAATGATCCGTTGCGCGGGACGTTTCCGATCGGTTGGGGGATGGGGCCGACACTGATCGATCTCGCGCCGACCTGGGTCCGATGGTATTACGAGCAGGCGACGCCTAACGACGAGTTTATCTGTGATGTTTCCGGTGTCGCGTACATCTACCCGCCGTCGTGGGCGACGGCGCTGAAAGATAGGGACGGGGCATTTCGCTGGTTCTACGGCCGGACGCAGGAGTACCTGGAACGCATGGATATGCGGACGATCCGGTTGATGAACGTCGGCGCGAAGGAAATTGCGGACGTCGCGACCCTGATGCCGCGCATCGATTTCCTGATGCCCGACTACGGTTACGCCGGGGTACGAACCTATACGGAAATGACGTACCGGTTACCGGGAGGGACGTCGGTGTTTCGGGCGGCGACAGCCGGACGGGGTCCGCGTAATCTCGCGGATCAGATTCGGGAGCGGGTGGCGAAGGCTCCTCGCCCGGCGTTTTTGAATGCCTTTATATGGAACTGGGGGTCGTCGCTGGCCGATCTGAAACAGGTGCTGGACCTGCTAGGGCCGGAGTTTGTGGCAGTGACGCCATCGCAGCTGGCGGCATTATATCGGGAAGCCCGAACGACGACCGGCGAGGGAAACCCGCCATGAGGGGGCGGAACGCCCCCCGGACAACGGTGTATGACAATCGGTAAGGGACGCGTAAGGAACGGAATCTCCATGACCACGATGAAAGCGATAGTGAAGACCGAGCAGGGGCCGGGGGCGGAACTTCGGGAAGTTCCGATTCCCTCCGTGCCCCGGGACGGCGTTCTGGTTCGAATCAAGTCGGTTTCCATTTGTGGAACCGATTTTCACGTTTACAGCTGGGACGCCTGGGCCGCGGGCCGTGTGAAGTCGCCGGTCATCATGGGCCACGAATGGGCGGGCGAGGTCGTGGAGGTCGGTTCCGAGGTAACCAGTCTGGCCGTCGGCGATTTTGTCTCCGGTGAGTCGCACAAAATCTGCGGACACTGCCTGCAGTGCCGGACGGGGCAGGGGCATGTCTGCCGCAACACCCGCATCTTCGGCGTCGATACCGACGGCTGCTTCGCCGAGTATTTCGCGGTTCCGGAGGCGAGCGTTCTGAAGAACGATCGGCGGGTTCCACCGGAGATCGCCTGTCTGCAGGACCCGCTCGGGAACGCCGTTCATGCCGCCCTGGTCGGAGAGATTATCGGGAAGTCGGTCGCCATCTCCGGTTGCGGGCCGATCGGACTTTTTGCGATCGCTGTCTGTAAGGCGGTCGGCGCGGGACCGGTGATCGCATCGGACGCGTCCGAGTTCCGGCTGAAACTGGCATGTCGGCTCGGAACGGATACGGTCGTCCACGTTCCCGGGGAAGACATGGAGGCCGTCGTCGCCGAACGGACGGACGGTCAGGGCGTCGATGTCGTTCTGGAAATGTCCGGCGCGCCGTCAGCCATACAACAGGCGATGCGGTTGGCCCGGCCCGGCGGAAGGGTATCCCTGATGGGGATACCCTCCCGGAGCGTGAGCCTGGATGTGGCGGAGGACATCATTTTCCGGGGCCTGACCGTTCACGGGGTGGTCGGACGTCGGCTCTATGACACCTGGTACACCATGAAAGCGCTACTGGCGTCCGGAAAACTGGACGTTTCTCCGATTCTGACCCATCGGTTCCCGCTGGAGCGGTATGCCGAGGGGATGGAGTTGATGCGCTCGGGCCGCTGCGGCAAAGTGGTTCTGCACGTTACCGACGGTCCCGATTCCGTTTGATTCCGACGGTTCGTCGCCGGAACTTAACGGTGGGAATATTGCCGCGATTCCGCTTCGGCGGAACGCTGCGTTCGCGGAGCATTGCCTGTCGGGGCATCTTCGGGAAAGAATTCGCGCGGATCGGTCGGCGCGGAACGTTTCCCTCCGGGGCAGGCGTGGATCGGACCCAGTCGCGTCGGGTCCAGTGCGGCCTCCTCCGGCATCCGTTGTTCGTCCGCCGCTCCTGGCGAACGGGTCTCCTCATTGAGGTCGTCGGACCAGCGACGGCCTCCAACTTTTGAATCGTCCGAATCGCTACGCATCGATGTCTCCCTCCTCCCTGCCGGGCAGGGGTGTAGAGATTATGGCAGAGTTACCGGTACTTAATCGACAGTATATCGCCTCCCGACGAGAAATCGGATTGATACTAAAAGAATAAATTACACTTGTATCGCCCGTAAAAAGCAGACAAAGATACTATGTAAAGATTCGCGATACTCCGGTCGATAATGATCCTGACCCCGTCAGGAAAATGCCGTCAGCTTTACCGGAAATCCGCTCCTTTCGGCGAAACGCCCACGTTTTAACTGAGATTTAACGGCAGGTCTTTATATCTGAGACATATGAGAAATCCGAACCTACGAGATTGCACCCGTCGGTCGCGGGAGAGAAGCGGGAAAAGTGCGAATCGCGTTTTTCTCTCGCTGGTCGCCGCTTCCGTTTTCGGGACAGCCGTCCTCGCACAGACCGATGCGCCGATTCAGTCCTCCGCCCGTCCGTTCGGTCTGAACATTCAGGACAAGGTGAAGGTCGGCGGCAGCGATACCAAATCGGCGACGTTTCAGAGGAACTACCTATCGAAAATGCGCGAACTGGCGATGCTCAACCTGCCGGAATCGAAACCCCTCTCCGACGAAACGATCGGTTTGCGGAAGATCGACCCGAACAAGCTGAAGATTTTCAACGATTCCGATGTTCGCGTCTACTTCCTGGGGGAAGGCGCCGGCTACCGAAACTCCTTCGGATTCAACACGAACGGCGCGGGGGTGACCGGCGGCGACCCGAAACTGCTGTTCCCCGATGCCTCCACGACGGTCGCGAACGGACCGAACAATGGTAGCGGGGGCTCGCGGTCGTCGTCCGCGCCGCTGTTGCCCGGTGACTTCGTCGATCTGGGACGGATTACCGGAGGAACGCAGCTCAACTTCTTCAACATATCGAACGGCGCGACCGGCGGAAACACGGTCTTCTCCACCCAGCATAGCGCCAATCAGGACGGAATGGTCCACGCGGTCGCCTATGCGCTTCCCGACAGTCCTTACCTGCTGATCGGCTTCGAGGATCTCTGGGGAGGGGGCGATAAGGATTATAACGATGTCCTCTTCACGATCGATATCGGCCTCGCGAACGTCGCCAAACTCTCCGGCCCCGAACCGGCCACTCCGTTGATCCTGGGATTGTTCCTGACCATGACCGGGCTGGTCTACCGGCGGCAACGCCGGGCGGAAGCGTCTGTCCCGAAGTAAAGCGGAGTGAAGTCGTCCGGACGTGTCGGGTGAACAGGGGAGATCATGGGACGAAAAACGGGCAATCGAACACCGATCGTGCTTTTGGTGACGGCGGTTGTGCTGGTGGGGACGATCGCGGGAGTCGCTTTGTGGCGTTCCCGGACCATCGCCCGGCAGTCGGAAAACCGGCGCGTTCGCACCGAACGGCTGATTCGGGAGGGCAAGGCGCCCGAAGCGCTGGAAGTCATCGCCATCGAGGAGCGGGTAACCGGGCCGCAGGACGGAAACGATCCGCAGACGGTCGTCTGGCGGCGGCTCAAGCGGCAAGCCCTGACGAAAATCGGCAACGCGGCCGGACTCGAGGAGCTGTTTGACAAGTATCCGGCGGAGGTGGAAAACGACGAACCGGCCTCTCTCCTTCTTTACCGCGCGAAGTCGGTCGCTCGCCGGAAGGAGGATCGCAAGATCGCCGTCCGACTGGCGAAGCGATGGGAGCCATCCACCGACCATCCCGAGTGGTGGCTCAGCGCACGCGCCGACTCCTTGCTGGCGTGTGGCGAGCGTGCTGCCGCCGAAAAACTGCTTCGTTCTCGTTCCTTTCCCGGTGTCGCTGACACGAACCGTCTCCTGCGGCTGGCGATGCTGTTCGCGCCACGGGACCCGCAGCGCGCGTGGAGCCACGTACAACGGGCCTACTCCCTTGCTCCACGGAATCCCGAGGTCCGCAGCTTCCGTGCTCGTCTGCTGGAAACGGCCGGTCAGGTTCCGCAGGCCCGGGTCGAGTATGCGGCGGCCTGGCTGGCCGCCCCGCAGAACGCGATGTGGTGCGATCAACTGGCCGAGTTCTATCGCCGCCATGGTGATCTCAACGCGGCGGTCCGCACCTGGACCGACGGACTGAGCAGCGGCGCGGATGCGGATTTCCTCCGGGTCAAAGCGCTCTTCTGGAGCCGGGTCGCCGAACCGATCGCCTTTCCGGCGATGACCGGTGACCGGATGACCCGGATTCCGCCCGGACCGCTTCAGCCGTTCGCACGGTACCTGCAAAACGTCCCGACCGATGCCTTCTGGGACCCCGATCGGTTCGATGAACTCACGTCGGCGCGACGCCTGGAACGGGACCGCCAGGAAGCGTTCTGGCTGACGGTGCTTCACGCGTTGAGTGAGGGCAAAGAGAAACGCGCCCACTCGCTGATTGCGCACAACCCCTTTCGCGACGAAACCTGGAACCCGTTCCTGGAACGCGCCCTCGACCTGATTCTCACCTACCGGTTGACCGGAAAGCTGGAATCGAACGCCGGGACAGCGCCACGGGGGAACGCCGCCGAACAACATACCTTTCTCGGCGAACTGGAACGGTATGCAAGCGGGGCGGAAGTCCCTGAAACGGTCGCCGTTTTCCTGAGGAGCGACCATGCGATCCCCGGAGCGCTCCTGGCTTCCGGCTGGACCGAGGCCGCTATCCGGTGTCACCGCGCCACGAACGCCACCGGCCTGCCGGGCTGGTATGTCTACGGAATGACACAGGCGTTACGGCATAATCGCGGGAGCGCCGAGGCGCTTTCCTTCGCCATGACGCGACGCGGCCCGGACCCGGCCCTGGAAATTCTGGTCGCCGAACTACGGCTGGCCCTCGGCGAGTCGGAAAGCGCCATGGCGCTGCTGGCACGACATGCCGCCATGCCGGGGGACGTCGGATACCGTGCTGCCTGGATGCTCGCCAGCGAGTATCTGGACCGGAACCAACCGGAGGAAGCGGTGCGCATCACCGACGCCCAGCCGGAACTGGCGAAGAGTGACACGGGCGTCGCTCTCAAGGCGCGTGCCGCGCTGGCACGCGGACAACTGGAAAACGCCCGGTCGCTTTACCGGTCCATTCTTGAAAAATCCGGCGAGGCCAAGATGTTCGTGGCAAAAATGGCGTATGACCGGGGAGATTACGCCGAGGCCGAACGTCTCACCGAGGAACTGTTGCGTCTGTACCCGGACACGCTCGCGTTTCGGGCCAATCTGCGGCGGATTCGAGAACGGGCGCAGGAAGCCACGCGCCGGGGAGGGCAGGGATGACCCCGACCGTTCAACGCCCTTCCGCCATTGGCCTGATCGGTCTCGTCGTGATGGCCGTTTACCTCTGGTGGCGTGACCTTGCCTGGATGGCGCACATGGCGGACGCTCTGCCGATCCTCGCGGGATTTCCACTCTTTTTCTTTCTCCGCGGGCCGGCGAAACCGTCGGTCGAAAGTCGCGTCGCTTCGGCAGAAGGACGTGAATTTCTCACCTCGCCCGCCATTGGCCTGCTTTCGCTCGGAATCGGACTCGTTCTCGGGGCGAATTTCCCGCTGGCGCTGGGATGGACCCTGCTCTTTTTCGCCTGGCTCGCCCCGAGCCTGGATGCGGATTCGAGGCGACGTACCGCCCGGCTCCTGCCTCTGTTGCTGCTCTCCTTCCCCTGGCTGCTTCAGGATGGCGAACGGATCGGCTGGTGGTTCCGATTATCCGGAGCCTGGGCGACCGAGCATCTTTTTTCCTTGCTCGGATTTGCCGTCGAACGGCAGGGGACGCTCGTCCTGATTCAGGGGATCGGAATCGGAGTCGATGCGCCGTGCGCCGGTTTGAACGTTCTCCAGTCGCTGCTGCTGGCCGGGACGGCGCTGGCGTTCGTCTCGCCGGGCGGTAAGCGGTGGCGAACCGTTCCGCTGATGGTCGTCCTCGTCGGAATGGCCTGGCTGGCGAACGTGCTACGCCTGCTGTTGCTCTGCTTTGCCGCCCTGACCTACGGTATCGAGTTCGCGCGTGGCGCGTTCCACACGTGGGGAGGGTTGTTCGCTCTGATGCTCATGTTCGGACTGTGCGCCGCGCTTTTCTCCCGGGAGGGGCCGCGCCGACGCGAAAGTGAGGCCCGGTAATGGGGTTTCCTCCGGCATTACGGCTGGTTCTCCTGGCGTTCGCCGTTTATCAGTCGCGCGACCTGGCCCTCGCCTGGCGGGACGCCCCTTACGAGCGGTTTTCCCTGATCGCGTTCCTCCTCTGGGTGGTCCCTGTCATCGTGGCCCGGTGGCGAAAGGAACGGAGCGAGGCATCGGACTCCGTTGTCGATGGAATTGCCGTGGTCTGCCTGGTGGCGAAATCGGTCACCGGACTGAATCTACTCGCCTATATCGGCCTGGCGTTGATGCTTTCCCGGTTCGGAAGGCCGACCGGACGGGGAGCGTTGTTCGTATGGAGCCTTGGCGCGTTCCTCTGGATGCCGGTCACCGGATGGGGACTGTCGACCGTCGACCCGGCGCTTCTGGGTTGGATGCGGGTGACACTGGTCGCTCTGATATCGCTCGGCTCCTGCACGGCGTTACGATCGGAATCCATGCCGCTGGCGGAAGGGAGGTCGGCCTGATGTGGTCGTTTTCGAAACCGGCGGTGACCTGGACGATGGTTCTGGTCGGGATTTTCGCCGCCATTCTCTGGGATGTCCTTCCCTCCGGAAACGGACCGTCGCGTTTCCGTGACCTGCCCCTTCACGGAACGAGATTCCGGATGCGAAACGTTCCGCTGACCGAGACCGAGAAGGCGACGTTCGGCGGCGCGGAAGTGGTCAAACGGCTGATTCGATGCGAAGGACAGCCGGCGATCCTGTTGACGGTGGTGGATGGGGGAAAAAACAATCATGCCATCCATGATCCGACCTACTGTCTGCGTGGGGCGGGCTGGACGATTGTCGCCGAAAATCCGCTCCCGATACCCGGCGGAACGGCACGGTGGGTCCGGTTGAAGCAGCGTCTCGCGGGTGCGGATCGCGAAATCGAGGCCGTCTACTGGTTTTCGAACGGCAGACAATGCTACGACTCTTCGCTTCGTTCCTGGGCGGATGGCGTTCTGGCACGGGTGTCCCGGCACCGGGTCGGTCCCTCCCCGGCGTTGGTATTGATGCATTCTCTCGGCCAGGAAGAGCAATATCCGGACTGGGAGGCGATATTGCGTAGCCTGCCGGCTTTGTCCCGACGATGATCGTCGATAAACAAATCCCGGACGAAGGTGAAAAAAACCGGTTGAACTGCCGAAAATTACGGGGAAAAGACACCTTCGGAAAGCGGAACGAATGGAACTCAGGCACGAAAATAGAGTGGGGCAGGCAGGGGAGGTCACCGTCGTCACGGTTCATGGCGAACGACTGGACCTGGTAACGGTCAATAAGTTCAAAAAGCAGTGGGAGCCTTTGATCGCTCGCTGTGATCGGCTGGTTTTGGATCTGGCCGAGGTGCAGATGGTCGATTCGAGCGGTTTCGGGGCGATTCTCGGGGGGCTGCGGCAGCTTTCGGATCGCGGCGGGGATATCAAACTCTGCAACGTTCAAAAGCGGGTTCGAATCCTGCTCGAAATGGTCCGGATGCATAAAATTATCGGAATTCATAACAATGTCGAGGAGGCGATCGCCGCCTTCGGCGCGTGATCGACCGGAGTTCAGGCATGTCGTCCCGTGAATTGGCGCTGTGCGTCTTTATTGATGCGTTCGGTTGGCGGATCGCGGAGCGACATCCGCAGTTTCTGGACGGCATCCTGAAAGTCCGCCGCCCTCTGGGGACGATCTTCGGCTACTCATGTACCTGTGACCCGACGATTCTGACCGGGAAACTCCCCCGTGAACACGGCCATTTCTCCTTCTTCCGATATGCGCCCGCCGAGTCCCCCTTCCGTCGGCCGGAAGTTCGCCTCCTGGGCCTTCTGCCGAAGTCGATCACGCGTCGGGGACGCGTCCGGAACGCCCTGAGCCGATGGCTGGGCAGCCGACTTCGATACACCGGGTATTTCCAAATTTACAACGTTCCCTTCGAACGGTTGCCGCTTTTCGACTATACGGAAAAGCGCGACCTGTACCTGCACGACGGAATCAACGGTGGATGTCCGACCATTTTCGACGACCTGCGAGCCGCCCGTGTACCGTTCTACTGTTCGGATTGGCGACGACCGGAACCGGAGAACCTGCGCACCCTGGAGGCGGCGATTACCGGTTCCGATCCGCCACGGTTCGCCTACCTGTACCTGGCGGCGATGGATGCCGTGCTCCATGCCGAAGGGACGGACAGCCGGAAGGTCACGGAAAAAATCGCGGGATATGATCGCGCCTTGCGCCGGGTACTGGAAATAGCCTCCGAACGGTACGATCAGGTCCGCCTGTTCGTCTTTTCCGATCACGGAATGACGAATGTCGTCGAAACCTGCGATCTCATGGCGCGAATAGACAGGACGGGACTTCGGTTCGGTGAGGATTATGCCGCGGTCTACGATTCCACCATGGCGCGGTTCTGGTTCCTGCGACCGAACGCCCGGGAACGCATCACCGCGACTCTGTGCGAGGAGAGAAAGGGCACGATCCTTTCCGGGACGACCCTGCATTCCTGGGGCTGTGACTTCCCGGACCACCGCTACGGGGAACTCTTCTTCCTGATGAAGCCCGGTGTCCTGCTCTGTCCCTCGTTCATGGGCGAAACCCGACTTGCGGGGATGCATGGCTTCGATCCCACCGATCCGGATTCCCTGGCCTTTTTCGGGGCTGATACGACCCTGCCCGAAGGGGACGCGCCGGCGCGACTCGATGATCTCCATAGTTTGATGCGGAAAGAGGCGGGCCTTGCCGGATGTGCGTGACAGGGACGGCGCGGGGAGCGAACGGCGATGAAGTATGCGGTTTTCTTCGCCGCGCTGCTGTTCGGCGTGCCGATCATGGCCTGGGGAGCGAAGACGTCCGAACGGATTCGCGGCTGGCTCGTCACGATGATGATCGCCATCATCGGCTTCGGGAAAGTCGGCTCGATCAACTTCGTTTCGATGGAAAACTATCGCGGGCCGGATCGCGGGTTCGAAGTCACCCTGACCGATCTGATCTGCCTGGCACTCATCTGGATGATGGTCTCACAGTATCGCGACCGGATCGTCTGGGTTCCGTTTAACAGTCTGTGGCTGCTCGCCCTCTGGCTGTTCGCCTGCATTTCGGTCACCCAGGCGATGGACCCGCTGGTGGCGCTGTTCTCGGTCTGGAAATGGGCGCGCGCTTACATGGTTTACTGGACGGTTGTCAACGTGTTTCGGACGCCCTTTCCACGGATCGCCGTCTGGCGAGCCTTCGTCATCATGGGCATCTACATTACCTTGATCGCTTTAAAGCAAAAATATGTAGACCATATCTATCGAATTCCGGGGCCGTTCGACCACTCGAATACGGTGCCGCTCTTCCTCAACCAGTTTCTGCCGGTGATGGCAATCTGGGGTCTGACCGATAAGAAACTGTCCAACGGACAGGCGGCGATGACGCTGATTGCCGCCCTCGGACTCTGTGTCGCGTCCCAGTCGACGTTTTCACGGCTCGGTTCCAGCCTGTCGCTCCTCGGGTTTCTCTCCGCCCTCGTCGTCGCCAACTTCCGCGAACGGACGCCCCGGGTTCGGGTGACGACGGTACTGGCGGTGATTGCCGTCGTCGTCGGCGCGATGCTGGCGTTGCCGAGTATCATCGCGCGGATCAACAGCGCCCCGGAGGAGAGCGAGGAAGCACGTAAGGAGTTCAACCAGGCGGCGAAACTGATGTCGCAGGACTACCTTTTCGGGGTCGGGGTCAATAACTTCCCGCGTGTCCTGACCAAGGTGGGACGCTATAACCAGTTCGTGTCCGTCATGGAGGACGAGGAAGAGGCGGGCGTCTGCCACCACATCTACTACCTGACCGCCGCCGAACTCGGTCGAGGGGGACTGGTCGTCTTCGCCATCATTCTGATCCGGTTTCTCTGGCGAAACGCGTGGGGAATTCTGAAGGGAGGAAAGGACCTGAAAACGACCCTTCTCTACGGGTTTCTGGTCGGCGCCTGCGCCCTGCATACCAGCGGGTTCGCCGAGTGGGTCTTCCGAATCACGCCGGTCACCTATATGTTCGCCATCTGCGCCGGGATGATGGTCGCCTTCTCGGAACCGCCGAAAAAGGAAAGAAAGGCGGTGGCCGCATGAACCCGGTCGGAAATCCGCCTCAGCGGGGTGGAGCGTGGAACGGAATCGCCAACTATGCCCGTTTCCTCCTGACGATGGTCGTTCAGTTCGCCCTGACGCCGTTCATCATCGAACGGATCGGACAGGCGGATTTCGGTCTCTGGACCCTGACATTTTCGGTGGTGGGGTTTCTGGGATTGCTGGACGGCGGTCTGACGACCGGGAGTGTCAAGTTCGTGGCCGAGTGTCGCGGTTCGGGCGACGTTGCGCGACGAAACCGGATTATCAGCGCCCTGGCGGCGGCCTACCTGGTTATGGCGGCGGTCGCCGTGGCGGTCGTTTTCGGATTGTCGTTCGTCTACGGTCGTCTGTTCGGCATTCCTGCCGAACAGACGGCAAAGGCCGTCGCGGTCCTCTGGCTGATCGCGACCCGTTCGGTCATCCTCGCCCTCCCGCTCGGGCTGTTTTACGGAATCCTTTTCGGCGAACGGCGGCTATCGGTTGTCTATGTGGTCCAGTCGTTGTCGGCGGTTCTGTACGGGATCGCCGTCGGGATCGGGCTGAAGGCGGAGGGTTCGGTGGTGCTTCTCGCCTGGCTGAACCTGGGGGCGATGCTGTTCGAATACGGAGCCTACGTGTTGCTGGCCTTTCGTCTGGTGCCCGACCTGAGGATCGCGCCGCACCGGGCCGATGCCGCTACGCTGAAGGAGGTGGCCGCGTTCAGCGGGTCGCAGTTACTGGTGAACGTCGCGGCGCTGGTCCGACTGCGGACCGACCCGATCCTGGTTCAGGTGCTGCTATCGACGTCGTCGGTCGCCCTCTACGGAATCGCCCTGCGGATTTCGGAGAGTGTTTTCCTGCTGTTAAAGCAGGGCATCAACGTCCTGGCGCCGACCTTCGCGGAGCGTCACGGAGCCAGTGATACGGAAAACGTCCGCGCGGTCTTCCTCCGTTCCTCGCGCAGTGTGCTGGCGTTCGCGGTGGTCCTCTGCGTTCCGCTCTGCCTGATGGCACGGGAGATCGTCTCCCTCTGGGTCGGGCCGACCTTTGCCCCGGCTTCCCCGGTGCTGATCGTCCTGCTCGCGGCGATGGCGCTGGCGGTTCCGGCGCAGGTGGCCGGACTCGTCCTGGCGATGACCGGGCAGCATGCGTTTTCGGCCCGAGCGCAGGTGGTCGGGATGGTTTTGAATCTGGGAGCGAGTATCGTTCTGGCTCCGCTGGTCGGACTGACCGGCGTGGCGCTCGGGACGCTGACCGCGACGGTGGCGGTCGACCTTGGCTGGGTGCTGCCTGTCGCGTTACGTGCCCAGGGGCTATCGTTGGGGCGGTATGCCGCCCGCGTTGTGACGCCGTCCCTCGTGGCCGGCGCGGTTCAGGCGGCGATCACGGTCGGTTTGCGCACCGCCTATCCTCCGGAGTCGCTCCCGATGATCGCGGTTCTCGCCGTTCCGGGGGCGATGGCGTTTGGCGTGACCTTTATCGCCCTGCTCCCGTCGGACGAGCGGACGGGCTTGACGCACGGTATGGCACGGCGTTTGCGGAAACCTTCATCGACGGATTGAGAGAGTTTTTGTGGCAAGATTGATTCCGGAGACCGACGACGACGAGTTCGACGGGACGCCTGAGGCGGACCCGCAGACGCCGTCGCGTCCCGCCGCGCCGCTGCCCGACCCCCGGCTGTTGCTTTTCGGGGTGCTCAAACGGTGGTACGTGGTCGTGTTTTTCGGCGTGCTTTCCTATTATGGCGGCCTGTCCGTCGGCGGTCAGATCGGAACCAAGAAGAGTTTCGAAGCGGAGACGATCGTTCGGTATCAGGCGACCGGCGAAAACAGCCGGTATGTCGATCAGAAAACGACGATTCTCACCCTTAAGGACACGGTCAAGATCCGGGAGAACATCGAGGAGGTGCGCGATCGCCTCGGAATCAAGGATGCCATCGGGCAGATCGGCAAGGCGCTCGATGTCCGGGTCCAGAAGAATACGACCCTGCTGATCATCGGCGCGAAGTGGAAGACCGCCCGCGGCGCGGCGGAGATGGTCAATACGCTCCGGGACCTCTTTCTGGAGAAGTACGAGAAACGCCGAAAGGACGATCTCCGTCGCCAGATCGCCGACCTGGCCTCACGGCTCGCCGCCGTCCGCGCCGACCTGCGCAAGCGGGATCGCGACCTGCAGCGTTTCACCACATCGAACCGGATCGTCGATATCGAGAAACAGTCCCGCGCCCTGCTCGAGGAGTTCAATAACTACGGAGTCCTTCTGGAACAGGCGCAGGCGGAGAAGAAGACGGTCGATCAGCAGGCCCGGAAACTGGATCAGGCGATCAACGAACTGAAGGCGCGCGTCGCCCGCGAAAGCCGGAATATGGCGCAGCTGGAGAACCTCGCCGATGTCAATACCCGCATCGAGCGCATTCGCGACACGATCCGCGAGGACAAGGAGTTGCGTGCGAATATCGCCGAACTCGCTCTCCGGAAGCAGGAGATGGAGCGGATGAAGGGCCTTCTGGACCGGGGATTCGTCTCCGAGATGGCCTATCAGCGGGTGGTTACCGAGTACGAAACCCAGCGCATTCGGACGGAGGACAACGAGGAGACCCGGAAGCTGCGCGAGGAACGGGAGAAACTGCAGCAGCAGATCATTCCGCGGGATGGAGGGACCGCGCCGTCCGCGCCGATCCTGACCGAGATGCTGAAGCGCACGTTCGAAATCCAGCTCGACCAGATCGCGGTGAACCGTAAGGTCGCCTCACTGACCGAAGCGCGAGCACGGGTGAAGGTCCAGCTGGATCGAGTACCGATCCTGCAGCAGCAGTTCGACGCCCTTCAGCGCAACATCAACTCGCGGGAGGCCGAACGCAAGGAACTGGAGACCAGCCTCGCCGGACTTCAGCGCGACCTGGATTCCCGCATGGACGACTTTACGATCGTTTCCGTCGCCGAGGTGGACAAGGAGGAGGCGAGCGCGGCGAGCAAAACGCAGATGGTCGGCTACGTACTCTGTCTGGTCGGAACCCTTCTGGGGATCGCGGTCGCCGGTGGCTGGGAATTCCTGGATGTGACGATTCGAACCCCCGGTCAGGTTGCCGCCAAACTGCCGACGGTGCCGCTGCTCGGAGCCTTTCCGAGGCGTCGGAAACGCCGCGCCCCGCTGGTAACGCCGGACGAGACCGATTTTTCGGAGCGACTTTCGATCACGGCGCGAAAGCTTCGGCAGGCGATGCCCCGGTCCGGCGGATGTGTTCTGGTCGTGTCCGCCAACCCGGGCGAAGGGGTCGGGACGATTTCCCGTAACCTCGCCGCCGCGCTTTCACGGCAGGATGAACGGGTGGCGTTGATCGATCTTCGACCGAACGCGTCGGAGGACGTCGCACGCTGGGTCACGGGCGGACGTCCGAATGTCGGTCTCAGCGAGTACCTGGAAGGGGCGGCGGTCACGGAGGAGGCGCTGGTCACCACCGCGATGCCGGGACTGTCGGTGATCGTCCGCGACGTGTCGACGCTCAGCCCGGACCGACTGGGGTCCCAGAGGATGGCGTCCCTGATCGACGGACTCTCCCGGCGGCATGATGTCGCCTTGCTGACATCCGCTCCGCTTCTGAAGAGCAACGAAACGCAATTACTGATGGGTAAGGTGGACGGGGTTCTGCTGGTGGTTCAGGCCGGCAAGACGTCGGTCGCCCAGATCGAGAAGGCGCGTCAGAAGCTGGAGGAGATGCGGGCGCCGGTGATCGGAATCGTTTTGAACAAGGCGCGCTGGCCCTACATTCACTGGGAGTAACACATGGTTATCGCACAGGTGCCCCGTCGCTTCGTACGCGAGGAATGGGGCGGCACGGAAACGGTCATTCTGGAAACGAGCAAACGGATTCTTGCCGCCGGTCATTCGACCGCGATCGTCTGCCCGAACGCCCTGGCCGATCGGGACGGCGAGGAGATCGGCGGGGTACCGGTCCGTCGCTTCTCCTATTTTTACCCGTACCTCGGCCTGTCTTCGGAGGCGAAGGTCCTGATGGATAAGAAGGGGGGGAACCTCTTTTCGTTTCCGCTGATGGGCGAGCTGCTCCGCTGGCCCGAACTGGACCTGATCCACCTGCATACATTGAAGCGCACGGGGGGGATCGGGCGGTACGTCGCCCGACGACGGGGCATCCCTTACGTCGTTTCCCTGCATGGCGGCGTTTTCGACGTACCTGTTGCCGAGGCGGCGACGTTTACCGAACCGACTCGTGGCGCGTTCGAATGGGGCAAGGCGCTTGGCTGGTGGGTCGGCTCGAACCGGGTGCTGGCGGATGCCGCCTGCATCCTGTGCGTCGGCGATAGCGAACGGA
The DNA here is from genome assembly GCA_033762295.1 of Capsulimonadales bacterium. GTDB lineage: Bacteria > Armatimonadota > Armatimonadia > Armatimonadales > Armatimonadaceae > JANRLW01. The sequence goes on from JANRLW010000050.1 coordinate 18,598, forward strand.
AAGCGACCGGGGAGCGGTATCCGGGGAACCGGGTGGAATGGCTTCCGAACGGAGTCGATGTGCGGCGTTTCGCCTGCGGGGACGGTCCCGCGTTCCGCGCCCGGTTCGGCATACCCGCAGACGCATTCGTCGTCCTGACGGTCGGACGGATCGACGGACAGAAGAACCAGTTGTTGCCGGTTCGCGCTTTGAAAGAACTGCGTCGGATTCAGCCGAGGACGCACCTGCTCCTGATCGGACCGGTGACCAACCCCGCCTACCGACAGCAACTCGAGCAGGAGATTCGGGAACGGGAACTGGGGGCGCAGGTCACGTTGATCCCCGGCCTGGACAACGCGGGAAACGATCTGACCGACGCCTACCATGCGGCCGATCTATTTCTGCTGCCGTCGATGCATGAGCCATTCGGTATCGTCATTCTGGAAGCCTGGGCGGCAGGGCTTCCCGTTCTTGCCAGTCATGTCGGCGGAATCCCGTCCTTTGTCGAAAACGGAACCGATGGCATACTTTTTGCACCGTCCGAGGAAAGAGAATTCACGGAATCCTACGCCGGGTTGGCGAAGAACGCCGATCTCCGTCGGCGGATCGCCGAAGCGGGCCGAAAAAAGGCCACGGAACATTTTGATTGGGATCGCATCACCTCGCGCCTTCTCAATATCTACGCTGAGGTTATTCGTCCCACATCCTGACGTAATTTTTCAGGTTGTCCGGGTCGTTTAATCTTGAATTAATGGTTACGAACTATATAGAAATCCGTTGTCATGAAAATACTCTGGCTGAACGATTTCGCAAACTTCACGGGAGGCTGCGAACGCTACATTTTTGATACCGCGACCCTTCTTGCCGCGCGGGGCGTCGAATCGTCCATTCTTTACGATGTGACCGATACCACGTCTCCGGCGTTCACGAAGGCGTTTGCCGGCGGAGCGTTTCCTCGCGTCGATCTCGCACGTCAGATCCGCGAACTCGCGCCCGATGTGATCTACGTTCACCGTTTGAACGATTCCCGGGCGCTGGAAACCCTGGCGAATGGCGCGGTTCCCTCCGTACGTTTTTTCCACGACCACAAACTTTTCTGTCCGCGTGAGCATAAATATACCGTTCTGACAAAGGAGACCTGCACGAGGACCGTCGGATTCGGGTGTTTCACCTGTCTCGGCGTGGTGAACAAGGTGCCTCGTGAACAGGGTTTGATCCGCCTGACGCTTCCCGGAACGCTGCGTCAGGAACAACGGCGGAACGCGGAAACCTTTACGGCGATCGTCGTCGGCTCCCAATATATGGCGGACCATGTCACGGCTCACGGCTTCGATCGGGATCGGGTGCATTCCCTGCCGCTGTTCGTCCGACAGCCCGAGGAGTCGATAGCGCTGCGTTCGGTGACGCGGGAAAACGATCTGTTGCTGTTCGTCGGGCAGTTGACCACGGGGAAGGCGGTCGATATCCTGCTGCGCTCCCTGAAGGCGACCACGACCCCCGCCCGCCTTTTGATCCACGGAACCGGAAAATTCGAAGCGGAGTATCGCAACCTGACGTCCGAACTCGGTCTCAACGAGCGGGTCACCTTCGGCGGAAAGGCGGACGGCGACACTCTGGCGGCCGCGTACCGCCGCGCGGCGGCGGTTGTTTTCCCATCGCGCACGCCGGAAACGTTCGGTCTTGTCGGACCGGAGGCGATGAGCCATGGAACGCCGGTCATCGCCACCCGGGTCGGAGGGATGACCGAATGGCTCGAACAGGACGTCACCGGACTGGCGGTTCCGCCGAACGACGTTGCCGCGCTGACCGCCGCGATCGATCGGCTGATGACCGACGACGAACTGCGTCGGCGTCTCGGACAGCAGGGCCGACAGCGATATTTCGAGCGTTTCACCCCGGAACGGCACGTCGAACGGCTTCTGGAGGTGTTCCATCGATTGACCGGACGATCGATCGGAGCGACCGCGCGAACGGGTCGACCGGAGACAAGGAGAGCCGCATGAGCGAGCGAACGATTGCGCCCGAGGACTGGGGACGCTTTACCTTCAGCGGTGGTGACGCGGTGGAGGCGCGCCTGCGGGACATCGTTTCCGGGACGGTCCGTACCCTGAAGGATCGGCTTCGCCCGGAGAGCGTTCGCGCACTGGTTTTGATCGGTGGGTACGGACGCGGCGAAGGCGGGGTGGAAGTCCGCCCGGACGGTACGGAGTATCCGCACAACAATCTGGATTTCCTCCTGATCGGGCGGGGCGGGATCGGGGAGGTCGCGGCGCTGAAGGCGGAACTCGATCCGATCCTCGAGGAACTGTCGCTGCGCCTCGATATCGGTCTGGACCTGGGTATTACCACGGAGGCGCGCTTGAACGCGTCCCCCTGCCTCATCATGTGGTACGACATGCGCTACGGCCACAAAACGCTCTGGGGCGACGCCTCCTACGTGCCGTCCCTCACCCGATTCGAGGCGGAGCGGATTCCGACTTCGGAAGCGAGAAACCTTCTGGTGAACCGCGGCACCCTTCTGGTGATTAATGACGCCCTGATCGAACGGGGGATCCGTTCGGAAAAGGAGCGTCGGACCGTCGTCCGGCATGCCGTGAAGGCGATCATCGGTTACGGAGACGCGTTGCTTTATTTTCGGGGGGAGTACCACTGGAGCTACGCGGAGAAGCGGAAACGTATGGCCGGACGCACCGATGTCTCCGCCGAGTTTCGCGCGCTGTACGACGTGGCGATGGGGTTCCGATTCCGTCCGGATTACGGTCATTGGAGTATCGGCGATTCGGAAGCGGGGGCGGAGGAACTGCGTCAGGTTCTGGGGCCTATTCATCTGGAGTGTGAGCGGCTTCGTCTTCGCCGGACGATTAACTGGGACGATTACCTGATGGCAGCCTGCGCCGGGGAGTGGACGACGCACCCGACCCCCTCGCTGCGCGCCGCCGTCCGCCGTGTCATCAACCTTCTGCGGGTGGAACTTCCGCCGGAGGTGCTGTACGCGTTGCCGGACCTGACCGCTCGCTGGGGCGCCCGGTCGGCGGGACCGCGCGGCGTATTGCCGCTTCTTTTCCCCGTAATCGCCTATCACCTTCAGGAGGAAACCACCGTTTCCGCCGCGCGAGCGTTCCTGAACGCGGCGGATACCTCGCTTCCCGCCCTGCGCCGCGCCTATCTTCGCGCCTGGGGCCAGCATGGTGACATCAACTTCGGTTCGGTACTGAGAAAACTGGGGCTTTCGGTGGAGGAGTCGGTCATGGACGCCCCGGTCCGTACCCGGGAGGCCGCATGAAACGACCGCCGATTTGTCTGACCGGTGACCTGCACCATAGTAGCCTGGGCACCGGAAACCAGAAGCATTGCGATATTACCGAACTGCAGACGGGGCAGCTTTATCTGGACCTTCTGACGTCCGCCGGGGTCAAGGCCACCTTCTTCATCTCCGGAAAGTGCTTCGCTGAGGAATGGCAGGACACGCAACCGATCTGCGCCAGTCCGCTCGTCGAGGTCGGCGGGCACAATTATGACTGCTTTGAGGCGCAGCTTTTTCATCGCCTGAGCAAGAAACTCCTCGGCAGTTACAATGGCCCCCGGTGGTATCAGGAGCGGGATGCGCGACGGACCATCGCTATCATCGAGGCAAGGACCGGTCGTCGTACCAGAGTCTGGCGGAACCATATGTACATGCACGGACCGTACACCGAAAGCGTTCTGGCGAAATGCGGCTGCCAGGTCTGCTCCGACGGGGTGAAGCGCGCGGCGATGGGACCGGAATGGCACGACGCCGGCATTTTCAACTTCCCGATCAATGTCATTCCCGACCACGAGCACCTCTTTCATGCCGAACGAACCAGGGAATGGGTGGAGCAGTGGGTGCGGCGGTATGACTGGTCCGACGATTTCGGGCCGCAATCCTATGAGGTCGAAGAGTGGGCGCAGATCGTTCTGGAAAACCTGCAGGAGAATGAAGCGCGCGGGGCGATCAGCAACCTCATCATCCATCCGATCACGATGTATCTTTGCGACCGGTTCAACGCGTTCGAACGGATTCTCGACTTTATCGCCGCCCGTGAGACGATCTGGGTGAGCGAAGCGGTCGAACGTGTTGCGGAAGAACGGCGCGAAGTGGTGACCGTAGGAGGGCCGAAATGACGACAACGCCGCGTGCCACCGTGCTGATGCGCTCCAAGAACAGCGACTGGGTGATCGGGCAGGCGTTGGCCGGGCTCTTTGCCCAGAACTATACCGATTTCGAGTTGCTGGTCGTCGATTCGGGTTCCACCGACCGGACCCTGGAGTATGTGGCGGCCTATCCCTGCCGGCTGGAACGGATCAAGCCGGAAAACTACTATCCCGGTGCGGTTCTGAACCAGGCAATCGAGGGAACGAACACCGAACTCATCGTCTTCCTGAATTCGGACTGCGTCCCGCTGTGCGCCGAGACGCTCGGACGGCTGGTCGCCGCCTTCGATGATCCGTCGGTGATGGCGGCGTTCGGGCGGCAGGTGCCGAGGCCCGAAGCGGACGGGTGGGTGCGCCGCGATTATGCGCAGGCGTTCCCGGAGACCGGAGACGCACCGCCCTGGATCACCTTTTCGCTGCCGATTGCGGCGATTCGTCGATCCGCCTGGGAAAAGCGGAAGTTTTACACCGATGCCTGGGGGTCGGAGGATACGGAATGGGGGAACTGGGCGCGGCAGCAGCCCGGATGGAAGGTCGCGTACGTCCCGGAAGCGATCACCATGCACTCCCACAACTACACGCTCCGTCAGCTGTACGGTCGTCGGTTCATCGAAGGGGAAGCGGACGCCTTTATCTACCGGGATCGCG
>JANRLW010000051.1:0-67532 GCA_033762295.1 Capsulimonadales bacterium
CGCTGTTCGAACTGTCTACCGGGAAAAAGGTAGGGACGCTCCGGATGAACCGCCCCGGCGACGGGATGGGCGCGGTCGCCTTCGCGCCGGACGGCAGCGGCGCCATGGTGACCGGGGGCGCACATGGCCCGCCCGATTCCGACTTTCTGATGCTCTGGAATGCCACCTCCCCGAATGATCCCAGAGCCGGCGCATTACTGCACGGGCACGAGCGATTCGTCCTTGCGGTCGCATTTTCGCCGGATGGCAAGACGATAGCCAGTGCGGGGCGGGATCGTGCGATCCGTTTGTGGAACCGGACGACCGGTGCGCCGATATCCGTCCTGGGCGGTGCGCAACAGATTCTCGCGGTCGCCGCGCAACCGGGACCGGACGGGAAATATCTGGCGAGCGGGGGCGCCGACGGTTTGGTGCGGATATGGGATCGTCGTACGGGCGAGAGGAAACTGGTTCTCACCGGACACACCGGATCGGTTACCTCCGTCGCCTATACCCCGGACGGCAAACTGCTGGCGAGTGGTGGTCGTGACCGGACGATTCGGCTCTGGGATGCGGAGACCGGCCAGGCGGTCAGAACCGTTACCGCCGCAACGGGCGTCGTCCATGCCCTGGCGTTTCTGCCGGAGGGTAAGGGTTTGATTGCGGGATGCGCCGGTAAGGACGGCGGCAATGGCACGATCCTTCGGATCGCCACGGAAACGGGTCAGGTCGTGAAGACGTTCGAGGAGACCAACACGGTCGGACCGGTCGTCGCCATCGCCGTATCTCCGGACGGGACATCGGTGGCGGCCGGCACCGGAACCATCGGTTCGAGTCAGGTGCGTTTCCACGATAACGAGACCGGAGCGCTCCGGAAGACGGACGAGATTCCGATGCCGGTGACCTCCGTTGCGTTTTCGCAGGATGGCAAGATGGTCGCCGTAGGTACCGCACAACGGATGAGAGAGGATAACGCCTCGCCCGTCGGTGAAGAGATCCGCCTGTATCACGGACAGACATTCGTTTATCAAAAATCCTTGCTTGGCCCACGGGTCCGTAAAGATACCGATCCCGATGAATCTCCGGAAGCCGGGATCGCCGCTTTGGCCTTTGCGGAAAAAGGAAAGGCCCTGGTCAGTTCCGGGTTGGATGGCTGTCTTCGACTATGGAACCCCCGTACCGGAAACGGTCCGATTACCACTCTCCCCGGCCAACATCTGGGCGAGGCGACAGGCGCTATCGCTGTCTATGGCGATGATCGAGTGGCTACCGGCGGACGCGATAACGCGCTCCTGATCCACAAGACAAGTTCCGCCCTGGAAACCGGACTATTGCTGGCGACTCTATTGTCCGTTTCCGGTGACCGACCGGGCGATCCCGATGACGATTATCTGACGGTAACGGGGGACGGCTACTACGACGGTTCCTCCGGAGCGGCACGGCGCATTACCTGGCGTGTCGGCGACGATCTGTTTCCGGTGGAAGCCTACGAGGACGCCCTGCGCAAACCCGAAGAGGTTCGCAAAGCCCTGGTGGGTAATGTGACGGATGCGCGGAGCACCCCGAGCGGTGGAAATGGGGTCCCCCCTTCCGCAGAACCGATGATCGCCCCGCTCCGCAACCGGTTCGCCAGGGGAGAGGTCGTACCTCCGCAGGTCGCTTTCGAAATTCCTTCGGATGGCGACTCGCTCCCGAATGCGAACATGGTGACCGTCCGAGTGGCCGTCAGCGATGCCAAAAAAGTCGACCGTCTGGAGGTGCTCGCCAACGGACGAGCCATCGGTGCAAAACCGATCCAACTCGGTTCCAAGCCGATTCAGCTGGGGAGCAAGCCCATACAACTTGGCAGTAAGCCGATCCAACTTGGCTCCAAGCCGATTCAGTTAGGCAGTAAACCGATTCAAATGGGATCGAAAATAATCCCGTCCGGTCACACGATTGAGCAGACCTTTGAGGTGAAGGTCCCCATTCCCGCCGGCAACGACCCGGTTACCCTGACCGCCGTGGCCTATGGCGCCGATAACCTCTCCGGGCGTGAACAGATTCATCTCCTGCGCGGTGGCTCGGTAGGAACCGGTGAAACCGGCGGTAATCTGTACATTCTTGCGATAGGGGTCAGCGCCTACCGGAATCCCAGGTTCAACCTCAAGTATGCTCGCAATGATGCCGAAGCATTTTCCAACTTGTGGAAAGCTCCGACCGGTGGTGGCATTCCCCTGTACAACAAGGTGGAAACGCGACTGGTTTGTGATGCGGAAGCGACCACCTCCGGAGTTCGTGCCGCACTCGCGAAACTATTGGAAACGGCCACGGAGAAGGATACGGTCGCGCTCTTTTTGTCGGGGCATGGAATGCGGATCGGGGAGGGAAACTACTACTTCGCCACGACGGATATTGATCCCTTAACGGCGGACTCCGTGGCAAAGACGGCGTTGCCCTGGACCGCCCTACAAACGACACTTGCCGGCATCAAGGCACGACGCGTCCTTCTCTTCCTGGATGCCTGCCATTCCGGCGGGGCATTGGGCGAAGGACAGCAGGCGAGTGGCGAACGAATGGCGGAACTCCTGGCAAAACGGGCCGGAGTCCTGGTTTTTTCCTCGAGCCGGGGCAGCGAGTACTCCTACGAACTGGATAGCCGGAAGCACGGTGCCTTCACTGCGGCGCTCATGGAGGCCATCGGCGGAAAAGCCGACCTGGATATCGCGGGCGGCGGCAAAGACGGCGTCATCACGGCCGAGGAGATGCTGGCCTTTCTCCGTGCCCGGGTTCCCCAGCTCACCGAGAACCGCCAAACCCCCACCTGCCCTCTCCTGCGTGATTTCGGAGACGCCTATCCCATCGCGCGTCTTCGGTAATGGGCGGCGATATCCTCCGGGGTTTCCCTACGAAAGATCCTCCGGTTCTCAGTCTTTCGATGCCTTTCGGCCCCGGTCCGGCAGCAAGCATTCCGCCTGCAGGTTCCCCCCCTGCGGGAACGCTTCTTTCGACCCGTCCGGGAGCATCAGATAGGTCGGCACCCCGACCGGCGTTCTTGCTTCCAGACGGAACCGCTTCCGGTCCGTCCGCCAGGCGACGGCGACCTCCCCTTCCGGGGTCATCAGGCGTCCGGCGGCATCCGCAAAAACCGGATGCGGTCGAAGCCCGATCGACGCAAATCCGGGCTGGCGCGGAACCACTCCCAGAACCGTCGAAAGGAACTCGACCGGCAGCCAGGCGGACCAGGCATGGCAGTCCGAGCGCACCCCCGGCCCCGTGGATTCCGGCCAGGTCGTCAGGTGAAGGTCCAGGAACGCGCGATACTCGGGCAGGTACTGCGCCGTCGCCACGTCATACTCCCCCGCCTCGCGCATGGCCTGCGCGAACGGAAGCCCCTGCTGCAACGTCATCTTTGCCGCCGGCACGCCCTTTCGTATCGACCGAACCAGTCTGCGCCGCTGTCCCGGCTTGACCGCACCGGCCAGAATCGCCATCGCCTGGGTATGCTGGCTCACCGGCGCCTCCGGGAAGGCGACGCGCTCCACGAAGACCTCGCGTTTTTCCGACCAGGCGGACCGCACCGCCGCCAGCAGACGCCGACGGGTCGGCTCCCACCGTGCGACGTCCTCCGCATAGCCGACCGCCCGATGCAGGAAACGAGCCGTTTCCAGAGCGTACAGGAACAGCGCGGTCGCGTATACCGAACCGCCGTCGCGCAGAGCGTCCGCGACATCCGTACCCGGCGCATCGTCGCCGCCGATCGGATTCCAGTAAGGAAGCGCGGCGAGGAATCCGTCCTGGCGCAGGAGGTTCCGGAAGTACGACAGCACCGCATCGACCGTTATCAGGCAGCCACGCACAAACTCCCGCTCCCGGTCGCCCGCCCAGTCATAGAGATCGCGCACCATCGGAATCCACCAGAGCGCGAACAAGGGAATCGTCTGCCGCAGAGACGACGGCGTTCGAGAGGAGAGCATCCCGTCCGGGCGCAACGTGTCCCGAAACAGGCGGATCGTCCGTTTCGGAAGCGCCGTCTCCCCGCACAGATACATCGAGAGCAACGCCTCGTTCCGCGCATCGTACAGGTAGTTCAGTTGCTCGTAGCCGGGGCAATCCTCGTAGGTTTCGTGCGAGCAGAGTTGCAGCGTCCGCCAGGAGACCTCCATCATCGTTTCGATATCGGGTTCCCCGCTTTTGAATTCCGCCCGCAGCGTCTGCGGATAGGTGGTAAAGCGGTAGGACGCGTCCCGTAGCGTACAGGGCTCCTCACCGGGCAGAACGCGTACCCGCACGTAACGGAACGTTCGCCAGTGGAACGGCTCGTAGGTAAACACTCCGCCCGGCAGGATTACCGTATCCTGATAACCCTGCAGAATGCCCTTTTCGAGATCGTCCCGCACGCCTTTTTCCAATCGTCCGCCGCCGCCCCAGAGATAAGGCCGGCCATCATCGGGCTTTTCCGTCCGGTGCCAGACGTTTTCGGAGTAGAGAATCTCCACACGCCGTCCCGCCCCGCCCTCAAATACGAGCACGGGATAGCCGGTGGTCAGGACGTCGGTTTGCAGGAGGAATTCGTCCGCCGTATGCGTTGGCGGGGAGGTGAAGGCCCGCGGTTCCTCCGTCAGCGCCGGCAGTTCGCGGGGAACGAAATTCCAGACGAGGCCGGCCTCGGGGTCGCCGCCAGCGGCGGTCAGCGGGAACACGGCGGAGGCAACGGGCCAGTCCGAGTCGTCGAATTCCGGCGTCTCCCAGCCCTGCGGGTAGAGACGCCCGTCGAATTGCTCCATACCGCCCATAAACAGATGGGCGTTACAGGTGTATGGCGTCCGATCCCAGGTTAGCGCGGCGCAGTCGAACGCTTTCCACTTTCCCGGCGTATCCAGACCCAGCGATTCCGGTCCCTGCACCAGCAGACCGGGGAAGCCGCTATGCTCCTCCGAAAGCGGCCCGTTGTATCCGAACCAGAGAACGGCGACGGCGAGGACGTTTCTCCCCGGTTTCAGCAGGGGGGCGATCTCGTACTCCTCGACCGTGTAACGGCTCAGCGTGCCCTTCAGCGGACCCCGCCCGACCCGCTGTCCGTTGACATGGAGGATATACCGGCTGTCGGCGGTGACGAACAACCGGCAGGACGGGGGTGGGTTCGCCCCGTCGAAGACGCGACGAAAGAGCGCGAACTCGCCGGCATTATCCCGTCGTCGATCGGGCCAGGCGAAACCGGCGCGCCATCGGGCCGGAAGAAGACTGTCGAGAATCAGGGCATCGGGGTTCATGTCCGTCGATTTCGCCGGAGGCGGTCCCGTCTCCTGCCCGGTCGGTCCCGACCCGCTGGGGGTCGGGACGGAGCAACGCGGCTACCGCCGATCGGCGGGATCGCCGAGCGGGTCCATGCTGGCCGGCAGAATATTCTGATCCGCCGGATCGCCGAGCGGGTCCTGGCTCGCGGGCAGCACCTCCTGTCCGTTGTAACCGCCGGTCTGCGACACACCGTAGTCGGGACCGTCGTAGCCATGCTGTCGGAACAGCCCACCGAGTTGCCCCAGAATGCCGTCGGTATCGACCGTATCATTCTGCCGGGTCTGTCGATCGAACAGCCCCGAAACCTGATGAAAAAGAGAACCCAGATCCATTGTTTTATTCCTTTCGCAGAGTTAACGCAGCGTGCGCGGACCGCCGACCGCGCCGGAGGACATCATAGAGTCGTCGAAATCGGAGAACGGCTGAGTTCGGTAGCCGGACGGAGCCGCGGGCGCTTCTCCGCGATACTGACGGTAGTTCGGAGCGTAACGCTGTACCTCCTCGGTCGGAACCTGCATCCCCTGGTTCGGGACGGTCAGCCAGACCGGCCGGCCGTTCGCATCCCGGTAGTAAATGCCGCCGTTGCGGGAGCGATACAGCTGAGGCGTTCGACCGTTACCGGCGACATTTCCGGTCTGTCCGGCGGGGACATTGCGGGCACGTTCGGCATTCGCCTGGTGTTTGCGCCAGAGAAAGTACAGCAACGCCGCACCGCTCAGCAACAGCACCTTTTTCCCCGTGCTCATACCCCGACGGGGCTGAGCGCTCTCCTGCTTTCGAGTAAAGATCTGTGCCGAAACCGGCGCTGCCAGCAGCGGCAACAGCAAATGAACGGCCAGCACGGCCGCTGCCAGACGGTTCCGGAACGAAACCGATCGCTTCGTCATCGTTGTCTCCTTTTCCGCCCCTTTCTGTCGGAGCGTGGGTGGCGATTCTTTCGATGAGGAAGTAGGGAAATCGGAAAGTCGTGTTCCGGATTTTCACGGGGTCGCGGACGGTCGGGGGTTCAGCCGGCGAGCGAGCAGCAGGGACGCGATCAGAAGCAGCCAGCCGACGATGCCCGCCGCCAGCCCGATACGAAAAGAGAGGGGCCAGACCCCGGCCTCCGGCGCGGGAGCGAAGTCCGCTCCGTCCGGATTCCGGTAGATGACCATATCCTCCCCGGCATAGACGGATTCGAAACCGGCAGCCGAGAGATCGGGAGCGTCCGGCGGTACGACCAGATACCTGGCCCGGAGAGTGCGCGCCGCCTCGACGCTTTTGACGAGGACCATGTTGCCGTTTTCGGGGGGCGCGGGATCCTCGCCGCCCGCTGCCCGAACGCGCTCCCGGGATTCCGCCGGAAACAGGGAGTCATACCCGGCCAGGTCATGCAGCCCGTAAACGGTCAATCCGTTGGGCGGAAGGACGGCATGAACCGGGGGCCTCCCGGCGTAGAGGCTCCAGTTTCGATTGAGCGGGGCGATCAACGCGTTCCCGGCATTGGCCTGCAGCCAGGCGATTCCCGGCGTTACCGGATAGACCTCGGCCGCCGGTCGGGTCGGGTTATAGCCGTACCCCTGGACGAACAGATCGGTCAGGGCGAGCGCCACGGCGGCGGGGCCGAGGAACGGACGCGGCGAGGACGCGCCGGCGAAAAGCAGGACCGCTCCCAGCGCAAGGTGCAGGACGGCCATTCCGATTCCGGGCAGAGCGACGGTCAACAACGGGCCGAAGGACGTGCCGGGCAACGCGGACGCGGCGTATCCGGCCGCCTGATTCGCTCCGAAGGCGGCCAGCAGCGTCGGCAGGATCAGGGCGACGACCGCCGCCCGGCGCTTGGCCGGCGGCGTCACCGCCGGGTTCGACAGGGCATCCAGTCCGAGCGCGGCCAGAACGGCGAAAGCCAAAGCGGCGACGACCAGAATCCGACCGGGGTTCGCCAGTTGCCCGAACCCCGGAACCAGAAAGAAGAGCGGCAGATTGATCGGCGTCCCGAAGGCGATCAACAGCGTCACGGCAAGAATCGCCGCAAACAGTCCGCGTTCCTGGTTGTGCTGCCCGCCCTTCCAGGGCAGAGCCAGCGCGAAGACGGCGAGCATCAACGGCAGTACACCGACATAACCGCACCATTCCGCATAATTGTTGCTGTTCCAGTAGAATCCCTCGTTCCGATTGGGATGTCCGAAGAAATCCGGAACGAGAAAGGCGACCAGTTGACGGACGGGGACGGCCGACGCCGTGAACGCCTGATACGCCTCCATCGTCGGCGGACCGGACGCGGCGCGATGCGAGATGCGGGAGAGTTCCAGGACCGGCAACACCTGCGGCAGAGCGACTCCGATCAGGACGACTCCTGCGACGACGGCGGTCAGCAGCCATCGGGGAACCGTCGTCCGCTTTTGCCCTCGAACGGCGATATGCCCCTCCCAGAGCAGGGAGATCCCGGCGGCCAGCAGTCCGTAGAAGGCGATCTGCAGATGCCCCGCGAGCAGCATCAGTCCGCCGACCGCCCCCGCGCCGACCCCGTTTCGCAGGCCGCAGGGAGTACCCGCCCGCCGGTTCGCCCGGCGAATCAACAGCAGTATCCAGGGTATCCAGCAGGATACCGCCAGAAAGGTCGGCAGGGCGAGCCAGGTTATGACCGGACCGGAGAGGCCGAAGACGGTCGCGCCGAGGAGGCAGGCGGAACGGCGCAGTTCCAGGGCGCGGAGATAGTGATACGTCCCTTTTATCCCGATCAGCAGATGTAAAGCGGCGGACAGGCCGAACGCATAGGGAAAGACGCCGATCAGATAACAGAGGAGAAACAGGAGGTTGGGCGGATAGAGCGGCGCGGACTGGGAGTTGGCCAGAAGCGGCGTCCCGCCGGAGGCGGCGAAGGCATACGGGTTTCGGAGCGGCAGTCGTCCCTGCGCCTGCTGCCGTGCCACCTCCAATCGCCAGGGATAGAACTGGGTAATACCATCGAACCGGAGGACATTCCAGGGTTCCGGTTGGCTGACGACGGTTTTATAGGGCTGGAGGTGACCGAGTTGATCCGCGGGCAGGAACGCCTCACCGAGGAAGAGGGCGCGATGGAAAAGGAGCAGGGGTATCAGAAAGAGAAGGAGCGAGGCGAAGCGGCGAGCCGAAAGGCGACCTGTCATCACGCGATAGTTCTAGGCGAGAAAATCCAGCTGCTTGATGGCTTCGTCGTTGAAGGGATCGAGGGTCAGTACGTGTTGAAAGGCTTTTTTGGCTTTGTCATCCTCACCGAACATGGCATAGGTCTTGCCGAGACTGATGATGAAGGCGATGTTGTTGGGGGAGAGTCGGACCGCCTTTTCCAGGGTGACGATGGTATCGTCATGCACACGGAACCCGTAGACCAGTCCGAGTTCGTGGTATGCGTCGGCATTTTGCGGTTGTTCGTCGATCACGGATCGGAAAAGCCGTTCGGCTTCGTCATACTCGCCGTTCAATTTGTGCTGCACGCCTTTTGCAAACCGTTCCGCGGCACTGCCCTCAGCCATAGGGTTCATCCTTTCGGCGCGTTCCGTCCCACCCGTTCCGACACGCACACCGGCAAAGTCACCGAATCGTCGCCGCGGAACGGGTATCCCGACCGTTCGCGGCTCCGGCCCTCTTGCGTCCGAATTGTAGCATCTTATTTTGGGGAAATCAACCGTGCGGCAGGAAGTACGGCGTTTCCTGACCATAACAGTACCGGTTCAGCCAAACATCCTGCAACGATCCGTCGGATCGTCGCAGGATGCACACCGTTCAGAGCAATTCGGAGAGATCGGCATCTCCGACCGGAACGCCCGATACTTTTCGCTTGATGCGCGCGAGGGCATTGTCAACGGACTTGGTTTTGCAGCGCAGTTCGACGGCGATTTCGCGGTAGGATTTTCCGACCTGATATCCGGAAAGCACCCGCCATTCGAAATCGGAGAGCACTTGCTGGAGGGTATCGTGCAGTTGCCGGGTGTCCTCCGACCGCATCACGACCTCCTCCGGATTGATGGATTCGTCGCAGGTAAGGATGTCGGAGAGGTTCCAGTCGGCGGTCGGGTCTTCGGAGGGTGACTCCAGGGAAAGCGAGGTATTGAGCGGTTGCTGCTTCTGTCGGGTTGCCGTTTTAATGGCGGTAATGATATGACGTTGTATACAGACTTTGGCGAACGCGGGGAAGGAGATTGCCTTATCGCAACGGAAGTCCAGGACCGCCTGCCAGAGTCCGATCATGCCAACCTGCAACAGATCGTCCTTTTCCGCTCCGACCAGGAAGTACGATTTAACTTTGGTCTTGACCAGGTTCCGGTATTTATAGAGCAGAAATTCGGCGGCGGGATTCTCCCCACGCTGTGCGCGGGCGACGATCTCGCGGTCGGGGAGTTCCGCATACCGGAGCAGACTGGAACGGGGAACGTCGGTGAATGATTTCGTCGTTGGGATCACGCCACGTATTCCTCAACAACGGCCGGGGCCGTGATTTTTTGGCTGAACGCCACGTCACCGGAAAAGCACCAGGGCGGAACCCGGTCCGACCCCTTCGTAACTAGACCTATGGTTTCGTGGTTCAGAGAGCGTTGACGGCAGCTACGTATTTTACGGCACTGTTCCCTCAAATTACGGGGAACCTCTCATGGTCTCATCCCCGTAGCGTACCGGGTGGCTCCGTCACGATTATACACCAAATTTCCGGGGCGCAACATTATTTTTCGCCGGTTTCGACAGAAATACGCAAAGTCGCGGTGTTCTCCGTCACTGAAATCGGTTTTGGTACGCGATAAACTCACCGGAGACGCATCCGGCGAAACGATTAGCAGGCGAACAACGCCACTTATGTTTTGAAGGTTACTCGAACGGATCGCGTCTAAACGGGGAGAAAGCGAGAATGGTTATCAGCAATGCCGGGAATCAACCTTCTGCGTACGACCGCCAGCCTGCTGCCGATGGGCGGTGAGGCGGCGATCAAGACTGCGCTGACTATGCCCACTGCGTCCACTAGCGATTCCGGTTCCGTCCGAACGGCGGGACGCGCCGATGCGTATGAGGCCAACTCTGACGCCGCCCTCGCCCTGCAGGCGGCGGAAGGCGACATGGAGGCGTTTCGTGTGCTGGTCGAACGATACAAGCGGCCGATGGCGGCCCTGGTATCGCGGATCGCCGGAAACCCCGACGATGTGGACGATATCGTTCAGGAACTGTTTCTGCGGGCGTGGAAAGGACTCCCTCGCTTTCGGGGCGATGCCCAGTTCTCCACCTGGCTTTACCGGATCGCCGTCAATACCGCCATAAAGCACCGATCCCGACACCGGAACGAAACGTCCCTTTCCCTTTCCACCGAGGAGATGAGCGGAGGGCTGGAGCGACTTTACGTGCCGGAGGAGGCGACCCCCCACCAGGGCGGAGACCCTTTCCGCGCCGCCCATCGCAAGGAACGCGAACGGGCCGTGCGGGATGCCGTCCAGTCGCTGCCGGAAAAACAGCGCGCCGTCGTCGTCCTCCACTACTTCGAGGGCCACTCCTGCGAGGAGATCAGCAAGATCGTCGGCTGTTCGCTCGGCACCGTCTGGTCCCGACTGCACTACGCCTGCAAACGACTCAAGAGCGTGCTCGAATCGTCCGATGGTTCGGAAGGAATACTTTAACGCCACCGACCGAACCGACGAGGGCGGATCTCCGGAATTTGTGATCGACGAATATTGTATACTATAAGAATGCAAGCCATGATCGGGAAATTACGGAAGCGCTGGCAGTGCCAGAGAATCGCTCCGCTCCTGGTTCCGTTCTGCGAAAGCGAACTGCCGGAGCCGATGCGATCACGCGTCCTGTCGCATCTGGATCACTGCGAAGCCTGCCAGGAGCAACTGGCCGAAATCTCCGCGATGGGCGATTTCTTCCGCGCCAATCCGCCGACGCCGGCGTCGTCGCCGAACGATCTCTGGGCCAGGCTCGAACCCGCGATCCGCTCGACCGGCTCGATCGGGACCACCGCCCCGATTCGCCGTCCCGTGACCGCCCGCCCCTCTCCGGCGACCCAGTGGCGTCGGGGCTTCATCGCGTTCGCGCAGGCCGCCCCGGCGGTCGCCGTGGTCGTCGCCGTTTTCCTGGTCGGTTTGGAGCGGTTCGGTCCCGCCTCGTCCGAACGTCCGTCGGCGGAACGACCGATCGCCCGCACCGCCCCGGATAGCCGCATCACTATCGTCCCCCTGCCCCGGCGCAGCCTCGACTCCGCATTACCCGGTAAACCCGGCAAGATGCTGGCCGCAGCCACGCCTGCCACGAGCAAACCCCGGCCCGCGACCCGACCGACACCTTATAGCGTCAAACCCCGGATGATGGCGCGGACGACACCGGTTCGCGCACTCTCCGGCGGGCGGACGATCGCCCGCCGCGCGACGGAACCCACCGTCCCGGGTCTTTCCGTTGCCGGACGGACCGCATCCCCGGTTCTGACCCCGAAGGAGGCGCCCCGCGTCGTCGCGATGGCGAGCGAAACGATGTCGCGCTTCACTCTGCCTCTGCCCGATCCGGACGCCGCCATCGACGCCGTCCGGAGAGAAGGGCGATCCGAGGAGGAACGGTTCCGCACCGTGTCCTGGACACCGGGGGAGGACGAAAGCGTCCGCGCGGATTCAGCCGTCGAAACGGCCACCACCCTCTACCGCCAGCAGACCATGTTCTCCTACGGGGCGCGGTAAGCGAGGCGGTCGGATGCGCATCAATCTCCTTCGATTTTGTCATGGCAACGCGGTCCGCGTCTGTCTGCTCCGCGCTTATCGGGCCGCCGGGTCGCCCGCCGGATCGGGGAGTCTGGCCGTGGTCGCGATTTCGCTGCTTCCGGTCACCGGTCTTGCGCAGACGCCCGCCGCCCCTCCGTCTTCCGGGGAAGCGTACTCGCCGGAGACCCGGCCTCGTCCGGTACCGGCTTCCCCCCGTGCCGTGCCGAACGGCAAGATTGCGCCGCGCCCCCACCCCCCGACCGGACTGCCCACCCCTTCGACCGTGCGGACCCTTCTGCGACAGGGAGACGATCGCGTTCGGGTGGCGGATATGCGGGGCGCAGCCCTCTGTTATGCCCGGGCGGCGGAAAATTCACCACGGGACCCGCTCATCCGTCTGGCTCTGGGCGTCACCCTCGCCGAACGGAACAGGCCGGAGGACGCCGTCTTCCAGTTCCGAAAGGCCGTCGAACTGGCCGAGGATGATGTGATTGCCGCCCTTCTGCTACGCAATGCCCTGATGGAACGAGGGGATAACGCCGAAGCGCAGGACATCTACCTCGACACCTATCGCCGCTTCGGGCGGAAAACCGGCGGGTCACCGGACGCCACCACCTCCATCGTCCGGCTTCGGGCCGGGCTTCGGGAGAGTCCCGGTTCGCCTATCCTTCATCTGCTGCTCGGCGACGCCTGTCAGTTGTCCGAACGCTGGCCGGAGGCGGATGCGGCCTACGAGGAAGCGATCCGTCTCGCGCCGAACTGGGTCAAACCGCGCGTCAATCTCGGGCTGTCCCGCCTGGCGCAGAATCGGGCGGCGGAGGCGATCGCCCTGTTCGAAAAAGCGTTGAAGCTGGACCCGGGCAACGTCCAGGCCCAGTTGTGGAAGGGAGACGCCCAGCTTCGCACCGGTCAGAGCCGCCAGGCGATCACGACCTTTCAACGCGTTTCCAGGGTCGGTGCGGTACCGGTGACCATCGCCTCACAGGCAATGACCGGTATCGGACGAGCGTATGCCAATGTTCGCCAGGATACCCGGGCGCTGACCGCGCTGGATGCCGCGCAGAAACTGGCGCCGAACGACCCGACCCCGTCCGCCGTCATCGGCGAGATCAACCTTCGGAACGGTGACGCGGAAGCGGCGGTCAGCGCGTACGATACCGCTCTTCGCATCACCCGGGACGGCGGACTGTTCGCCCAGCGGCCCGTGCTGTACCGATCGCTGGCCGAGGCGTTGCTCTCCGCCGGGAACGCACGGCGGGCGGAGGAGGTGCTGGCGCAGGCGTTGACCGAGGAGCCGGGTCAGGCCTCGCTCTGGCACCGACTGCTCGCGCATGTCGCCCTGAAATCCGGCGACCCGGACGCGGCGCGACGTCACCTTAGGAACGCACTCGAGGCCGCCACCGGTCCCTATCCGCTGGAAACGCTCCGGGCGATCGACGCCCAGGGATTTCTCACCGAGTTTCGGGCCGAATACCGCAAACAGCGGGAGTTGCAGACGGTCGGACGCTATCAGGAGACGGGGAAGAACGGGGTCGAGATTACGGTGTACGGCCGGAATGCCACCAATCGAGGCATGCGTATCTCCGCCACTGCCGCCCTGGCGAACATCGCGCGTTATCGGAACGAGACCACGGAGGAGATCACCCTGCGACGGGAACTTACCGCCCTGAGGGAAAACCCCTGGGACTGGTTCCTTCTGGCCGAGATCTACGACCGGCAATCGGGAGAATCCGGCAACGCCCGCGAAGCGTACCTCCGTGCGCTGGAGCAGAACGCGCGGACCGGTGGCCTGACCGAGGCGGCGTTACAGTGGGCAAAGAAGCGGAACGCCGTTCTCACCGAAACGAGCTACAAGCCGAAATAGGTCCGCCCGCGACGGGCGGACGGACCTCAGGACCGCTCAAACCACGTCGTCGAAATCCTCCGTAAACAGCGGACCTGCCGGTTCATCGGTTCCGACCGGGGCGTCCGGAAACTCGACCCCTTCCTCTTCGATCGCAAAACCGGGCATTATCTCCGACGGAAAGTTTTCGAAGTCCGGGAAATCCGCCGGAACGGATTCGATCAACGGAAAATCGGGGATCGTCGCCATCGCCAGCGGGACCTCCGTGAAATCGAGCAGTCCCTTCATTCCGAGTGGCCGGATCAAGCGGTTCGCATACTTTTTGCCGATCAGGATCACCGGTTTGGTTTTCGCCCCTCCGGCTTTCGTTCCGGCAACGCGCGGGCTCGGCGTTCGAACCGTCCAGCCGATCTCCGCGCTGCGACAGATCACCTCCAGCGCGGTCGCCAGCGGGACGTTTTCGAACGTAAACGAGCGTTTGACGTTCTCCGGAACATCCTCTTCCAGCGCGTAATCAACCTCCGCCTGTTTCAGGACGTCCTTCAGCGCATCGCGAATATCGGCATTGCGAACGTCCAGTTTGACGCGGGTATCGGGCAGTCCGGCGCTGTTCAACCCCAGCACTCGTAAGGTAGGTCCCGTGCTCAGGCGGATGGCGTCCTGCGCCACCCGCATCGCCTGCTCGACCTGGGCTTTTCTCTCCCGGTCCAGCCGGAACGCGTCGACATCGTGCCGGGCTTTTCTCTCCTGATCCAGCCGGAAGGTATACGTCGACTGCCCCGGCGACCCGGCGATGGCGAAATCGCCGTACCGGGCAACCTTTCCGATCTTCAGGGATACGCTCTCCCGGTCGCCGGACCGTGTTCTGGTCAGACGGTAGCCGACTCCGGCCTCCTGGGTCAGATACCCCAGCACGACCGAGGCGGGCACGTTCTTCATGGTCACGGTGATCGTTCGGTCTTTCGGCACATCACCGTCGACCTCGCAGGCAACGCCGATCCGTTCGGCCAGTTTCCTGAACGCGTCCGCGATCGGCATATTCTCGACTTCGAAGTCCACCTTTTTGCGCAGTTCCGGCGCGTTCCGGTTACTCAGCAACGTCATACCGTCTCCTACATAGACGGCGCTCACCGGGATTTCGGGAATCGGCGGAACCGGGGGAACGGCGGGTTCCTGTGCGTGCGCGGCCCCGGTCGTCAACAGCGTTCCGGCCAGCAACAGACCGGCGACCGGTCGGGACACCGTGACAACGGGAATTCGTATTCGCATAGACTTTCCTCGAACTTTATCGTATTTCATGATGGCGTTTACTTTCGATAACAATCAACCGCTTCAATCAGCGGGAGTATTTGCTGGCTGGTAGGCCATTTCCACGACCGCCGGGGTATAGGAGACCTCCGTCCCGTCCGGGCTGGTCTGCGTGATAACGACGGGGACGAGCACCCGCCCGTCCTCGGTCGCGTAGACCTCCGGTGCGGCGGTGGCGGCGATCGCGGCGACAGGCGCGTCTTTTTTCCCGCTGGTGGCATTTTCCGGCGCGAGTTTCGCCGATTCGCGCTCCGCATCGCCCACCTTCCGAACGTCCCGACTTTCGAGACGGGCATACGACCGTCGATAGCGGGGTTTCGGGCGGGATGCGGTCCGCCGGAGGGTCGCCGGGCCGACTCGCCCGGCGCGTTCAGCCCGGGCCGTAACCCGGTCCGCCGTCTCCGCCGTTCCCTTGCCGGGTCGCTTCCGAGCGGCGGCGAACGATTCGGGCGAGTCGGTTTGCCCGGAATCGGGGGAACCGACCTCCGCCGACGGGCGGCTCTCCTGTCCTGCCGTTTTCGTTGACCCGGTCGTTTCCGTCGTCTCCGTCGTCTCCGTCGTTCGGGCGGCGAACGGTTCGAGCGGCGCTTCGGTCGCCCGTTCGAGGACCGGCATCCTGCCGGTAAGCGCAAACAGGGCGCAGGCGGCGGCGACTCCGGCAGTCGAAATCGTTCCCAGACCCCACCAGAGCCGGGCGTGTGGTTCCATTCGTCGTCGTGCCGGGAGTTCGCGTTCGATACGCCGTTGCGCGCGCTCGATGAAATCGCCCGGCGGCGTGTCGGGGGTCCAGGCCGACGCCTGTCGAAGCAGGCGTTCCGTTTTTTCCCGGCGGCGCTCCGGAGTGTCGGGCTGCCTCGGATTTGGCAGTGCTGTCATCGGCTGTAACCTCTTTCCATTTCGACGGCGCAGGGCGATCCGACCGGAGGCCGAACGGCCCGGCGGATGGCCGCCTGACGCTCGTTGCCGGGCGTTCGCTCGGGGAAATCCTCCCAGTCGCTTGCGATCGGCGGTTCGGATTCGAGGGTGGGGTTCCAGTCGGCCAGGGTTCGTTCCAGGCGTCTGAGGCCCGCTTTCACCCGACTGCGCACGGTCGACTCCGGAAGCCCTTCCAGGCGCGCGACCTCGGCCAGGGAGAATCCCTCAAAAAACATCAGCCAGATCGGCACCCGTTCCTGCGCTTTCAACCGGGCCACCTCCCTCCGCACCTGCCGCTGCATCTCCCGCTGCTGCGTCTCCTCGCTCGGTCCGGGCAGGGGAAGCGCGATGTCACTTTCCCGCCCGGTATCCCGGTGGGAGAAGATCGCGCCCCAGGAAAGCACCCGGCGTTTCCACGCCGAGCGGACATGGTCGTGCGCCACATTGAGGGCGATGCGACACAGCCAGGCGCCGAAGGGCGCATCCCCGCGGTAGGTCGGCAACGCGGTCCAGGCTTTCAGGATCGCCTCCTGCGCCAGATCGTCCGTATCCGACCCGTTCCCGGTCACGGTCGCCACCGTCCGCCAGACCCGCAGACGGTGCGCTTCGCAGAGCCGGGCAAAGGCGCGGTTGTCCCCGGCCTTTGCCGACCGCAAAAGATTTTTCTCGTTCTCGATTTCCAAGGCCCTCTCACTTCCTAGGACGACCCGGACGGAGGATTCCGCGAAAAATTTCGGTGGCGATTTTGTGAGATTCCGTCGATTTAATGCGGACTTAACCTATTTTCGGGCGATCTCGGATAGAAAAGGCATATGCGTTACCGGTCATCCGCTTTTCGAATCGTCGTCTGGCGTTTCGCCCTTCTTTCTCTGTTGGTATCGGCATCGTGCCTTCGTCCGGCGTTCGCGCAGGCGCCTGCGCCCAACCCGCCGCAGACCGTTCACGGCTGGCTGGTTCACTGGCCGGACCCCGCCTACCTGGACCGGGTTCTGGCCGCCGCGCCCCGGTACGGCGTCAACCATCTGGAACTCTCCCATGACATCATCATGCAGATCGATGAGGCGACGGAGAATGCGGAGCGGGGTCGGCTGATCGAATCGGTGGCGAAACGGGCGAAGGCGCAGGGAATCAAAACGTTTGTCTGGGCGCATGAAATCAACACGCGCGACAAAAACGCGCCGCTCGACCCGGAATCCCCCGCCGGCAAGGCGTTCTGGGAGGGTCGCCGGGAGGCGTATCGTCGAACGCTGGCCGCCTGTCCGTCGGTCGAGGGTGTGGTCCTGATGTTCGGCTCCTCGCCGCTCGAGGTCTGGGACCGTCCGTCGACTCCCGGTCAGGGGGACGGATGGCAGCGGCGCACTCCGGCCGAGCGCATTCGCTTCATCACGGACCTGGTCGGGGGCGTCGTCCGCGAGGAAGCGAAAAAGGCGCTGTTCGTCCGCGACTTCAACCATGGCCCCGCGCAGCTGGCGTCCATTCTGGAAGCGCTCAAAAACGACCGTCGGATCACGATCATCTCCAAGGCCGAACCGCAGGACTTCCAGCCGTTCTATCCGCACTCGTTTACCCTGGGCGCGTACGGTGCCACACCGCAGATCGTTGAGATCGATCTTTGCGGCGAGTACTGGGGTCAGTCGGTCATTCCAATCTCGCTGGCGGAGTACCTTCCGTTCCGCCTGAAGTATGACCAGGGCAAGGGAACCGTCGGTGCGGTCGGACGAGTGGACTGTTATTCCAATTCCGCCCTCGGTACCCCGGCCGAACTGAACCTGCACGCTTTCCGCCGCGCCCTGACCGACCGCGACATCACCGCCGACCGCATCCATGCCGAATGGATTGAGAACCGCTACCGCCTGAAGCCGGGTTCCGCCGGAGCCGCGAAACTGACCGGGATTTACACCCGCAGCTGGACGATGGCGAAAAAGATGTACTATACACTGGGCTTCTGGACCTGGAAGAGTCAGTCGAGCATTCCGGAGAACTCCCGGAGCATCGACGGCGGCATTGCAGGGAAATCCTCCGCTCTCTGGGACCCGGCGCAAAAAGCGACGGAGCAGCGGCTCATTCGGCCTGACGGCGCGACCTTCCGCGAGATCGCCGCCGAAAAAGCGGAAGCCGTCGCTCTGGCGCGGGAAAATCTGGCCGCGCTTCCCAGTCTGAAGCAGGATCTGTCGGCGGCGGATTACGCCGAATGGGAGCGGTATCTTGCCCTGACGGTCGATCTGGCCCGCACCTACGAAGCGTTCAACCTGGCCTACTGGCGGTTGAAACTGGCGGAGCATGCCCCGGCCGACCCGGACGCGGCCCGCTCCCGGGTTCGGGAGGCGATCGACTCGCTGACCCCCCTGTCGGATCATCTGTCGTTGCGCTGGGCGGACCTCCGGGCGGTCGTTCGGCAGGTTCCCCGCCTGAAAGCGTTCCAGGCCGACCTTCGCGCGCGGTTCGAGCGGCTGCCGTCCGCGACTCCGTAACCCGGAACGAAGGGCGGCACCGTTTTCGTGCCGCGGACGGGTATACTTTCCCCGGCGCGATAACGCCCGACCATCACGAACGAAACGGAAACTTCGGAGGAAACGAAATCATGGCCGAACATACCCTGCCGCCGCTTCCCTACCCCTACGATGCCCTCGCCCCGGTCATCAGCCAGGAGACGATGGAGTTCCATCACGACAAGCACCATGCGACCTACGTGACGAACCTGAACAATGCGCTGAAGGAGTCTCCGGACCTGCAGGCGAAGAGCATCGAGCAGCTTTTGAAAGATATCGATGCCGTTCCGGCCTCGATCAAACAGGCGGTCATCAACAATGGCGGCGGCCATCACAACCACACGCTGTTCTGGGAGATCATGACTCCCGGCGGCGCGAAGGAACCGGCCGGCGAACTGGCGACCGCGATTCAAACCGCCTTCGGCAGCCTCGACGAGTTAAAGGCGAAGATGAACGATGCGGGCGCGAAGCGGTTCGGTTCCGGCTGGGCCTGGCTGGTGGTCAGCGGCGGACAGCTGGAAGTGACCTCCACCGCGAACCAGGACTCCCCGTTGATGGAGGGCAAGACGCCGATCCTGGGCGTCGATGTCTGGGAGCATGCCTACTATATCGACTATCGCAACCGCCGCCCGGACTATCTGAAGTCCTGGTGGGATGTCGTCAACTGGGATAAGGTCGCCGAACTCTACGCCGCCGCAAAGTAAGCGCGAACGACCGAGCGCGTCTGCGGGAAGCCGGGCGGAGGGTCCGCCCGGCTTCCCGTTTTTTCGGACTCCGTTCCTGTCCCATGGTATCCTCAAAGGCGTTATGCGGACCCCCGAAGAGAAGGCCTTCTTCCTGCGCGAAGGTTATTTGCATGTCCCGGGCGTGCTGACGTCCGATTTGCTGGAGCAATTGCGTTCCGAATATGATCGGGTCTGGTCGGAGGGCAACGGCGTCCATGTCAACCAGCAGGAACTGCTCAGGCACCGTGCCTTTATCGACCTGATCGAATACCCGCC
This sequence comes from Capsulimonadales bacterium, assembly GCA_033762295.1. Lineage (GTDB taxonomy): Bacteria > Armatimonadota > Armatimonadia > Armatimonadales > Armatimonadaceae > JANRLW01. The sequence continues at coordinate 19,505 of JANRLW010000051.1, forward strand.
GATTCTGGAGCGGCACCGGGGGATTCTGGAGACGCAGGTCCAGTTGCTGCAGTACGATCTTCTGTATCAGGCTCCGGGCAGCGACTTTCCGCCGCGTGTCTGGCATCGTGATCTGGTGCACCCCGGCGACTTTCCCCTGTCGATCAATACCATTCTCTATCTCGACGACATGCCCCCCGAGCGTGGGCCGACGTATGTGATTCCGGGTAGCCATCGTGGTTACGACCGTCCGCCGAAGGACCGGGTCTTCGATCCGCTGCCCGGCGAGACGCCGGTTCTCGCCGCCGCCGGGGACGCCGTTTTCATCAATTCGGCGATCTGGCATTCGGCGAGTCGGAACGTCAGCGACGGCGTTCGCCGGACGATCTACCTGTATTACGGCCACTGGTGGATGAAACCGTACGAGGCGGATCAGGCGCGGCCCTGGCAGTGTCTGGTCGGGGCTTCGGAGCAGCGTCTGTGCCTTCTCGGGTACCGGATGCCGGATGGCGATCTGCATCAGTATCCGGGCGAGCCGGACGTCTGGTAGGGCTTCGGTGTCAGCGTTCGGTTCGTTTGCGTATGGCGGTCGGCGTCAGTCCGCTGGCGGTTTTGAGGACCCGTGCCAGGTAGGCGGCGTTACCGAAACCGGACCGCCGGGCGATCTCCTCGACCGGAATCCTTGTGGTCGCCAGGAGCATACGCGCCCGTTCCAGTCGCAGGTGGCGCAGATAGTTGCGCGGCGTACGTCCCATAGCGCGTGAAAAGACTTCGGTAAACCGGTCGGGGGAAAGGCAGACGGCGGCGGCCACCTGCTCGATGCGCAGCGGTCCGGCGAAATGAGTTTCCATGAACCGGAGAGCGTCGGCCACGGTCTCCTCTCGCGTATCGGCGGGACGGTCCCCTCTCGTGCCGGACTCCGTGGTCTCGAAGCCGCGCGCGAGATGAGTCAACAGTCGCAGAAACAGGGCGCGGACGAGCAGGACGCCATCGGGCGTCCCCCGTCGCCACTCGGCGCGGAGTTCCGCGATTTCGGCGATGATCACCTCGTAGGCGACCGGCGTCAGATGCAGCCATCGTCGGTTGACGGCGGGTTGTTTTGCCGCTTCGCCGACGAACAGCGCATGGAATCCGGGCAGGGTATTGAGAACGGCACGCTCCTCCGGGGTGAAGAGCCCGAGGGAAAAGTGGAGAGTATCGGCGGTCAGTTCCTCGGAGTCCCGGAACCAGTGCGTCATGCCCGGTCCCATCACATAGACATCGCCGCGCGCCACGGCGTAATCGGTCCCGTCGATCACGTGAATACCCCGACCGCTTCGAATCACGTAGAGCGAACAGAAATCCTCATGATGGTTGGCGACTCTTTGCGCATCCTCGCCGACGACGTCCCGTAGAATGACGATCGGCAGGGTGATGGCGGCGGAGGGAGATCGAACGTCGGTCAGATGCGCGAGCCGATGCGGTCGGAATTCGAGGGTCGGCGGAATGGTCGTCCTCGTGAGCGACAGGGGTTCCCGGTGTTTCGCCTCCGCCGTCGTCGCGCGCATCTTCGCTATGGTATCACAATTTCCGTCCTTCGTTAAGGAAAGCATCGCGTGACGTTCAGTTTCGGCGGCGGCTGGCGAGGGCGACGGTGAGTGCGGCGATTCCGGTAGCGACGGCGGCGAGGGCGAGCGCCTTTCCGGGTTCGAGATTCGAACGGGACGCCTCCGCATTTCGCACGGGTCGAAAGAGCCGGGCGGTCATCCGTGCGGAGTTTTTCCGGGGAAGGAAGCGGGGGATTTGGACTACCCATTGATTCAGCGCTCCGACGACCGCGTGGGGGTGGTCCCCGTTCAGAGCGTCGATTCCCACACGGGCGACGTTTTCGGGCGTATCGTGCGGCAGGTTTTCGAAGCCTCCCCGGGTCAATCCGTCACCGAAGTGTGTGGTGGTGCCTCCGGGACAGAGGGCGAGGATACGGACGGGGCTTCCGCACTCCTGCATTTCCGCCCAAAGCGCTTCGGAGAACGACTGGACGAACGCTTTGGTAGCGGCATAGGTCGCCATGTAGGGGACGGGTTGGAAGGCGGCGGTCGAGCTGACGTTCAGGATAGCGCCGGATCCCCGTTCGACCATTTCGGGCAGGTAAAGGCGGGTCAGGGCGGTGAGGGCGGCGATGTTGACCTGTACCATATCCCGTTCCTTTTCGGGCGTGAGGGTATGGAAGAACCCATGGGAGCCGAACCCGGCGTTATTGATCAGCAGGCCGATCGGCATTCCGAGACGATCGGTTTCGGCTTTAATTTTTTCGGGTGCATCCGGGTGGGAAAGATCGGCGGGCAGAACGACGATCGGGGCATCGGGGGGCATGGCGTATTTGATTCTCAGTTCCTTCGCCAGTTCCTCCAGTTCGTCCTGGGCTCGGGCGACCAGCACCAGTCCGCCGATTCCTCGCGTCGCCAATTCTCGCACGAACGCGGCGCCGATCCCCCGTGACGCGCCCGTGACGAGAGCAATCCGACTTCGGTAGGGTATTTCCATCATTGACTCCTTCCGTAAAGACCATCCGCATAAGGGACGTTTTCGACGGGGTCGGCGTTCCGGCGCGGCCTGTTTCGGCGCGGGGTTTTCTTGACACTGTCAGTGAATTGTCGTATAGTAGTGCGTCTTTTCGGGCGGTTGGCTCAGAGGTAGAGCGCTTCCTTGACACGGAAGAGGTCACAGGTTCAATTCCTGTACCGCCCATTTTCTATCGAGTTACTGCGACCTCTCGATAGATATTGATAACCCTTGATAGGGTGTTTGGCGTCTCGGCTGCCCTTCTTTCGACGAAAATGAAGGGCAAAATGCAAAATGGACCGCTTCCTTTCGCAAAATCGAATGCCGCGATTTTGACCTCCGACCTCGCCCCACGATCCAGCGCCTCCAAAAAGAACCGTCGGAACATGGCCATCTTGCGATTTACCGTAGCGATGGCGCAGGGACGCGTTTTTGTCTCCGGTGCGGCGACCAACACCCCAAGAAGCGATGAGCGAAAGGCGTGCAGATGATTCCTGGTAACAGCGGGAAGCGTCAATCCCCAGGCAGACGGAATAGTGAGCCGTTCGGCAAGATCGCTGGCATAGGCGCTGCGGGTGCGCTCCGACAACTGGCCCGCCACCAGGGCATCGGCCAAGCTGTCGGCATTGGTCACAGGAGCGAACCGGGCGGGAAGGGGAGGCGATGCGTGCGATACCAGACTCATGCCATCCTCAGCAGGACCCTGTTGTGAAACCAGTTTTGTTATGGAATCTTCTCCACCCAGAGTATCACCGAAACCAGCGGGCTCGTTTGAAGCGCATTGTAGAGTTTCTCATCCGCAGTGACCATCTGGGTTTTCTCCCGGATGGCAAGTGCCAGATAGAGGCTGTCGTATACCGTGCGTCCAGCGTGACAGGCAATGGTTAGCGCCACCGTCACCAGGGGCCAGGAAGGAGAAACTTCGAGCGGCAAACTTCCCAGCGTTTGAAGAATCGTGTCCGCTTCGGTCGCCGTGATATCGTTCCGTTGAACGCGCTTCCGGAGGATGTTGCCCACCTCGGGAAAAAGCAGATCGGGAACCAGCAGGGCATGCCCGCCAGTGAGCAGCCGTCTTGCATGCATGTCATGGACTTCAGGCAGGAACCACTTTATGGCGACACTGGCATCGACGACAAAGCGACTCATCGCTCGCGGTCCTCGCGTAAGAGTTCCGTACTGTCGCTCAGGCGTCGTCCAGCGAACATCGCCTGAACGCGCTCCAGAGTCGCCTGGATATCGTTTTCCTCATCCTGGTCGTCGGTAGCGGCTTGCTCCAGCACGAGTCGAAGCTCGGCTTCCAGCGAGCGATGATTCTTTCGCGCACGGCGTTTGAGTTTCTCCAGAATCACACTATCCACATCGCGGACCAGAACCTGAGACATCATCTTTACCTCCTTAATGCTATTGCTATCATAATGATAGCAAACCAGGAGGAAAGCGTCAACGACGCAAACTCCACACGCGGGAATTCAAGATCACTCACCGCATGGCGGGTGGTGGAGAGCTTTTTCGGAAGCCTGAAGCGGGAGTTAGTTCACCGAACGACGTTCTCCACGCGTCAGGAAGCTCGGTGCGCGTTGTTCGATTGGATCGAGATTTGGTACAACCGGGAGCGTCGACATTCGTCTTTGGGGAACGTTAGCCCGGAGGTGTTCGAGCGTCGGTATTGGTAGCAAGTGGAAGCAGGAAAGGGAGAGCAACGGCTGGCGATGGCGTGTTGATCGACTGTACGTGAAACCGGTCCCCATTCGCCGGTTCCCGTTTCATAGGGTAATGTATTCTCGAATCGGAGGAAGTCCGAAGGCCGCCCACGCGGCCTCCCGATCGGAAAACCTCCTTTGCCGATTCGGGCGACTGACGAGAGAAAGGCAGACACCACACTATGTGCGGCATTACCGGGTACGTCGGACCACGCCCCGGCGTTCGTACCGTCGTCGATATGCTCCGTCGCCTGGAGTACCGCGGGTACGACTCCGCCGGGGTGGCGATCGCGCGAGAGAGCGAGGTGGAAGTCATCAAGGCGGCCGGAAAGCTGGCCGTCCTCGAAAACCTCCTTCAGGATCACTGGGACAAGCCGGGAACGGCCATTGCCCATACCCGCTGGGCGACCCACGGCGGACCGACCACCCCGAACGCTCATCCTCACTACTCCAACGACGGACGGATCGCCCTGATCCATAACGGGATCATCGAGAACTACCAGGAACTCAAGGCGGAACTCGTGACCGAGGGGTTCGTTTTTACCTCCGATACCGATACCGAGGTAATGGTCCATCTGGTCGACCGGGCGTTTCGCACGACCCGCCGCATGGAACAGGCGGTGCGCGACGCCCTCAAACCGGTGCGCGGAGCCTACTCCCTCGTCGTCGTTTCGACCCACGAACCGGAAACCCTTTACTGCACGAAGACCGCCTCTCCGCTGATTCTCGGACTCGGCCAGGACGAGAACTTCCTGGCCTCCGATATTCCCGCCCTGATGCGCCATACCCGCCGGGTAATCGTGCTGGAAGACGGCGATTTCGCCGTCGTCACCCGCCAGACCGTCCGGCTCTCGGCGTCGGACGGCGCACCGGTGCGCCGTTCGGAGTTTTTCGTCTCCTGGGATGAACAGACCGCCGAGAAGGGCGGTTTCCCGCATTATATGCTGAAGGAGATCCATGAACAGCCGCGTGCCCTCGCCGATACGTTCCGCGGACGGATCACCGGCGACGACCGGGTACGCCTGACCGAACTCGATGGCTTCAAGCCGGAGCAGTGGGCCGCATTCCGACAGATCCATATCCTCGGGTGCGGAACCGCATACCATGCGGGCGTCGTCGCAAAGCGATTCTTCGAAAACGTCGTCCGGCGTCCGGTCGAGGTTTCCGTTGCCTCCGAGTACCGCTATTCCGATCCGCTCGCCGGTCCTGATACGCTCTGTATCGCCGTTTCCCAGTCCGGCGAATCGGTGGATACGCTGATGGCTCTGCGAGAGGCGAAACAGCGCGGCGCCACCGTGCTGAGCGTGGTCAATGTGATGGGATCGGCCATCGCGCGGGAGTCCCACGCAACCCTCTATACCCAGGCCGGACCGGAAATCTCCGTCTGCTCCACCAAAGCATACGTCACCCAGGTCGCGGTGCTCTACCTGATCGGCCTGCATCTCGCCCATGCGCTCGGACGGATCGATACCCCGACACAACAGGCGTTCGTCCGCGATCTGCTGGTTCTTCCGGATGCGGTCGAGTCCGTCATCGGCAATGCGCTGCTGGTCGAAAACCTGGCGGCAAGTCTGGCGGAGCGTTCGGTTTTCTTCTATCTCGGGCGGGGGTACGATTTCGCGGTCTCGCTGGAAGCGGCACTGAAAATGAAGGAGATCTCCTACCTGCATGCCGAGGCCTACGCGGGCGGGGAGATGAAACATGGCCCACTGGCGCTCGTGGAACCGGGCGTCGTCGTACTCTGTCTCGCGACCCAGCCGCTTCTGTTCGAGAAGATGCTTTCCAATATCCGGGAGGTGGCCGCGCGCGGCGGTCAGGTCGTCGCGGTCGTCCCGAAGGGAGAGCATCGCGCGGATGCCGTCGCGGATCATATCCTCCACATTCCGCCGGTCCGGGCGGAATTCGCGCCAATCGTCGCCGTAGTGCCGCTCCAGCTACTCGCCTATCTGGTCGCCCGCGCCCGCGGTTGCGAGATCGATCAGCCACGCAATCTCGCGAAATCCGTCACCGTAGAGTGACCGACCGGGCCGGGTGAGATCAGGTCTAGATTCGGAGAAAGAACATGACGCGGGTGACCGTATGCTGCCCGACGAAGAAGGGCGAATCGTCCACCCGAAAGAGTCGGACGGTCTCGGTCAGGCACCCGGCGGGCGGCGCGTTCGAACCCGCCGAGTCCATTTCGGGGGAGTCCAGCCGAAGCAGAACCCGGTAGGCCGCCGCCGTCAACGAGTCCGGCCACCGCTCCGCCGATGTCGGGTCGGCCACCGGGAGGCACTCCGGCAGCAAATCCTTGCCCAGGAGACGCCGCCACTCGCGTGTCTCCGGCCGATCAAAATACCCCGAGGCCTTCGCCCAATCGAGGACGCCCTTAGGGAGGCTCACCCGACGGAGTTCCCGGCCTCTGGGCGAGCGCAGAAGAAAAGTCTGGTCCCAATCCACGTTCGACGCCCATCATCCCGTTACAAGTGTCGATGTGACAGGTCAATGTCACAACGCGAAGTTACCGAAAGATCGCCACTTTGTTATATTTTTATATTTGAGGATTGGGATAACCTCCCTGCCGGAGATGCGTTTTTTCGTTCGATGAACGGTCAGGGCGATGCCGTTCGACGGTAGAGAGGATAGTCGGGAATCAGCAGATGCCGCGGGGGAGCGTCCTCCTCGATGGCCGGAAATCGCCCCGCCCCCTCCGGAAAGTAGTTGTCGATACGGTCGTCATTCACCCGGCTGACCTCTCCCACCAGCACCGTTCCCGCACCGGGCTTGCCCCGGAACCGGTGAAACAGACGCTGCGGCAGGCAGACGGATTCGCCCGGTTCCAGCAGGATCGTGCCGCCCGCCGGCACCTCACGCGGGATACCGTCCATCCATACCTCCACCGGCGTGTCCGGGTCCACGCCGTCCTCGGCGGTCGAGCGCCAGAGTCGCACCTCCAGAACGCCGCCTCCCCGATTGATGATGTCCTCCATCTTCCGATAGTGGAAGTGTGTCGGTGTCACCTGACCGGGCTCGACCATCAGGACCTTCTCCGCATAGACCTTGCCCGTCGGACGGTCCATGTCCGCCGGAGTACCGTTGCGCATCGTGAACAGGAAAAGTCCGACCCTGGCGAAGTCGCCGGAACCGAAGTCGGTTATATCCCAGCCCAGTTGCTGCTCGACGATGGTGTCGACGCGATGGGCGTTCGCCACCCACTGTTCGGGCGACCAGTAAGCGAAGGGCGGGAGCGCAAACCGGCGTTCCGCCAGAAAGTCTTTCGCCCGTTCCATGATCTGATTGATCTCGGATCGTTTCATCGTTCCCCCTTCGGATGAGAAAGTCCGCCGTTCCGGACCGATATCCGGGTTCCATGCTATACTCTTATCATTATGAATCGGCGTCCGGTGAGCGTTCCTTGCCTGACGCTCCGACAGGGATTGTCGGAAAGGATCTGACCTCGATGCTCTTCCTCCGGATATTGCCCCTTGTGCCGTTGCTTTCCACCGTCGGTCTGTCCTGCGGGATCGTCGACGTTTCCGCGACGCCGGTCCCTGCGAACGCCGTCTCCGAAAAAGGGTCCCTCGCCGAAACCGTGCCACTCCGAAAGACATTCGAAGGAAAATTCCGGATCGGGACCATTCTCAGTAACGCCGCGCTTCAGGGAAGAGACGCCCTGGATGTTTCGCTCGCCGAGACGCACTTCAGCGCCATCACCCCGGAAAACGCCCTCAAGCCGGACGCCGTCCAGCCGTCCGAGGGTCGTTTCACCTTCGAACAGGGAGACCGCCTGGTGGAAATCGCGGCGAAGACCGGTGCGACCGCCGTCGGACACTGTCTGGTCTGGCATCAACAGACCCCCCGCTGGTTCTTCGAGGGCGCGAACGGTCAGCCGCTCACGCGCGAAGTCGCCCTGGCGCGGCTGCGCAAACATATTTCGACCGTGGTCGGTCGTTACAAAGGTAAGATAAAAGAATGGGATGTGGTGAACGAGGCGATCCAGGATGGCCCCGGCACTCTGCGTCCTTCCCCCTGGCTTAAAGCGATCGGCGAGGACTATATCGCCGAAGCGTTCCGCGCCGCGCATGAGGCGGACCCGGAGGCTCTCCTTATCTATAACGACTATAATATCGAACTGCCCTACAAGCGTCCCAAGACCATCGAGTTCCTGAAATCCCTGCTGGCAAAGAAAGTGCCGATCCATGCCGTGGGTATACAGTGCCACTGGCGCATGGAGAACCCTCCGATCGCCGAGACGGAGGCGGCGATTCGGGAGTATGCCGCTCTGGGCCTGAAGGTCATGATCACCGAACTCGATATCGGCGTCCTGCCGACGAAGTATCAGGGAGCGGATATCTCGACCGTCGAGAACATGACAGCGGAGCAGGAGGCGGTTCTCAACCCGTACACGAAAGGTCTTCCGGAGGCCGTTGCCCGACAGCAGGCCGAGCGTTACCGGCAGGCCTTCGAAATGTTCCTTCGTCACCGGGATAAGATCGGGCGCGTGACTTTCTGGGGGTCGCGCGACAGCCAGTCGTGGCTGAACAACTTCCCGATCCGGGGTCGTACCGACTATCCGTTGCTTTTCGATCGGGCGGGTCAGCCCAAACCGGCGTTTTCCGCCATCGTCGAAGCGGTCTCCAACCGCTGACCCCGGCAGAACCGGTGGAAACGACCTCGTTTCCACCGGCCCGAATCCGAGGAACATAAATAAATACGGTTGCTTTATGTTCCTCGGTCAATCGCATTAACCGATTAACGGCATTGAAAAGTAATTTTCCAACGGCGGCAGGTGTATCCTTTCAATGTTTTTTCACACAGGGGCCGTTTGCTTCGTCAGTGGCTTGCCCGATAACTCCGGCAGGACGCCCATCATCAAGGGATTGACGGAACAACTGGGCAGCTTCGCTCCGCTTCTGCACCCCTCGCCACGACTCGACCAGGGCGAGACGGATTTCGTTCGTCAGGAACACGATCTGCTCCGTATGTGCGCGGACGACCCGGAGATCGCTGCGGTGGTCGTCATGCCCTATAACCCGGTTCTCAACCGATCCGCCTTCGAATATCTGCTCCGCTCCGGAAAGCCGGTCGTTATTCTCCTTCGGGACCTGAACGGCGACCTCGCCGAAACCTCCTATGATTTCGTCGGCGTCGATGACTTTAACTCCGCCCGGCGCATCACGCAGCACCTGATCGACCTCGGACATCGGCATATCGCCCATGTCACCACCTGGGAGCCGGTGTTCAACGTCCGTGAGCGCGAGCGCGGATATACGGAAGCGCTGGAATCCGCCGGTCTCCTGCGCCACAAGTGGGTCCTGCCCCATGAGAACGACGAGATCGGCCGCATTCTCATCTCCGAAGAGTGGCTGCGCCATCTGCTCGCGCAGCCGGACCGACCGACCGCCATCTTTGCGCTCCACGACTGGGCCGCCCTGAATGTCCTGCTGACCGCCCATCTGATCGGTCTGTGTATACCCCGCGATCTCGCCGTCGCCGGTTTCGATGGCATCGCCCGGTTCCGACAGGGGCCGCCCCTGCTGACCACCGCCGTCCAGCCGTTCGAGGAGATCGGACGGCAGGCCGCAACGCTCCTCCAGGAACGCTTACGGGGTAAGGCGACCGGGGTCAAGCGGCTTTACTACCTCGAGGCGCCGCTGCACATCCATGAATCGACCGACCCGAGCCGGGGCGACACGGCGGGAAGCGATCTGCTGGTTCAGGATGGAGCGTGGCGTTCCCATCTGATCGATACCTGGATGCGTCTGCACTATGCCGAGGAGATCCGCCTGCACGATCTGGCCGCGGTCGTCAACGTCAGTCCGCGCCGCCTGCTGGAGGATTTCCAGCAGTATCAGGGCAAGTCCCCGATGCAGGCGCTTCAGGACGAACGCCTGTTGCGCGTTCGGGGGGCGCTATTGCACCCCGGTTCGAAAACCACGGTGGCGTCCGTCGCCTCGAACGGCGGTTTTTCCCACCTGGGCCGGTTTGCGGTTCTTTACCGGCAACGATTCGGCGAATCGCCGTCGGATACCCTGCGTCGCGCCCGGACGCCGGATTCCGCCGCTTTCTGAGCGGCATCCGGTCCTCCGTCCGTGCGTTTTCGACGCCCGCCTCGCGCCCCCGAACGGTGTCGACTCAGGAGTGTCCCCACCCGCACCGGTCGGTGGCCGGTTGAGTACAGGGAGACGAAACGCGAAAGGATGATCGCCACATACATGATCCCGGCGATGGCCTGCAAAACACTTATCAGCCGAACCGGCCCGTTTCCCGGCACGATATCACCGAACCCCACGGTCGTCTGCGTCATGAAGCTGAAATACAGGATCTGATCGTATTGCACCGCCTTCGACGTCGTCGAGATCAGCGCTCCGGGAAAGTTCCACAGGATCAACGCATAGATGTTGGCAAACATAATCCCCATGACCAGAAAAAGGGAAATCGCATTCGTTATCTCGGCTTCCGTTACCACGGTCGTCGCCTTCAGCGAGCGAATCAGCGAATAACCGATGATGCTATGTGCCAGAAGCCAGCAAAGCCCCTCGATATCGATCGGTCCCTGGCGAAAATTCAGCAGGTCCAGCACCCACCCCGCCCCGGAAAAGAGGCCGAACAGAACCAGCGGGCGCACCGGACAGCCGAAAGCGCCCAGCAGAAGGCAAATGGCAATGAAGGTAACGGCGTCGAACAGGTGGTGAAACGGCCCGGAGCCGGCCACCGCCAGTTCCAGCATTTCGCCCAGGAGAAAGACCGTCAGCAGATAGTGACCGCGCAGCGCCCTGATAAAGATCCGCACGAGATTCATATATCATATATCGGACGCGGCGCGTTATGCGGTCGCGCCATCCCGTGCGGATTCCGCAATGTACGGATAAAGAACTCCTGCCAGTGCCGCCCCGAGGAGGGGGGCCACCCAGAACAGCCATAACTGCTCCAGCGCCCAGCCGCCGACAAACACGGCGGGGCCGGTGCTCCGCGCCGGGTTGACCGACAGATTGGTTACCGGGATGCCGAGCAGATGAATCAGGGTCAGCCCGAAGCCGATGGCAATCGGCGCGAAGCCGACGGGAGCGCGTCTATCGGTGGCCCCAAGAATAATCATCAAGAACATAAACGTCAGGACAACTTCGGTCAGAAAACAGGCCATCAGGTTGTAGCCGCCGGGGGAGTGCGGCCCGAACCCATTGGAGGCCAGTCCTCCGCTCACACTGAAGCCCTGCTTTCCGCCGGCGATCACCGTCAGCACACCCGCGCCAATGATCGCTCCCATCACCTGTGCCAGGATATAGGGGAACGCCTCCCGGCCCGGAAATCGTTTACCGATCACCAGTCCGACGGTGACTGCGGGGTTCAGATGGCATCCGGAGATATGGCCGATCGCATACGCCATCGTCAGAACCGTCAACCCGAAGGCCAGCGAGACCCCCACAAAGGCGATGCCCATATTGATATTATTATTGTCCGAGGCGAGGAATTGGGCCGCAAGAACCGCGCTTCCGCACCCACCGAACACCAGCCAGAAAGTCCCCAGCAGTTCCGCCAGCAGTCGCTTAACTAAAGGCATGATCCGCCCTCCTTTGCATGAAATTAGCGATGGAACCGGAGGCGTCGGTACACCGCTCCGGCAGCCATTCCGATCCTGTGATCCGTTATTTCGGATTGGTGAGTTCCGGGGGCAGTTTTTGATCTACGGCAGGGCGCTGATCCAGGTCGGCAACCTTCAGTAAGGTCAGAAATATCGTTCGAGTGACCCGTTCCATTTTTGCAAAGTCGATTTTCTCCACCTCATCTCCCGGCTGATGATAGTCTTCATGGATTCCATCGAACCAGAACACGATCGGAATGCCCTTCTGCGCATAGAAGAAATGATCCGAACGATAAAAGATACGGTCAGGATCGTCGGGGGCGTCATACCGGTAATTGTATTCCATCCCGGTGAAGGCGTGGTTTGTCCGGAGCGTGATCCGACCCAGCGTCGAACTCATCATATTGGAGCCGATGACATAGATCTCGTTCGGTTTCGTAAGATCCTTGTTGGCAGGGTTGGTGTCTCCTTCCCGTTTGCTGCGTCCGATCATATCGATGTTCAGCTGGGTGACGACCTTTTTCAGATCAACGGTCGGATATTTGGTGAAGTATCTCGATCCGCGCTGCCCTCTTTCCTCGCTTGTGTGCCAGACGAAAAGCACGGAACGTTTCGGGCGTGTTTTTGTTTTCGCCAATGTTTCCGCCATGGCCAGGACCGCGACCGTTCCCGAACCGTCGTCATCCGCGCCATTGAAAATGACGTCTTCGTCCCCTTCGGGCACGTCCGAACCGAGATGATCGTAGTGCGCTCCGACAGCGACCATCTCCTCCTTCAGCTTGCGGTCTCGCCCTTCCCAGATCGCCACGACATTTTGTGTCGAGAACTTCTTTATCTCTCCGGTGAAGCCCACCGCCCCGGTTTTACGGATCACGAACGACTGACCGGAAGTCTCATTCCCCGCTTCCCCCTCCAGCAGGGCCTGTCCGACCCTGGCTCTGACGAACAGGACAGGAATGGCAGGGTCGGGAGTGGAGAGAGGTACATCCAGGCCCTCCGCCGAAAGCCCTGCCGCACCGACAAGCGTTCTCCATAATTTCTCAATTTCCGGATGAACGATGACGATGACCGCCTTTGCGCCTTTCAGGGCCGCATACTGTACCGGGCTTGCCCAGTCCACACCCGACGTACCTTTTGTTATGTCTTCCTGAGTGACACCGGCCGGGGGTAGGGGAACCAGCCCTCCCTGATGGGCGGAAAGCACGACGATTTTATCTTTGACATCGACTCCCGCGTAGGCGTCAATCCCTTTGGATTTGACCATCCAGCCATTTCCGGCAAACACAAACGTGCCCTCCGCGCTGCCGCTGCCACTGAAGCAGTAGAAGTCCCGACCATAGGCAAAGTTTTTGTCCCCTATTTTGAGCAGGGTCTTTTCAGGAACGGGCACGTTCTTGTTGAGGGTGATCTTTTGAAAGAATGTTCCGTTGTCTCCGCCCGGCTTGAAGCCCCATTGTTTGAGGTGGAAAGCGATAAATTGAGCCGTGACATTCTGACCTGCCGAGGGTGTCTCCCGGCCGCCGATCGCATCGGAAGCGACGAAGGTCAGGTAGTCCTTCAATTGTTCCGCCGTGATCTTCTCCGCGAGTTGACGTTCGGAACCGGATATCCTCACTTCCGGTTGGGCCACCACGGACGAGGAGAGCGCCAGAATCAATAACAGGAATGCCGGGCGAATGGTTTTTCTCATAGGTTCATTTCTTCTGCGAAAAGCGAGACTATCGTTGTTTCTCAACGCTCCGTCACCGGAGTTTCCCCGGCGTTCAGCCCGCGCCGGACCAGAACCTGGCACTCGCGCAGATGGGCCAACGTTTCCCGGTCTCGGGCAGTCGCTTCCGCCTTTCGCAATCGAACGGACAGTTCCTCCAGCACCAGCCGCCCGGCGGCCCGATAGTCGCTGACCAGGATGTTGGAGGCGGTGGCGAGGTACGGAGGAACTCCGGCCCGGGTCAGTGACAATCGCATCGCACTCAGGTCCTTGACCGGCTCCCCCATGTTGTCAGAAAGCTGCCGCAGGTAGTTTCGTTGCAGGCTGCGCCGCAGCGGGTCGATCCGGAGGGCCCCCGAACGAATCTCGGCAAAAACGCCGTTCGTCAGGTCGGTCAGGTACTCCACATACGGGTAGCGATCCGCATCGTTGAAAAGGGCGGCGTCCTGCATGATGGTGGCCAGCGGCGGGGACAGCAGGGAGTTGAGCAGGGAGTTCTGACGTGCGGCGACCGCGTCCGCCAGAGCGAATGGCTGAATATTGGCATAGAGCGACGCGGGCATAAAGGCGGTCGGGCGCTGCAGGGCGTTGTCGAGCAGGAACTTGAGCGCGGCCTTCTGTCGGGCGCGTCCCACCCGCTGGAACTGCGCCCCGCGTCCTGCGAGCGTTCGGTTTTCCTGCACTCCGGCGATCTCCTTCACCGTCGAGCCGTGCAGGTCCAGCCAGGCATCCATGATCCCGCCGTACAGCTTTTCGGCATAGGCGAAGCTCCGTCCTTTCCGGTACGCGGTCGTCGGCAGGTAGGAAAGGGCGCGTTCCAGGTTTTTCAATCCCAGTCTCGTCGCTTCCAGCCGTTCCGCGCCGATGTTTTGCATCTGAACGCGCGGATCGAAAATATCCCGGTAGTCCTCCCCGGTCCAGATCAGCCAGGGGTTCGTCACCGCTTTCGCCGCCCAGGCATCCAGGGTCGGCCACTCCTCATTGGGCGTTCCGGCGTTCGGGATCGGCGAATATCCCCAGGCGATGACATGTTTATCGTAGGGAGCGATCTGCGCCATCAGGGACTCGGGGGGCAGTTTATCCTCCGGCTGCGCCACATAGTTGAAACGTCCGTAGGCCATGATCGAAGCTACCGAGCCATGGCGGGCGGTGAACGCTTTGTCTCGCAGCTGTTTCACGGTGTAGGCGGTGCTGGCGCGATGGTTATGACGCAGTCCCAGCGAATGGCCGACTTCATGCGCGATGACGTAGCGCAGCAAACGTCCGGTGACCTCGTCGGGCATCGGCAGGACCCGTGCGCGCGGGTCGGTTGCCGCGCACATCGTGTAGTACCAGGTCTGCGCCAGGGAAACCACCTGCGCCCAGATGAGGATATGCGCCGACAGGATCTCGCCGCTCCGCGGGTCATGGATATTCGGCCCCATGGCGTTCGCTATCGGGGTCGACACCCAGCGGATCACGGAGTAGCGGGTATCTCCGGGGGTCCACTCCGGGTCCTCGGCGGCGGTCGGCGGATCACGCGCCACGATCGCGTTTTTGAATCCGGCCGCCTCGAAGGCGACCTGCCAGTCCTCCACCCCCTGCTTGAAGTACGGACGCCACTTTTCCGGCACTTCCGGGCTGATGTAGTATGTGATCGGTTGCACCGGTTCACTCAACGCCGCGCCCGGGTCCTTCTTTTCCAGCCGGTAGCGGGTGATGTAGGCCTTCTTTTCCACCCCGAAGGTCTTCTCTCCGGAATAGTCCTCAAAGTCGACCTTGAAATATCCCAGGCGTTCGTCGAAAAGACGGGGTTTCATCGGGGTATCCGGCAGGAGCGTCAGACTGTGCCGGACGATGAAGGAGGCGCTTCCCGTACCGGGGAGCGCGTAGGTGAGCCGGACGGACGCCTCCAGATTTCGAGGGAAGGCCCGCACGTAGCCGATATCGCTCCGGCGCGGGTCAATAATTCCGCCGTTCAGGCCGCCGATCCGGAGGATGTTGCCGATCTTGAAATCGGGAATATCGGTCAAAAGAACATCGCCGATTTCGATCACGGCGTCGCCGGTCGGACTTTCCGCGACAATCGGGAACGCCAGGATCGTCACCGGTTCGCCGGACTGTTCCAGCGAGAGCCGCAGGGGATCTCGCTTCGATCCCTCCGCCGGATCGTTCCGCTGCGGCAGGCCATCGTCGCTCCGTTTCCTCGCCGCCGTATCGTACCCGGCGACCACGATACGGTCTCCGCGCCGCGACCACCGCACGAGGGATACACTGAGTTCCTCTCCGACACCCTCCGGAAAATCGGCAGGAACACGCGCTGCCTCGACATGCCAGAGCATATCCCGGTCGTGCATGGCTTTCGGTATTTCCAGATACCATTTATCCTTCCGGGAGTAGACGGTGAAGAGGCCCGCGCGACGCGCGGCGTCCTTGACAATTCGCTCGTACGCCCCGGGGTCGGTCGGCGGTGTCTGCGCCGCCACCGGACGTACTCCGATCAGGAGCAACGCCAAAAGCAACGCCGAAAGCAACGCCGAAAACCGACGGAGAAACCGAAGGGGAAGCAGGGATTTTCGCATGTTCGCCTCAATAGCCATTCGCTCAGGTAACTTTCAGGGAACGACCTTCCGGAACTTCAGGATTCCGGTATCGATCGGTAACTGCAGGATCAGGTCTTCCTTTTCAAACAGGTAGCGGTTGGCGCTCTCCAGGTCTTTGAGGAAGGTCGCTGCGATGGAGTCGGGCGGGTCAGCCATTCGGGTGGCGGCCAGCGGTCCGATCTTCAGCGACCGATCCGACCCGGTTCGGAAGGAGCCGGTAAACCGGTTGTTTCCGGCTTTCCCGGTCAGTCGTTCGCCGGGACCGAACGTGACGCGCATCGTCTCGCCCGCCGGACGAACGGTGCGGTCATCGTTGTAGAGGATTTCGACCAGTTCCCAGGTAACTCCGGCAAGGGCGGCGGTCGTCTTCGACGCAACGAGCGGCCTGCAGTTCCAGCGGACCACCGTTTGTTCCTGCCGCTTCTCATTTCGCCGGATTGAGGTGAAACGCAGTTCGGTCGGAGTACGACGGATATCGGAGAGAAGAATGGTAATCGTCTCGCTCCCCTCCTGCCGTCGGAGGCGATAACCGCTACCCGCCTTCCGCAGGGAATAGGTACGGCTTCCGGTCGCACCGGTTTCCGTATAGGTGGTCCGATCGATTCGCAGGGTCATGCCTACGATCGGTCCCTTGAACGTCTTCACCGAGATGCCATCCAGCCCCTGGCTTCGAGTTTTGGTAATAGTGGTGGTAATAGAACACACCTGCCAGTCGCCCTGAATTCCCTGCGCCCGGACCCCGGAAGCGCTGCCCGACAAAAGAGTCAACGCCAGGAGAGCACCGAATCGAGAAAACACGCTTGCCTGCCCTTTCCCGGAATCCGAACGGCGATCGGTCCGAAAGACGTCAGGACTCCGCTATTCAGTGTAAGGAGAGGACGCAACACTGTCTATCCGATAACTGCGTATAATCGTTCCGTTCGTCGCCAGATACGGATAGATCGTACGGATCGACCGGCGGACGGTTTCCTCCGCCGGTTCAGGCTTCGCTTTTTCCGAGAACCAGAAATCCGGCAAACAGGCCGCACAGAATCGCGACGGCGTACGGAAACCCGTACTGCGGACTCAGTGTCATGGCGAAACCGACCAGAAACGGCCCGACCAGCGCGCCGATCCCCCAGGCGACGCTCATCAGCGCATAGATACCGATAAGATCTCCCCCACGGAACCGCTGTCCGAGCAGAGTCAGCATCACCGTATAGATCCCGACGAAGATACCACCCCAGACGAAAGCGAGGGTATTGGCGAGCGGAACGGAGGTCAGCGTCGCCGGCCAGAGCCAGGCGCCTGCGGTCGAGAGGACGGCCAGGGTCAGGGCCAGTCGGCGGGGATGACCGCAATCCGCCAGCCAGCCGATCGGCAGCTGAAGCAGGACCGCGCCGACCATCAGGAGGGAGACCATTTGCAGTCCCTGCGCCTCGCTCCATCCGTTGTTGGTCGCATACAGAGTGATGAACGACAACCCGGCCGCTTCCACCGCCGCATTGAGAAACGAGGTGACGATGGCAATCGGGGCGATCAGTAGATATCGGAAGGTCCGGGTGGTGCCGCTATCGGTCCGGGCGGGCGGGACGGCCCACGGTCCCAGCATCGGCAACAGCGCCAGGGCGGCGATCCCGGCGCCGACTCCGAAAGCCGTCGGACCGGAACCGACCGCGGACAGGATCGCGGGTCCGCCCGCATACCCGAGCGAAATCGCCGAGGTGTATACAGCCATCGTGCGCCCGCGCGTCGTGTCGTCGCTCAGATCGTTGGCCCACGTTTCCGACAGCACAAACAGGGTTTCGGAGGCGATGCCCAGCACCAGTCGCAGAGGAAACCAGAGGTAGATCGACGTCACCGCCGGAAACGCGACCAGAATCATCGTGCTGAGCAATAACGCGGCGACGATCAGGACCCGTGCGCCGAAACGGTGCGCAAGGCGCGGGAGATAGGGCGCGATCGACAGCACGCCGACGGCGTGCAGGGCGGCATTCAGACCGATCAGCAGGGCGCCGCTTCCCCGCGCGGCAAGGTCCGCGGCAATCAGCGGCGAAGTCAGACCGTAGGAGAGGCCGAAAATGGTAGCGACGGCGATCGCCTCGTACCTGCCGTTCGTTCGGCAGGTACCTGGAAACCTCCTTGCCGCTGCGTCGGGCATGGTCGTGCAGGATCAGGCCGACGGCCAGGAAGCCGCTGTTGGACGTAATCGGGTTGGCATGGGAGTATTTGAACTTGCCCCAGGGCGCGGTGATCCGCCCGGCTCCCAGGTCGATGATATTCTTCCATGCGTCCGCACCGCCCAGCAGAGGCGTTAGAAACTCGGATTTTTCCTTCGTCGTAATGAAAACCAGGGGCGTATTGTAGTATTCCCGCCAGAATTCGGTGTCGGTCGGTTCCACGATGCGGGGTTTGTTTCGTTCGGCAAGAGCCTCGTTCAATCGCCGCGCCCAGATCGGGCTGCTCGGCCCCCAGAGGATGGGCTTTTCCTTATCGTTCAGGATCGCCTGCATCGCTTCGCGCGAATCCGGATCACGGAAGCGGATTTCGTACTGTCCGTCCGTCTCCCGGTTGAAGCCGGGAACCTCTTCCGCCAACCACTCCCGGTGAATCCCGGAGGCGACGAGGACCAGCGGGGTCCGGGTGGCGGCAGGCTGTGTCGGAGACGAAGCGACGGCGGGCAGGGTGCGTGTAAACACCGGCGTCGGCGCAGCCTCTTTACGTCGTGGCCGGATATCGAATCGATAGCCGATCCGCACCTGGCCGCCGTCGAGAACGATATCCTCGCCGAAAAGGCTGGGGCGCGGGAGCAGATTGTATTCCACTTCCCCGAACAGTCCGTTGCGCATCTCCGCTCCCACAAAGACTTTGCCCCCGATCGTGGTCCGTCGATTCGACTGGGAGATCGGACGGGGATCGGATTTGATCCGGTACGGGTCGGTGGGGCGTGCAACCTGCGCCCGGGCTACGTTGTCTGCCATTCCGGGTCTATCCCGGTGAGATCGGCCTCACATCAACGATCCGGGTCAACCCATCGTGGAGTTTAAATCCACTGGCAGACGAGCGTCTATCCCAAAATTGCGGAGAACACCCCTGTTAACGTTCCGGAAACGGATAGACCATGACCGGGATTGTTCTTACAATGAAGGAGTCCCTGTGAAATTGAATCTTCCCGGATAGGCGACGTCCGAAATCGGACCTCGTCCGCCTTTCCTCTTCCGAACCGTCCGGTTGTCCGTCGGTTCGGAAGAGGAGACTTCGTCCCCCATGTCGGAAATTGAGAGAGGGCGGCCCCGGAGCGGCCCTCGACCGTAAGGAAGGTTTCCCCAATTATGTTATCTCGAAAGCAGTTCTTAGTGACTTCCGCCACCGGTCTGGTGACGGTAACCTCGGGCATGATCGCCGGCTGCGGCGGTGGCAGCAATAACAGTCAGTCGGACGCGGTCAGCATTTCGACGTCGTTCAACGGTTCCCTGGCGAACGCGACGACGACCAACCCGGCTCCGGGCGCGGTCTTTATCGGACGCGCGACCGATTTCACCCTGGATTTTGCCGGCGGCGATCCGCCCCGACAGTTCAACGTCGCCCTGCGCCGCTTCCTCGAACCGATCGGCGGTCAGTCCTTCCAGACACCGTCGCAGCGCATCGAAATCTCGCAGATCACCAGCCGTTCCTGGCGCATCGCCCGGCGGGACAACTTCGATCTGGACTCCGGCGGCGTTTACTTCCTGGACCTGACCGCTTCCGGCGGCCAGCAGCAGCGCTTCGTCTTTATCGTCGGAACGACCCGCGCGGTGACCGAACGTCCCGGCACCAGTGGCTTCCTGGATGACGTTAACTTCAATCCGGACCCCGGCACCTACGGAATTACCAAATCGATCGGCGGTCAGGGATTCGAACTCGACTGGTCGCCCTCGTTCCCGCCGCCGTCCGAATTCACCGTTCGACTGCGCCGCTACAAGGAACGACGCGGTAGCGATAACGGCGGAGATACCGAACAGGCCATCAACCTTTCCAAAGTCCGCGACTATACCTATCTGGTCCGCCGCAACAGTAACTTTGACCTCGACGGTCTGGCGGCCTACTACCTGGAGATCGAAGCGCCGGGTCAGGGAACGATCCGCGCGGCGTTCACCACCGCCTGAGTTCTTTCGACGGAGAATTTTCATGAAATCACTCTTTCGAACCGCCATCGTCCTGCTTTCGCTTCTCGCGCTGATCGGCGGCAAGCCCGCCGTCGCCGAAGTGCGCGGCGAATACGGGATGAAAGTGCGTGTCAACCTGCGCAATGTCGATCTGACCTACCGACTGCGCCTGAATCGCCGATCCGACGGCGGAGACCGGCAGGGCGACGCGGAAATGACCGTCTCGCGCAACGGCTTTCTTCCGTCGTCGAACCGTACCGGGGACGATTACGGTTCCATCGCCACCGTCTACCTTCGGAATCGGGATCGTGTGGTCCATCGCGGCACCTGGACGATGTACGATGACCGCATCACGGTCACCCTGAACGACATCGACGGACGCCGGGACCGGGCGGTCTTTACCGGAACGGCGGACGACGGCGACCGGATTCTGAACCTGCGGACCGACAATACCGGAATGTACGGGAATAATGTCACCTTCCGGCTCGACCGCGACTTCCGCGACCGCCAGAACGGGAACAACTCGAACGACAATACGCCCGAGGAGTTTCAGGGCACGTACCAGACCACACATCAGCGCCGCATCGACGGACGATGGGTGCGGCTTGAGTATCGTCTGCGTCTGCGGGACGGCGGTAACGCGGAGATGGAAATCTCCACGCGGGACAATCCCGATGACGACCGCGATACCGGCCGCGCCTTCGGGTCGATTGCGACCGTGTATCTCCGGGATCGTCGCCGGGTCCGCCATACCGGACGCTGGACGGCGTCCGGAGACAACGTCACGGTGACCCTGGAGGAGATCGAGGGCCGTCGGGACCGGACAACGTTCACCGGTTCGCTGCGCCGAGATCGACTGAACCTGTCCTGCAACAACCGGGGCATGTACGGTGAGATGATCTTCCTGATGGATCGCCGCTAATTCCGTCCGACCCGGGTAATCCCCCTGCCCGGGTCGGTTTTCCGCCTCTTTACCTCTCCCGAAGCCCCCAAAATCGCGCCGCTCGCAAAGGAATCCGCCGTCCGTTCAAAGAATAATCGCCCGGACCCCGGTGGCCGACCGGCGAGGGAACGCTCCGTCCCTGCCGATGGCGGCATCACGAAAGGACGGTTGTTGTGGAAAAGTTCGTTCTCCGGCTGCTTTCGGTCGGTCTTGCGCTCTGGTTGGGCACTCCGGCCTCGACCGCACAGACATGGGACCGGGACGTCGCGCCCGGCATCCTTTTCCGTATGGAGCGACAGGCGAACCCGCCACGCAATACCTACGGTCTGCGAATCGATCCGAAGATCGTCCGCGCGGAAAGCACACTGGGCGGAGACTCGATCTACGATCTTTCCCCGAACAACGGACGCCGCACGATGAGCCGGATGGTGCAGGAACACGAGGCCATCGGCGGCGTGAACGGGGACTACTTCCAGTTCGGAGGCGACCCCGGCGGCGATCCGTCCAACCTGATGGTGCATGGCGGCGAACTGCTGAGCCAGCCCGGTTCCGGGCCGCGCGGCGTCGCCGTCGGCTGGGACGCGCTCATGAACCTGAGTATGGGCAACGGGGAGTGGACCGCGACGTTTTCCGTCAACGGCGGCCCGCCGCAGGCGATCGCCGGCCTGAACACCCGCACGGAGGGGGATCGGGTCACCCTTTCCACCGATTCGGCGGGCTACGCCTATGCGCCGGGCGAAGCGACCGCCGCACGCGTTCAGGTGGGCGCGTACCGTCTGAGCGCCGACCGGACGGTGGCCGGAACCGTCCTCGACGTGGTTCCCCTTGGCAGGGAACGACTCCGCGTCGCGCCCGGCGAAATGATCCTCTCCGGTTCCGGCAAGTCCGCCGACGCCGTTCGCTCGCTCCGCCCCGGCGATACGGTCCGGGTCACGGTGCGCGTGACCGGCTTCGACTGGAACCGGGTGCAGGAGGTCATCGGGGGTGGCCCTATCCTTCTGCAGGGCGGCAAAAACGTGCTGCCGTCCCGACCGGACAACTTCAACGACACGCGCCACCCGCGAACGGCGATGGGCCGGACGGCGGACGGGCATATCTGGTTTCTTCTGACCGACGGTCGCCAGAGCATGAGCGTCGGCGCGACCGTGGCCGACCTGGCCGAAATCCTGCAACGCTGGGGTTGCACGGAGGCGATCAACCTGGACGGGGGCGGCAGCAGCGCCATGAACCTACTGGGCGTCACGCTCAATCGTCCGAGCGGCGGGATCGAACGCGCGGTCGCCAACGGGGTGCTGCTGTACGGACGCCGTCCCGCGTCGTCGCCGAAGGACCTCAAGATCGTACCGGTCACGGGCGGGATCGTCGTCGGAACACCGGTACGCCTTTCGGTTACGGCGGAGAACGCCCCCGTCCCCGTCTCCCGGATCCTCTTTACCGCGCAGGGCGCGGGGTGGATCGATCAGGAGGGAATGTTCCACCCGGAGAAGGAAGGGACGGCTGAGGTAACGGTTCTGGTGGACGGCGCGACCGCGCAGATCCGCCTGACGGTAACGCCGCGCCCGACCGCTCCCACCCCCTGATACTTACGGATGCTTCCTGAACGGTCCGGAAGCATCCGCCCACCGTTAGCACCGGTCGACTTTCACCCCCGGCGGCGGCGTGATGCCGGGGGGCATGGAAACGCAGGTCGGTTCCGGGTTGCTCCGAGGACGGTCGGAGCGCACGGCGACCTCCCCGAGAACCAGACCGGTCAGAATCAGCATCCACATTACCAGAAGAACCAGATTCTTTTTATTCATATTAAATTTCCCTCCATGGAACGGCGTAACCCTTCGCAACGTTCCGCTTTTCCGCTGTCCGGTCGCCGTGCTTCCCGGCACCCGGAGAAAAAACTCGCAAAAGATAGTCTTAATGGCTATTACACCAAATCGGACGGATCGTAGATCGGTCGGGGACCGATCCCCGGTTCCTGCTCCCACGTTCATGCTACCGGGGAACGATGGCGAATAGCGTGACCGGGGTGCTCTCTTCGTGACGGTCGCGTGACGGATGTTCGACCGGTCCCGTTCTCCGTGTCACAAAGGTAGAACCTGTAGAATTGCCAACTCATTACCATACAAAAGTCGTCCAAAAATTAAAGTATCTCGTGGTCCCGTTTCCATTGGAGGATACGATGCTCCTTTCTCCGGACGGTGTTCGACGCGGCGCACTGCCGCTTCTCGTCGGTCTCGTCGCCTTTGCCCTGCCGGTCGGGGCCCAGACCCCCGATCTCGGTGCCAACGCGGACCTGCGCGGCAAGCAGGTGCTTCCGCCCGATAACCCCTGGAATCAGGATATTTCCGGTCTGCCCGTCGATCCCAACTCGGCGACCCTGATCGCTTCCATCGGACTGACCGCCCGTCTGCACCCGGACTTTGGCAGCGGAAAGTACTGGACGGGAAAGCCGTACGGCATTCCGTACATCGTCGTACCGGGAACCCAACCCCTGGTGCCGGTGCGTTTCGACTACGCGTCGGAAAGCGATCCGGGGCCGTATCCGATCCCCGCCAATGCGCCGATCGAGGGCGGCAACAACGCCGACGGCGATCGCCACGTCATCGTCATCGACCGTGACCGATGGAAGCTGCACGAGCTTTTTTATGCGTTTCCCCAGGCGAACGGCAGCTGGCAGGCCGGGTCCGGTGCGGTCTTTCCGCTGAACTCGAACGCGTTGCGCCCGCTGTTTTGGACGTCCGCCGACGCCGCCGGTCTGCCGATCTTCCCCGGTCTGGTCCGTTACGATGAGGTGGTCGGGCGGGGCGCGATCCGCCATGCGTTGCGGTTCACGGTGGCGCGTACCCGTCGGGCGTTCGTCGCTCCGGCCCGGCACTTTGCCAGTTCGCTGACCGATCCGAAGTATCCGCCGATGGGAATGCGTGTCCGTCTGAAAGCGAGTTACGATATTTCCAAGTTTCCGTCGCAGGCGAAGGTGATCCTGACCGCTTTGAAAAAGTACGGGATGATCGTCGCCGACAACGGCAGTAACTGGTTCCTGTCGGGCGCGCCGGATGCCCGGTGGGACGACGACCAGTTGAACACGCTGAAGTCCGTTCCGGGCAGCGCGTTCGAGGTCGTTCGTATGGGTGATCCGATCACCGACCGCGTCTCGACGCCGACCGGACTGCGTGCGGTCGCCGGTCCGAATCTGGTGACGCTTTCGTGGAACGCCGCTTCGGGAGCGAGCAGCGGATATGTCATCAAGCGCAGTCGGATCAAAGGCGGTCCTTATGAAAATATCAAGCGGGGAGTGACGACGACGACCTACGCGGATACCGCCGTCACCGGAGGACTCACCTACTACTACGTGGTCGCGGGCGAAAACCCGACCGGACAGAGCGCGCCTTCCGCCGAGGTCGTGGCCGTTCCTCGCAACCCGAAGGTTCCCGCCGCGCCGACCAACCTGACCGCCGCCGTCGTTTCCGCCACGCAGGTGAACCTGACCTGGAAGAATACGGCAACGAATGCCACCCTGGTGCGGATACAGCGTTCGACCGACAACGTCCAATTCACGACAATCGCGACACCGGGGGGCAGTGCATGGTCCTCGTTCGTCGCTAACCTGACCCCCTCGACGACCTACTACTTCCGGGTCCGAACCGAGAACGCGGACGGCGTCTCCGCCTGGAGCAATGTCGCCACGGCAAAGACCAAAGCTCCCTAGCTATCTTTAGCGGTCCTTATCGTTTTTTGGTAATCTTTAGCGACCGTTCGGAATGCGGATGGCGCTCCCATCTTCGGGCCTGCGGCCGACCGGCCGCGGGCCCTTCGTTCGGACATGGACGCAATACGCACCGGTATGCTATACTTTTGCTAACCCCGAAGCCGGGCATCTGTCTGCCGTGTTCTCCCGATCATGACCAAACCGTTGCGTTTCTCGTCGTTTCCGTCTCTTCCTCCATGCCGTCTCGTCCGCCGGACGCTCGGTTCGGTCCTGGTGATCGGATCGCTGTCGTCGGGAAGTCCGGCGCAGCAAGCGGGATCACCGGTTCCCGCCGCGCCTCAGACGGTCCCTCCGACCGCTCCCGCACAGACCGCTCCGGCCCCGACCCCGCCGGCGACACCGGCACAGCCATCCTCACAGCCGACGCCCCCGAAAACCGGCCCGGCGAACCCGAATCCGTCCGTTCCGGGACAGCCGACCACCAACCCGACCGGCAACCCGACCGCCAACCCGACCGGCGCGCCGACCACCGTCAATCCGCCGCCGAAGCCGGACGATACTCGCCGACCGCAGGGAGTCGGCAATCCGCTCCTGCTTTCCTCGCCCGAAAACGCGAACGCGCCGATTCTTTATTACGATCGCAACGGCCGACGGATCAACCGGCCCCAGCAGGGCCAGGGCGAGTTCGGGACGTATCAACGCGGCCCCATCCGCACGAGCGCGGAGGAGCGCAGCCGCGCCCTGTCCGACTTTGCCGAGAACTTTTTCGAGTACCCGCGCCAGTTGATCCTCTCTCGCCGCGCTTCGTTGCAGCGTCAGTATGAGCCCCGGCCCCCGGCAGGCGTTCCCGAATCCGTTCCGACGGACGCCGGAGGAACGACCGTACCGGCAACCGTTCCGCCGACCGTTCCCTCAACCGTTCCCTCAACGACGGTTCCTCCGACCGCCGTTCCTCCGGCCTCCGCTTCGCCCACCGTGGTTTCTCCGATCGCTGTTTCTCCCACAGGCGCCCCGCTTACGGTTCCGGTCGCTGCGCCCGCTCCGGTTCTCGCGTCGGCGGTCGTGGTTCCGCCCGCGGCCCCGACCGGGACGCCGACGGACGCATTCCGTGAGTTCGCCGATCCGCTGAGTCAGCTTTCGCGGAACGTCTCCGCCTCCGTCCCGGCCGACTATCTACTGGCTCCCGGCGACCGATTGACCGTCCGTTTCGGTTCGGCAACCCTCGCCACACGGGAGTTCGTGCGTACCGTCGACTCGCAGGGGAATCTTTCGGTGGAGGGACTGGGCCGCGTCAATGTCGCCGGTCAGACTCTCGAACGCGCCGAGCGTCTTCTGACCCGCAGTCTGGCCCGACTGTATCGCGGCGTCCGGGCGGAAATCGCTCTGACGGAACTGCGGACGATCAACGTCACGATCACCGGAGACGCCTTCGCGCCCGGAACCTATACCATTCCGAGCGTCGCCACCGCCTTCAACCTGCTGTATGCCGCCGGCGGCCCGACGGCGGAGGGAACTCTGCGCCGTATTCGCGTCCTGCGGCGCGGGCGGGTCGTCGGCGAGCTCGATTTTTACGCGTTCCTGACCGGCAGCGGACGGGTCGCTGACATTCCGTTGCAGTCGGGCGACGTCCTGAATATTCCCGGTCGCCTGTCCCGCGTCACGATCGAAGGCGAGGTGCGACGCCCCGCCATTTTCGAACTGACCGAACGCGAAACGCTGCAGGATGCCCTGCGCTTCGCGGGCGGGGTCAAGGCGTCGGCGGTCGACCAGCGGGTTCAGATCACGACGGTCGATCCGGGCGCGGCACGAGTTCTGCGCGATATCAATCTGCGGGATCGCGGCACCTTCGGGCGTCTCCCGATTTACGATGGCGATATCGTCTCCGTCTTCTCCGTTCGCCCGCAGGTCACCAATCTCGTCACGATCGAGGGCGCGGTTGACCAGCCGGGCGACTATGCCCTGGCCCCCGGAATGCGTGTCAGCGATCTGGTACGGCGTTCGCGCGGCATTCTTAACGAAGCGTACCCGGAACGCGCCGATCTTTACCGCTGGCAGCCTGACAATACGCTCCGCCTGGTGCGAATCGACCTGGCGAAGGCCCTCGGCAACGATCCCGAGGCGAATGTGTCCCTGCAGCGCTGGGATCGTTTGCGCATCTATTCCCGCCAGGAGGTGGAATGGACCGGCCGGAGGGAGGTCACGATACGCGGGGCGGTCCAGCGACCCGGTATCTACGACCGCAGCGACGGTATGCGTATCCGCGACCTGCTGCTGATGGCGGGCGGTCCCACGCCGGAAGCCTATCTGCCCCGCGCCTTTCTGCTGCACCAGCGTCCCGACGCCTCTTTTTCCTATCGGGAGGTCCGGGTCGGCGAAGCGATCAAGGGCAATCCGGAAGACGACGTTTTGCTGGAGGATAACGATGTCCTCGCCATCTACCGTGTGAACGAGGCGCAGTTCCAGCCGGAGCATGTCGTGACGATTACGGGCGAGGTGGTCTCCCCCGGCATCTATCCGCGCGGCGACGGCATGAAGATCACCGATCTTGTCCGGCTCGCGGGCGGGTTCAAGCCATCGGCGGCAGGCGTTCTGGTCCAGGCTCACGGCCGACGAAGCCCGGAATCGGCGGACCCGCGCAATCCCCAGCGTCCCCCGGTCACCGTTCCGTTCGACCGGACCGGCACGATTCCGGCGGACGCCGACCGCCCGCTGGACGATGGCGATGTAATCACCGTCCAGAGTCTCGGCGGTTACAAGGAGCGGGTGGAGATCGTCTATGTGCGCGGCGCGGTCGCCAACCCCGGTCCCATCGTGGTTACCTCCAACAAAATGCACCTGTCGGAAGCCATTGCCGCCGCCGGCGGACTGCGACCGGAAGCCTTTCCCGAAGGCACCGAGTTCGACCGCAAACGGGAGTTGATCGCCTCGGAAAAGCAGCGTTCGCTCACCGCCCTGATCAGCCAGCTCAACGATATTCTGAACCGGGATACGTTCCAGAGAGAACAGGCGAAGGCCGACGTGGAACGTCTGAAGACGATCAGCCAGGCGACGAGCAGCAGCAACAGCACCCTGATCCCGGGTCTGGGCGGAAGCACCCCGGCCTCCTCGACGGCGGTCAACGTCGCCAATAACCTGCCGCCGCGCGATCTGGTCACGGCACCGCGCTCTCTGGGTGAGGACGACCTGGTGCCCGGGGGCAGTCTGGCGGTCGATCTGCCGCAGGCGCTGTTAAACCCGAAATCGGCGGAGGATGTGATCCTGATGGATGGCGACGTCATTACGATCCCGGAGACGCCTTCGACCGTACAGGTGGTCGGAGCGGTCACCAACGGACGCGGGGTCGTCTATCGCGCCGGAGCGACACCGTCGTACTATATCGAGCGCACGGGCGGGTTCACGCGCGATGCGGCGACCGATCGGGTGATCGTCATTCGCTACGGCGGCGGCATCCTCCCGCTCAACAAGGTCAAGAGCATCCGCCCCGGCGATATTATTCTGGTGCCGACCAAAGTGCTCGCGCCCAGGCTGTCCTCCGGCAACAACCCGTTTGAGTCCTTCATCCGCAGTCTCGCCGGCACGGCCATCACGATCCGGGTACTCGACTCACTCTTCCGATAGACCGACCGCTTGCCCCGCCGGAGGGTGGGGCAAACGTGCGGGAAGGGGTTCCTTCAGGGGTCAGGGGTTTCCGGAGGCGTCCTTTCGGGCCTCGCGCAGAGCGCGAAGGTACTCCTTCGGCACGTTGGTCCGTTTCCACCAGTTCGGTTTCTGCGAATAGACCCAGACATACCTGTCGGATCGATTCAGCGCGGCGCGCACGGCGTCACGCAAATCGTCGGGCGGGAAGTAGTTTCCGGCGGCCGACGTCATGCTCCATCCGGTTTTCTGCCAGTCGGCGTCCAGCCAGATGCCGAAACCGGCGGTGACATACTTCCGGTAGCGGTCGGCATCCGGGGCTTCACGCGCCGCTTCCTCCTTGATGATCCGATAGGCGTCCGCAAACTGCGACTTCTCGCGATATTTGTACGATGGCTCGAACCCGTCCACGATGGATGTTTTCCCACGGGCCGCATCGGTCAATCCGTCAACGAACGCCGGGAGCAGGTCGTATCGAATTCCCGACGACTTTCGGGGCTTTCCACGTTCCGTGATCGCCAGGCTGCGCCCGAAAGAAAGGATCAACGTCAGGTCGGGGTACTCCTCCTGGATCGCCTCCAGGATCTCCCGTCCGCGCTGCCGCGCCTGTTCGCCGTACTGCTCGAGCGATTTCGTCGAGCGATTCCGCTGTTTGTCGTACGTAAAGATATATCCTTTGTTGGCGTACTGCTCCGTATCCAGAAAGATGCCTTTGACGCCGCCTTCGCGGGCGATCCGCGCCATCAGGCGGAGATTGCCGACGACCGGCGAATAATCGTCGAACCAGTCGATATCGGCGGGCATCAAATCCACGCGGAGAAAGTTATCGGTGAACTTCCGGAACTTCGTCGCTTTGAGGTCCTCGATCGCGGGCCGAGCCATCTCCGGGGAAAACGGCGTTTTGGACCAGGCGGAGCGGGACAGATTGATCCGCCCGCCGCTGTCGCGGGGAGCGAACGCGAAAAAGATCGTCCCATCGAACGGTGACTTCTCCATCTCGGCGATGTTGGCGCGCATAAACCCGGTGTCCGGAATATCCCAGCCGAGTTCGATCAGTTTTTTGCCTTCGGTCTGCGCCGCCGCGCCGCCGATCGTCAGTATCACCGCCAGAATCCCCGACAACAGGCTGGCCGTCAGCCTTTTCATCACCGGCACCATCGGTTGCTGCATCCGTCTTCCTCCTTATCGCCCGCGTCTTCGTCCGGGGTCCGTCACGATTCGCCTTTAATAGCGGGGAGTGTCCGTCGAAAGTTCCGCGTGTTATAATGACGCCGTTACCGTGGCGAAGATCGTTTTGCCGTCCGTCACGGACGTCCCACTGGCGGCAGGATAGCGGGGCGGACTCGGAAACGTATGAGAGACAACCGGCAAACGCCTCCCCTTTCAACTTCCCTGTCGAACGGGGCGCACGCGATTCCTTCCGACGGAACCTTCGACGGACGTTTGTTTCACCGGACGGTTCTTCGCCATCGCGCGGTCCTTACGGGGGTGTTCGTCGGCGTGCTTGCGGTCCTCCTTCTCGGTTTGCTCGCCTTTTTCCCGCGCCGTTACACGACGGTTTCCTCGATCGCCTTCCAGCAGAACTCCGGCGCCGGCATCGGCGGTTCTCTGGCCAGCCTCGCCAACCTGAACCTGGGGTCGGGGAAGGTGTATGACGGTGTGCTTCGCAGTCGACGGTTCGCGGCGGCGGCGGTTCGTGATGCCGGGGTTTCCGATCTGTACCGTCTGAACTCCGAGGAGAGTGTCCTTCTCGTTCAGGACGCGGTGATGACCGAGGACCCGAAAAACGGCCTGACTTATCTGCATGTGACGCTGCCCGGTCCGCCGATCCTCGCGCCCGGCGCGGCGGACCGGGAAAAACGGGTGATGGAAGCCGCCCGACTCGTCAACGACAGCCTGATCGCTTCGCTTCAGGACTACCTGGCGACGACGAACACCGATCATGACGCGGTCGTCCTCAAAAAAGCGAAAGAGCAGCTGGAATCGGCCCGGCGAGAGTACGATGCGGCGGTGGAGGCGATGACCCGGCTCGTCCGGTCCGCGACCGGCGGGGCGATGGCGGCCCGCGCGGCTCGTTCCCCCGGCACGCCGCCTTCCGGAAACGCCCCGGATCGTTCCGCCCCGGCGTCGGCCACCGATCTCGCGACCGAGAATCTGGCGGCGTTGTACCGGACACGCGCGGAACTGGAGGTGAGCCTTCGGTCGGCGGAGGAGCAGTTGCGCGGTCAGACCCGGCTCGCGCGTGAGACCGCTTCCGGAGCGCATCTGCTGCCGGCGGAGGACCCGCTCCTCGGCGACGCCCGATTGCAGGTCCGACAGGCGGAGCGAGCGCTGGCGGAACTGCGCGTCACCCTGGCCGATTCCAATCCGCAGGTCGAAGTCGCCCGTCGTAACCTGGAGGCGGCCCGCCGCCGGCTGCGCGAGGAACAGTCGGCCTTCACTTCGGATCGCACCTCCGCCGCCGTCGATATCGCCGCGCTTCGGACCAAGTACGACGCCGTTCTGCGACAGATCGCGCGTGCGGAGAAGGATTTTAACCTCAGCCGCGACTACTCGACCGAAATGCTGCGGCGGAGGAACGAGATCGATATCCGGCTTGAGGTATTGAAATCGGCCGCCTCCCAGTTCGCGTTGCTCAACGTGACGTCCGTGGCGGGCGATGGGCTGATGGATGTCGTGGACGTCGCCACTCTCCCGGACCGGGGTCGGCCCGGGCTGCTCCTTCTCGGCGCGGCGAGCGTTTTCGGCGCGTTCGTGACCGCGCTGGCGCTGGCGTTCCTCGCCTACTTCCGGGAGTCCCGACGTCGTACCGCGCCGCTGTTCGAAGCGGCATCGTCGCCTTCGGAACCCGCCCGTCTGCGCGCCGGCCCCGAGTCGGAAGGTTTCGGACCGCCGTGAGCCGGTTTCTCCGCAATCCGCTGCTCACCTTCCTGATGGTCTTTCCCGCCAGTTACAATGTCGCCAAGGCGGTTTTCATGGTTTTCGTGATCGGCGAAACACTGTGGGCAATC
This sequence comes from Capsulimonadales bacterium, assembly GCA_033762295.1. Lineage (GTDB taxonomy): Bacteria > Armatimonadota > Armatimonadia > Armatimonadales > Armatimonadaceae > JANRLW01. Next base: position 50,990 of record JANRLW010000051.1, read on the forward strand.
GTTCGCGGGGAACGATTCCGCATCCATACGGGGGTCGTCCTCGGACTGCTGACCGTCCTTTTTCTGGGCATGTTTCTGGCGTTGTACGACCACTTACAGCTTCCCTTCGCCCAGTGGCGACAGGCCAACGTGTTTCTGACCGCACCGCTGATCTTTCTGCTGTTCACGCTGCTGTACTCGCACCGTCCCGACTTCGGTCCGACCCTGCACCACTGTCTCTGTTCGGCTTCGTTTTTCATCGCGGTGAACGCTCTGGCCTACCTCGGCTTCGGGTTGATCGGCCGCCCCTATCCGCTGGAGTTTCTCGATCTCGACTACCGGCGCGGCATTGACGAACGGGGGTTCGCCGCCTACTCGACCAACAACCTGCCGATCCTTTGTTTTACCGTTCCTTACCTGCTGGCGAACGTGCTGTACACGGGCAACCGCTCGCGGTTCGCGGTTCTGACGCTGGCTCTCTCCGTTCTCGCCGCGCTGGCGTCGCTGCGCGTGGCGGTCATTCTTTCCGTCGTCGGGTCGGCGGTCGTCCTCTTCGGTCTGGTCTATCTCAAAGCGGACAGCGCAGGTCGCCGGACGATCCGGCGCGGCATCGTCCTCGCCGCGACCGCTCCGCTGGTGGCGGGGGTGATCGGCTATCTACTGCTCCCCTCCGGGCAGAAGGCACGGCTCGGTCTGATCGTCGAAGGCATCTACCTGTTGAAACTCTCCCGCAAGGTCTCCGGTGAGGACAGCCGTTACGAGCAGGCGAACTACTGGCTCCGCGCCTGGGAGAGACGCCCCTGGTTCGGACATGGCCTGAGCAGTACGGAACTCATCACCTCGTCCATCGTCAAGCCCGGCACGGTCCAAAACCCGTACGGATACGAACTCACTTATCTTCGCCTTCTTTCCGAGATCGGTCTGCTGCCGCTTCTGCTTTACGCTTATCTGCTGCTGCGGTCGGCGCGGTGGCTGGCGGAGTGCGCATGGCGCGGCGAAACGGCGGAGCGTCGCGAGGCGCTGGGGCATTTACTCGGCATGATCGGCTTTCTGTTCGCGTCGGGGACCAACGGTTACCTGCTCACCTTCGGCGTTGCCTGGACGGTGTTTCTTCCGGTCGCGTACGGCAATCGTCTCCTGACGGAGGAGACGGCATGAGCGAGGAACCGTCGCGTCGCTTCCGCTCCGTCGGGATTTCCCTCTCCCTGGCCGCGCTTGCGCTGGGTAATATGCTCCTGGGATTCGTGCAGAACTGGTATATTACGACGACACTCGGACTCGGCGTCGCCACGGACGCCTTCAACGCCGGGTTGGCTCTGCCGCAGTTTCTGCTGGCGGTCGCGGGCAATCCCCTCGGTCAGGTCATTCTGCCGATTCTGGCGGCAAGCGGCGACCGAACGGAACGGCGGGAGGCGGCCGGCGCGCTGCTGTTCGTCGCCGGCGTCCTGGCTCCGGGCATCGCCGCCCTGCTGATGTTCGCCGCCCCGTTCTGGGTTCCGCTGACGGTGCCCGGATTTTCGACGGCGGCGCAGGAATTGACCGTGACCATGGCGCGAATCCACCTGCTCGGTCTGGTTTTTGCCGTGCTCTTTCTCGTTCAGCGGGCCTTTCTCAACGCCTCCGAACGGTTTTTGCTGGCGGAGTTCGGGCTGCTGGCCGGCAACCTGATCGGTGTCAGTTTCCTCTGGTATTCGCTGCCCCGGTTCGGGCCGACGATGGCCGCGTGGGCGTTGACGATGGAACTGGGCCTGCCCGTGCTGTTCGTGCTTCCGCTTCTCGGCATTCGCGCCCGCTGGTCCCACCCGGCTGTCCGACAGACCGGGGAGCGTCTCCGTCCCCTGCTTCTGGGAACCGCCTACTACAAAACCGAACTGCTCCTGGATCGCGCGCTCGCCTCGCTGATGCCGACGGGTTCGCTGTCGCTCCATCAGCTTTCGATCCAGCTCTATTCGAACGGCCTGAACCTGGCGAACAAGGCGCTGGTCACGCCGGTCGTGCCCGGACTGGCCCGTCATGCCGCCCGTCACGACTGGCCGCGTTTCCACCGGATGCTGGCGCGGCGCGGTCTGATCCTTCTGGCGTTCGGCATCGGGGTTACCCTGCTTCTGGCCCTCGTCGGCAGGCCGGTCCTGCTGTTCGTCTTCGCGCGCGGCCGCCTGACGCCGGAGCAGGTCGGTATCCTGTTCGCCCTGATGCTTGCCCTCACCGGCTACTGGCTGGGGGCTCTGGGCGGTTCGATCACCTCCTCCGCCTTTTACGCACGCGGGGATACCCGCTTTCCGACGCGCCTCGGAGCGATCAGTCATACGATCTCGATACCGCTGAAAATCCTGGCGGCGATGCGGTTCGGCCTGTTCGGACTGGCGGCGGTCGTCAGTCTGCAGTACACGTTGAATCTTCTGGCCTACATGATCGCCCTCCGGCGCGGACAGCGACGGGAAACGGAGGCGGGGACCCCATGACCGAACCGCTTCGCGTGACCGCCCTGACTTCCGGGCGCAATATGCCCTCGACACGTTTCCGGGTGCGCCAGCATCTGCCCTATCTTGCGTCGCAGGGCGTTTCGGTGCGGGAATACGCCCCAGCCATCGCCAAGACCGCCGGGATTCCGCTATGGCCCCGCACCTGGAGCCCGAAGTACGTACTGCCGCTGTACGGTCTCTGGCAGGGGATGAAACTGGCAACCCGTGTCCCCGGTCTGCTCGCCTCCTTCCGCTCGGGCGTCGTCTGGCTTCAGCGGGAGATTTTGCCCGGCTATCTGACGCTGGAACCGCTGCTGGCCCGCCCTATCGCCTTCGATATCGACGACGCCATCTGGATGGCCCGCCCTTACGGGCCGCGAACCGTGCGCGAAATCGCCCGCCGTTCCGCTGTCGTGCTGGCCGGAAACTCCTATCTGGCCGACTGGCTTTCGGATAGCGCACGCCGGGTTCGTATCCTGCCGACCGCGATCGATACCGACCGCTTTCATCCGGTCTCCGGGCCGAAGGCGGACGGTGCGACGTTTGTCGTCGGCTGGACGGGTATCGCCGCCAACTATCCTTACCTGTACGCGATCGAAACCGGCCTGCGCCGATTTCTGGATCGGTGTTCCGTCGCCGAACTGCGGATCGTGGCCGAGGAGCCACCGCGCTTTCGCGAGATCGCGCCGGAACGGGTACGGTTCGTCCGCTGGACCCCGGAGAACGAAGCGAGCGTTCTCCGGGAGATGGATGTGGGTCTGATGCCGCTTCCGGATACGGAATGGACACGGGGGAAGTGCAGTTTCAAGATGCTGCAGTATATGGCGACCGGGCTTCCGGTTCTGGCGTCGCCGGTCGGCCTGAACGCCGATATTCACCGGATGGGCGAGGTCGGATTCGCTCCGACGACGGACGAGGAGTGGACGGACGCGCTGGACACGCTCTTCGCCTCGGAGGAGTTGCGTCGCCGGATGGGCAAGGTCGGTCGTCGTATCACGGTCGAGCGGTTCGGCATTCCGGTGATCGGGGCGAGGATCGCGGACGCTCTGCGGGAGGCCGCCGAATGAGCTTCCGGATGGCGTTTCTGTTCGCGCATCTGCACAAGGGCGGGATGCAAAAAGCGGTCAGCACCCTCTCCTGCGCACTGCCGGACGATATCCGGCAGCATCTCCTCTACTTCGGCACGGAGAATCCGGGGTTCGCTTACCGGGCGGAGGAGAAAAATCTGGGCGCGACCATTCCGCGCGGACGGAACCCGGTCGGCAAAGCGCGAGCGGCCCTCGCTCGTGTGCGTCGGCTCCAGGCGTTCATCGACGCGGAAAAACCGGACGTCATCGTCAGCTTCGGTGAGGCGGCCAACATCCTCAATCTGCTGACCCGCCGTAAGCGAACCGTCCTCTCGGTGCGGGTCTCGCTGCCGGAATCCCTGGCGGGCATGGCCCCGTACGGATCGGTTTATGGGGTGCTGGTGCGGCGGCTCTACCCGCGGGCGGACCGGATCGTCGCCGTCTCGGAAGGGATCGCCGACCAGTTGACCGACGGGTTCGGCGTCCCCCGTCGGCTCGTGACCGTGATTCGAAACGGGTACGACGCGGAACGGATTCGCGCACTGGCAAAGGAACCGCTGCCTGACGATCGAACGGCACAATTTTTCTCCGCGCCGACGGTGACCAATGTGGCCTCGCTTGCGCCGCAGAAAGGGCAGGAGCATTTGATTCGCGCGTTCGCGCGGGCGCGGCGGGAGATTCCCGACCTGCGGCTGTGTCTGGTCGGGCGCGGTGAGAAGCAGGCCGAGTTCGAGCGTCTGGCCGAATCCCTCGGGGTGCGGGACTCGGTTCTGTTTGCCGGTTTCGATCCGAATCCGTACCGTTACCTGTCTCGCTCCCGCGTCTTCGTGCTTCCTTCCCGGTTCGAGGGGTTCCCGAATGCGCTGGTCGAGGCGATGATCTGCGGTCTGCCGGTGATCGCGACCGACTGCCCGACCGGGCCGCGCGAGATACTCGGCGCGTCGGAACATGGTATCCTTGCGGAGGCGGTGACCGACGAGCACGGGGCACAGGCGGAGGCGCAGATCGCCGAAGGAATCGTGCGCCTGATCACCACCGGGGACGGTCGTCTCTTTGCGGAACGCGCACGGCGGCGCAGCGCGGAGTTTCGCCTGGAGACGGCGGTGGCTCGCTGGCTGGAGGTCATCGGCTACGCGCCTGAGAGATCATGAGTTCGCTCCCTCTTTTACGCATCCTGCTGGTCAACTGGAACTCGGGCGACCAGTTACGCGCCTGTCTGCGTTCCGTCGCGCAGGTCGCCCGGCACGATACTTTCCGCTTCGAGCAGGTCGTCGTCGTCGACAACGCCTCCTCGGACGGTTCCGCCGACGATCCGGAAACGACCTTCGCCTCGGGGCCGGCGGCGATTCCCCTGCGTGTTCTGCGCAACGAGACAAATCGGGGATTCGCGGCCGCCTGCAACCAGGGCGCGGAAGGGTCGGAGGCCGACTATCTCCTGCTGCTCAATCCCGATACGGTCGCCTATCCGGACTCTTTCGACGCGCCGATCGCTTTTCTCGAACGTCCGGAGAACCGTCGGATCGGGATTCTGGGGATCCGTCTGCTCGATGAGAACGGCCAGGTCAGCCGTCGCTGCGCCCGTTTTCCCACGCCTCGTCTGCTGATCGGACGTTCGTTCGGCGCCGATGTTCTCCTTCCGTCCCGGTTTCCGTCCCAGTTCATGAAGGAGTGGGACCATGAGGACAGCCGCGAGGTCGATCAGGTGATGGGCGCGTATTTTCTGGTGCGTCGGCAGGTCTGGGAGGAGATCGGGGGTATGGACGAGCGTTTCTTCGTCTACTTCGAGGACGTGGACTTCGCCCTGCGCGCGAAGCGGGCCGGCTGGGTGAGTTATTACTGGAACGGGGCATCGATCTTCCACAAGGGGGGCGGAACGACGGAGCGGGTGAAAGCGGTCCGCCTGGCGTACTCCCTGTTCGGGAGGATTCAGTATGCCCGCAAGCACTTTTCACCGTGGGGCGCGACGGGGGTTTTACTGGCGGTTCTTCTGGGGGATTCGGCGACCCGTCTCGGACGCGCCCTTCTGCGCCGCTCACCCGCCGAGGCGGCGGAAACCCTGCGGGCGTTCGTCCTGCTGGCCCGGGGGTTGCGCCGCGGCACGATCCTTCCGGGGAAGGGGTGATTTCGAGCATGCGTCTGCTTCTTCTGCCGAAATACGGTCGCCGGGCGGCCAGCAGCCGACTTCGCTACTTTCAGTATGTTCCCTATCTGGAGAGCCAGGGGATCGTCTGTACCGTCTCGCCGCTGTTTGAGGACGAGTATGTCGCCCGCCGTTCTCGCTCGCGGGGCGGTGCGGCGAAGGCCGCGGGTCTGCTCGGCCTGGCGCAGGCGTTCGTCCGCCGCGCACAGGCGATCCGTTCGGCGCGCGGCTTCGACCTGATCCTGATGCACTGCGAGGCGTTCCCCTACCTGCCCCCGATTCTCGAACGGCAATTGCAACGACTCGGCGTTCCGTATGCGGTCGACTACGATGATGCGATCTTTCATAACTACGATCTGCATCGCCGGGCGATCGTCCGTCGGGTTCTGGGAGGCAAGATCGCGTCGGTGCTGCGCGGCGCGTCGGCGGTCATCGCCGGAAGCGAGTATCTCGCCGAGTACGCGCGACGGGTGAACGATCAGGTTCATGTGCTGCCGACCGTAATTGATACGGAACGTTACGGTCTTTCCGCCCGTCCGGTAAGCGTAGGGAACGAGTTCCGGATCGGCTGGATCGGTTCCTTCTCGACGATGCCGTATCTGCGACTGATCGAGGAAGCCCTCGCCGGGTACTGTCGGGAGGGCAAAGCGCGTCTGACGGTCGTCGGCGCGGGCAAAATGGACCTGTCCGTGTCTCCGGTCGAGTTCCGTGAGTGGTCGGAGGCGACCGAGGTGAACGATTGCCGTGCGTTTGACGTCGGCATTATGCCGTTGCCCGACACTCCCTGGGCGCGCGGCAAATGCGGCTACAAGCTGATTCAATATATGGGTTGCGGTCTCCCCGTGATCGCCTCCCCGGTCGGCGCGAACAACGATATCGTTCGATCCGGCGAGAACGGATTTCTGGCGAAGACGACGGCGGAGTGGCAGGAGGCGCTGGAGACCCTGCGGAAGGACCCGGTTCTGGCGCGAACGATGGGGGAGACGGGTCGTCGCCTGGTCGAGGAGCGGTACTCTCTGCGGGCGACCGCTCCCGAACTGAAACGGATTCTGGAAACGTGCGGAAAGACGACGTCCGCCGCACGGGTTCCTCTGTAAACGAAATGAATGAACAAGCAAATACGGTTCTGGTAACGGGTGCGGCGGGGTTCATCGGGTATCACCTGACGCGACGGCTTCTCGAAGGCGGGCGACGGGTCATCGGGTACGATAACCTGAACGATTTCTACGATGTCGGTCTCAAACAGGCGCGGTTGGGTCTGCTGGACCCCTTCGAGAACTTCCAGTTCTTTCGCGCCCACCTCGAGGACGCCGACGCCCTGCATCAGGTGTTCGCGCGGTTTCGTCCCGATGTCGTGGTGAACCTGGCGGCTCAGGCGGGCGTCCGCTATTCCATCACCAACCCCGACTGTTTCATACGGAGCAATATCGTCGGTTTTCATCATCTGCTGGAAGCCTGCCGCCGCCATCCCGTCCGCCATCTGGTCTATGCCTCCTCCTCCTCGGTGTACGGCGCGAACACGAAGATGCCGTTTTCGCCGCACGACCCGACCGCCCATCCGGTCAGTCTGTACGCCGCGAGCAAAAAAACCAACGAACTGATGGCTCATGCCTACAGTCAGTGTTTCGGGGTTCCGACGACCGGCATTCGGTTCTTCACGGTTTACGGTCCGTACGGTCGTCCGGATATGGCGCTTTTTCGATTCACCCGGAACATACTGGCGGGCGAGCCGATCGACATCTACAATCACGGGCAGATGCGGCGGAACTTTACGTTCGTCGACGATGCGGTGGAGGGGATTCTTCGGATCATCGACCGGCCGCCCGTGCCGAACCCGGAATGGACGCCGGGCGACTTTCCGGACCCGGCGACGAGCGCCGCGCCCTACCGGGTCTACAACGTCGGCAATAACGAACCGACGGAGTTGATGGATTTCGTTCGGTGTATCGAGAAAGAGGTCGGCCGGGAGGCGATCAAGCGGTTTCTGCCGCTACAGGCGGGCGACATTCTGGCGACGTATGCCGATATCAGCGACTTCGTGCGGGACACCGGTTACCAGCCGCGCGTCGGCGTCGAGGAGGGCGTCGCGCGGTTTGTCGCCTGGTACCGGGAGTTCTACGGGGTCTGAGACGGCAGCGCGTCGATGACCGCGCGGGTGAACTCCGCGGTCGTCGCCGTGCCGCCGATGTCGCGGGTGACGGTCTTGTGCTCGGTAAAGACGGTCATCAGCGCGTTTTCCACACGATTCGCCGCCTCGGTCTCGCCCAGGTGGCGCAGAAGCATGATGCCGGACATCAGGAGGGCGGTCGGGTTGGCCAGTCCCTTGCCGGCGATATCGGGCGCGGAGCCGTGGACCGCCTCGAACACGACGGCGTCCGTCCCGAAGTTACCGGAACCGGTCAGGCCGAGTCCGCCGACGAGACCGGAGACCAGATCGGAGACGATATCCCCGTAGAGATTTTCCATCACCATGACATCGAACCGATCCGGTCGGGTCACCAGCTGCATGCAGGTATTATCGACGATCATCTCGTCATAGAGAATCGTCGGGTATTCGCGGGCGATCCGCTTGCAGCATTCGAGGAACAGCCCGTCCGACATCTTCATGATGTTGGCCTTGTGGACGGCGGTGACCTTCTTGCGGCGGTTGGTGACGGCGTACTCGAAGGCGTAGCGGGCGATGCGCAGACAGGCGACTTCGGTAATGATTTTCAGCGCCTGCACGACGCCCGGCACGATCACCAGTTCGAGGCCGCTGTAGAGGTCCTCGGAGTTCTCGCGGACGACGACGATATCGACGTTTTTGAACGGCGTGACGATTCCGGGGAGGTTGCGGGCGGGTCGGACGTTGGCATAGAGGTTGAGGCGTTTGCGCAGGGCGACGTTCGCGGAGGTATAGCCGGTCCCGACGGGCGTCTCCAGCGGTCCTTTCAGGGCGACCCGGTTCTTGATGATCGAGGCGACGGTCTCATCGGGCAGAGCGGTCCCGAGGCGAACGGCGGCGTCGGCGCCCGCGCTCATCCGCTCCCATTGAAAGGAGACGCCGGTCGCCTCCAGAATACGGACCGTCGCGTCCGTCACCTCCGGACCGATGCCGTCTCCGGGAATCAGGGTCACCGTGTAGGGCGGCTTCGGTCCGCCGCCCGTTCCGTTACCGTTGCTCGTCTCGCTCATGTTTTTCCGTCCTTGTTTCTTTGCCGGCAAATTGTAGCCGATGGGCGAAGCGGCGGTCAACCGGCCTGAATTATTTCGGGGGTTCGACCGACAATCGGATCACGTCGCCGCGCGTTTCGCGGGCGTCGAAACAGGGTATACTTCCCGTTGGGTTATGGCGCGTCGTGGCGCTCGGAATTGACGCTTTTGGGCGTCATACGATAGAATCCTGTAAGCCACCATGAACCAAACGGTAACTTTGGCCGACCGCAAGCCGGTTGTTCTCCGCCCCGCCACCCGTTGGAGCGCCTTCAACTTAGAGGAGGTCCTTCACTACAGCGACCTTCTGACGATGTTCGCACTGCGCGATGTCAAGTTGCGCTACCGACAGACCGCTCTCGGCGTCATCTGGGTAGTCTTCCAACCCCTCCTTGCGGCGGCGATTTTTCTGATCATCTTTAACAAGGTGGCGCAGACACCGACCGACGACATTTCGCCGTTCGTTTTCTACTACGCCGGATTGATGGCCTATAAGTCCTTCGAGAACACGGTGAACAAGGCCAGCATGTGCATGATCGGGAACGCGCAACTGGTCGCCAAGGTCTTCTTTCCGAGAATTATCCTGCCTGTTTCCACGGTCCTCGGTTCGTTGCTGGACTTTGCCGTCTCCGCCGTGGTGCTGGCGGTCCTGATGCTGGTGTTCCGTGTGCCCCCGTCGCCGTTTCTGTTGCTTCTGCCCGTCTGGCTTCTCTTCCTGCAGTTGACGGCTCTCGGCCTTGGCTTCTACTTTGCCGCGCTGACGGTACGTTATCGGGATATCCAGTATGCCCTGCCGGTGCTGGTTCAGTTCGGTCTCTATGCGACCCCGGTCGGATTTTCGGTCGCCTTCCTGCTGGGCAAGCTGCCGAAAGCCCTGCATTTCCTGGTTTTCCTGAATCCGTTGACCGGCCTGCTCGATGCGTTCCGCTGGTCGGTTCTGGGAACGCCGATCTACTCCTGGCCGATCGTGATCTACGGGATTCTTGCTTCGGTCGCCCTCTTCGTGCTCGGAGCCATGGCTTTCACTCAGATGGAGCAAAGTTTTGCCGATGTCATCTAACAACGGTCACGTCACCGCCTCCCACGGCAAAAGCCACCCGGCCATATCGATCCGCGGCTTGTCGAAGATGTATCGCCTGGGGGGAGCCGCCGAACCCTACCGCACCGTTCAGGAATCGCTTCTGCATCGTCTGCGGAACCCGCTTGAAAAGGCGGAGTTTCAGCAGTTCTGGGCTCTGCGGGATATTTCGTTCGATGTCGAACCGGGCGATGTTGTCGGTGTGATCGGGCGCAACGGTGCAGGGAAGTCGACTCTGCTGAAAATCCTTTCCCGAATCACTCGCCCTACGCAGGGAGAAGTGATCCTCCGCGGTCGAGTCGGAAGCCTGCTGGAAGTTGGGACCGGTTTTCATCCGGAGTTGACCGGGCGCGAGAATATCTACCTGAACGGTTCCATTCTCGGGATGAAACGTCATGAAATCGAAAGGCAGTTCGATTCGATTGTCGAGTTCGCCGAAGTGGAAAAATTTCTGGACACCCCGGTCAAACGTTACTCCTCGGGAATGTACGTTCGACTGGCGTTCGCGGTCGCCGCGCACCTGAATCCGGAGATTCTGATCGTCGATGAGGTACTGGCGGTCGGAGATGCCCAGTTTCAGAAGAAATGTCTCGGGAAAATGGGGGAGGTAGCGCAGGGCGGACGCACCGTCCTTTTTGTCAGTCATAACATGGGAGCGGTTGCCACGCTGACAAAACACTGCGCTTTTCTTGCCAAGGGACAACTGGTGTCGTTCGGTCCGACCGAAGAGGTTCTGCGCCAGTATTCACAGTCCGGCCAGGCGCAGAACGACCTGGTGTACAGCGCCGCGTCGTCCGAGGAGATGCCACGGGTCACTCGTGTGGAAGTGATCACGACCAGCCCCGACAACGTTCAGATTTGCGGTAGGCCCATGGAGGTGATTGTCGAAGTATCCACGCCCGAACCTATCCGGGGCTGTCGACTTTCGTTTCAGATCTGCAACGAGTTGGAGCAACCCATCGTCCATCTATGGTTGTATGATTCCGATCGCCCGATCTGCCGGGAACCGGGCATCTATCGCTTCCGCTGCCGCATTCCTCATCTGCATCTGTATCTGGGGCGCTATTCCTTGACCGTCTACCTGGGTGAGTTCTTCGGGGGCCAACAGTTTGAAAAGATCGAACTGATCTGCCCCTTCGATGTCGTCATTCCCGACAAACAGAAGGAAGGTGGCTGGTTCCGAGGGACCTGCGCCTACCTTGAAGAAGGGGATTGGGACGTGGAAACGTTGTCGCCCTCGCAAACCGTGTCGCCGATGGCCGGCAAAGTTATCTCCGTCCTCTGATTTCCGTGTGACGCTTTAGGAAGAATCACCGTGCATCTCATGAACGAATCCACCCCGTCGCTGGCGGATGAATTTCTTCATCCGAGGTCCGATCCGGCCTTTCTTGATAAGTATTTCCATCGCTGTAATCTTCTGCAGGCGGTGAAAGCGGAACTGCCGCACCTTCATGGAAGACTGCTCGATATCGGCGCGGGCGATATGCCGTACAAATCGTTCATTCTCAATGCCGGACGCGTCACCGACTACATCGCTCTTGATCTGGAGGTGACGGCCTATTCCAAACCGGATGTGGTTTGGGACGGGCGGATCATGCCCCTGGGCGACGCCACATTTGATTGCGCGATGGCAACGGAGGTTTTCGAACACTGTCCCGAACCGGAAATCGTCATGCGCGAAGCATACCGTGTCCTCAAACCCGGCGGCCTGCTTTTCCTGACCGTTCCCTACCTGTGGCCGCTACATTGCGCTCCGTACGACGAGTACCGCTACACGCCGTTTGCGCTGGAACGGCATTTGCGTAACTCGGGCTACGAGGATATCCGTTTACGCCCACTTAGCGGATGGGACGGCGCCCTGGCGCAAATGATCGGCCTCTGGGTTCGTCGCCGACCGATGGGACCGCGCAAACGTCAGATTTTGTCGATGGTTTTGCGTCCTCTGATCCTGAAACTGATCGGTATGGATACTCCGAACGAACCGTTTGGCGAGGGCCAGATGCTCACCGGGCTTGCCGGCACGGCCCGGAAGGCGTCCTGACCTTGAAAGGCGCCCGTATGGCCGAGGAAAGACGTCCGACCGTATGCGTGGTAACGCCACAGCGGGATGTCCTCAGTGAAACCTTTATTCGTGCCCACATTGAATTGTTGCCGCTCCCGGTCTACCCTCTTTACGGTGGCTACCCTTTCCTCTCCGATGCCGAAGGCCGATGGCTGGCCCGTCCTTCTCCGGCCTATCGATTGCGACAGCGGGCGGCGCATCTGTTGCGGCGCGACTCGGATGCGGTTCGGACGGCGGCGCATCTGAAACGGCACCAGGTTTCGGTCGTGCTGGCGGAATACGGCCCGACCGGTGCATTGATGCTACCCGCCTGCCGTCTGGCGAACCTCCCGATGGTCGTTCACTTCCACGGTTATGATGCGACGCAAAAGGAGTGCCTGGCGGAGTTCGGGGCGGCATACCGGGAGATGTTTGCGTATGTCTCCCGGATTGTCTGCGTCTCTCATCAAATGCATCGTCATCTGGTCGCACTCGGTGCGCCGGAGGAGAAACTTCTGCTCAGTCCGTACGGAGTGGATGCGTCGACCTTTGCGGATGCCGTCCCGGAAAATGCCCCCCCGGTCTTTATAGGTGTTGGCCGCTTCGTTGAGAAGAAAGCCCCCTACCTGACGATCCTCGCTTTTTCGAAGGTCGTGAGCGCTGTCCCGGAGGCGCGTCTGGTCCTGATCGGCGACGGCCCACTGCTCGGACCCTGCCGTCGACTGGTCGACGCGTTGCACCTGGGCGACACGGTCGAACTTCCGGGCGCACGTCCCCATGCCGAGGTAGCCGACCGGATGCGGACCGCACGGGCGTTTGTCCAGCACTCCCTGCAAGCCGCCAACGGGGATTGCGAGGGGACGCCGGTCGCCATCCTCGAAGCCGGAGCCTCCGGTCTTCCGGTCGTTTCCACCCGTCATGCCGGTATTCCGGATGTCATCGTCGAAGGACAGACCGGTTTCCTGACGAATGAGGGGGATGCGGACGGCATGGCGGACGGAATGATCCGTCTGGCCAGAGACCCGTCACTCGCCGGCACCCTGGGCCGAGCCGCCCGTCAGCGGATCGCGACCCTCTACACGCTTCAGGATTCGTTGCGCCGACTCGCGAACGCTCTGGCGGAAGCGGCCGCCACCCGGTAGGAACCGGTTCCGTAAACGCCGAACCGTAATGTATGGAAAACGTTTCTTCCCCCCTGCGACTCGGTATCGTCGGGGCGGGGCATATCGGCGCGCGGCATGCCCTGCATGCCTCTCGCCTGCCGGACACCGTCGTCGCCGCCGTCGCCGACCCGCATCTTGAAAAAGCCGACGCGATCGCCCGTCCGCTGGGCGCGGTTTCGTACGCTTCCGCCGATGCCCTTCTGGCGACGGAGGTCGACGCGGTGATCGTCGCCGTGCCGACTCATCTGCACCGGACTCTGTCCGAGCAGGCGCTGGCGGCGGGAAAGCATGTCCTGTGCGAAAAGCCGCTGGCGCTGACGACGGAGGATTGCGATGCGCTGATCGAGGCGGCGGAACGGGCGAACCGAACGCTGGCGGTCGGTCAGGTGCTCCGTTTTTTCCCCGAGTACGAACATGCGCGCCGCCGGATGGAATCGGGAGCGATCGGGCATCCGGCGGCGATTCGTCTCCGCCGCGCCGGACGCTATCCGGAGACTCCCTGGTTCGCCGATGAATCCCAGTCCGGCGGCCTGCTCCTGGACCTGCTCATCCATGAGTTCGACTTTCTTCGCTGGTGCTTCGGCCCGGTAACCCGCGTCTTCGCTCGCACCCTGTCGGAGCGTCGGCTGCCCCGTCTCGATTACGCCCTGGTCACCGTCCGCCATGCGAACGGCGTCCTCGCCCATGTCGAAGGGGTCTGGGGCGAACCGGGCGGAACCCATACCGCCTTTGAGATCGCCGGAGACGCCGGACTGCTCACCCACGACTCCCACCTGACGGAGACCCTGCGGACCGCGACCTGGCGCGAGGACGGGACCGGGAAGGTCGTCTTCTCCGCGCCGCTGATGCCGACGGACGATCCCTACTACCGGCAACTGGCCGCCTTTGTCGATCGTATTCGCCGGAACGAACCGCCCTCGGTCTCCGCCCAGGACGCCCGGCAGGCGGTCGCCATCGCCCGGGCGGCGCGAGAGTCCGCCCGCACCGGCCAGCCCGTTTCCCCGGAAGGAGAAAACGTATGATTCGCATCGGTCTTCTTTCGGCCGCCCATCTGCATATCGATTCCTACGCGGCCCAGCTGCGCTCGCTCCCGCAGGTGGCTCTTACCGGTCTCTGGGATGATGACGCCGAACGGCGAACGCGAAAAGCGGCCGAGTACGGTTGCCCGGCGTTCGAAAGCGTGGAGGCGGTTCTGGACCGCTGCGATGCGGTGGTCATCTGCTCGGAAAACGTACACCACCCTACGCTGACCGCGCAGGCGGCACGGGCGGGCAGGACCATTCTTTGTGAGAAGCCGCTGGCAACGACGCCGGAGAACGCCCGGACGATGGTCGACCTCTGCGCCGAGGCCGGCGTGTCGCTCTACACCGCGTTCCCCTGTCGGTTTTCCGCCGCCTTTCAGCAACTGATCAAGATGGTTCGTCACGGCGACCTCGGGGAGATTCTGGCGGTGCGCGGCACGAACCACGGACAGTGTCCGTTCGGCTGGTTCGTCGATCCGGCGTTGTCGGGGGGCGGCGCGGTCATGGACCACACGGTTCATGTAACCGACCTCCTGCGCGTCCTGCTCGGGAGCGAATGCGCAAGCGTCTTCTGCGAGGCGGACAGTGGCCTCCTGCACGGCGACTTCGACGACACGGGCTTTCTCACCCTGAACTTTGAGAACGGCGTGTTCGCGACTCTGGATGCTTCCTGGTCCCGTCCGAAGACCTTTCCGACCTGGGGCGATGTGACCCTCGGCGTCGTCGGGACGAAGGGATTTATCGAACTGGATATGTTCCGCCAGCAGACCATGGTCTATGACGACCGGCGCGGAACGGCCACCTATGGCGGATGGGGTTCGGACATCGACGCCGGACTGATCCGGGCGTTCATCGAATCGGTGGAGACCGGGGTTCCGCACTCGGAGATCGCGAGCGGCACGGACGGGCTGCGCGCGGTCGAGGTGGTTGCCGCCGCCTATCGCAGCGCGGACACCCATCGTCCGGAAGCCGTTCTGAGAGCGTAGTGGCTACCCGTATTCTGCCCCGTCCCCGTTCCGGGGTGGCGGGGCAGCCCTGTAAACGACGATGATTGGCAGGTGAGTATGAAAACGGTTTCCGCCGCAAAACCCTGGACCCGGTGGTGGTGGTTGGGCAACGCGCTGACCGAGCCGGAGATCACCCGTTGTCTCACGCTTTTCAAGGAGGCCGGATTCGGCGGCGTCGAGGTCAGCCCGATCTACGGCGTGCGCGGTTCCGAGGGCCGTCAGGTCGCCTTTCTTTCCCCCCGCTGGATCGAGTTGTTCGCCTTCACGCTCCGGGAAGCCCACCGCCTCGGACTGGGCGTCGATCTGATCGCCGGGACCGGCTGGCCGTTCGGCGGTCCGTGGGTCGGTCCCGGGGACGCGGCGCAAAAGCTGCCTCCGGATACGTTCCTCCGGCCCGATGCCATGGACGGCGTCGCTTCGCTCTCCTGCGAGCCGACCGGCCAGCAGGTGAAACGCGCCGCGCCGGGTGGCGAGGGCAACGTCCTCGATCACTTCTCCGCCGCCGCCGCCCGACGCTACTTCGAGCCTCTTTCCGATGCCCTCTGCGCTTTGCCTGCCGGACTGCGCCCGCGCTGTTTCTTCAACGACTCCTTCGAGGTCTACGGGGCGAATGCGACGCCGGAACTGCGCCGGGAGTTTCTCGCGCGTCGGGGTTATGACCTGCTCGCCTATCGCCGGGCCTTTCAGGGAGATGACGTCCCGGACATCGTGCAGAGGGTCCGTTCCGATTATCGGGAAACGATCGGCGATCTGCTGCACGACGGCTTTTTGAAGACGTTTCGCCGCTGGGCGCACGCTTTTCGTGACGGCTCGATCCGGAATCAGGCCCATGGTTCGCCCGGTCCTCTCCTCGACCTGTACGCCGCGAGCGACATCCCCGAAACCGAAGTGTTCGGTTCGGCGCGCTTCTCCCACGCCGGTCTTTCGCCGCTGCGTCCCGCCTTGCCGGATTTCGGCCGGCAGGAGGAGCGTCTGGTCTGCCGGATGGCGTCCTCCGCCGCCCATGTGGCGTGCCGCCCGCTCTGCTCGTCGGAATCGTTTACCTGGCTGGGCGAGCACGGCTGTATTCCGCTCGAACATATGAAAGCCGAAGCGGACCTTCTGCTGACGCTCGGTATCAATCATCTCTTCTTCCACGGGACACCGTACTCACCGGAGGACGTTCCCTGGCCGGGCTGGCTCTTTTACGCCACGACACACTGCGGGGCGACCAACCCCTGGTGGCCGCATCTCCCGACCCTCAACGCCTATATCACCCGATGCCAGACCGAGTTGCAGGCGGGGCATCCCGACAACGACCTGCTGTTCTATTTTCCCTACTACGACCTGCTGGCATCGGAGGTCGGCGCGCGCGACGGTCTGCAGTATTCGGATGTTCATCGGACGGGGGAG
>JANRLW010000052.1:0-21689 GCA_033762295.1 Capsulimonadales bacterium
GGAGAAACTGGAGACGTTTGGCCGGGTGGTGTTCGGCACGACCAACGTCGATTATTCGGCGGCGCTGGCGGATGAGATTCGCCGGGTACGTTCGTATCGCCCGGCCTATCTGAGCGTCGAATCGGGCGGGGTGCAGATCGCGACGGGGGCGGGGGAGCGTTACGAGAAGAAGATCGATCTGCCTCCGACCTGGGTCCGGGGGTTTTTGCAGGTACAGAGCGCCGCCGCCTTCTCCGGGGTTGAACTGACCCTTTCCGCCGCGACCGTCGCGGAGATGCTGTCCGTGCTTCGTCGTCGGCGCGAGCGGATGAGTCCGCGGTCGATCAAGTTTTCCCTGAAATCGGGCGAACGGCCCCGAATCGTGCTGGAGCCCTGGAACATCGAAATCATCGAATGGAACCATGTCTACGAAGGGGGGTTCCAGGGAGAGATCCGTATCTGGGGGCGGCGACGTCTTCTGGCATTGACCGAACTGATGCCGTTCGCGACATCGGTACGCTGTCGCCTGCTCGGAACCGGGATGCCGTCCTACTGGTCCGTGGATATGGACGGACACCGTTTTGACCTGGGCCTTTCCGGATGGACGAAAAACGACTGGTCCCGTTCCGCCCGTTTCGATCTACTGGCGGCTACCGGCAGCATATCGGACCTGGAAGCGGATCAGGTTGCGGGGCTTCTGGAGCGGCGGATGAAACTGACGCCCGAGGCGCTCGCCGACGAGACGGGATTGACCCGGGACGCCGCCACGGCGGCATTGCAGCGGTTGACGCGCGAAGGTCGAGCGATGTACGATCTCGCCGCCCAGGTGTATCGCTGGCGGCAGTTACTTCCCTTCCCGGTGCCCGCCGACGAGGCCGACCAGCGGCTTCGCCTTGCCCAGCGTATCATCGCGACCGGGGGCGTCCGGTTTCTGAAACCGGGCGAGGAGGACGACGAGACGGACGGCTTTTCCTCGTCCGGACGGACGGAGGAAACCCTGACCCGGTTTCGAGCCGTGGTGCGTGGCGGGGAATCCAAACGAGAGCGCAAGTTCGCGGTGACCATCGATCTGGACGCCGACGGCCGTGCGCAGTTCGTCGTCTGCAGTTGCTCGTTTTTCCGGGCCAACAAACTTCGGAAAGGTCCCTGCGCCCATATACTGGCGGCATCGTCTCTGGCGTCTCAGCAGGCGACAGGCTCCGGGTCTGCCGCCACGGACGCTCCGAAGAAGGGCGCGGTCGACCTGAACCGTTTCAAGGACAAAACGTTCGTCTTTACGGGCACGCTCACTTTGTTCACCCGTGAGCAGGCGGAATCGCTCGTCGTCGGAAACGGAGGCAAGGCGGCCGGAAGCGTCACACGAAACACGGATTTCGTGGTGGCGGGGGATAAGGCGGGCAGTAAACTGCAAAAAGCGCAGCAACTGGGAATTCCGGTGCTCACGGAGCAGGAATTTCAGAAGATGCTGGAAGGGTAAGGGGAGGATCGCGCTATGAATTCGGCGGAACGGGACCGTTTGAAGCAGATCGGAAAACCGGCATTTATTCGCGAGGAGATGACGCGACTGGGGTTCTGGCCTCCATCGCCGGACGTCGCCGAAAAAGCCAGGGATGCCGAAGCGCAACTACGGATACTTTATCGGGAACTGACGCGTCTGCAAACCGACCTGACGATGGTCGAGAAGGAGATCGCCACCGTCGGCGATATCCCCCGTCTTCTGGCGGAGATTCGCCGGGCGCGCATCGAGCGGGTCCGGGCGCAGCGGGCGCGACGGAAAGAAGAAAATGCCGCAGCCGTGGAGGCACGGCGGGCGCGGGACCGGGAGTGGCGCCGGACGCTTCCTTACCTCGGGCGCGAGGTTTCGAGCGGTCTTCGGTTCGGCGAGGAGTCGCCATCTCATCAACCGGAAAAGGTTGCCGATTCCGGCCTGCCGTCCCTGGCGTCGGCGGCGGATATTGCCCGCGCGATCGGTATTCCGGAGAACGAGCTGGCGTTCCTGGCATTTCATCGGTCGGCGGTGGGAACGGATCACTACTCCCGTTTCGCCATTCCCAAAAAAAAGGGCGGGGTGCGGGTTATCTCCTCTCCGAAGCGTCGTCTGCGAGTCGCCCAGGGATGGCTTCTGGTTTCGATCCTGGAGAAATTGCCGGTTCACGACGCGGCGATGGCTTTCCGTCCCGGTCGGTCGGTGGTCGATAATGCCGTCCCTCACCGGGGAAAGGCGGTCGTCGTCAAGACGGATTTGAAGGATTTCTTCCCTTCCATCACCTGGCGGCGGGTCAAGCGATTGTTTCAGTCGTTAGGGTACGGGGAGGGCGTTTCAACGATTCTTTCCCTGATCGCGACGGAAACGCCAAGGATCGCCGTTCTTCTGGACGGGAAGCGACGTTTTGCGGCGGTCGGTGAAAGAGCGTTACCACAGGGCGCCTGTACGTCGCCGGCCATTACCAACCTTCTCTGTCGGCGGATGGATGCCCGGCTTGCAGGAGCGGCGAACGCGTTCGGATTTACCTACACTCGTTACGCGGATGACCTGACGTTCTCGCATGAGGACCCGGAGGCGAAGGTCGGAGGGCTTCTTTCCCTCGTCCGAGCCATCATCGCCGACGAAAAATTCGTGATCAAGGAAGAAAAAACACAGATTCTCCGTCCCCAGGATCGGCAGGTCGTGACCGGACTGGTGGTCAACGGGGACGCACGGCCGCGGGTAAGCCGGGATGATCTGCGGAGGTTTCGGGCGTTCCTGCACCAGTGCGAAACGCGCGGTCACGAGGCGATGAGCGAACGGATCGGCAAGGACGCCTACGCCTACGCCGCCGGTTATCTGTCCTATTTGCATATGACACGCCCCGAGGTCGCGGCCCGTATCGCCTATGCGCACCCATGGCTCAATCGCTGGCAAAAGGGAACGGACGGTTGACGTCCGTCTTTTGACCCACCACCACTCGACCGATGCCGGCGAGATCCTTCCGTATGGCGGTCGGTCGAAATCCGGCATCGGAGAACAGGGCGGCAACTTCGTCGGCCTGTCCCTGTCCGACCTCCGTCGCAAGAATTCCCTGAAGCAGCGGTTCGGATTCCGCGGTCAGGCGACGATGAAAGAGCAGGGCGTCCTCCGAAAGGCCAAGAGCGATCCCGGGTTCGAAGTCGCGGACTTCCGGTTCCAGTTGTTCGATTTCGGACGGGGCGATATATGGCGGATTGCTGACGATGATGTCGTAGGGACCCTTTGCGGAAAGCGGCATCAACAGGTCTCCCTGTCGCAGGGTTATCTGTCGCTCGACCCCATGCCGTTCACAATTCGCCGCCGCGACGGCCAATGCTTCCTGACAGATATCGACGGCATCGATCGTCGCCGTCGGGAGATGCCGGGCGAGGGCGACGGCGACACATCCGGACCCGGTCCCGATATCGGCGATTCGCGGATGCGAAAGCGTCGAAGCGTACGTCAGAGCCGTTTCGACCAGCAGTTCCGTTTCCGGTCTTGGAATTAGAACCGCCGGTGTGACCAGGAAGGTAAGTCCGTAAAAATCCCGTTCGCCGAAAAGATACGCCAGCGGTTCGCGTCGTTCCCGCCGCCGCAGCCATTGTTCGAACCGGTCCCGGTCGGCATCGGTCAGAGGAAGTTCGGGGCGGAGGATCAACTCCTCACGGGATAGATTCGCCGCCCGCATCAGTATGAGCCGGGCTTCGGCGCGCGCTTCGGAGGCGGGCAGTCCGGCATCGGCCAGTCGTTGCGATGCCTCGTAGAGGGCTGCCTGTCGGTTCATACGGCGGGGGTATCGGTGAGGACGGCGAATGCCACCGCCATATGGTCGAGATGGCTGAGGGAGATCAGCACGGCGCGGCCGTTGGCGCGAACCGAGGCGCGGCCGTGTAGCCGAACGGAGGGAAAGCCGGTCAGGGCACGAACGATTTCGATCTCGTTCAGGGAACACCCGCCGCCCAGGCACTTGATGACCGATTCCTTGGCCGCGAACCGCGCGGCGATATGGGGAGCGGGGTCGGGGCGGGAAAAACAGTAGGCGGCTTCCGCTTCGGAGAGCACCTTTCGGGCAAACCGGTCGGAGTAGCGGGCCAAAACGTCGCGGACCCGGTCGACGTCGACCAGGTCCACTCCGATGGCGAGTGCATTCCCCGGGAGAACACCGGGGTACGCCGGTGCCGGGCTCATGAGTGTGCGGCCGCCTCTTCGGCTTCGAGGAACCGGGTGGCATCCATGGCGGCCATGCATCCGGAGCCTGCCGCCGTAATCGCCTGACGATAGACAGTATCGTGAACGTCACCGGCGGCGTAAACGCCGGGAATCCCGGTGCGTGTTCCGGTGGTGACGCAGATGTAGCCGTTGTCGTCCAGGTCCAACTGTCCTTTGAAGAGGTCGGTATTCGGCTTATGTCCGATGGCGATGAAGACGCCATCCGCCGGCAGTACGGTCTCCTCCAACGTCAGAAGGTTCTGCAGGCGGACGCCGGTGACTTTCCCTTCCGCCGGGTCGAGGATCTCCTTTACGGCGGAGTTCCAGACGAAGCGGATCTTTTCGTTCTTCAACGCGCGGTCGGCCATGATCTTGGAGGCGCGGAGCGTATCCCGCCGATGCACGACCGTGACGGTTTTGGCGAGACGCGCCAGATAAAGCGCCTCCTCCATGGCGGTATCGCCGCCGCCGATGACGACGACATCTCTCCCACGGAAGAAGAAGCCGTCACAGGTGGCGCACGCCGAAACGCCTCGATTGTAGAGAGCGGTTTCGGAGGGCAGTCCGAGCCATTTTGCGGATGCGCCGGTCGCGATGATCAGGGTCCGGGCGCGAATCGTCCGTCCGGTGTTCGTTTCGATGGTGAACGGCCGATGAGAAAGGTCGACCTTCAATGCGATATCTAGGATGACCGTGGCTCCGACTCGTTCCGCCTGCCCCTGCATCTGCTCCATGAGTTCCGGGCCGCCGATCGGGTCTTTGAAGCCCGGAAAGTTTTCGACGTACGTCGTGATCATAAGCTGTCCGCCGGGCTGGAGGCCCCCGAGGACGAGCGGCTCCATATTGGCACGGGCAGCGTAAATGGCCGCGGTCAGTCCGGCGGGGCCGCTTCCGAGAATGACGACGTTCCAGATATCCTTGTCCGCTTCGGCGGTCGTTCCGTTTGCGATGTCACTCATTTTCGTTCGCTTTCAAATAAATCGGCTTCCGTTCCGCGGTCGCCTCCGATCGTCCGCTTCCGCCACGAAACCGTCGCATTCTACCATGAGGCGACCCACGGTCCGAGGCGTTTACGTTTGGGAGGCCGACGAAAGTTCGGCGAGTCGCCGTTCTCTTTCCGCTTCGTCGATTCCGGTCAGACCGAACCGCTTCTCCCGGGAGGTCTCGCCGGAAAGAAGCGTCACCTGATGGCGGCGAAGTCCGAAGACCGCGGCGACCAGTTCCAGACACGCTCGATTGGCGGCGCCATCCACGGGCGGCGCGGCCACGCGTAACAGAAGCAACTCCTCTTCGGGCCGATAACCGATCACGGCATCCTTCCCGCCGCGCGGCGTGACCCTTACACGAACACTGACACCGGTCCGGAGCGACCGGTTCCCCGTCGCTTCACTCATATCGGAAGCCGGAGCGTGTATTGTCAAACCGAAGCAGGAAAATCGAGTTGCCTTCGCTCCCCTGCGTCCGTTCGGGCACCTGAACGAAAACCAGGTCGTTGCCTTTTTGGAACTGGGCGCTGATACGGGTGACGCCTCCGGTCTCCCGGGATTCCCGTTTGATAAGCCGGTAGCCGTTTGCGGGGAGCGTTTTCTCATACCAGGAGAGGACGGTTTCCGGCGAATCCTGGGTACGAAGCGTGGCGACCGCGGCATCGGTGAAGAGATTGAGCCGTTTCATCACAACGACGGTGGTTCGTAAGGCCCGATACTCCGTTCCCTGTTCCAGCCGGGACTCCGGGTAAAAGGGAACGCCTTTCAGGGAGGCGGCGATCTGTTGCGGTGTCAGCGGTTTCCCCGCTTCCTTCTCCGCCTCGGAAAGGGCTTCCTTCGCGGCGTTGAAAACCCTCGTGCCAAGGGCGAGACAACCGATCATACCGGCGAAAAAGAGGACGGCGCATCCGATGCCGACATAAAACCACGGAGACCTGGGTTTGGAGACGTTCTGGTAGGACATGATTTCCCCAACGAAACGGGATTTGGCGGTTTGACACGGCTCGAAGCCGGACGGTTGCTAACGATCGCCGAACAGGAGGGAAAGATAAAGATAGGTGGCCGAATTTTGAAGGAAATGCGCGGTTATCGACGGGACGAGGCTCTGCCGCAGTTCGCGCAGAGTCCCGAACGTTATCCCGAGTCCCAGAATCGGCAGCCAGTCCTGGACCGGATGTCCGATGGCAAATACGACGGCGGACACGATCACCGAAAACACCGCGCCATACCGTTTCCGTAAGCCGGTCAGGAAGACGCCGCGAAAGAACAGTTCCTCGCAGAGGGGCGCAGCGATGGCGATCAGGAAAAACAGGAGGATACGGTCGACCGGATCATTCCGGGAGGCGATCAACGACATCGCGGGATTCGGTGTGACCTGGACGTTATCCCGAAAGATCCGTTCCGAAACCTGCCCGAGCAAAAAAAGCAAAGGCAGGCTGGCGCAGTATCCCAGAATGCCATATCCGATATCGCGGAAAATTCCGGTGGAGGTGAGACCGACATCGGCGGGAACCCCAAATTTTCGCTTCATGGACACGGCCAGATAAATCGCCGCCAGAACATGGGGGAAGAGGTAGGCTCCGAGTTCGAAGAGAAGGAACACGGTACCGTCCCCGCCCGCCGCCAGCGTTGCCCGATTGCGTCCGAGGAGAGAACTCAGGAGAGCGCCCAGTACGAGTCGCGAACCTTCGAACACCATGAAGTAGAACGCGAAAACGTCGATCAGGTCCATGAAGGTGACCGGGGACGGTCGAGGGAAAACCTCCCCGACGAGGTCGCCGCGCTTGAAAAGGGCGGCTTGCGCGAAAAAAATCAGGAAACCGACCCCGGTGAAGAAGGCAAGGACGCCGACAACGGAAAGGAAAATAAAGATCGCTAGAAAGTTCACGGAACGACGGTTCCGCTCTGCGATCAGTCGGGCGGCGCCCGAGCGGTCACCGGTGCGTTCAAGCAGGTCGATCGTCGCCTGCAGCCCAAGGATCCGCAGGTCCATGGCATCGATGCGTCGGCGGGCGTCGGCGGGAGGTGTCGGGCTTCCGGGAACGTAAAGCGCTTTCCAGAGGGCGATTTCCGGGGCGATTTCTCCGGGAGCGGTGCCTCGTTTTCGGAGAAGGGCTGGTAGCTTTTCGTTCAATAACCGTGGATCGGTCGGTTTCCCGGCGAGGTGTTCAAGGATCAGGATGCGCCGGGCGACGTTCGCCGAGGTCGTGACCGGGAGCGCCTCCCGGTAGGTTTTGATGGCGGAATCGAGGGACATCCGGTCGATCGATGCGGCACCCGTCTCGGTTTTCGTGCGCTCGCCGAACCTATGGAACGCCAGTGCGACGCGGGTTTCCGCTTCGCCGGCGGTGGCCGTTCGAAATTCGATCGCGGAGGGGCCGCGTAACGTCGGTTGCCGGGCGTTACGGTTCTCCGGTCGTTCGAGAGCGGCCATCGCGACCAGCGATAGGACTCCGAGGGCCAGCCAGAGAAGTGTGTGAAACGGTATTCGCCGCCCGCCCGCCTCGCTTCCCGGTCGGCCATCCCGATTGTTTTCGGAAGTGATCTCTTCGGTTGGCACAAATCACGCTTTCGGAGTTAGCCGCCGGACGCCAGTTGTCGCTTCGTCCGGGCAAGATTGGGTGGTCCGGAGGGAAAATTCGGGAATTTGCGGACGACTTCCTGCCAGGTGGCGACGGACTGCTTTAGATTGTTATTTTTTTCGTAGCAGTGGGCGAGTTCGACGTAGACCAGGGGGCCGGCCTTGGGCAGTTTCACCGCCTTTTGCAGGTAGGGTAACGCCGCTTCGTGGCGTTTGGTCCGCATCAGGTGGCTTCCGAACTCGTAAAGCAGACTGAGCTGGTTTTTGCTGCGCTTCAGCCCCATCTCCAGAAAGCGGTCCGCCGCTGCGGAGTCTCCCTGGCTCCAGAGCAGATAGGCCGCGTTCTCGTAGGCTTCCGTGAAGGAGGGGTCGGCCTCCACGATGATGCGGCACAACGACACGATGCGATTGTAGTCGCCGTCATGGAAGTACTTATCCGTGTACCGGTAGAGGTTGTCGACGACCCGTTCGGAGATGCCCGCCACCTGGTTTTTCGAGGACGTTAACGGCCCACCCGCAGCTGCGGAGGGTTTGCCGGTCTGGGCCTGAGACGGGGCGACGGCGAGCAGAAGGCAGCCGACAACGGCGTGAAGGAGTCCGTGTTCTTTTCGCATAGTTCGTTTATTGTAGCACAAATCCGAAGGGGGGAAGCCGCCGGGAACCGCGTGTTCAGGCGTTCCGGGCGAAAACGCGCGGCCCGACGGTACGAAAACCGACGCGTGCGGGCTGTTGACGCCAGGGTTTGACCACGAGCGTAAATCCTTCGGGCGGAGCCGCCAACCCGTACATCGCGACGGAGCAGCCGTGTCGAACCGCCCAGGCGTTATCGCCATACGAGAAGTGCCACCATTCGTCTCTGCAGTTGGAGAATCCGACCGAGAGCAGGGTTTCGACCAGAAGCATCCGGTTTCTTTTCGCCTCGGGACCGATCAAATCGGACCATGTGTAGGCCGCTTCCCAACCGCGCGTCGGCGAGGTAACATCCTGCGTTTCGAAGTCCGGGCCGAGAAGCGCGACGTCGATGGCTCCTCCGGTGGTGTGACCGGGGGGCGCGGGGTAATCCGGGGCGGCGAAGTATTTGTTGGTGATCCGCCTCAGTGCGGAGACCGGCAGGTGCGGTTTCTCCGCTTTCAGACGGTTATAGTTTCGCCAGTACATTTCGCTCTGCATCTCCAGGGTGCGAAGGGCGGTGGAAACGGAGTAGCGGTACCCCTCCGGCAGGCGGTCGTTGGCCCGGTTCAGCATCAGGGCGACGGTCCGGCGAAGATAGGGCAGGCACCCGGGCCGGAGAAGGACGTGCGGACAGGCATCCCGAAGATCGACCAGCGGTTCGCCGCACTCGACGATCGGAATGCGGTTGAGCGCACCGAACGGTTCGGGGCTGCCCTTCAGCGGTGAACTTTTCCGGCTCATCGTTCGATCCCCTCCGACAAACGGCCGGTAAAGGTAACGGTCGCCGGACCGATCAGGGTTACCGGGCCGAACCCTGCGATGTCCGGGTTGGGCGATTGCTCCCGATCGAAAGCGGTCGACAGGGTTCCACCGGCGGTAACCACATCGCACCGGAACCGATCCCGACGAGCTTCCGAATCGAATGCGTTAATCCGGCCTTCCAGGGCCGAAACGACGGAAGCGGCGCATGCGCCGGTGCCGCATCCGAGCGTTTCACCGACCCCCCGTTCCCAAATCCGCAGGCGAACGCGCGGCGGCATCGTTGCCGAACCGGCGTGTTCAACCACGGTCCAGAGGACGGAGGTTCGTTCCGGGAACAGCGGATGGCATTCGATTTCCGGGGAAATCCGGAAGAAGGTATCGTTGTCCGGAAGAGTCGGAACGAATATCACGGTGTGCGTCGAACCCGTATTGACCGGGGTGACGACCAGAATATCGTCCGGCGTCACGGTAAGTGAGAAGGAGCGGCCTACCGTGTCCGGGGTGACTTCACGGGGGATCGCCTCCGGCGCGAAACACGGTTCGGCCATCCGGACGGCAATCCGTCCCTCCGGTTCCGTCGTGTCGGCGTTTCGGAGCGAAAATTGATGAAGTCCGTCCACCGCTTCCGCCATACCTTCGTCGGTGGTGAACCAGCTTCGTTCCCGTGCGAAGCGGATGACACAACGAAGACCGTTCCCGCACATATCCTCGGTTCCGTCGGGATTGAACATACGCATCCGCACGTCAGCGACATCGGAGGGGAGGACCACCAGAAGCCCGTCACCACCGATCCCGGTGTGTCGGTCGCACAGGTCGAGAGCGATGGGCGGCCAGTCCGTCTCCGGCGGCCAGGCGGTGGCATCCACGACGACGAAATCGTTACCGACCGCCTGCATCTTGGCGAACGGTCGGCCCGAACCGGAGGTCATGCGGATTCCGAGAGCCCTTCAAGATAGTAGACAGCTGTCGCTGCGACCCCCTGAAACCATGCTCCCGTCGGATCGACCAGAGGGAACCACCAGGCGGACGGTCGAAAGTTGGTATGTGGAAGTCCGTTGACCGTCTGCAGGGCGTTTCGCACCTGTCGCGCCTTTTCCCGCTCGGCTTCGGCGGCGATCCGGTTCATCGTCGTACGCGCTTCGCTGGCGACTTCTCCCTTTTCCAGAGCCTTCCGCTCCCGATACAACTGGCGGATTTCGCGGCGTAGTTCGGCGGCTTCCTCACGAAGTTCGGCGATCGGGCGGTCGAAACGAATCCGGCGTTCGCGGTCTCGCTGCGCCCGTTCGGTTTCCGAGAGTGTTCGGCCCATGAGGTTGGCGCGGAAATGGTCTCCCTTCGCCTGTTCCAGCGCAAACGCTTCGTCGACGACCTCCTGCCATCGCGCTTTCTTTGCTTTTTCGAGGACACGGATTTCATCGGCCTGTCGGCGGACGTCCAGGAGAACGGCGGCGGCGTCTTCGTAGGCGTCACAGGGTTTCGTCCAGGTGGCCGGAAACTGACGACTCAGGGCGGCGAGCAAGGCGCGGGGAGACTTCAACAACGCGAACCCGGCGAGCCGTTGTTTCTCCCAGGCGACGGCATTGCGCCAGCAGAAGGCAAAATCGGCAAAATCGATCCGGTCGCGGCCCAGAGCCTGAGTCAGGTGTTCCGGTAGAACGAACGTTCCCGAGTTGTCGGCGGACACTGCCTGCAGAGAATCCCAGGTCGCATACCGGATGCGGAGAATCGGATGCATTTCGGGGACGGACAGGCCCCTCTCACGCATCAGGTCGCACATTTTCCAGGTGCGTCCGGAGTAGCCGGACGCACTTTCGTGAAAGACCAGAATGTGTTCGGCACCAAGCAACGGCAACAGGGTGACGGCTTTTCCCACCAGGGCGACGTCCGGACCGAGTTCGCGTTCCACTAACCGGGCCAGCGAACCGACGCTGTCGATGTCGCAGTGACGGTCGCACAGGACGATCGGTTCACGTGGAGTATCGACGAGGATCGTGCCGTCGCCGGGCAATCGGATCGTCCCTCTTCCCCGTCCGGGCAGGACGAGATCGAAGGGGATCGCCCCCTCGCCGAACTGATCCAGCGTATAGATGTCGGACCCGGCTACGGCCAGATTGTAGGAGTCGATGGCGTGCTGACGGGTGTTCGGATGAAGAAAGAGATCCACCAGACCGAACCGGGGCAGGGCGGCAGTGGCGGAGTTGAACCGAAGAATTTCGAACGTGCTCGACGTTGCGAGGTCCGGCGTCTCCCCTCCCAGTAGCAGTCCGTAGAAGCGTGGCAGGAGGTCGCGGTAAAGGTCGGTCAGCGAGGCATCGGGATGGCTTTCGGCAAAGTCGGTCACCCAGTTTCCGATCTGCCCACCGACCGTCATGGCTGCCCGGGATCGGGTTTCGTCCAGACACTCCACGCTTCCCCGGAGGGCGTCGGCGATCTGTTCCAGGAGGGTGGAAAGGATTTCGGCGAGAGGAATGTCCCGAGCGATCTTTCGATCCCATTCGGTATAGACAATCCCGGTCCAACCCCAGGCGGCGGTCAGTTCGGACAAAAGAGCGGCGGGATCGTCGGAATGGGAAAGGGCGCGATGCAGGGAGACGCCCCCCTGGCGGGCGAGCAGGTGCTGGGTCGGAACATCCTCGGACCCGAACAACCGGCTCATCTCTCCGGCGGCGGACCAGAGGCCGCGCGTCCTGAAGTCGTCGTGCGTTACCAGGGCGAATTTGTGGCCTTCCGGGGATCGATGTCCGGGAAGTTTGGCAAAGTAATCCGTGTCGTGAACGGCGGCCATCATGCGCGCGCCGGGCCAGACACGACGAAGAACGTTCAGAAGGCTGGCCTTGGTCGGTTCATCCCAGAGAGCGGTCTGACCCAGAGCGAGAAACGGAGTATGCGGAAAGCGATTCCGAAGGGTTTGAAGGGTATTTGCGGCCGATTCCGATATCGTCCTTGTGGCGGGGTAAGGTTTTTCGTCCGATCGTTGCGGTTGACAGCCCATGGATCCTCCCTGGCGATCGCCGAACCGCTTTTCCCGGTGAAGTAATCGGCAGCAGGCGGTGGAACATCTTGTTCCGGAATTAGCCGCGCATTTATTGATGAGTCCGGCAAAACACAGTATACACGACGTCCGCAAACAAAGATGCCTTTCCGGAGACCGTGGTTCCTGACCGAACGGAAAAAGTTTACGTGGCGGCGGATCTCGAACGTCGGCGGCACGGTTTACGAAACGGATACAATACGGGCGATGAAGGGCGAACGTCATATCATAATCGGGACCGCCGGTCATGTCGACCATGGAAAGACGACGTTGATTCGTGCGTTGACCGGGATCAATACCGACCGTCTCGCCGAGGAGCAGGCGCGGGGGATGACGATCGACCTCGGCTTCGCGTTTCTCGAGTTGCCGGGCGATCCACCGATTCATGCCGGGATTGTCGACGTACCGGGGCACGAGAAATTCGTCAAGAATATGCTGGCGGGCGCGGGCGGGATCGATATCGCTTTGCTGGTCGTTTCCGCCGAAGAAGGCCCGATGCCGCAGACGAAGGAACATCTCGATATCCTGACCGTGCTCGGGGTATCCGTGGGTGTGGTGGCGTTGACGAAGATCGATATGGCGGACGCCGAACTGGCGGAGATCGCGGCGGAAACGATTCGGGAGTCCCTGGCGAAAACCCCGCTTGCCGACGCGCCGATGGTGCCGGTCTCGGCGGTGACGGGGCAGGGAATGGACACATTGAAGGCGGCATTGGCGGAGGCCGCGGCGCAGGCTCCGGTTCGGTCGCCCTCCGGTCCGTTCCGACTGCCGGTCGATCGGGTGTTTTCCTTGCCGGGCGTGGGCACGGTCATCACCGGAACGCTGGTCTCCGGGACGTTGAACGCCGGGGACCCGGTCCTGGTTCAGCCCCAGGGTATCGCGACTCGCGCACGGACCCTGCAAACCCACCACCGAAAGATCGAAGCGGCCACGCCCGGAATGCGGGTGGCGGTCAACCTGCCGGGGGTCGAGGTGGTGCAGGTGGAACGGGGCGCGGTCCTGACACCGCCCGGCGCTCAGATCGCGACGTCGCTGATGGACGCCCGTCTGTCCGTTCTTCCGGAGGCGTCCCGGCCATTACGCCATCGCGAACGGGTGCGGGTGCATCTGGGGACCGGGGAGGTGATGGCGCGTCTTCTGTTGCTCACGGAGCGGGAATTGCCTCCGGGAACGGCGGACGCACCGGTCCAGCTGGATTGCGAAGGGGTGACCGCGCCCGCCCGGGGGGAGCGTTTCGTACTCCGGACGTACAGTCCCGCGCGAGCGGTCGGAGGCGGAACGGTGCTGGAACCGTCTCCGACGCATCGTTACCGGCGGGGGGATGAGGCTGCGAAGGCGTTGTTCGAGGCACGGGGTACGGGGGAGAGAACGGACATGGTCTATGCGATGCTGGCGGGAAAACCGGCGGATTTTTCACCGGCGGAAGTGGCGGCGGGAACCGGACTTTCGGAGGCGGCGGCCATCGTCGAACTGGAAACGCTGGTCGACCGTCAGCAGGCGGAGGTATGGACCGACGGTCGGTACATCGCGGATACGACCGCGAAACGCCTGAGGGAAACAGCCGTCCGGACGCTGTCGCAGTATCATCGCCAGAACCCGTTTCGCAAGGGGATGCCGCGCGACGGTCTGCGCGCGCCGTTGACCAAAGCCGCCGCGTTCCGCGATTTCAACGCCGTTCTTCTCTGGCTGATGGCCGAAGGGGTGATCGCCGGGGAGGGCGTCACCGTACGGCTCCCGGAACATTCGGTGGAAATCCCGCCGGGGTGGCGTAAACCGGCCGAGGAGATTCTGGCGGTGTATCGTTCGGCGGGGCTGACACCGCCTTCCCCCGAGAACTTTCAGGCAAACTATCCACGGGACGTTCACGTGCGCACCATTCTGTCCATCCATGCGGAAAACGGCGACCTGATCCCGCTCGGCGAGGACCTGTTTATCGAGCGTCAGGCGTACGATACCGCCAAACGGACGATCCGCCAGTTAGGCAGTGCCGGCCGGGAGATTACCGTGGCGACCGTTCGTGATGCGACCGGCTCCTCGCGCAAGGTCATTCTTCCGCTTCTGGAGCATTTCGACGCGTTGAAACTGACCCGACGTGTCGGAGATGTACGCGTTTTGATCGAGAACGGGTAGGGAACCCCGACGAACAACGCCGCTTTCCGATACAATTCCGGAAACGCAACTTTTCGTTTCGAGAAAGTGTCTTTGAAGCCGTGAACTTCCTGGAATCCTTAAGAGTGGCCTTCGTCGCCCTCGCTGCCAACAAACTCCGCTCCTTCCTGACGATGCTGGGCGTCATTATCGGTGTCGGATCGGTGATCATTATGATCTCCTTCATACAGGGGGCACGGCAGCAGGTCGTCAGTGAATTCGCCGAGGACGGCGCGAACCTGCTTTTCGCCTTTTACAATCCGAAGCGGGATTCGCAACGGCGCGGCACGTTCGACGGGTTGCGTATGGAGGATGTTGAGGCGATCGAGGAGCGGGTCGGCAGTATCCGGGATATTTCGCCGACCGTCGAGCAGACGGGGAAGGTGACCCGTGGCAAGAAAAACTATTCGATGACTCTGGTCGGTGTGACGTACCAGTATTTCGGCATCAATAACCTGAAACTGGCGCGCGGACGGTGGATCGAAGATCAGGATGGAGATAACTGGGACAAGGTCTGTGTCATCGGTGACCGGATTCGCAAGGAGATGTTCGGCAAGGAGGACCCGATCGGTCAACCCCTGGTCATGGTGGTCGGGGAGAACCGGGTGCCCTTCACGGTCATCGGTTATAACAAGTATAAGGGCAAAAGCGGTTTTGGCGGGACGAGTGCGGACGAGCAGGTCTTCATTCCTCTCAACACCATGCAGAAGCGCGTGACCGGTTCCGATAAGATCGGTGGGTTATCGGCGCGGGCGATTGCCGGTGTCACTGCGGATCAGGCAGCCGACGAGGTGTTTACGGTGATCAAGCAGCGCCATCCGGAAAACGCGCAGGATGTGGTTGTGGACACCCAGGAGGGGTTGTTGAAGCGGCTGGACTCGGTGCTGATGATTTTCCAGGTGGTGCTGGGCGGAGTGGGCGGTCTTTCTCTGCTGGTCGGCGGCATCGGGATTATGAACATCATGCTGGTCTCGGTCACCGAACGCACCCGCGAGATCGGGATTCGTAAGGCGGTCGGGGCGAAACGTGGCGATATCCTGGTGCAGTTTATTACGGAGAGTATGGCCGTTTCCGGGGTCGGGGGAATGATCGGCGTGGCGTTCGGTTATATGTCGTCGAGCGGGATTATGGCCGCGACCCAGGGCAAGTTCAAAACGTTCGTCCCTTTCTGGGCGGCGGTACTCGGATTTACGTTCGCAGTGGCGGTCGGAATGTTCTTCGGCATCTATCCGGCGTGGCGCGCGTCGAAACTGGACCCGATCCAGGCGCTGCGTTACGAATAACGGGGGCCATTCCGGAACCGGCGCGCTTTTCGGTGGTATAGGAGTTGGTGCTACCCGGTGGTTTGTGTCTCGCGAAAATCGCGGATATAATGGATCGCGGATAAGAAAGGTCGCCAATGGGACTCCCGTCATTTCGGAGCAGGCGATCCTCCCGAAGACGAGTTTTGGATTTTCGGCGCATCGCGCCGTATGGAAGGATAGAAACATGGCAGCAGTCCTTGAGCCGCCCGTGAACACGTTCGACCCGCAGAGTGCGCCTGCGCCGATCGCTCTGACCGCGCGTGCCGCGCAGGAAGTGAAAGACATTCTGGAGCAGCAGGGCAATCCGGAAGGGGTTTATCTGCGCGTTTATGTCGCCGGTGGCGGTTGTTCCGGTCTCCAGTACGGCATGGCGCTCGATGAGAATGTCGAGGAAGGCGATGCGAAGTTCCCCGCCTATGTTCAGTACGGCGACGAGGTTTCCGGCGGGATTTCCCATGAGGTCGACCCGTCCTTCGAAGTGGTGATCGATTCGATGAGCCATAAGTACATTCTGGGCTCGATCGTCGATTACGTGACAACGCCGATGGGCGGCGGCTTTAAGGTGGAGAATCCGAACGCGGTTCGCTCCTGCGGTTGCGGCTCCTCGTTCAGCACCGAGGACGATGCCGAAGGACGGACGGTCACCGGCGGATGCGGCTCCTGCCGCGCCTGATTCCGGGCGTTGATCGCTCATGAAACCCGGGCCGTACGGTCCGGGTTTCGTTTCGTTTCGGACCGGATGCCTGCAGGATAACTTCATGGAATATGATCTTTCCCAACTGTCCGCACAGGAGGGCTACCGGCTTTTGACCGGCGTGGTGGTGCCGCGACCGATCGCCTGGGTATCGACACTCGGGGAGGAGGGAACGATAAACGTCGCCCCGTTTTCCTTCTTCAATATTCTCGGCTCCGATCCGCCGACCATCGGAATCGGTGTCGGAAACCGGAAGGACGGAAGTCCGAAGGATACGGCGGCCAATATTCTGCGGTCCGGCGAATTCGTGGTGAATTTGGTGGACGAAGCGAATGCCGAGGCGATGAATGTGACGGCGATCGAGTTTCCGCCCGGAATCAGTGAGTTGACCGAGGCGGGGCTGACCGCCGCGCCGTCCGTCCGTGTCACTGCACCTCGTATCGCCGAAGCCAAGGTCTGCCTGGAATGCCGTCTCTTTCAGGTCGTTGCCAACGGGAACAACCGCATTCTGATCGCCACGGTCGAACACGTCCACGTTCGGGAGGGCGAAACGCCCGAGACGTTCCGTTTCATCGGGCGGACCGACGGCCCCGGCGGCTATGTTCGAACCCGCGACCGGTTTGAGATCGCGCGAATCCGGTGGACCGATTGGCGGGGCCGGTCGGAAAACTAACCTTCTTCGGTCGCTTTCGCTTCGGCAAATCGTTCCTGGCGTCGTCGTGACTGCCCGTTTCCGCTCGGAACGGAATCGACGGCGCAGAAGACCGCCGGACCGACGGGTCGGGTCCCGCTTTCGTAGATCGCTTCCGCCGTTGCCGCCTGATAGATCTCGTGATAAAAACCCACGCCCTGGCCGGAATTCGCGACGAGCCACTTCCACCAGTCGGTATGGGGTAGTGAACGTGCGAATCGGTCCAGTTCCTCATAGGAACGCCAGTACTGCATCAGCACCGGACCGTCCTCGGTCATCATCAACCGGTTCAGCAAAAGACCCTCGGTGTCCGGCGTCAGCGCCGAAAACACCTGATCGTTGATTCCCGATGTCTCATAAAGCTGTTTTCCTTCGGGCGTCAGGTACTGAACGCCGAAGAAGGCGAGACACAGGCGCGGAAATTCCCAGAGGCGGGCGACATAGGCTCCGGAGTTCATGACAGGTTTCCTCTTCACAGGGTATCAGGGTATCGTTTCCTCGACGTTGAGTCGGTTTCCTGCGGTAAGATAAGGGTGTGACCGAGCGGACCATCTATCTGGATTACGCGGCGACCACCCCGGTCGATCCGGAGGTTCTCAACGCAATGTTGCCGTTCCTCGGAGATCGTTTTGGCAATCCGTCCTCGGTGCATCGGATGGGGCAGGAGGCGCGTCGGGCGGTCGATCAGTCGAGAGACACGATCGCGGCGGCGATTAACGCCGATTCGAGCGAGATTTTCTTTACATCGGGCGGGACGGAGGCCGACAACGCGGCCTTATTCGGCGTTCTCCGGGCGGGAGTGGCACGGGGACGGACGCATCTGGTGACGACCGCAATCGAGCACCATGCCGTTCTCGACGCGGCGATGCGATTGGCGCGGACGGTTCCGTTCACGGTTTCGTTGTTGCCGGTCGATCAGGAAGGTTTCGTTTCTCCGGAAGCGGCGCGGGCGGCGATCAACGAGCGAACCGCGCTGGTTTCGGTCATGCACGCCAACAACGAGATCGGGACAATCCAGGATATTCGCTCGCTCGCCGAAATGGCGCATGCGTTCGGCGCTTATTTTCATACGGATGCGGTCCAGACCTTCGGACAGATGCCGATCGATGTGGAGGGGCTCGGGATCGACCTGATGACTCTGTCGGCGCACAAGATTTACGGACCCAAGGGAATCGGCGCTCTCTATGCGCGTCAGGGGGTCGATTGGCATCCGTTTCACCTCGGCGGACAGCAGGAGCGAGAGAAACGCGCGGGGACCGAGAACGTCCCCGGAATCGTCGGGTTCGGCAAGGCGACGGAGTTAATGCGGGGGTGGCGGGATCGGGAAGCGCAGCGTCTTGGCGAGCTGCGGGATCGATTCGTGAGGGACGTTACGGAAGGGATTCCGGGGAGTCGGCTGAACGGTCCTACGACCCGACGGCTCCCGAACAACGCCAATTTTTCGTTTACGCGGACGGATGGCGAGACGTTGCTCCTGGCGCTCGATATGGCGGGGATCGCCGCGTCGTCCGGTTCCGCCTGCGCTTCGGGGTCGATCGAACCGTCGCATGTTCTGGCCGCCCTCGGGTTGGAGGAGTCAATGGTTCGATCGGCGGTTCGTTTCTCGCTCGGACGGCAGACGGTCGCCGACGATCTGGCGATAACGGCGGACGTCCTCAAACGGATTCTCCGAGGACGCTGAATTTTCGGTCGAATGGGGTGTAACCTGCGGGGAGGTCGTCCCCTCAAAAAGGCAGGATCACGGTATTTAAGAGGTTGATTATGACCAAACCACGCGTTTCCACCGTATCGGTCGCCGTATGGATCGGATCGGCCGTTTTCCTTGCCGTTCCGGCCGTCGGTCAGGAGTCCGCCATTCCGGCCGCTCCGCCGACGGCGCAGGTCGTGACCGAACCCGCGATCGGAGTTCGGGTCAACGGGGAGCAGATTCCCTTCGCCGGTCAGGGGCCGGTTCGCCGTGGCAACGCGATTCTGGTTCCGTTGCGCGGAATCTTTGAAAAACTGGGTGCGACGGTGAAGTTTGAGGCCGGAACGATCACGGCGAACCGAAGCGGGACCAAAATCATGTTGCGGGTCGGAGATGCGAACGCGACGGTCAACGGAAGCGTCCGAACCCTGGCCTCCGTGCCGGAGAGTGTCAACGGCAGCGTGCTGGTCCCGTTGCGTTTCGTTTCCGAGGCGCTGGGAGCGCAGGTCACGTTCGATCCTCGCCTTCAGGTGGTCGAGGTCGTCACCGATGCGATCGTCGCGGAGAAATTGCCGACGCCGCCGGCCAATGTGGCGGCGGTCAACGGGACGGTCACCGGTATTTTTCCGGAGGCGGACGCGATCACGGTTCGGGTCGGGTCGGGTGAAAACCGCCGTTTACCGCTGGCTCCCGGAGCCTTCGTTCAGATTCGCTCGGGGAAGCGTGTCGTCCGCGAAGCGTCGATCAACAGCCTTCGGTCCGGCGATCAGGTGCGGGTTCTGCGGAATGCGCAGGGCCTGGCGACCGTGATCGAATTCGCGAATGACGAACGTCGAGGGATCATCAAAGCCAAGGAGCAACTGGCGAACGGAAATACCCTGGTTCGTCTGACCAACGGCACGTCGGTCGAGGTTCTGGGCAGCGCACCGGTTCGGCAGGCGGCGAGCGATATCAGCCTGACCGATATCAAACCGGGCGAGACGGTGGTCATCCGTGTGAACCCGGAGACCGGAATTGGAATCGGGGTGGCGGCGGTGACCGGCGACGATACGGACCCGGTACCGCCCGAACCGGAACCGGCGGCAGGGAACGGCGAGACGCCTCCGGCATCCGGAACGGTCACCCCCCCGTCCCCGGTACCGAAAGCCGAGCCTGCGGCGGCCACAAACGCCCCGATAAACGCCCCGATGCCGGCGGATACGTCCGCACCGGCGGACCCGGCAGGAAAACCTTCCGAACAGAAACCGCAGATCGATTCGTTGACGCACGACGCGGCGGACAAGATTTTAAAGGGCGGTGAAACCGTCACCGTCACCGTCGTCGGCGCGCCGAAGGGGACGGTCACTCTGTCGATGCCCGCGCTTTTCGGTTCCACGGGTCTTCCCGCCCCGGAGAAGGAGGATACGCCGGGAACCTATGTGGCGACGTTTACCACGCCTTTCAACACGACCGCTCCGGAGGTCGCTCTGACGGCGGTCATGAAGATCGGCGAGGAATCCTCACCGGAAGTCAAGGCCGAAAAGCCGTTGAGCATCGATGGCGCGGGTCCGGAACTGTCCCTTCTGGAGCCGAAGGAGAACGAAGCCACGTCTTCGCCGCGGCCACGAATCGCCGGATCGTTCAAGGATGTGGGCAGCAAAGTCGATCCGAAATCGGCGCGGCTGTATCTGAATGACGAAGAGGTCACGGAGAAAGCGACCTTTACCGAGACCGGCTTCTCACTGGAACCGCCGACGGATCTGAAGGAAGGTCCGGTCAAGGTTGCTCTGTCGGTGAAAGATGCGCTTGGCAACGAAACCAGCCAGTCCTGGACCTTCACGATCAAGCCGCCGGTCAAGCCGATTCGCAAGGTGACGGTCGCGCCGACGGGCAACACGTTGCGGGCGAACGATATCCTGACGGTTCGGATGGACGGGATGCCGGGCGGCAAGGCGACGTTCCGGATCGAGACGCTGGAGGACCAGCCAATGACCGAAGAGTCCGAGGGCGTTTATGTCGGTCGGTACTCGGTGAAACGTGGCGACACGGTCAGCAAGGCACGGGTTTATGTCACGTTCGTCCCGCCGGGCAGTGAGGACAAATTGCTGCGCGAAGCCCCGGAAACGGTCACCCTGCGTGCGGTACCGCCGGCGGCCCCGGTGGTGAAGGAGCCGAAAACGGGCGAGGCGATCAAGAGTCCGGTTCTCTTCTCCGGTACCACCGAACCGTACAACACGATCCGTCTGTCGTTTTCCTTCGAGGGCAAGCAGTTCCTGTCCAAAGCGAAAGGGACCTTTCCCTCGGTGGAGATCAAAGCGGATGAGAACGGCAACTGGAAAACGGAGGCGGTAGCGCTCGATCTGCCGCGCGGTATCAGCGGGGTAACCTTTACGGTGGATGTCGTCGCGATTTCGGTCACCGATGAGGTGTCGCCGGTGACGACGCTGAAACTGAAGAAAAAGTAAGGGTCAGGAGAAGCGATGCTGACACAGGAGCAACGGGACGAATTCTGGGAACGGGGTGTGGTGAAACTGCCGGGAATCGTTCCGGAGAAACTGGTGGCGCGGGCGCGTCGCGCGATCAACGCCTATATCGGCGAGAACGGAATGGACCCGGCGTTACTGACGAAGTATCGTGCGCAGTCGTATTGCGACGGTCTGGGTGGGACGGAACCGATCACCGATCTCTACAATGCGTCCGGGATTCGGACGGTGGCGGAATCCATGATCGGCGAGGGAAAGATCCGACCGGTGACATGGGGGCAGATCGCATTGCGCTTTCCGTCGACGGACGAGACGCCCCGCCCGCCCCGTCCGCATCTGGACGGAATGTATTCGCCGACCAACGGAGTGAAGGAAGGGACGATCGCGAACTTCACGGCCCTGGTCGGTGTGCTCCTTTCGGATGTTCCCGAACCGTGGATGGGGAACTTCACGTACTGGCCGGGGACGCATAGACTCTACGAAGCGTATTTCCGGGA
>JANRLW010000053.1:0-31522 GCA_033762295.1 Capsulimonadales bacterium
GCCCGAAGACCGGATGCCACTGGTAGGTGGTCGCAAGATACCACCTATTAATAAATCGTTTCAATCCTCATCCGGCCCGAAGACCGGATGCCACGCTCCGGGGACAGGCGTTTGTAGCCCGGTGCCTTAGTTTCAATCCTCATCCGGCCCGAAGACCGGATGCCACAGGATGACCACGTCCGCGCCGATCAGCGTAGCGGTGTTTCAATCCTCATCCGGCCCGAAGACCGGATGCCACTCGACAACCTCCTGTTTCAGTTGAACCAAAAACTGGTTTCAATCCTCATCCGGCCCGAAGACCGGATGCCACGGAATGTCACTCGGCGCGAAACGGCTACGGAATGGTTGTTTCAATCCTCATCCGGCCCGAAGACCGGATGCCACGCGGACAGTAGTCGATCTGGTTCGCCACCAGATCGAGTTTCAATCCTCATCCGGCCCGAAGACCGGATGCCACTCGATGTCCAGAACCTCCGAAAAACACCCGTTACCTGTTTCAATCCTCATCCGGCCCGAAGACCGGATGCCACCCAACGAACAGGCTACCGGTCTGCTGCTTGACGAGTTTCAATCCTCATCCGGCCCGAAGACCGGATGCCACAGGGGGGCAAGACGTTCTATGCGCCGACGGTCAAGCCGTTTCAATCCTCATCCGGCCCGAAGACCGGATGCCACTCGCAGGAAGACGTTCAAACCGTCGCCGGGGAATGGTTTCAATCCTCATCCGGCCCGAAGACCGGATGCCACACTGGTGACAGTTGCGAGGCGGTCTCCTTTCTCCGGCATCTTGCGGCACCCCGTGGACGCCCGGAGTGCCGCAACCCGTACTGGATCAGCCCTCGATGAGGCGTGTCAACGCGACTTTGCCTTCGTAGTCGTCGGGGACACGCGGACCGGCGACGACGTAGTCGTCGAAGCGGCGCGGGGTTTCCACCCCGTCCTTTTTGCGGACGACGAGGGTGTCGAAGAGTTTATGAGCCGGTGCGTTACCGAGTGGGGTTTCGTGGGTGAAGACGTAGAGTCCGCGACAGGCCATCATGCCACGGGCGGCGGAACGGTCGACGTCCCACATCATTTGAAGTGCGTCCCAGAACAGGGTCAGGTCGTCTGCTGTCACGCCGGTTTGCGCGGCGAGCGCCGCAGAGACGAAGCCACGGGCGACATAGAGGGCGTACGGCAAGAGCGTTTTACGGCCCATGGTCCGGTTGTCACCGCTCTGAGCCGCCGCTTCCTTGGTGGTAGCGACGGCCATGCGGGTGATGGGGAGGTCGAGCGGGGCGACAGGGTCGATGCTGCGTCCGAAGGTGAACTGAATGGGGCCGCGCACCTGCCCGGCGTTGGACTCCTTCAGGGACATGACAGCTCCGAAGAGGCGGACGTCATAGAACAGTTCGCACATCTTGCGGCGGGCATCGGCGACGGTGGCCTTGCTGCCGAGAGCGTCGTAGGCCCGCTGATGCTGCTGGGCGAGAACGGCCTTTTCCTGAACGTAGATCTCGCTGCCGGGCGCACCGGGTCGGGCGGCGGCGACGTAGTTGCGGACCTTGCGCTTGAGGCAGACATCGGTCACGATACCGTGGCCGGTCTGCGGGTCGGTGCGGGGCAGGTTCCCTGCGTCGGGGTCGCCGTTGGGGTTGCCGTCAGTGACGTCGAAGAGCAGCAGGAAGTCGTGGCGTCGAGCCGGGTCGGTATGGAGAGTGACGGACATGGTGTTACCTTTCTATTCCTCGTTCGCGGTGTCAATGGTGTCAATGGTTTCATTGATGTCGCTGGTGTCATTGGTGTCGGATGCGGTGTCATCCGCGGGTTCGTCGAGACCGTCGGTTTGCCGGAGGTTCCGGATTTCGCGACGGACGCGCGCGCGTTCGGCGTAGTAGCCGAGGGCAAAGCTGCCCTGTTCGCGGGCGGAGAAGTAGCCGGGGAACTCGGTTCCGATCGGCTCCATGATTTCCGCGAGCGTGTCCTGGAGACGGCTATGGGAGCGGGCGTAGCGGCCACGCCGGATGGCGGGCAGGTGTGCCTGTTTGGCCATGCGGAGGAGGGCCGGAAAGACGGCACGGGGTGTGGTGGAAGCGCCGCCGTAGTAGCGGTCCGTGAGGGTGACATTGGCCTCGCGTTCGAGGGCCATGTACTGGATGCGCTCCAACTGGTAGAGCAACCGACCGCAGAGGTAGGCTTTCTCGGTGTTACTAGGTTCGAAATCGCTCATGGTTCGGACTTTCTCCGCATCGAAGCGGCGGGATTGGGAATCGTAGGAAAGCAGCAGTTTGAGCAGAGCGGCGCGTCGATAGGAGACGTGCTCGCGGCGTTTGGTCGGGCCGTTTTTCGGCGGGTCGTCGCCGATGATGCAGCGACGGACGACGATAGGTAATAAGGCATCGGGCGGGGGTGCGTCATTGAGCGCCGTTTCGGTCATGGCGGCGTACAGGTAGTTCGGGACGTCCTTGCGAACGCGGAAGGCGGCTTCGACGGTCTGCCAGGTGGCGAGTGGTCGAGAAGCGTCGTCACCGTTCGGGCTGACGATCCGGGTGCGTTCGAACCAGAGCCGTTGTCGTTCGTAGAGATCGGCGACGGTGAGATGCAGGGCGGACCGGAGGGCGACGCGCCCACCGCTGTGCGAGGAGAGGCCGAGGATATGGAACGGGGCGTCGTCGGGCAGAGCGTGGATGCGTTTACCGAGGCGTGGTCCGTCGAGCAGAGCGCGGACGGCGGTGGGATCGGGTTCGGGAGCGAAGAGGTGTAACGTGACCTCTCCGGCGGGCGACCAGAAGACGTATTTCACACCGCTATCCCGGTCGCCGACGGTGACACTATGGCGTTGGGACTGGAGCAGGGCATTGAGCGCCTTGGCGACGTGCTCTCCGGCTTCACGACTGATGGGCGCGGAGTATTCGCTGAGGTTGTACGACATGAAGGCGTTGACATTGAACGACGAAAGGGGGGCACC
Organism: Capsulimonadales bacterium; assembly: GCA_033762295.1. Lineage (GTDB taxonomy): Bacteria > Armatimonadota > Armatimonadia > Armatimonadales > Armatimonadaceae > JANRLW01. Next base: position 2,948 of record JANRLW010000053.1, read on the forward strand.
GGAGGTATTGGCACCGGGAACGCCTTTGAGGGCGAGCGGCAGTTTGGACTCCACGAGAGCGGGCTGGCCGGTGACGAGGCAGGTCATGGAGCGGGCTTTCCGATCGCGGGTGTGTTCGGCCCAGAAGTCGCGGACGACCTCGATTTCATGGAGGAGCCGTCCGCGCACACGGAATCCGATCAGGTCGTTGCTTCTGAGATCGGAAGGGAGAGGGAATTCGGGGGCGATCGGATTCCAGCGATCGAGGAAACGAACGACGGGTTCCAGTGCTTCGACACCTGTCTGTTCGTGACAGAGGTGGACGAGTTCGCGGAACGCCTTGCGAGTGTTCTCGTTCCGGGTTTTGCCGGGGGCGGTCTTGCCGTCGTCGACGCCAAAGACATACTTGGCGTTATCGACGAGGAGAATGGGCGAAATGTCGGAGGAGCGTCCGAGGTAGGGCAGAAAGGTACGTCCGGCGGCGTTTTCGGGATAGACGATACCGGTATCGGGATCGATATCGAGGATCAGTCGGAGCGGCTGAAGCGCGTACATGGGCGGGGGCAGCGGCTGGCCATCGTGAATCTGACCGAAGATCGCTTCGGCATCGTGGTAGAGGGATTGCAGGATCATTCGGCGTCCTCCGGCGTGGGAGCGTTCGGCCGCGGGCGGGAGAGCCAGGGACCGGAGAGTGTTTCAAGCAGGGCGTATTGTGCATCGGGGATGGTCACGCGTCCGTCGATGACTTCGGCTTCGAAGAAGAGGGGGGCGTTGGCATCGCTATCGGCGGCGAAGGCGATGTCGAAGAGCATGAGGGAGGGCGGCTGTCGGAAGGGGGCAGGGCGGAGGGAGCCTTCGTACTGCAAGGGGTGGCAGAAATCGGCGGCGAATTCGCGACACCCGAGGGCGGGGCGGTGGAAGCACCGTCCCTGTTCGACGCGCCGTCGGAACTGATCGCGGAATTTGGCCGGGGTATCGGTGACATCGGGACGGACGACAATATCGGCGAAGAGTCGATAGGCGACATCGCGGAGGGCGAGGGTAAGGCGCTGGGTTCGTTTGTCGACGATGTCGATGGGGTTCAGCTTTTCTCGGCGCGGATCGGGCATTTTGTCGGTGACCTCGTTGCGCAGGAAGGAGATGTACTGCACGGGTTTCAGGAGATGGATCTCACGGACGCGGTACCGAAACTCGGGTTTCCAGAAGATGGCTTCGAAGATACCGCGAGCGGCACCGGGGGTGGGGAACGGATAGGTAACCCGTTCGGCTTTGGCCTCGGGGCGAGTGAAGCAGGCGTAGTCTCCCCAGACAACGACTTCCACGGGCGGTAGTTTGGGGATATTTTCGGATTCGGTCGAACTCATGTCAGTTATCTCCTTGGAAAGGATCGGAAAACAGCGAGATCAGGGGTTCGGGCGTTCGGGACGACGCGATTTCGGAAGGCGCTCCTGCGATGGACGAAGAAACGCCTTCCGTTATCAGGTTACAGTCGCTGAGTGCAGTATTTCTGCACCGGGTCCGGCAAAGCGAAGTTTGTTGGAATGGCGGTTAGGGACGTTGGGGAGGCAACGTCAGCACGGAGAATCTGGTCAATTCGCGATGGAGATCGTTCGCCTTACCCGATAGACCGGGCTCTACAGCAGGAACGAACAGACCGTTGTTCCTCTGTGCGACAGCGATCAGAGTTGCCCATCTGTGTCTTGCGGCGGAAGTGTTCAGGCTGCTCTCAGTTTCCACCACAACGATGATATTAAGTTCGCCGATACGGCAGCATATATCAGGAGAAACGCCTTTGATTAGCGATGGGGGCGAAAACACCGCCGAGTCAACGACTTGCAGATCAGTTGCGCCCTGACGAAGCAGTTCATTGACGGTCGTTCGAATCAGACCGTCACGGGACACTTGTTTTTTCATTTTCCCTCCTAAAAAGGACCATTGGTTAACGGAGGGGTAATGCGATACAATTCTGTGCATTTCTGGACCGCACTACCCGGTTCATGCCCCGCAGAAGCGCCAACTTCTGCGGGTTTTTGTTTGCCTCCCATATTGCCGCGATGCGATTCTACGTTTCGATCCTCGTCGCTTGAAAGCAACGCCTTTAACCAGATGCTATTACCGACGGAAGTAATGTATTCACCTTCCATATTTCACGTGAGACTCTACGAAGTTTTACAACCGTCTTCCTGGTTTCAAACGGATATTATCGAACGACCTCAACGGTGTCAAGGATTGACGCAAAAATCACCGAATTAGTTTTTCCGGCGAGTGCGGGCGGACACGGTCGTTGGGATCGTGCAGGAGCGGGACGCCGGTTTTGGGGTCGTAGGAACCTTCATAGACGATCAGGCCGGGGACGGGTTCGGACAGACCGTCGGCCTGGTTCGGGTAGAGTTGGACGCAGAACGGATGGAGTTTGCGCCAGTCGGAGCGTGTCAGACCGCCGCGCCGGTCGGCATCACCCAAGAGGGTATCGAGATCGAGAGACAGGTCGACCGCAGCGCGAGCGAGGACGGTGACAGTATCGTCGGGAATGAGGCGCATTTTTCGGGCGACTTCGGGAAAGTCGAAAGCGCGGATGTCGGGCATCACCCTATGGGCGTCGGTGGCGTCGTTGAGTTCGCGGATCATTTCGCGGAACCAGGCGGTGACGTTTTCCGGATCATCGAAATCGAACGCTTCGCCCCGGTCGGCGGCGCGGCGAAGGGCGTTGACGGTTTTATCTCGCGCTTTTTTATAGATCGGATCGGAAGGAGTACGGTCTTCGGCAGGGCGGAAGAGGGTGACGAGGCTGTCCTGCCAGGGGCGTCTGCCTTCGCGGTTGCATCGACCGGCGGCCTGAATCAGGGACGGGAGCGGGGCGAGGGCGCGGAAAAGTCGGGGAAAGTCGACATCGACGCCCGCTTCGACGATGGAGGTGGAGATTAGGCGAGTCGGCAGACCGGCAGCGAGGCGCGCGCGAACGTCGTCAAGAACGCGGCGGCGATGTCGCCCGCAGAGCAGAGTTGACAGGTGGAAGACGGACGGGTCTGTACGATCCGGGTCGAGCGCATCGACGAGTTCGATCGCCTGTTTCCGGGTGTTGACGACGCAGAGTACGGTCGGCTCGGAGCGCAGTCGTTTGGCGAGCGCGGAGGAATCGAGTTCGGGCAGGTCGGTTTCAAAGCGGACGCGGCGGAGGCGACGAAAGTGGGGCGCTGGGTCGCCGACGATCTCGACCGGACGGGGATCGAAGCCGCGGAACCAGGGGGTCCGTTCCTCAAAGGCGGGCTGTGTCGCCGTGCAGAGAACGACGGTGACGCCGAAGGCGGCGGCGAGCGTTTTCAGAGCTTCGATGAGCGGGCGTAACAGGCCGGCAGGCAGAGATTGGACTTCATCGAGCAAGAGAACGCTATCGGCGATCCGGTGTAGTTTACGGCAGCGGGCGGGGCGTTGAGAAAACAGGCTTTCAAAGAGTTGCACCTGGGTCGTGACGATAAGAGGCGCATCCCAGTTTTCGGCGGCGAGGCGGCGACGGAGGGCGGTTTCTCGACCGTTGTCTGTGGCGTCATCGGAGGGGGTATCGATTTCCGCGGCGGAGTGGTGTTCAAGAACGATCCCGGTGTTTTCGCCGAAGATTCCTTCGAACACGGCGGCGGTCTGGTCGAGGATGCTGGTGAACGGGGCGGCATAAATGATCCGCCGCTTGCCGTGGCGGACGGCATGCTCCAGCGCGAAGGCGAGGGAGGAGCGTGTTTTTCCTCCGCCGGTGGGTACGGTCAGAGTGAAGACGCCGGGGCGCTCAACCGCGCGGGCCAGGCAGTCGGCGAAGACGGCGCGCCGCACCTGATGGACGGGATTTTCGCCGTTTCCGGCGGCGTCCGCTTCGGCGCGAAGTCGTTCTTGGTCACGTAGGAAGGCGGCGCGGAGGTCGGCGAGCGGCGGTGATCGGCGCGTTGCTTCCTCGCGTTGTCGAGCGGTATCGGGGGAAACATGTTTTTCGGTATCGAGTGCGTCGGCGTCGACCAGACAGGAGAAAACGAACCGCAGGTACATTTCGGCGGCTTCGCGAGTTCGAATCGCAGGTGGGTAGAGGACCCCCGGATCGGGAAACGGGGGGACGAGAGCAGGGGAGACACTACGGGCGCGTTCGACGAGGGCGGGGAAGGGCAGGACAGCGTATTGCTGACGTTCCTGTGCGCCATCGCGGGTGTCCTGCCGATTTTTCATTCCTCCGTGATGGCCGAAGAGGACCTGTGCGAGCGGGTCGCCGAAGGCCGCGTTTTCCGCGTGCGCCAGTAACGCGCCGGTCTGTTTGTGGGGAGCGGAACCCGGTTGCGGTTTCTCGGAGATTTCGCCGCGATCAAACCGGAAGCACTGTCGCAGGTAGTTTTGAAATCCGTCATCGAACTTGCCGAGATCATGGAGAAGGCCAACGTAGCGGGCGGTGGCGGCACCGCCAAAGGGAGTGGCAAACGATTCGGCAAGGTGGGCGACGGCGAGCGTATGGTCGACGAGATCGTGCCATTCCGGGTTATCGCGGGAGGGGGTATGGGCGACGAATTGGTCGGCGTCCGGCAATGCCTGGGTTGATTTCGAGAAAAGATAATCCGACATGTGCGTTTTCTTTTTAGTGGAGGATGCCAGGCATCCCATCTCAGGGTAGCGGGGGAGAGTGCAGTATTTTCGCACTCTCAGAATTCGTTGTAAATCGTTTTCAGACGGTGGAGTTCCTGGCGGATCGTCTGGCGTAGTTCGGCAGGTTCCATTACCTCGACTTCCGCACCGTAGCCGAGAATCCAGCGGGTAAGGTCTTCGGTGAGGGCGACATGCAAGGTGATGATCAGTCCGCCGTCGTCCTGTTCGTGATTGTGCTGGGTCGCATGGTAGCGGCGTTCCCGAATCCAGACGGCCTGTCGCGCGGAGAAGCGGAGACGTACCGAGACCGGATTACCGCCTCGCTGGAGTTGGAACGCGGTTTCAAGGTAGGAACGGATATCGAAGTCCGGAGGAACCGTGAAGGTCTCGTCGTCGGGCAGAAGTCGCCAGTGTCGGATGCGGGGGAGAAAGAAGTGTCTCAGGTCCGTGCGCCGTTCGCAAAAAGCGATCAGATAGAGTTCGCCACGCCAGTTGAGGAGGGTATAGGGCCGAACGATCCGTTCGGTGATCTCACCTCGGTGCGCTCCGAAGTAGGTGATATCGAGTCGACGACGTTGTTCAAGAGCGTGGCGGATGTCTCGCAGCAGTTCTTCAGGAATCAGGAACTCGTCCGCGAGGCGAATGCGACCGGTCAGGATTTCCTGTCCGTCGGAAGCAAAATCATCGTGCCGGGGCAGGTCGCGCAGGTAGGGAGAGAGTCGGACGGCGAGTTGGCGGACGAGGGCCGCATCCGTCGGCGGCAGGTAGCTCTGAGCGGCAAGAAGGGATTGCCGGAGGGTATTCGCTTCGGTTTCGGTGAGAGCGAGGTAGGGCAGTCTGTAGGTGGGTTCCGTGTAGTAGTAGCCGCGTCGGGCGGAATGGAAGACGAGCGGTGCGCCGATGCGTTGCCGCAGATGGCGGATATCTTCCTTCGCCTGTCGTTCCCGGATGCCGAAGGTTTCGCACAAGTCCTTCCAGTGGGGGTAACGGCGCTCACGAATGCGGGCATCCAACCAATACAATCGTTCGAGGCTTGACAATTTTAAATCTCCTGTCAGGTTGTTTGCCGAGGGATCGTTTTTTTCCTGTGGAGAACGGCGTTCCGTTGTAACGACCGAGAGAAGAACCGACAACCGCGCCGTGTCCGATGTGCGGGATGAGGCATAAAAGGTGAAGCGCCGGGATACAGTTGTGGTAGGAGGCACGAAGTGGCGACGACGTTTGGGGAGCGGAACGGGCTTCGTTCGGAACTGGTAGGCGGGATTCCGGCCTGGCGACGTATACCTCGCTGGTGGCGTTAACCCTGGCTTGCGGCTGCGATATGACGATTTAGCGGGCGACGGAACGGGTTATCGGTGTTCCCAGAGGGCGTCCTGCCATCGTCGGTAGAGGCGGACGGCGTCCCGAATGTTGACGTAGGCGAGTCCGGTGTTGAGCAGGGCGAAGGGGAGCAGGATGAGGAGGAGGGACCCGTGACGGGCCTCCCCGGCCCAGACGAAGAGGCACTGAAGAAGAAGAAAGATCGATACGCCGATCGCCACTTCGAGGGCTTTCCAGAAGAAATCCGACTGCGTTTCGCGAACCCGGGCCGGTAGATGTTTTTTGTCGGATGGCATGGTCAGCGCGTCGCTCCCTGTGAATAGTGTGTACTTTTGTATGCAATTATCGGGAGAAAGATCGTTCTTCTTGAGGGCCTCCGGTGGCGTGCCGGTCCTCTCGCAGGTTCGGTCACGAAAGGTCGTCGGGCCGGCGGACGACGCGGGAAAGGTGGCCGACTTCGGACACCCGGCACCCGATACCCGGCAGGGTACAATAGGCCGTGAATTCCGAACCTTCCTCTTCGATACCGCCGACCGGAACGGTGTACCTGGTCGGGGCGGGACCGGGCGATCCCGGTCTGCTGACACTCGCCGGTCGTCAGGCGTTGACCCGCGCCGATGTGGTGATCTACGATCGACTGGCCCATCCCTCGCTACTGCGATTTGCACCGCCCGACGCCGAGCGATTGTTCGTCGGCAAACAGTCGGCCCATCATTTTGTCCGCCAGGAGGACACCAATGCGCTGATGGCGGAACGCGCCCGCGCCGGGAAGACCGTGGTTCGCCTGAAGGGGGGCGATCCGTTCGTTTTCGGGCGTGGCGGCGAGGAAGGCGAATACCTCCGGGCGCAGGGGGTGCCGTTTGTCGTGGTGCCGGGGGTAACGTCGGCAATCGCCGCGCCGGCCTACGCCGGGATTCCGGTGACGCACCGGGATGCCGCGTCGTCGTTCGCGGTGATCACGGGGCATGAACGGGCCGAGGAGCGTGAGTCGGGCGAGCGGGCGGCGGGTCAGGCGGAGCAGCGGCGACGGTGGGACCGGATCGCGTTCGCCGCCGATACGCTGGTCTTTTTGATGGGGGTGGAGGCGTTGCCGGAGATTGTCGCGCGCCTGATCGAGCACGGGCGGTCGCCGTCGACCCCGGTCGCGCTGGTGCAGTGGGGGACGTGGACACGGCAACGGGTGGTGACGGGCAATCTGGAGACGATCGTCGAGATCGGGAAGACCGCCGGAATCACCGCGCCCGCCGTGACCGTGATCGGGGAGGTGGTTCGTTACCGCGAGACCCTGCGCTGGTTCGATGTCGGGCCGCTGTTCGGGAAGCGCGTGCTGGTGACCCGGGCGCGCGAACAGGCGTCGACGCTGGCGGAGGATCTGCGGGCGCGGGGCGCGGAACCGATCGAGTTTCCGACGATCCGGATCACCCCGCCGGCGGACGATTACGCGGCGCTGGAGGCGGTTCTGGCGGTCGACGCTCCCGCGTTTGACTGGGTGGTGTTTACGTCGGCCAACGCGGTGTCCCATGTTTTCGACTGGCTCCTGCGGACCGGGCGCGATGCCCGGACCTTTGCGGGATGCCGGATCGCGGCGGTGGGAACGGCGACGGCGGAGGCGCTGAAGGAACGCGGTATCCTGGCGGATTTCGTGCCGTCCGAGTTTGTGGCGGAGGCGGTCGTGGCGCAGTTTCCCGAACCGGTGCGGGGACGGCGACTTCTCCTGCCGCGCGCCACCGAGGGGCGGGAAACGCTGGCCGATCTGTGGCGCGCGCAGGGCGCGTTGCCGGAGGTGGTGGCGGTCTACCGAACGGAACGGGAGACCGAGGGCGCGGACGAGATACGGGCGATGCTGGCGAACGGGGAGATCGACGCAATCACTTTCTCCGCGTCCTCGACGGTGAGGAATCTGGCGACGGCGCTGGCGGGGGCGACGGTTCCGGAGGGGGTCTGTCTGGCGGCGATCGGTCCGGTCACGGCGGAGACCTGTCGGGAACTGTTGCGTGAGCCTGATTGTATCGCTGATACGCATACGATGGACGGGTTGACGGCGGCTCTGGCGCAGTGGTTCGAGCGGAACGCCGCCGTGTAAGCGGTATTTACGGAAAGGCGGGGCGATGATTACAGGTATCCACCATGTCACCGCGATCGCGAGCGATGCCCAGCGAAATGTCGATTTTTATGCCGGTATCCTGGGATTGCGGCTGGTGAAGAAGACGGTGAATTTCGACGATCCGGGGACGTATCATCTGTACTACGGGGACGGCCTGGGCCGTCCGGGCACGATCCTGACGTTTTTCCCCTGGCCGGGAGCGAATCGGGGGCGGCGTGGAACCGGTCAGGTGACGACCACGCTGCTGGCCGTGCCGTCCGGCTCCCTCGACTGGTGGAAGGAGCATCTGACGAAAAGCGGCGTGACGCTTCTGCCGGACAGCGCGGTCGATGAGGACGGAAACGGGTGGTTGTTTTTCGATGACCCGGACGGCATGCGTCTGGCGTTGACGGCGGACGCGACGTCGGGCGACGGTTCGGGCAGCGGGACGGTCCCGCCGGAGCGGGCGGTTCGAGGTATCTGGGGCGTGAACCTGTGGGAGGCGCGCGCCGAACCGACGGTGCAGTTTCTGACGGACGTGGCCGGGTTTGTTCCGCAGGGAGAGGGACTGGCGTTCGCGGCGGCGAAGGGGGAACCGTTTGACCGGGTCGTTCTGACGGCGGCGGACCGGGAGGCCGGGATGTCCCTGCCACGCGGGTTGATGGGGGCGGGAATCGTTCATCATGTGGCGTTTCGCGTGCCGGATGACGCGACGCAGGCGGAATGGCGGGACAAACTGACGGGCCTGGGCTTTCATGTATCGCCGGTGATGGATCGAAACTATTTTCATTCGATCTATTTCCGGGAGCCGGGTGGGGTACTGTTCGAGCTGGCGACCGACCCGCCGGGATTTACGGCGGACGAGGCACCGGAGACGCTGGGGCGCGAGCTGAAACTGCCGCCCCAGTACGAGGCGTTACGAGCGCAGCTGGAGGAGGTATTGCCGCCATTGCGGGTTCCGTCGTGAGAACCGGAGAGTCACGGTGCTTTTCGTACGGAGCATGACAAAAAGCGAAACGGGGAGGCCGATCGGCCTCCCCGTTTCGCTTTGCACGAGAACGTCCGTTCAGATTTCCGAAGCGACGCGCTGGTAGGAGACGACGCGGAACTGGTTGCCGGTGGTGGGGAAGAACGGCGGGGGGGTGCTGGCGACGCGGGGATCATAGTTGCGGTTGATTCCCACACCGGTGTACTGGAGGGCGTCCGCACCGAAGCCGGCGAGGACGCCGGGGTTCTTCTGGATCATCCCGCCGTACAGACCGACGGTTGCCACACTTCGACTGAGGGCGCCTTCGGCGTTGATGGTATCGTTGGCCATGAGGATGGCATGCATACGAGAGTTGTTGGGCAATTCCATGGTGAACTGGATCTTCCCGGCCACCACCCCGAACATGCCGGATGCGGTGGTGGGCCGGTTGGCGCCATCGAGGGAAGTATGCGAGATAGCTCCGTTCAGATTGACGGTCTTGTCGGGCGGGGTTGCCACGGTCCAGGCATTCTGTTTGACGATGGTCGTTCCGCTCATGACATTGTTGGAGATCCATCCGCTCAGGCCGCCGCTCGCGGCGGTCAGGGGTGCGCCGTTCGGGTTCGACGGGTTGGGAACGCTGGGTTTGCCGATATTGCCGTTGACATAGACGACGCCGTTGGTTCGTCCGGCCAGGGTGGTGGCACTGCCGACATTGGTATAGATGTTGCTGGTCAGGTTGGGGGTCTGGGATCTCTGGATGGAGACGGTCTCGTTGATCGGATTGACTGTGATATAGGTTTTGATCTTTCGGACGCCGTCGTTCTGTATGATTTCGATATTCTGAATGCGACTATCGCTATCCCCGGGGATCATGCGCATATTATCGACGTCGCCGTTGATGTAAATTCCTCCGGAGGTCGCGCCGCCGTTAGAGGGAACGGTAACGGAGGGGCCGGCGGGGACGGAGGCGGGCGGGGTGCCGAGGGCGGCGTCCTGCTGCCGGTTGGTCTCCGTCGGCATATCGACCATCGGCTGGTCGGTGCGCATGGTGGACTGTCCGCCACGGGCGACGAAGTTCCAGTCCGCGCCGCTGGGCGCTTCCTGATTGGTCGTCGTGTTTTTGAAATACTGGACCTTGCCAGCGGAGGCGGAGGTGGTAAACGCGCCGTCTCCGGTGAACTGGAAGATCGGAACGGTTCCGGGGCTGTTCGGGTCCCACCATGGTTGCCGCCGCCAGAGAAGTTTGAACCCGGCGTTGATGTTATAGGCGGGATCGCTGGCAAAGGTATTGCGGGCGTTGACGTGGACGGGGCCGGTGAAGGCGGAGTTGCCCCCCGCCCAGAAGGAACCGGTCGGGGCGTTATCGGCGAAGTAGGCGTATCTGGCGAAGGTATCCTGAAGAATGACCGCCCGGACGACCTGTTTGAGTCCCTGATAGGTGCCGACGGACTCGATCGCGTAGCTTTTGAGAGCGTTGACGTCGTTGTTGGCGGCGGGGAGGATGCGAACGTCGATGGTGCCGATCGTATCACCGTTCGGAGCGGTAAACGTGATGCGGTCGTAGTTCCCGTTGGCGGTGGTTCCGGTCCAGAAGGCGGCGGCCTGGGAGGGCCGGAAGGGGGTCATCTGGGAGGGCGGCCCGGCCTGAACGCTAATCCACTGAAGGACGGCTCGGATGCCGATATCGGCCAGGTTCTGCGCCTGGTACGACGCCGAGCGCTTTCGTGTCAGGTGCAGGGAGTTCCGGGTAACATCGGACAGACCCGCGGTGCCACCGATGCCGGCGAGCATAAAGGCCATCAGCATCATCAGGACCATCATAACGCCGACGAGAATCATGCCGCGACGATGTCGTTTGTGTGTGTGGACGGTGTTCATAGTAAGTGCTCGATAATTATAACGGGTTCGATTTCGTACTGTTGACGGTGCGTGCGGGTTCGGTCGGAGCCGGGCTATCTAGCTCCCCTCCACCAGAGGGGGAAGGGTCGGCGTCGGCGTGGGGGTCGGCGTCGGTGTTCCTGCAGGGGTCGGCGTCGGTGATCCTGCAGGGGTCGGCGTCGCGGTCGGCGGCACAGTGGGCACGGCGACGGCACCGACGGGCGAGTTACGGGAGAAGACGATCCTGCCGCCGACCTGACTGACCAGGTTTGAGGCGTTGACGTTCGTGCCGGTGACATCGCCGGACTGTTCGCCCTGCAAGCCGCCATACTCGGAGGTGACGATTTTGACTTCGATGCTGCGGGTGCTGGAGATCAGGTTGTTCTGTCGGACGAACCGAACGGCGTCCGTTGAGTGGGCGATATTTCCGGCGATCAATTGATATCCGCTACCGCCGTCCATCGCACGCTTCCAGAGGCAGGTTCCCGCATCGGCGTTCGCGGTCCGGTCGGCATTGCCGCGGTAGATGAGGCAGTAGGGCAGGCCGGACGCGGTCCGGTCGGCGGTGTTGAAGGTGGTACTGCCGCCGGCGACGGTAAAGGGTTTGTTCGCCGCCTTGTAGAGGAAAATACCCGTAAACCGACCGGTGGAACTGGTGTACTGGCTGGCGTTCCCGGCGTCGGCGGCAGGCCAGGGGACGCCCCCGCTACCATCGGGCAGAGCGGTGTAGTAGGCTTCCTTGAGCTCGTCCCCGACCAGCTGATTGGCCTCCGCGCTGGAGCGGAAGGCATCCGTCATGGCCAGGATCTTGGCGCCGTTGCCGGACGCGGAAGCGAACAGGGTCAGCGTTCCGACGAAAATCAGGGTCATCAGGGTGACGCCGATCAAAATTTCGATCAAGGTGAATGCGCCGGAAGTCCGGCAGGTGTTCCGCGATCTGAACGGATGATTCACAATTAGTAGACGAGAATTGTTGTTATTTTTACTGCTATTCATACACAGCCTGCTTTACGGCGCAAAGGAGAGGCTTTGTGCCGGTTGTCATGATTTCCCTTTCGGCCATTTTGGAGTCACGGCGGATTCTACGAAAAGGTAGAACGCTTTAACACTTATTAAATTGGTCACAGTGGTCGGCAGCCATAGGTGATTTTATTTCTACAATTTTTTAGTTTTTTTTACCGATTCGAATTAGTATTTTTTACTTGAAGAACCTAAAACAACGAAGGCCGGAGAACTCTCCGGCCTTCGTTGTTTTTGTCGTGCGCCGTTCGCGCAACGGTTTTCAGAGCGTGGCGGCTACTCGCTGGTAGGATCGTATCTTGTACTGGTTGCCGGTCGACGGGAAGAAGGGCGGCGGGGTGTTGGCGACCCGCGAGTCGTAGTTGCGGTTGACGGCAAACCCGGTCCACTGGGTCCCGGCGTTGTCGATCCCGGCGAAGGTTCCGGGCGACTTGACGATGTAACCGCCGAGCAGGTTGAAGTTGGCGATCGGACGGTTGAGCGGAGCCTCGGCATTAAACGTGTCGTAGGCCATGACCGTGGCATGTACGGTGACCGTCGCCAGGCCGTCGTTCATGTCGTCGCCGACCAGGTTGCTGAGGAGCTGGACCTTTTTGGAGACGATCCCCAGAATGCCGGACTGGGTCACCGCGTTTCCGCCCGACGTGCTGGCGTAGACGATATCCCCGGAGATATTGACACTGTTGGTGGAGCCGGTGACGATGCTCAGGGCGCTCTGTTTGGTCACCGTGCCGCCGCTGACGACGCTGTTGGCGACCTTGCCGGAGACGCCGCCGGACCCCCAGGTCGTCGGAGTGCCGTCCGGGTTGCCCGTCGGAGGAACGCTCGGACTGCCGACGTTCCCGTTGACGTAAAGGACCCCGTTGGTCCGTCCGGCGAAGGCGGAGGGGCTACCGACCTGGGTGTAGGTCGTTCCGGACATATTGGCGGTCTGGAATTTGGTGATGGTGACGGTGCCATCGGCGCCGGAGTTGGGATCGATGGAGATAACCGTCTTGATCTTTCGGGTGCCGTCGTTCTGAAAGATTTCGATGCCCTGGACCGTGTTGTTGGTGCCCGAGGCCGTCAGTTTCATGTCATCGACGTTGCCGTTGACATAGATTCCCCCGCAGGTCGCTCCGGAGTTGGCCGGAACGGTGACCGACGGACCCGACGGGATCGTGGCGGGCGGGGTGCCGAGGGCGGCGTCCTGCTGACGGGTGCTCTGGGTCGGCATTTCGACCGCGGCCACTCCGGCTTTGACCGTCGGTTCGCCGCCGGCGGCGACCCGGCCCCACTGGGTCGTGCCACTGGGAGGGGCCAGGGTGGTCTGGTTTCCTCGATACCACTTGACCTGCGAGGACGAGGCGGCGGTGGTAAAGGCGCCGTCCCCGGCGTACTTGAAGATCTGCCTGTTGTTGACGTTCTGCCAGAGGATCTTGATGGCAGCGTTGGGATCGTAGTCGGGGGTGCCGGAGACCATGTTTCGGGCGTTGACATGAACGGGCCCGTTGAAGATGGTGGACCCGGCGGTCCACCAGGTGTTGACGGGGGCGTAGTCGGAGAAGAAGGCGTACTTGGCGAAGGTGTCCTGGATGATGGCGGCGCGGACGATCTGTTTGTGTCCCGAGTAGGTGCCGACGGACTCGACCAGGTAGCTTCGCATGGTGACGGTGTTGTTGTCTCCGAACGGATGGACCCGGACATCGATGGTCCCGATGGTGTTGTTGGTCGGGTCGTTGAAGGTCACACGGTCGTAGTTTCCGTTGACGGTGGCTCCGGTCCAGAAGGTGGCGACCTGGGAGGGTCGGAAGGGGCTCATGTTGGTGGGGGCGGCGGACTGGACGTTGAGCCACTGGAGGACGGCGCGGATGCCGGTGTCGGCCAGGTTCTGCGCCTGGTACGAAGCCGACCGCTTCCGGGTGAGGTTGGCGGTTCCCCGGGTGGCATCGGAAACGCTGGCGTTGCTGCCGATACCGATGAGCGAGATGGCCATGATCATCATCAGGACCATCATGACGCCGACCAGCACCATGCCGCGGCGTCCCTTACGTGCGGCGACGGATCGATTGATTCCCTGTTTCATCTGTGTTCGTTTCCTCGTTCCTGAATCCTGACCGGGTTTCCGGCGACGGGTCGGCCCTGCCCGACTTTGCCGGGCAGGGCGGGCGGAGCTATCGTCCGGAACCGGACAGCGGCGGTAGAGTCGGCGTCGGTGTCGGTGTCGGTCGCGGCGTGGGTCGCGGCGTCGGTGTCGGTGTCGGCGTCGGTCGCGGCGTCGGTGTGGGTCGCGGCGTCGGTGTGGGTCGCGGCGTCGGCGTCGGCACCGGAGTGGGTGTGGGTCGCGGCGTCGGTGTCGGTGTCGGTGTCGGTCGCGGGGTGGGCGTGGGCCGCGGCGTCGGTGTCGGCACCGGAGTGGCGGTCGGCACCGGGGTGGGCGTGGGCGTGGGCGTGGGCGTCGGCGTCGGGAAACCGGTGCCGCTCGGGGTGGCGACGCCGGTGATGCCGAGGGAGGAGTTACGCGGGATCACGACGCGCCCGCCGATCGTGCTGACCAGGTTCTGCGCGTTGGTGACGTTGCCGGTCTTTTCGCTGGACTGGTTTCCCATCATGCCGCCGTAATCGGCGCAGACGATCTTGAATTCGATGGACCCGGTAAGCCCGGCGGTGAGTCGCTTGAACTGCACGGCATCGGTGGCGGGGGCGATGTTATTGGCGATGAGGGTCCGCGGGTTGCCGCCGGTGGTGAGCTGTTTCCAGAAGCAGGTTCCGGTATTGGGGTTTGCCGTGCCGTCCGGATCGCCCCGGTAGTAGAGGCAGTAGGGCTGACCGGTGCCGGAGCGGTTGGCGAGGCTGACGCTGCTGCCACTGCCGGCGAGAGAGATGGTCTGAGCGGGCGCGGTATAGAGGAAGACCCCGGTAAACCTGTTATTGGTGTTCCGGTACAGGGTGGAGTTGCCGACGGCGGTGGGCCAGGCGAGTCCTCCGGAACCATCGGGCAGAGCGCAGGCAAAGGATTCCTTGATATCGTCGGCAACGATCTGCATGGTCTGCGCGCTGCTACGGCTCGCATCGTTCATGGCGAGAACGCGGAATCCGCTGGTGCTTGTCGACGCGAAAAGCGTAAGAGTGCCTATAAAGATGAGTGCCATCAGGAAGACGGCAACCATTATTTCCGGCAGGGTAAATCCCGTCTTGACCAGACGTCGTTGAAGCAGACGCTTGATCTGTCCATTCGAGAACATTTTCATTGACATGGGGTGGACCTTTTCTCTGTTCCGATTCTTCGTGCCGACGGTACGGGTGGTTTACGGAACGGCCATTCGGGTGATCAGGGTGGAGACGGAATAGTTTTGAATCGGCCCGGTGGCCTCGCGCCAGGTGATGGTGACGGTGGCCTGCATCAGCATCGGCTGGGTGGTCCCGTTCAGGGTGTACATCCCCGGAGCCCAGGGTTCGATGCGAATGGTGCCGGTCGCGCCGCTGGGGAAGTATTGCCTCAGGTTATCCGGGTTGTTGCTGTTGGACGCCGTGTCGTTATCGGTGAACGTGTAGGTGGTGATCGTTCCGTTCGCGCCGGTGGAGGTCGTCGGGGTGGTGTTGTCGACGATACCGAGGGTGCGCAGGTTGGTCGTATCGAGTCGGTTGAAGCCGGCTTCGAGCAGCTGGTCGACCTTACGGGTGGCGATGGTCATCGCATGGCCGTAGCTTCCGGTCGATTTGGCGGACCGGAGCGCGGTCGGGATGACGGCGGAGAACATCAGACCCATCATCGCGAAGATGAACAGAGAGATCAGAACCTCGATCAGGGTGATTCCCCGGAGGGTACGACGCTTCCTCAGGAGCGCCCGGTTTCGGGCGGTTGTGTCAACAGCAGCGAATTCGGATTTCATACGAGCGTTCCTCATTAACTGGCACGAGAGATACCGTGGGACGGTGTCCCAATATTTGGTGTCGGCAGTATCTCTCCGAATATTTATGCCGATTTACTATAGAATCGGCGCCCGTCATGAGCAACTGGAAGAATTACCGGATGGGATGGGTACTTTCGGACCTGCGGGAGGGGGCGTCGGATGCGGTCAGCGGACCTTCAACAGCCGGTATTCCCCGACGGAAAGCACGACCGGGAAGCGGTCCAGATAGGCAAGGTTGAGCGACATACCTTCCTGGGTGCGTTCGGGCGGTCCGACGGTGATGTATTCGACCCGGTAGCGGCGCAGGAGTTCGTCGGCATCGGGCGCCCCGGCATAGATACGGAAGACATCGGCCTGTCGTGGTTCGTGGTCGAAGCCGTGCGTCCAGAGGTGCCCGCCATATCCGCAGATCAGGCGTCGTCCGGCATATCCGACCGCATTGCCGGCACTGGGCGCGTGCAAAATGCGGCTGCGGGGTGGGACGGCGCGATCGACGGCCTCGCCGTACGCGATCTCCTCGGCCGAGTAGATGCGCTGACGGAACTGCCGGGTGGCGACCCGGAAGACATCGATCCCGCCGGACAGAGTCATCAGGAGGAGGAGGACGAGGCAGGTCGTTTTTCCGAGCGCACGCTGCCGCCAGAGACGGGCGAGCAGGAGCAGAACCAGGGGAATCGCCGCGAGGTAACCGTAGAACAGCACTTTGATATTGTCCCAGACCCAGGGCGCGAAGCGGAACACGTTGCCCAGAAGAAACCAGAGCAGGAACGGCAGGCAGAAGCGGCGCACGCTGTCCGGGACTACGGAGCGAAAGCGTCGGAAGAAGACGGGCAGGAGCAGGGCGGCCAGGAGCAGGGGCAGGAAGGGGCCGGTGTTCCGCAGCCAGAAGACCAGAGGATGATCCCTGCCGTGGTCCCAGCCGAGTTCGATGCCGAAGAACCGAACCGTGTGGGCATCGCTTCCGGAGAGGAGCATCAGGCCCTGCGGGGCCATCAGAAGGCAGGCGGGGAGAAAAAAGGCGAGCCAGTCTCGCCATGCGCGGTCCCCACGGCGGAGTTCCGGCAGGGCGTAGCAGGCGGCGACGGTGAGGAGGACCAGAGCGGAGTGGGTGTGGCTGAGCGGGAGCAGTCCGGTGATGCCTCCGGCGGCCAGCAGCAGGGTTCGGCGTTTATGTCGGCGCGCCGCTTTGGTCGTTTCGTCGGTGTCGTCGAGGCGGAGGCGAAGGGCGGCCTGCAGCGGCAGCAGGGCGGCCAGAGCGAGCGGGATTCCGAGCAGGATGCTGCGCTGGGTCGTCAGCAGGACGGTGAGAGAGTCGCCCCAGCGGTAGAGCGGTTCGGTGAGGGAGTGCGGATTTTTTTCGTCAGGGACGGCCATTGTGTAGTCGTGCGGCAGGTTAAGGAGAAACTGCCCTAGCGGTCGGTTGGACTCCCGGAAATCCCGGAACAGCATCAGCCACCCCCATCCGCCGTTGAAAAAGAGCAGGAGCGGCGTGGTCATCATCACGAACGGCGAGCGGGTGAGGCGGAAGGCCCATTGCTGGACCAGGGCGAGGAGACAGAAGGCCAGAGCGAGGTTGGTGATCAGGAAGGCGGCGACCAGGTTCGCCCCGCAGGCGTTGAACTCGGCGGTGATGAAGTCGCAGAGGTAGGGGTAGGTCAGGCGGGATCCGGCGAACTGAAGGTGTTCCGGCGGGTAGTTGCCACCGACGACGAAGCCGCGCACGAGCATAATGTGCCAGGGGAGGTCGCCGTAGTTGTGGTGGTTGTTGGTATGGATGCCGCCGTTCTCGGCGTAGACGACGCCCCCGAAGAGATGGAGCAGCAGGGCGAGGAGCAGAAGCGAGAGTAGAAGGTGGGCGAACCGGTGGCGGGAGCGTCCGCGCAGGTGGGGCAGGCGTCGGATATCGCCGGCGGCGCGGGCGCGGAGACGGCGATCGCGAAAGACGAGCAGGGGTGTCAGCAGGGGGAGCGCGGCGACGACGATGACGGTCAGGTTGAGGCCGAAGCGAAGCGCCAGGGCGAAGGCGAGCAGGGCATGGGCGGTCAGTCCGGTGACGCAACCGACGGCGAGACGGACCAGGAGCGGCGACTCCCGGTCGTAGAGGTAGGTCAGGGCGAATCCGCCCAGGGTAACTACGGAAAGCAGAAGCAGCGCGTTCAGCATGTCGGTCTCCCCCGTTCGTTTTCTTGCTTGTTTCGCATGGTCTCGGTCGGCGCGGTCCGTGTGGCGGTATTACACCCAGATTCGGTCGAGCCACAGGTGAAGGCGGAAGTACCAGTCCGGGATGGGCTGGGCGGATAGCAGGGGGTAGTAGAAGATGAACCAGAATCCGGCCAGTTTGGCGATGGTCGAGACGAACCGGCGGGCGGATTCGTCACCGGACTGCCAGAGTCGCCAGCCGAGATAGGCGAGGGCGATACAGGCGAAGGGGATCGCTTCGAAGTAGTAGTGAGTGAAAACGAGCGGTCGCGCCTTGATGCCCCAGCAGAGCCACATACCGAAACCGAGCAGGGATACGACGCCGAGAGCATGGATGCGTTCCCGGACGGCGAGCAGGGCGGTGGCGGCGAGGACGGGGACGCTGGTCCACCAGAGGACGGCGTTGCCGATCGCCCAGATGCCGGTGCTGGAGTTGTTGGCCCCATGAAAGTGGTACCAGGTCGGCCGGAGCATCAGCGGCCAGGACCACCACGGGGCGCTGTAGGGGTGGGTGTCCTTGATCTCGGCGTGGTAGTTCCACATATCCTTCTGCTGATTGAGGACCTTGTACCATCCGTGCCCGTGGGCGTAGTGGTTTCGTTCGAACACACGGGACCAGTCCGGGGTTCCTTTTTCGCCGGAGGAGAGGAGCTTGGTCTGCCAGTCGCCGGTCCCCTGCAGGACGAAGGGGATATAGGAGACCAGGTAGAGGGCCAGGGGAAGGAGGAGCATGGCGGCCCCGACGGTCACCGCCCACCGGGCGAGTTCGAGGGGGATCGATCGTTTCTCCTGTTGCCAACGGGGTATTTCGACGCGAACCAGGTGCCAGATCAGGAGGAGACCGTTCAGCCCCCAGGCCCAGAGACTGGACCAGCGGGTGCAGAGGGCGAGTCCGAGGGCGACTCCGGAGAGCAGAAGCCAGCGTCGATCGGCGCGTTTCAGGCAGAGCCAGGTGCCCAGGGTGCCGTACACGATAAAGCAGACGGTGAAGATATTGGTCATGCCGATCCGGCTATGGACGAAAAAGACGCCGTCCAGCGCCAGGAGGGTGGTGGCGGCGGTGGCGACGGAGCGGGAGTTGAAGAGGGTCCGGGTCAGGGCGAAGGTTCCGAGCAGGGCGAGGGTTCCGAAGCAGACGGCGGGAAACCTCCAGGCGATCGGGACCCGATCGGGGTAGTGGGTATCTGCGGACCAGACGCCCTCGGTCGGATTGAAGGAGACGTCGAACATCCGCAGGCTGGCGGCCATGATCAGTTTGGCGAAGGGGGGATGGGACCATTCATGGGGCGGTTGTCCCCAGAGGTATTCCATCGCCGAGCGGACGTGGTGCACTTCGTCGAAGTAGGTGATCTGCGGGGTGGCGAGACGCCAGAGGCAGAGCAGGTAGAAGGCGACGGCGATGGTGGCGGCGGAGAGGAAGTCGGCTTTGACGAGGGGTTCCGGTTCGGGGACGGAGGCGGGTTCGGCGGTCATCGTGCGTCGGAGGAGGGGCCAGAGTTCGCGGGTGAACCAGGCGATCACCAGGAGCGGCACGAGGACGGCGGGTGCGTTGAGATGTTCCATACGTGAATGAACTCCGGAACCGGTCCGTTCGGGACGGCGATCGTGACAACCTCTTCGCGGGTTTCGTCCGCGGAGGAGACGCTCTATTTTGCGCGGAAAATGAACGTGTGGCAAGTCCTGCGATCTGCCATCCTGTCCGGGTTTCCGGAAAATAATGATAGGAACGTAAAAATGAACGTGACAGCGGTTTTCGGTACGAGCGGCCCGGTTTCGGGTGCGCCCTACACCCCGGCGGTACGCGCGGGCAACCTCTTATTTATATCGGGTCAACTGGGACTTGATCCGGAGACCGGAAAACCGTATCCGGAGTTCGAGCGTCAGGCGGAGGGCGCGATCGCGGGTCTGCGGGCGTTGGCCGAGGCGGCCGGGGGCGATCTCGGGCATATCGTGAAGACGACGGTCTTTTTGACGGACCTGTCGCAGTTCGCACAGTTGAACGCGATTTACGCGCGTCACTTCACGGGCGCGGTTCGTCCGGCGCGTTCGACGTTCCAGGTTGCGGCGTTGCCTCTGGGGGCGGCGGTGGAGATCGAGGCGATCGCCGTCCTGCCGGAGCCGTCGCCGTAGGTAGAAAACGCCCCGTATACCTACGGTTTTTTGGTCTACGGGGGGCCTTTCCTCTCAATGGCATATAAATTGCCCTAACTCCGTAAACCTTTCCCTGCCAATATTCCATCTGTAGGCTCGTCCTAAAGGTATTGTTTTTTCTATTATTCGGATCAGCAGGGAGGAAGAATTTCGATGCAGTTAGCGCATACGCTGGAGGCTCGTCAACAGCAGACGCAACGGATCGATCCGCGTCAGATCCTGGCGAGCGAGATTCTGGCCTGGACGACCGCCGAACTGGAGTCGGCGATCGAGCGCGAACTCGCCGAGAACCCCGCGCTGGAAGTGCGAGACGAGGACGGGTTCGCGCTTCCGTCGTCCGCGTTCGCCACCGCGCAAAACGCTCCCGTGACACTGGCTCCCAACGCTTCCTCCCTGACGCGCACGGTTCAGGACGACGCCGGGCGATCGTTTACCCTGACGGTGGTGGAGGGGGGCGTGGCGTCGGAGGACGATCCGCTGGAACGGGTGGCGTCGGCGTTCACTCTGCAGGAGCATCTCCGTCAGCAGGTCGGGCAGGTGGCTTCGGGGATGATCGGGGAACTGGTCCGGTATCTGATCGAGTGCGTGGACGACCGGGGCTACCTGTCGATCAACGAAACCGAGGCGCTGGAGATCTTCCGGGTTCCGCGAGCGACACTGGAGGAGGCGGTCGGCGCGCTGCAGATGATGGACCCGCCGGGGGTGGGCGCGCGCGATCTGCGCGAGTGTCTGACGCTGCAGATGGAGTTTCTGGAGCAGAACGACGAGGGGAGTCCGCTGGCGACCCGGATTTTGAAGCAGTGCTGGGAGGAGTTGGTGACGCGTCGCGAGGACCGTATCGCCGCGCGTCTGCGGGTCGGCAAGCCGGAGGTTCGAGCGGCGATCGCATATCTTCAGCGGGCGACGACACCCTATCCGGGGGCGGCGTTTCGGGCGGCGTGGCAACACAAGGGGGCGGGCGCTTCGCCGGCGGTGCGCCCGGACATCGTGTTCCATCGTGGTGAAATGGGGTTCACGGTCGAACTGACACGGGAGTTCGAAAACGCGCTGACGGTCGCTCCGCTGTGGAAGCGTCTGTCCGAGCGTCCGGAGCGGACCGATGACGAGGCGATGCGTCGGTATATCCGGGAGCATGTGGACCGGGCGCAGACGTTTTTGACCGGGGTGGCGCGGCGCGGCCATACGCTGCGTCGGATCGCGATGGCGTTGATCGAATGTCAGCAGGGGTTCCTGGAAACGGGGAACCGCGCCTTTCTCCGACCGTTGACCCGTCAGAGCATCGCCGAGCGTCTCGGGTTGGACGAATCGGTGATCAGTCGGGCGGTAACGGATAAGTGGGTTCAGCTGCCGGGCGGCGATGTCGTTCCGCTGGACGCGTTTTTCGGGAACGCCCATGCGATCCGGGACGCGCTGACGCAGTTGATCGCGAGCGAGGATCCGTCCGCGCCTTATTCGGACGACGAACTGGCGGACCTTCTGTCCGAGCAGGGCTTTCCGCTGGCGCGGCGCACCGTCGCCAAGTATCGCAGCCTGGAGAAGATCCTTCCGGCGCGGCTTCGCCGACGGGGGGGAGAGGGTCCGGGACGGATTTCCGCCTGAGCCGCCTGATCCGCCGCCCTCCTCACCGGGAGAGGAGCGCGGCGGCAGGTCTACGGAAGTCTACAGTTTGAGGTCGATGAGGGCGGAGGTGCCGACGCCCTTGACGCGGGACAGTTTGCTCAGGTCGGAGACGCCACGGGTGGAGACGGGGATCAGGGCGCGGACGCGGACCTGCCCTCCGATCCGGGTCTGACCTTCGACCTGCGCGACGGCCTTCACCTGATCGACCAGTTCCTTCGGGCCGGTGACCTGGACGGCGCCGGCATATCCGCCGCGTCCGACGGTGAGGATCGGGACGACGCGGGTGGATTCCTCGACATTATTCGTCCGGTTGCCGGTGATCTGGTTAACGAAGCGGTCGATCTGTCCGCTGAACTTGTCGACCAGTACGAGGACCGCGCCCCCTTTGAGGATATCCCCGAAATTCTGCGCCTGCGAGGGCAACGCCTGACCGACAATTATTCCGCCCAGAGCCGCCGCGACGACCAGGGATGTCGTGGAGATCGATTTCGTATTTCGTGTGTTCATCGTTTCTTACCTTCGGATTCGTTGATTCCCCTCTTGAGACGAGGATCGGGTGCCGAAAGGTTCGAAAAAGTGACGGGCGGACACGAAAACGGTCGTTTTCGTCGTTAGATCAGGAGATCATGCGACGGTCCCGGTTCGACGGCGGGCGGCGAGGTGGAGCGAGAGCACCGAGATATCGACCGGGGTGATGCCGGGGATACGGGCCGCCTGTCCGAGCGAGATCGGGCGCAGGCGGGTCCATTTTTCCTTTGCCTCCAGCGAGAGCGAGGGCACGCCGGCATAGTCCAGGTCGGGCGGAAGCGGTACGTCGTCCCGTTTGCGCGACGATTCGATCTGCTCGGCCTCACGTTCGATATAGCCATCGTAGCAGGCGAGAATCGCGGCCTGTTCGAGAGCGGGCGCGTCCTCGGGGGCGAGTCTGGCCAGCACGTAGACCTGCTCCTTCCGCACTTTGGGGCGGCGCATCAGGTCGAACAGCGACAGGCGTCCGACGAACGGCTCCAGCCCGACCGCTTTGAGGCGTTCGGCGTCGCTCGTGGTGACGAAGGAGGTTTTCAGTCGTTCCAGTACGGTCTCGAAGTGCCGCTTCTTTTCGTTGTACAGGGCCCACTGGCGCGGTCCGACGAGGCCGACGGCGTGGCCGATCTCTGTCAGGCGAACGTCGGCGTTGTCCTGGCGCAGGGTCAGGCGGTATTCGGCGCGGGAGGTGAGCATACGGTACGGGTCGGTCACCCCCCGGGTCACCAGATCATCGATCAGGACGCCGATGTAGGCGTCGGAACGGGACAGGAGGAACGGCTTGCGTCCCTGAACGTAGAGAGCGGCGTTCGCTCCGGCCATGAGTCCCTGGGCGGCGGCTTCCTCGTAGCCGGAGGTGCCGTTGATCTGACCGGCCAGGAACAGTCCGGCGACCCGCCGGGTCATCAGGGCGGGCGTCAGTTCGGTCGGCTGAACGGCGTCGTACTCGACCGCGTAGCCGGGGCGAACCATCTCAACCTTCTCCAGTCCGGGCATGGTTCGAAGGAAGGCGAGCTGTACCTCGGCGGGGAGCGAGGTGCTCATTCCCTGAACGTAGAGTTCGTTCGTCTCCCAGCCTTCCTGTTCGAGGAAGACCTGATGCCCGGTCTTTTCGGCGAACCGGACGACCTTATCCTCGATCGACGGGCAGTAGCGTGGGCCAACCCCCTCGATGAAACCGCCGTACATCGCGGAACGGTGCAGGTTTTGGCGGATGATGGCGTGGGTGTTTTCGTTGGTGTGGATCAGCCAGGCCGGGAGGAGTTCCTGTCCGTTCGGGCCGGTGAAGCGTCGGGGGGGCGTACGGAACGAGAACGGCGGGGTCTCAGGCTCCGATGGCTGAGCCTGGGTTCGGGAAAAGTCGACCGTTTCCCTGGCGATGCGGGGGGTCGTCCCGGTCTTCAGGCGCAGCAGGGGGAAACCGTGTTCGGCGAGGCTGGCGGAAAGTCCGTAGGCGGCGGTTTCGTCCTTTCCCCGGATGCGGCGACCGGCCTCCCAGCGGTTTTCGCCCATGTGACAAAGGCCGCGCAGGAACGTCCCCGTGGTGATAACGACGGCGTTCGCTCGCAGCTCGGTCCCGTCGGCCAGGCGGACACCGACAATATGGCGGTCCTGGCTGACCAACGCCTCGACCATGCCGTTGCGAAGCGACAGTCCCGGCTGCGCGGCGAGGTATGCCTGCATGGCGGCCGGGTAGGCGAGGACATCGACCTGGGCGCGCAGGGAGCGGACGGCGGGACCTTTGCTCGTGTTGAGCATGCGGTAGTGGGTCATCGTCGCGTCGGTAATCTCGGCCATCGCGCCGCCGAGAGCATCGACTTCACGGACCAGGTGAGCCTTGGCCGGTCCGCCGATGGAGCAGTTACAGGGCAGGGACGCGATCCGGGAGATATCTCCGGTCACGAGCAGCGTTTCGCAGCCCAGACGCGCGGCGGCCAGGGCCGCTTCACAACCGGCGTGTCCCCCGCCGACGATAATGACATCGTACACGTTCATAGCGATACGATTATATCGCGAGACGCGGTCGGCGAGATTCCCGGAGGGCGGCTTGGTGAAATCGGGGTCCGCCGGCGAAAAGAGGCGGAAAAGCGGAAACCGGGTAGCGATCGCCGCTGTTGTTACCCGTGAAAGCGTTTTCCCGACAGAAAGCCTTGCATGTCGCTTTTCCCGACCGATTACGAATCCATTCTCGCCCGACTGCAGTCCATCGATCCGGAGCGTTACGATTCGACCCGGAACTACCTCGATGGCGCGGTGACACGGCTCAGTCCTTATCTGACCCACGGAGCGCTGACTCTGCCGGATGTCCGGGATTTTGCCTATCTGCGGGCGGGAAAACGCGCTTCGTACCGTCTTGTGTTCGAACTGGCCTGGCGGGAGTATTTCCGGAGGGTGTGGTGGGACCTCGGGGACGGGATTTTTTCCGACATCAAACGTCCGCAGGCACCGGTGCGGGAGGCGGTGGGGTTGCCGACGGCGCTGCTGAACGCGGCGACGGGAATCGAGGCGATCGACGCGTCGGTCCGGGACCTGTACGAGACAGGCTATGTCCACAACCATGCGCGGCTGTGGACGGCGATGCTGGCGGCCAATATCGCGCAGGTCCGATGGAATGCCGGGGCGGATTGGTATTATTACCATCTTTTGGACGGTGATCTCGCCAGTAACACGCTGTCCTGGCAGTGGGTCGCCGGGACGTTCTCCAGTAAAAAGTACTATGCGAATCAGGAGAACCTGAACCGGTTCGACCGGAAACATCGGCAGCAGGGAACCTTTCTGGAGGTTCCGCCTGAGGAACTGGCGGACCTGCCGATTCCGGAGGCATTGCGCGAAGTGCGGTCACCGGAACGGGACTGCGTGTTGCCGTTGAGCGAACCGATACGGGTCGAACCGGGCGCGACGGTGCGACTGTATCACCCGTGGTCCCTGAACCCCCGGTGGCGGCAGGGTCCGGACGCCGTTCGAATCCTGGTGCTGGAGCCTTCCCATTTCGCCCGGTTTCCGATGAGCGAACGCCGGATGGATTTTCTTCTTGCCCTGGCCCGGAATATTCCCGGTTTGAGGGTGTATGTCGGGGAGGCCGGGGAGTTGCCGGGTCTGGCGGAGGCCGGGGAGGTGGTGAGCCTGGCGCATCCGGCGACGCGTCACTTTCCGGGATGCAAGGATCGTCCGGCCTGGCTGTTTCCGCAGTGGCCGGATTTCCAGTCGGTTCCCGGCAGTTTTACGGCTTTCTGGAAACAGACGGAGAGGTGGTTGTAGAGGGATGAAGGCAGGACATCGGGGACCGACACACGGGCAGGAGACCAGAGTCTGCGCGGTCTGCGGGCGGACGTTCGCCAACCGGAAAAGCTGGTCGTCGCGCGGGCAATGGGAGAGCGTCCGATACTGCTCGGAACGCTGCCGCCGGGCGAAGGGCAAAGGGATGCCGAAAAGCGCCGGAGATTCCGCCTGAATCGTTTCGCGGGGGTGTTTCAGGGCGACTCGGGGAGAGGAGTCCACGAAAGGCCGTCGGCGGATTCGAGCAGGCCGAAGCGGCTGATGCCGTCGGTAGCCTCGCCCATCAGGATCATCCGGTAGGTATCGCCCTCCTCCCAGACACAGGGCGCACCGTAGCGCGCCGCCATCCAGGACTGCCGTGGCAGGTCGAGCCGACCGAGGGGTGTCCAGGTCAGAAGGTCCTCCGAGCGCGCGGCGGCCAGTCGCGGTTCGGCCAGACCTTCGGTGTAGATCATTCGCCACCCATCCTCGGCGGGGAAGACGGTGACGTTCTCGACGCCGTCCGGAGCGGTCTCCGACGGGCCGATCAGCGGACGGTCGCGGGTCGTGATCTCCCAGAAGCGCAGGTCGGGATCGACGGTGAAGGCGTGTCCGAGGAGGTTCGCGTCGACGTCGCCGTGGCCCGCACCCGTGCCGACAAACCAGCAGTGGAGAGTGGGCGGGCCGGAGCCGCCGGGCAGAAAGACGAGGGTCGGGTCGATCACATGTTCGGCGCGGTTCCAGGGAAGATCGGCCGCTTCGTCGAGGAACGGCTGCGGGTCGCTCCAGTGCTTGCCGTTCCGGCTTTCGCTGAAGTGCAGGCGCGCAGGGTGTTCCGGAAAGCTATGGTAGGGGAGAATCCAGCGGTCGTGCCAGCGGACGACGTCGCCGGGCGAGGCGAAGCCTTTGGGCGTGACGTCGTGGTCGCCGTGAAACTCGATGAAATCGCGGGTGTAGACGGCGGCGACGGCCCAGTTCTCACGTCGATCCGGTTGCCGGTTGGACAGGCGGGTGTAGTAGAGTTTGTAGAGGGATTCCTCCACCCGGACGACCATCGGGTCGCACAGATGGTCGCTGGTCTCCCAGACCGGGTTACGGAGTGTCTTTTCCATGACGTTGCTCCGGGATGAAAAGGGACGAAAAAGCCGTCGCGTTTTCTCTTAATTCGTGAAAGACGCGACGGCTTCCTTTGCCCGGTGTCCGGGGAACGGTTCGGTTTACTTACGTTTACTTACTGGTGCTGCGGTCCGTGGTGTTCGGCGCGGCCTGCTTTCCCGGGGTGTCCGAGGTCGGCGGTTCGCCGGAGCATCCGGCGACCAGCGACAGGGCGACCAGCAAGAGTACGGGAAGAAGCCTTTTCCTCATTGCGGTCCTCCGTTACGGGGCGACCAGCCCGTTCTTGCAGTTGTACGGGTTGTTGCCGCCGTCGAACTCCGAGAAGTAGGAGCAGACGTCGGGAAGGACGGACGGCTGATTGGCGTCGAAGGTTCCGCCGGTCAGCGGGTTGGGGCCGCCACCGGCCAGGATCGTGTTGTTGAAGCGGTAGAACTTGGCGTGTCCGTCGACGTATACGGCGTTGTTACCGCCGCTGTGCCGGGGCCAGTTGGCCTTGCGGGCCGCGTCGCACGGGCTGCCGATGTTCAGGTTCAGGTCGCCGCGTCCGAGACCGGCCACGGTGGTATCGGCGGTATCGCCGAGAAGGATGACGCTCGCCGGAGCCGCGACGGCAGCCAGGTTCTTGCCGATCATCGGGCGGGTGCGGTAGCGGGCGGTGAACGTCTGGCCGTTGATGACGGTGTCATGGGTGCCGGTCAGGTCGGGACCGACGTAGGCTTCGGTAAGACCGGTGTTGTTGTTCCAGTCGCAGCCGGTGTTGTAGCCGTAGCCCCACATATTCAGTTCACGATACGGGTTGTCGATACCGCCGGGCGCCAGGTTCGGGTTGTTGCAGGCGGTGGAGATACCGGTGGACGTCGTCGGGTTGGACGGGCAGAACAGGATCTTGGTGTTCTTCATGTACGGCTGGGTGTAGAACGAGAAGTCACCGGGGAAACCGAACGACCAGGAGGTGACCAGTCGCTCATCGTAGTCCTGGATGTACATCAGGTGCGCCAGGCCGACCTGCTTGACGTTGGAGAGGCACGACGTCTGGCGGGCTTTTTCGCGCGCCTGAGCGAAGACCGGGAAGAGGATCGCGGCCAGAATCGCGAAAATCGCGATGACGACGAGCAGTTCGATCAGCGTGAAACCGGAGGTTTGCGCGGGGGCAAACGTTTTTCGCATAACGGACTCCTAAAGCGTATGGTGACAGGACGGGCGATCGGTGCGCGACGACGCGCGAAGGACGACGGTGGTGTGCGAAGGCTCCTCGGTTCTTCCATGTTCCCCTTACTGTGTTCTCAAATCGTTTTTACAGTTGCCCGGATTGTTGCTGCCGTCGAATTCGTGGAAGTAGCCACAGACATCGGGCAGAACGGACGGGTCGCCGTCGGCGAGCGGACGATCGTTGTACCGGTACCATCCGGCGTGTCCGTCGGTATAGACGGCGTTGTTTCCTTCGTTATGGCGCGGCCAGTTGAACTTTCTCAGGCGATCGCAGGCGTCGTCCTGGGGCGACGGGCGGTGCAGATGGAACCGTCCGAGTCCGACCACGACGGTGTCGCTGGAGTCGCTGACCAGGAGGACCCGGCTCGGCGCGCCGATCCTGGCGGTCGGAATTCCGAGCAGCGGTCGTTCCCGATAGCGGACGTTCACCTTTCTTCCGCCGACGACGATATCGTACGTTCCGGTCAGGCGATAGGAGGCGTTCAACGTCAGACCGGTATCGTTGGCCCATTGATGGCCGGTGTTATAGCCGTAGCCCCACATCCGGGTTTCGCCGGTCGGGTTATCGACGTTGCCGGGGAGGTAGTTCGGGTTGCAGTAGCGACCGTAGGCTTCGGCGCTGGCGGGAAACGACGGGCAATGCAGGATATCGAAGTTCCGCAGGTAAGGTTGAATATACCAGGAGAACTCGCCGGGAAACCCGTAGGACCAGGAGGTCACGGTGACCGAGTCGTTGTCCTGCC
>JANRLW010000054.1:0-13216 GCA_033762295.1 Capsulimonadales bacterium
GCGGCCGCACTTGCCACCGATGCTGTCGACGAAATCAAGAGCGGCCTGGCTACCGAAACCGCCGTCTCCGGCGTACAAACAACGGCCAATACGATCAATTCGAAACTGGGTGCCATCACCGGATCGGGCTTGAACACCGTCTTGGGCTTTTTCAGGGCCCTGGCCAGTAAGGCGGGGGCGATTCTTCCTACGGATATCGGTGGGACGTTTGACAATACGACCGACTCGCTGGAAGCGATTCGGGAGCGTGGCGATGCTGCCTGGGGAGGCGGTGGAGGCGGCTCCGGGACCGTAGTGGTTCCGATGACGGCTTTGGTTGTCGACTTGGGCGGACAAGTCGACAGAACGCAAACGGATCTGATCCTGGTGACCGGAGACCATTGGAACTTGCTGGCCTATCTGAAACGGGCGGATGGCGCACCCTTCGATGCCTCCGGTGCCAGTGCGGTGCAGTACGCCCTGATCAAAGCGGGGGCGACTACCGCATCCATCGGAGGCAAGTCCGCCGCCTCCGGTGCGGCAGGGGCCATCTGGAGCGCGGGCCAAATTGCCGCGCCGTATACCGACACCGAAACCGCGACTTTGACGCCGGGACGGTATTACCTGCAGGTCAAGGCGACCGTCGGCGATGTGGAAACGACCGGAGAGTCGCCCGTTTTCACCGTACGAAAAGGGTTTATCGGATGATCGGACTGCTTGCGAACCAATTTGCCAGCGAAGTGGCGGAAACTATTCGGGAATTCGGCAATACCATCCGCCTCCCGAACGGACAGGAATCCAAAGCCATCTTCGACCCCCGGGAAACCGAAGCGCTAAAATTCGTTCCGGCCTCTCTCGTGGACGCCGGTGGCAAACTGATCGTCGTGTCTTTCCTGCCGGACGATGGCCTGAAAAGCGGCGATAAGATCCTCGATCGGCATGGCGTGACCTGGTCCCTGATCGCCCCTGCCCGGGTAGAGGCGACGGATATCACTATCCAAAACGCCTGGGTCTGCCGCTCCGGAGTACGCTGATGCACCTTTCCCTCGCCCTGGAAATCAATCCCACCGGCTGGAGACGCACGCTGACGCAGCTCGGCGGATCGCTTACCTCGTTCACACCGGAAATGAAGGAGATTCGTCGTCTTCAGGCGCGTTCGGTCGATCTGACGTTTCGCCAGGGCGGACGGCCGCAACCATGGGCGCGATTGGCGGAAACCACGATCGCCGCCCGGCGACGCCGAACGCGCCGTACCGGAGAGCAGCCGGTCGCCGGGTTCGAAACCCCGCTACGCGCTTTCGATGACAGCCTTCGAAAGGCGCTGGTCGATACCACGGGGACGGCTCCCGGCAGTGCGTCGTACGTCAATGAAACCGAAGCGGTCGCCGGGATCTCCTTGCCCTACGCGGCCCGGCAACAGGCGCGCCGTCCGTTTCTGGTGCTTTTGCCGACCGATCAACGGGCATATCAGGACGTCCTGACCGCGGGCCTGCGGCGTCGGGTCGCGGCTGTGCAAAGGCTCTAGAAAACGAAGGACAAGGGATTGCCATGCCGATTCGGAACCCGATCGGACATCTTGCCACCATCGATGACGGAGAAACGCTGCTCATCGAGGATCGATTGCGTGCGCTGCTCACCGGCGATGCGGATCTTGCGGGAACCTATTTCGGTCCGATTCTCGATTTCCCCCTGCACGCGATCGCGGAGAGCGAAGGGCTTCTGGTCAGCATTTTCACCAATCGCGAGTACTTACCGGCACAGACTCTTTCGACCCGGCGCCTCGACCCCGAGATCGTTTTGGAGGTGGCCGGCTACCTCGATGAAGGGGCGACACGTACCCGGATGTCCGAAACCCGGCGGCGAGTCGTGCGACTGACCACCCTGTTGCGCAAGGTAATCTGGCGGCGCTATCGGGTCGACCCCAGCGCTGACAGCCTCTGGTACCGAATGTCGTTCGGCACTCCCGTTACGACTCCCTTCTTCGGAGAAAACAACAGTTACTTCCTGACTCGAACCGTTTTTAGCCTTTCAGCCAACCAAGGAGCCTGATCCATGCCCAAACCCACTATATCCCTGTCCGAATCGGGCGAAACACGTGTCCTTTCGACGCATTTGCGGCTGATTCGTGAGGGCTGTCCGCAAATTTTCGAGGGTTGCGCCCGGGGGGGCCTCGATCTGGAACTCTCTTACGGAGTACCCGAGCCGCGCGAAAACTTCGCCCCCTGGTTTGCCGAACGCGTGGTGGAGGACGGGGTGTGTCTTCCCTGCCACGAGGACGGCAGTCCGTTCGGCAGTCCGTTCGGTAGTCCGTTCGGTAGTCCGTTCGGTGACGGCAATGCCTCTGCGGAGGACGAAACGGAGGGCTAAAACGTGGCCCTGACGATCGAAGTACAGCGGGCGATCGGAGGCATCGGTATCGCCTCCTTTTCGACGATTGCGGTCCTGTCCGATTCCGGAGGGGCCGATGTTTTTGATGATACCGACTTGACCCCCGGCTTGCTTTATGTCTATCGGGTACGCCGCCGGGACGATTCGCAATCCGGTCCCTGTGAGTACAGCGACTGGTCGAATCTGGTCTTTCTGCGTGCCCCTTGGACGGAGGTAATCACCATGCCCGAGTTAGCGGATCAACCCACGACAGGCGCTGCCTCAGCCCTTTACCTGGCCATCGAAAACGCACCCAAAATCCCGGCGAAAGCTCAGTGGAAGGTTCCCCTTCTCTCCGGCGGATTCGGCGATGATATGATGCGCGTGCCCTCGAACGAACTGCGCAACAGCCGCACCCGTCGCCGGGGGCAGGTATATGGCCGCACCGTCTACGAGGGAACGTTCGATATCGTAATCAAGCCCGAAGGCGCGTATCTGCGGATCCTCCGCAGCCTGTTTCCACGGGCCACGACCGCGAACACCATCACAATTACCGGCAATACGACCAATACGAATACCACCGTCGCCGCTGTGTCCTCGACCGTGGGCCTCGCCGTCGGCCAGCCGATCAGCGGCGCCGGGATCGCCGCAGGGACAACTATTGCCAGCATAGGTTCGGGCAGCATCACGCTGTCCGCTGCGGCAACGGCTACCGCCAGTGGCGTGACCCTGACGGTGACGCAGAGCTACACCCACAGATTCAGCAACCTGCTCGGCTCGCGTAAAACCATGACAATCATTCAGCAGTATGAGGATCTGTACAAGGTTTACACGGGCGTGGATGTCACAAGCCTTGAGATCAGTGCTTCGGATGAGGATGATAATCCGGTGATCGGTCGGGTGGGTATGCGGGCGCTCGCCATGTTCATCTTCCGCATTGCCGAAGTGGCCAGTGCCGCGGCACTGCTCGGTTGCGATACTGCGTCGGAAACCACGCTGGATCACTACTCCTGCCAGATGGCACTGGCGACGGTGGGATCGGCGTCCGGTGAGTTTCGATCGATGACTCACACGTTCACTCACCAGCTCCGGTTCGTCAAGGGATTGTCAGGCAAGCGCGGTTATGCGCGGCAGTTCCAGGGCAAGATTGATACGGCAGGCAGCGGGACGATCAACTTCGACGACGACGACATCAGCCGGATTTGGCGCAATATGGGCGTGGCGTCCGTGCCGACCGGCGGATTCGCCCCGGGTACAACGATTACCTATCAGCCGGTCAGCACGGTGTTTACCCCGCCGAACAACGCGATCGGTTGGGCGCCTTCCATGGGGATTTACTACGAGAACGCGGACGTTATCACCACGATGACCATCCAGGACGAAAACGAGATTCCCGAGAACCTGACTTTCATCCCGATCGATGCGCCCGGGAGTACGTCCGGTACCGACGCCTATATTGAGGTGAAAAACTTCGAGAGTGGTGCGGCGATCGATGCGCCCGGTTTGACCATCGACAACGTGCCGGCTTCGGCAGATACCGAATGGATATATGGTCTGGTCAAATCATCTCCGTCACCGACGACCACGGTTTTCCAAACGACGTCGACTCATCTGAGCAACGTCAACGATGCTTACAACGGGAAAAAGCTGCGGTTCTATGGCAACGTCACCGCGGCGCTCGCGGGAGTAACTTCCTCGGCCATCTCCGATTACGACGGCTCGAACCGGGAGTTTACCCTGACATCCGCGTTGGCCAACGCTCCGGCGTCGGGCGATTTGTTTGAGATCGTCTCCGCCTGATTTTCCCTTTCTTTCCATGCCGACCATTCTCTGGTACCCGACCAACGTCGAGGCCGATATCCGGCCGCCCTTTTCGTCGATGACGGCGACGACCAACCTCGACGACGGAAGCGATTCCACCGTTGTTACTCACCAACGGACCGTCGCGGCAACGAGCGGCCCAGCCGCCCTGTCCGGCACAACGTTTATCACGGTCGTCTACGATTACGGGTCGGTGGCATTGCTGACCGGTTGGTCGACCCGGTGGCGTCCGCTTCAGTCGTTCGATCCGGGGCAAATTCCGGGGAAAAGCAACTTGCTTGCTGTTGAATACAGCGCCGACACGACGGATGGGGAAGACGGCGCCTGGTCCGACGCGGGCGGTGAGAGCGTTTCCGAGGGAGCATATACCACCAGCGTGAGCGGATCGCTCTCCGTCTCCGCCCGGTACGTTCGGTTCCTTTATCGCCACACCGGCACTTCCCCGTACGTGTTGCCGCTGACCGTGTCTTTGGATGTTTCCGAAGCCACAGCGACCTTCGCCGAGATCATTCCCTGCTCCGCGCCCACCCGCCCGACGCTATCCGGGACGGCCATCCGGGACCCGTTGAAAGTCACCCTGACCATCCTTCGGTCCGTCCTGAAAACCATGATGGGCGTGACGGATGTGACGGATGTGACGGATGTGATGGATGTGATGGAAACGATGAATCGGATCGGTCGCCCACAGTTCGCTCCTCCCGTGCAACTTCGTTGCACTGGGCCGGCGCAGCTTCGTTGCGCTGAGGCCGGAGTCGCTCTTCCCCACAGCGCCTGACCAATCCTGACCGTACTCGGGTAGGCCGACCGGCCTGCCCCTTGGAGATTTTATGCCCATATCCAAGCGCCAACACAAAACCACGGACGCGCCCGCCTTATCGGAACGGAAGGTGCTGATGATCCCTGAGACCTATCGGGTAGGGGATTTGTCGTTCACTCTCCGGACCCCCCGGATGCGCGAGGCTGACTCGATCGAGGAGCACGTCTATGAGATGTTCCCGGACTGCCTCCTCTTTGCCGCGATAGGCGATCGGGCCGGACGAGGAATCGACCTGCAAAAGGCATGGAATGTTTACACGCTCTCCCGCGCCCGCGCGCATGCTGAGGCGGTGGACGCCTGGAAACAAGCCAGACCTGAGGACGAGGACCCGGCGGCACTGGCCGTCTGGGAGGAACGCAATCCGGGCGAGATGGCCGACGTCGAGCTGAGCGAGGTGCTCGAACAATTCGATATCGCTCGAAGGACGATGAGGCACTTTCTCCCCGGTATCTGTGATGTCCTGATGCGCCTCCTCAGCGGCGATCATCCGTATGTGTGGCCGCTGCCCGCCGGTGAGGAAGGCGATCCGGTAGCGTTGCCGGACGGAAAACGGCCATTGGACGATGCGCTGCTCGATCTGGAGTTCACCGCGTTCGCCGACTTGCTCCGTGCGATTTTCGATTGTTTAGGAGGGTTCCCGGGCGACGCGGGGCACCGGTTTCTATCGAGCGATCACGGGACGGAACCATCCGGACGATCCCACGAAATATAGTCGGGATCGCCGGCAAAACCTGGCGGACACGGTCGAGTTCTATCGGCGGGTCGGCCAGATCTATGCTTGGATGACACCGACGTACCTTCGTGAGGAACTGACCGAACCGGCTCTGTATGCGTATACCTACGGCCTCGTAGATTACTCCGCCCGCTCGATCACTATGGGCATGGCGACTCTTCTTGTTGGCGACTCATCAGGCCGTAAGCCTTGATCCCAATGGTCGTGCCGTCCGGCAAGCCCTGTTTACTTCAACCCTCACCAGCGGCGAACCGCCGGTGCAACTTATCGCGCTCTGCCGCAGAAACTGCGGTCTGTCACGGGTTTCAACCCTCACCAGCGGCGAACCGCCGGTGGAACCGTACCCCAGAGATCGGACGACTGACTGTTGAGGTAGTTTCAACCCTCACCAGCGGCGAACCGCCGGTGGAACCGTGCTGGCCACCACTTGGGTTGCCTCCACCCAGGTTTCAACCCTCACCAGCGGCGAACCGCCGGTGGAACGCTGCTCTTGCTACTAGCGCGAAAGACGGCGTTGTGTTTCAACCCTCACCAGCGGCGAACCGCCGGTGGAACGGCGATTTCGATCGTAAACTTGTACGTTTTCGCCCTTTCGCCGTTCTATTATGCGGGAGTACCGGTCGTTTTCGCAACTTTTGAGAGGGACGGCTTGCGCGAACGTCAGGGAAGATCGGGTCGCACTACAGGTTCGCGGTCAACGGGTTCGCCGTCAGACATCGAATAAGTTCTTGTAAGTTCTGGCAACAGAGGAACTATGGCAAACGAAAAAGAAGCTGCCGTGCTGCTCCTTCGCGTCAGGGCGGATGCTGCCCAGGCAAAAAAAGAATTAGCCAATGTTTACGCGGTCGCGACGAACCAGGCGAAGGTTTCCGCTCGGGAGGTACTTCGGATCAAGGAGTTGGAGGCCCGAAGCATCCTCCGGCAGGACGAGGCCCGTGCCAAATCCGCTGCCCGCGTCGCTCAGGCGGAGGCCAACGCCGCGACATCGATTCAGCGAAGCGTTACCCAGACCCTTCGGGCCAAGCAACAGACGATCCGGGTGGAGGAGGAAGCCGCGCGTGCTGCGGAGCGGTCCGCCCAGCGGCGCGCACGCGCCAACGGTGGCAGTAACTTTGCCCTTCCCCGAACGTTCGCAGGCTTCTCCCCGGCGGGCGCTTTGCAGGGAGCCATGGCCGCCGGCGGGTTGTACCTCGCGGGCCAGGCGGCACAGCTCCCCGGGCAGATTTTCGAGACCCGCGCGACGTACGAGGGTCTGGAGAATGCGCTCCGTGCGCTGAACGGCTCGGCGGCAAAAACCGAGGCGCAACTGATCCGCCTTCGAGAGGTGGCGCAATTACCGGGTCTGGGCTTTCAGGAGGCCGTACAGGGCGCGATCCGGCTGCAAGGCGCAGGATTCCAGGCAGAACAGGCGGAGCGGCACCTGCGCAATTTTGGAAAAGCCGTAGCGCAGACCGGGGGCGGTCGCGAGGAGATCGAAGGGGTCACGCTCGCGCTCGCGCAGATGGCGGCGAAAACCAAGGTTAGCGCCGAAGAGATCAATCAGCTTGCGGAGCGCATTCCCTCCATTCGTGTTGCCATGCAGCAGGCGTTCGGCACGTCCGATACCGAACTCATTCAGGCGGCGGGATTGGACCCGAAGCAGGCAATCGCAGCTCTGTCTCAGATTTACGAGCGGACCAAACAGGTCGAAGGCGGTCTGAAAAACAGTAAGGAGAACATTGTCGACGGCTTCAAGGAGATGTTCAACGAGATCGGTCGAGCGGCGCAGGAGTCGGGGGTAAACAAACTGATGGACAATATGGCGAGCCTGCTGCGGCGCGGTGCGGGCAGCGTCCGGCAAAACACCGCCGTTCAGCGGGAAGGCCGACTTCTTGGCGACATCATTTCCGGGCGCGGTTCGGCGAACGGCACGCCCCTGCCACGTCAGCAGCAACTGATCGCTCAGCGCCTGGCGCAGATCTCCCAGGACCTCCCCGCCGGGTTCGATCCGGATCGGTCAAACAACTCGACCCTAATCCAACTGGCCCGCGAACGCGAATCCCTCCTATCGTATCGGCGCGGCCTCGGCATGCAAAGCCAGTACGAGAACCTGGGAGCATCGGGTAAGCCCTTCCGTATGGCGGCCGCGCCTATCATCGATGTCAAGCAGGTATCCGGGCTGCAAGCGGAGCTATCGGCGATCGTGGGCAAAATCGGCAAGGCCAAAACCGCAGAGCAGGTGTCCGCCCTGGCGGCGCGGGCGGAAGCCATCGCCCGGCGGATCAAGAGCACCCACGGTATCAGCCCGGACGCGGCAAACAAAAGCCTTCAGGCAGTTCAGGTAGCGGCGCAGGACAAACTCGCCACGCTTGCGGAAGCGGCCGCAAACGATGCGCGGGCGGCGGCGCAGATCGATGCTCAACGGCGACTGACCACGCTTTCCCGGACGTTTGGTTTCGCGCTCGATGAATTCGAGCAGGCACGAACGCCACAGGAGATCGAGCGGGCGCGACAGAATGCGTTCGGCCTCATGGGGCGGATCCGCAATGCTCAGGGAGCGGCGGCACAGGCAACTTATAACCGGCAGGTAGGCACGCATCCCCGCACCGCGGCCTCGAACCTCATGGCGGCGAAAGCGGACATACTGGCCGATAACGCCGATCGGGCCAAGAGCGTGCGTGAAGCGACCGAAAGAGCCGGCAAACGCCTGCAGGACGAGGCCACCGAACAGCAGCGAATCATCGACCAGATCTATCAGATGCTCGACGAGGAGGACGAGGAAGCCGAGAAGCGGCGAAAGAAGCAGGTCCAGGAGGAGATCCGACGAATCGACGAGGCGCGGGAAGCTGACGAAAAGCTTCGGCAAGCCCTTCTGGATGGCCTCCGGGTCGATGAGGACACGCTCCGTCTTCAGCTCGAGCGGGCGAACAATTTCGAGGAAGCCCAGCGGATCATCGCCCAGATCGTCGATAACCTGCAAAGCCAGGCGATGAACGACTATTTCGGCACGATGTTTACCGATCCGACAGCGCAGAACCGGCTCGACCGATCGGGCATTCGGATCGCTCAAACCGCGAGGGAACTGACGGATAAAGCGTCGGGGCAGTTCCAGGAAACGGACCTGACAGCAAACCAGATGCCGACGATCACCAGCATGGACGATGACCATTATCAGGTGGTTCAGCCGGATGGATCGGTCCTTACGGTCGACCGGGATACCTACCTGCGCTATCGTCGAGACTATGAGCGCCGAGACCGCCGGTCTCGGCGGGCGCGCGATCTGCGAGAGTCCGGTCGGCGGATGGAACAGAATGTGGAGAACGCCACCGGAGAATTCCTCGGCGATCTGACGCGTGGAAATGTCGAGGGAGCGGGTCGATCGGCGGTAATGGCGATCGTGGACAGCCTGCGACGCGAAGGCGGCGACCTGATCGCCCGGGAGATCAGCCGGGCGATCAAGCAACCGATTGGCGAGACGTTCCGGGACATCGCCGACGCGTTGAACAAGAACATCAGTGGCTTGAATATCAGCGCGAAGAACCTGCTGATGGCGGGCGCATCACTGGCGGGCTTGGCCAACCTGCTCGGAGCGGGCGGAAAGAAAAAGCAGAAAAAGAGCGTTCTCGGGGGTATCGCCGGCGCGGTCGTCGGATCTTTTATCCCGGGCGGCAGTCTGCTGACCGACATCGGGATAGGCGCATTCGCCGGCGGATTCTTTGCCGAGGGCGGTCGCCCTCCTATCGGTCGTGCCTCCTGGGTCGGTGACGGCAAGGGCTGGATGGGGGCCCCGGAGTTGATTGTCCCGCAGGAACCGTCGGTCGTCCTCAATGAACGGCAGATCAAGGCCGTTCAAAACAAACTCGGCGGCGGCAAGAGCACGACGATCCATATCGGCACCATCCACGATCGGGCCGATGCCGACTATCTGATCCGTCACATCGATGACCGCAACGACCGGCGCTCCTATCTGCCCGTGACGGAGTCATGAGCCCCATCATGACCGCGTGAGGAGAAGTCATGCCTGATTTTGCCAAGAAATGGGTCTATGCCGGGATAACAACAACCTTTGACGCTCCCACGACCGCGATGGTGGAGCAGTGGGACGAAGACGAATTCCGGCAAAATATCCCGACCGAGAGCAATGCCGAGGGGCGCGAGTGGCAGGGGGAGGCGGTTCCGGACGTTCGGATCGTGACCATTCCGATCTATCTCGAAGGCGGCACGCGCCAGCAACTGCGCGACCGCTGGGAAGCCGTTGCATGCGCTCTGGCACAGCCGGCGGAGGGAACCTGGTACATGCACTCGGATCGATATGTCACCGGGCGGGTGAACATGATCCGCAAGGACCTCGACGAGGGAATGAACTTCCTGCGGGCCACCATCGGTCTGCGTTGCGCGGACCCCTACTGGTACAAGAACAGCCTGACCACGGCGACCTTGACCGGCGGCGGCAACAGTGTCACCATCGAGGGTGGCAACCGCCCTGTGCCGGTGTTCACGTTCGACACCACCGGAGCCGGTGATTTGACCGTCACCCATGATGGCCGGAGCTTTGTTCTGGCCATCACCGACAATGCGCAGTATGTGATCGATTGCGGCACAGGCACGGTCACGCAGGGCGGCGTCGATGCGCTCGCCCTGATGACCGGGGAGTTTATCGAGGAGGGCCTCAGGGTCGGAGCCACCACGATCGGCGTCACGCTGGGCGGTACGCTCGCTCTGTCCTCCGGCAGCGTCTCCTACCGTCCTCGCTGGGCACATACCGCCTGACCTTCATCCCCCGCTTCTTTTTGAAGCGGGGATTCTTCCCCGTAACTGCTTCTATGAAACGACCCTTTGAGGTGCGCCTCTATCGCGCAGGCTCGAACACGGCCTATCGCGTGCTACCGCTGAAGCTGGTCGGTCCCTCCGTCTACCGGGTGGGGCGGGAAGGGTATTACCTTGACGCCACGCTCACCCTGAAGGGACGACTGTCCGATTCGCCGCTCTCCGGTATCGTTAGCGATGCCCGCGTCGGCTTTTTCGGTCAGGGGGTCGATGGCAACCCGGTGGAGTGCTACATCGGGTATGTGCGCGATATCCAGGAGGTCAAGATCGGCGTTCGAAAGGTCGTGCTGACCCTCTACGGGCTGTACGAACGGATCAGCCGCATCCCGGTCCGGCAACGGTTCGCCTTCCCCTCCGCGGATGAAGAGGGGGTCGATCTCTCGGTCGCGGCCAGTCGTATCTGGAACGCCTGGGCGAAGCGATACTACCCGGATCTGCTCGTCTCGACGTCCACGGTCGGTCAGACGGTCGATTATGTCGATGGCTTCCGTCGCACGATCGGCGACATCAACGGCGACCTGATGCGCCTCGCGGGCGGTCTGATGGCGTTCGGTTGCGACACCGATTCGGCGACCGGCCAGGATCGGCTTTTCATACGGGCCTACGGCGACCCCAACGCCCCGGATCACGTCTGGTCGTTGCCATCCCCACCCGATGCACCATTTCAGGTGATAGCCAAGCGCAGCGGCAAGGACAGCCGTCGGATCGTCAATGTGCTGGATGTCGTCGGGGGGCAGCCGCAATATCCGAACCTGATGACGCGCGGCGCGGGGTTCGAGTATCCGACCCTGACCGGTACGGTCACTAACCTGATTACCGATCCGGGCTTCGAGGCAGCGGGAGCCGGTCCGTGGACGCTTGGCGGCGGAGCGAGTGAAAAGCTGGCCAGCGAGGGAGTGGAAGGGCAGACCGATGGCGGCAACACCATGGTCGAGCTGGACAACGATGGCGAGTACGTACAGCAGGTGGTGGACAGTCCGGCAGTCGCTTTGGTCCCCGGCGCGATGTACACGGCGGAGGTCCGCGCCCGTCTGGAGAGCGGAACCCATCTTTCGTACGTCGATGCCACCCTGACCTGGCGCAACGCCGGCGGGAGCGTTGGCACGTTGACCCAACGGATCGCCCCGACCTCTGCGGATTTCGCCACCTTTCGGATCAGCGGCCCGTGCCCCACCGGCGCGGACCGGTTCACCTTCCGCACCGAAATGCCCACGGGCGGCGATGCAGGCGACGGAGTGATGGTCGATAACGTCGCCGTCTACAATAGCGAGGCGGTGTCTGCCGAGGGCATGGAAGTCCGCGTCAACGGCGGCAATCTAACGGGATCGGCCCAGGTTAACTCCATCGACTGGGCTTACCCGGACGGGCACTCAGGGGCTTACTGCCTGGCCTTTGATGTGGTCTCGACCGATGCGGACAACAACGACGTCTCGATTCGCGAGTTCCAGGGCCGACCGATCCCGGTCACGCCGCGCGGCAATTACCGGCTCACCGCCTGGGTCAAGAACTTTCCGGGCGAGATTAGCTACCCGGCGATTCAGTTGCAGATCCTGAAGCTAAACAACGGTGAGTATAAGAACATCGGGGTGGTCAACTTTGCGAGCGGGAACTACCCGGACTGGACGCCGCTGATCCTCGAAGGCGTGCCGGGCGATATCGCGTTCGATCAGAACCAGGCGATTCCTGCGTTCGTAATTCGTGGGACCGGCAAGGGCCTGATGGACAGCCTGCTGTTCACCGCGTCCGCTGCGCCGAAGGTCGGGGGCGTGCCGGTCTATTATGAGGGGCCGTTCGAGGCGACGTATCGGGCCGATGAGCGGTTCGGCTCCGGTCCCATTCATGATAGCAACGCCGATTACGGCGACCTTCCCGAGCTGGTGACGAACGACTCGATTCAGACCCATGAGGACGGAGGCAGGCTGGCGGATGCGACATTTACTGCCAGGGCAAGAGAGGTACGGAACCCCGATGTGGAGATCGTGGGCGCGGCACTGCCGATCCGACCGGGTCAGTATGTGCGCGGGATTGGCAGTGAGTCGGGAGCGATCCTGCCCGAGCCGTTGCCGATTGTGGAGATCGAGGGCCGGTACGACGGGGGCAAGCTGACTCAGGCGGTGTATTTTGCGACCGAACGTCCGGACGATGTGCGAACTCAGATACGGCTTGCGCGAGAGGCGGCGAAACGATCGCAGTACTCCGGGTCGATCGCGGCGGGAGCGCTCTCCGGCGGCGGGAACGGCGGGTTCGTCGATGCCAGGGCCACCGAGGTGCAGGCCGCGCGCACCCGAGACGCAAACGCGCCCTGGCTGGCGGCAACCTTTGCGACATTGAAAGCGCATTTCGCCGCGATCTGGAAACTGCTGCGGACCTCGGCAACGAATGCGTCGGGTGCGTATGCCTCGACGGCACGGATCGGCAAATATGTTCGCGTCATCAACGGCGCGGACAGCTACGGGGGGACCTACACGGGCACCTACGCACCGACCGACGGGATTCGATTTGCGGCGACCAATAGTATTGAGCCGACGATCAATGTGACGACGGACGGAGTACTGGAAGTCAGCTTGACGAACGTCTGGTATCAATCGCATCCGCCCGAAACCGCCAACAAAACCCTGGCCGCCGATGAATGGGCCCAGTTCGACACGTCGATCGGGCCATTGTATGCCACGCTGCCGAGCGCGGGGTTTGTC
>JANRLW010000055.1:0-12813 GCA_033762295.1 Capsulimonadales bacterium
GGCGTTCGATCCGATCGGCGGATTCCTCTGGGAAACGGAAAATGCCGACGACGCCTTCAGCGAACTGAATCGTATCATTCCGGGCATGAACGGCGGATGGATCCAGTTTATGGGACCGGCCAGCCGAATCGCCGACTTCAAGCGCATCGAAACGACCCAGTTCAACAACGCCATGCAGCAGGTGCGTTACCCACCGACCCGCATCGCCTACACCCGCAATCTGGCAACCTCACGCCTGTTCATGCTGCCCGGCGCCACCTATGTCGACCCGGAACTGAGCTGGCGTTATGAGATCGGTCCTTCCGGCGCGACCTTCGTGAGCGGGGAGGCCCTCGGCGCGGAATACAACGGCACTTTCTGGTTCGGCACGGCGCGCAGTTTCACCCAGGTCGGTGGCAATGGAGGGAGCCTCTATCGGGTCCGGCTGACGGCGGACCGACTCCGGGTCGATACCAGCGCCGACGCGCGGCTCGCGGATAAGGTGGCGGACAACCTGTTCCGCCCGACCAAGTTCGATGGGACCGAGAGCGAAAGTCTGGTCATCGGCGAAGGGTTCGGCACGACGACCGATATCGTTCAGGGACCGGACGGCAACCTGTATGTCGTTTCGCTCACCGACAACACGATCTACACGATCAGCCGACGCCCGTAAGGCCGGAAACAACGGATTACATCGAGGAAAACAATGAAAAAGATCAATATTGCCATGAAACGCATTGCCGCACTGGCGCTGTTCGGATCGGTCGTTTCCGCCGCGCAGGCGCAGGAACTGATCACGAACGGCGGCTTTGAGGCCGGATTTTCCGGCTGGACGGTCATTGACCAGGTGGGAAGTGAAGGGACGTTCTTCGTGCAGACGGGAACCACCAGCCCGATTAACGGATTCGACGTCCCGGCGGCTCCCGAGGGGACGCAGGCGGCCATGACCGATGCCGAGGCGGCAGGCTCCCATGTGCTCTATCAGGACCTGGTTCTCCCGACCGAGATCGGACAGGGGATTCTGCGCTTCTCCGTATATGTCAACAGCGGCGATACGTTCCGAACGCCGACGAACCTGGACTGGGCGGCGACCAATCGAACCGGGGCATTGAACCTGAACCAGCAAGCGCGCGTGGACCTTCTCTCCGCCCTGGCCGACCCGTTCAGCGTGGCCTCCGCCGACATCGTCACCAACGTTTTCCGGACCACGCCCACCGATCCGCTGATCTCCGGTTACACGGATTTCGCCGTCGATATCACGCCGTTCCTTCGGGCGAACGCCGGTCAGACGGTGCGACTCCGGTTCGCCGAGGTCGATAACGTCTCCTTCTTCAACTTCGGCGTCGATCGGGTCTCCCTGCTGATCGCCGCCGCGCCGGAACCGGGCACGTTCGCCCTGCTCGCCCTGGGTGTGGCCGCGTTCGTCGTCCGCCGCCGCCGAAACGCCGCCTGAGAGCGGTCGACAGCGAGTCGACAGCGGATCGCTCCTCCCGGAGTTTCGTGACGGAGGTTTCCTGCCCTGCAGGAAACCTCCGATCTTCCGGAGTACTTCCCGGTAGGAACCGCACCGAAGGAGGCGCTATGCAGACCACCTCAGAAACGCCGGATCGAACGCCCGAGACGGATACCGCACAGGCGGCGGGGTATCGGGTCGCCCCACCCGGATTCACACCCGAGCAGCGAGAATTTTTCGAACGCGAGGGGTATCTGATCCTGCCCGAGCGGCTCACCGACGCCGAAACCGACCGCTATATCGAAGCGATAGACCGGCATACCCGGGATCACCCGAAGTACGATCCGACCAAATTCTTCGCCCGGGAGAATATTGTCGAACTGGACGAGGTTTTTGCCGAGCTGATCGACCATCCGCGCCATGTCGGGTATGTGTACGATTACTACGGCGAACTTCTGAAGCTGCACCTGTCGCAGTTCTTTCTGCGACCGCACGGGGGGTGGTATAACCAGTGGCATCCGGACGGAGCGCGGGCGGTGCCCTACCAGGTGTTCATGCCCGAACTTCCCTGCCAGATCAAGGTGGCCTACTGGCTGACCGACGTCCTCCAGCCGAAGATGGGCAACCTGGTGATGATGCCCGGCTCGCACCGTCAGCAGTACTTCGACGCCTACGATACCGACCGGAGCGTGCCGGGCGAAAAAATCCTCTGCGTTCCGCGCGGCAGCATCACGCTGATGAACTGCAACGTCTGGCATCGTGTGGAACCCAACGAATCCGACATCGTACGCAAGAATTTTTTCCTCGCCTACTGTCCTTCCTGGGTGGTTGCGGCCGATCGTCTACGGAACGATCCGGAGTGGGTCAAAACGCTCCGGCGCGAGCAGCGGATCATCCTGCGTTCCTATGAGTATGCCTACGACCATACCAAGCCTCCGGCCTCCGACTTTCCCCTGTTTCTCGATCGGGAGACGGGACTCGATCATGATCCGGGAAGGTATGCGGACCATGTCGCCCGCCAT
The DNA here is from genome assembly GCA_033762295.1 of Capsulimonadales bacterium. Taxonomy (GTDB): domain Bacteria; phylum Armatimonadota; class Armatimonadia; order Armatimonadales; family Armatimonadaceae; genus JANRLW01. The sequence continues at coordinate 2,455 of JANRLW010000055.1, forward strand.
CGCCGTAAGCGTCTGCTGCCGCATGAAAAGGGACAGGTCGTGGTGTAGCCGGTACGCCTAGGCGTGGCCCGTTAAACCGGCGAAGTAGGCGACACTGCGCGTCACGATATCCCACTCCTCCGCGCCGACGACTTCGGAGTTCTCGCCGCGTTCCCACGCGCTGGAATAGGGCGCATCCTGCGGTCGGCCCTTTTCCCACAGAATCCGTAACGCGCCGATCAGATCGGTCGTCGGCGTGGACGGGTAGCCGTCCCACCAGCCCCGGTCCAGGATCGGTATCGTCCGCGTCGGCTGAGCCGCGATCTCGATTCCCGGGAGCAGGTACGGAAACCCGTTGTCGCGCACGGCGGAAAGGATCGCCGGAAAATCGATCACGCCGTCGCCCGCCGCGCACCGGACCAGTCGATAGCCTTGCGGCGCGTAATGGATGGTGTAGTCCTTGAGGTGCAGATGACGGATCAGGGGGGCGAGCCGTCGTGCGGCCTGAACCGGCTCCTCACCCACCGCCAGCGGATTGCCGGTATCCAGTGTAATGCCGTAGGCCGGATGATAGTCCGTCATCGAATGGAGCAGGAGGAGGTCGTCGGTGGTGGCGTCCTGGTGGTTTTCGACGGCAAGGGCGATCCCGAGATCGGCGGCGATCGGCAAAATCGCCTTCAAACGCTCGGCCATCACGGCGAGACGGGCTTCCCAACCCTCGGGCAGCGGGCGGCGGTCGCCGCACAGCACGGTGGAGATCAGCGTCCGCATCACCTTCGCGCCGACCGCCGCCGCGCGCCGGACCATCGTTGCCGCCGCCTCTTCGGAGACATCGGGCAGCGCCATAAACTCGACGGTGATCCTCAGATCGCGTTCGGCAAGCAGATCGATCAGGGCTTCGTCGGGCAGCACGGCGGGATCGGGCAGGGGCATATCGATTCCGTGCAGATCGAACCGCTTGACTTCATCGAGTAACTGCGGAATCGAGAAGGGCCTGGGATACTTTACCCCGTCCCGCGTCGCCAGATAGCCCATGCGATGCGGAAAGCCATACGTCGTCAGTGAGTAAGGGAGCATACCTCGATTGTACCGTACGGCACAACCTAGCGGAGCCGCACCCCCGGAAGGACCGCCTGAACGATGCCGAACAATCCCCATGCCTGCCAGATACCACCGACATAATCCGGACGCTTGACATCCGGAATGAAGACGATATCCTGCGGCAGAATCTCCGGATTCTGTTTCAGGTCGCCGTTCGCCAGAAACTTGCCGAACTTGTAACTCTTTATGGTGAGCTTGCCATCGACCATGCGCATGACCTTGACGTCGTCGATCTTTGCCCGTGCGGACGTGCCGCCGAATCCCATGACATCCACCAGGTAGGTCGGCTGATCCTCGCGCAGGTAGACTTTCCGCTGGGTATTTATCTCTCCGAAGACATGGATAAATCGCTGGGAAACGGGTATGTCCAGCGTATCCAGGTCTTCGAGCGGGATGTCGGGGGTCGAATCGTCCGTCAGCAGCGTCAACAGGTTGACTTTGGTCGCGGTTTGCGGGGAGTTGGGGTCGCCCGAGACGGTATGGCGATAGAGTCGCGCGTTGCGGACGTCGCCGGTCGCGCCCGTCGTGGTGTATCCGAGTTGCACCAGCGCCTGACGCAGTCCGAACCGTTCGTCCAGTTCATGAACCCCGCGCGGCCCCTCGCCCTTCACAAAAAGTCGCTTGGCGCGCGGACCTTCGAGAACCAGCGTATCGCCTTCCATCAGGGGGACGTTCTCGGCGGAATCGGGGTTTGTCAGGGCGGCATGGAGGTGAATCGGAAGCGGCGCGGGGCGCAGAGGGTTCAGAATCTTGGCGGTTACCCGCTCCGGGTTGTTGACGCTGCCAATGACCGCATACAGTTCGGTGATCCGCCAGCCGTTTTTCAGGTCGAAATCGCCGCTGCGACCGACGTTGCCGCGAACGAAGACACGGCGAACCCGCATCTCGATCACCGATACCGAAACCTGACCGGGCCGCAGAACCAGTTTGCCCTCGGTCGTCAACTGACGGGTGATCTCTTCCGTCAGTTCCTCGCAGGTTTTGCCACGGGCGACGATCGGTTGGGTCAGACGGGGAAGGCGGATTTTCGCGTCGGCGAGGAGGCGAACGGCCCGGGTGACGTCGCCATGGCGGGTGACATCGATCTGGAGCACATCGCCGGTATCGACCCGGTAGTTCAGCGGAACGTTCACGGCGGTCGCCGGTCCGGCGGACGTTCCCGTCACCGAGTTGGCCGGATTTGTCGTGCCGACCGGGGGGGCAGGGACGGAGGGAGCGGCGCCGGAGAGCGGCGCGGACAATCCCTGGGCGTGGCACAACGCCGTGGTGGAAATCGTCAGCAGGCTGGCGGCGAGCAGACCTGTGGAAACCCGTGTGATTTCGATCATGCGATTTTCTCCTCCTGAGCGGGAACGCCGACGATATCCGCCCCTTCCTCCGTATTGACGATCACTCCGAGAATATTCGGTTTGTACCCGTTGGTCAGAAGCCGTCGGGCGCGAGCGACGCTTTCCGCCGGGGTGATACCGCGTCCCGCGTCGGGCGTCACCAGGACCAGACCGTTGGCCGCCTTCTCCAGGGGGGCGATGATCGGCGCCTGCCAGACGGACGGTCCGCTGACCAGGACGAGATCGGTATCTCGATCGGATGCCATTTCCCGGAAGAAGCGACGCAGGCCCGAATCGCTCATCGGGGTCGGATCGTCCGGCGATCCGGCGGACAGGAAGCGCAGACTGCCGTTCGCCCCGATGTGCAGGATGTCCCGGAACCGGTGACGACCGGCCAGGACGTCCGCCAGACCCGGAGCGTCGGGAGCGCCGAAGACATGGTTCAGGCGGGGTTGGGCGCGATCCGCGTCGATCAGGGTGACCCGAACACCGTCGCGAACCAGAGTCGCGGCAATCTGTGCGGCGACGGCCGCCGTGGCGTCATCGGAACGGGTACCTGCCAGAAGAATGATCGGGACCGGGTCGCGGGGACCCCGATGCGCCAGAGAAAAGCCAATCTCGCGCAGGGTATCGGTTGCGCTGACCGTCGGTCGGACCGGGGCGGGAAGACCGTCCGGATTGGCGGCGGCGGCCCCCGGCAGGGCGACCGGAACCGCCCCGAGCAGAGGAACCCCACCCACCCGCGGGAAATCCATCTCGGGTGTCTCGATCATGCTGCCCGAGGCCAGGTACTCCGCCAGCAGTGCGAAGCCGAACCCGAGGAAAAGGCCGAGGGTGATCGCCATCGCCAGGTTCAGCAACGGCTTGGGACTGAGCGGCTGTTCCGGCAACCGGGCGTCCTCCAGGACACGCAGATTCGGACCGCTCATGACGCGGGTCATTCGCATATTGATGAGGCCAAGCCGCGCCTTTTCGTAAGCCTCGTTCGCGGCGTCCCGCTTTCGCTTCAAACCTTCGTAGATGTTCTGCTGCTCGGTCAGGGTCTTCTGCTGCCCCTCGAGTTCGGCATACCGTTTGGTCAAAGATTCGATGCCATGCTCGGTCTGCTTGATGGCGATCAGGCTGTCGAAAATCGCGCTCTGGACCCGGGCATAGTCGGGATTGCGAATGATGCCGCGCGAACCGGGGGAAAACCGTTCCTTTTCCGCGTCCGCGATGGCCCGTTTGAGTTCCCGAATCTCCGAATCGACCGCTTTGACTTCGTCGCTGTCCTCGGCGTAGTCGAACCGCAGCTTCTGGCGGACGACTCCCAGGCGGGTAATCTCCGAGCGGTAGCTATCGATCACCGGGTTTTTGACCAGGGTATAGCTTTCGGCGCGTTCCGGGGGAATGCGCGCCAGTTGTTTCTGCTGGTCGGCGAGGGCCTGTCGCTGGAGAATCAGTTGACGGCGCGATTCCTCCAACTGGTTGCGGACATTGACCGTAGTGACGGCGCGGTCTCGATAGAGGATCGACGGGTCGGACATACCGGCGCGAGACAGGAACGCGTTCAGATTGCGTTCGGCGGCATTTTTCTCGTTATACGCCTCGTCCCGGGCGCGCCGCAGCCGCTCCTCGGAAACATCCGCCTTATCTTCATACTCGCGTCCTACCAGGCGAATGTAGTGATCGGCGAGAAGGTCCGCGATCTTTTTTGCGTCCGCCGCGGTTTTGGCGCGAACGCTGATATCCAGGATCTGCCCGCCGCCGCTCGGAGCCAGAACCACGCGCCCTTTCAAACTCTCGGCGTTTTCATCACGTAACCGGCCGGCATGGATGACGTCCGTCAGGAAGTTCCGCGACTTGATCTTCTCCATCTCGGCATCGAGCGGACGGGAGTTCGCTCCGGTGATCAGGTCAAGAATATTACTGGGTGCGGCCGTATTGTTCGGGCCATCCATCAGAACACGGGACGTCGCCTGGTACACCGGCTGCATTCGGGAGGTAAGGAGCAGGGTCGTCGTCACCACCGCGATAAATGTGATGACCGCGAGCAGTGCGCGGCGGCGCACGATACGAACGAGGTCCCGCAGGGTGACCGGCGGGGGCAGTTTCCAGGAGTCGTCCAATTCGTTTCTTCTCCGGTGACAGGGCTGTCGTCGCTTTGATTCCGGTAAAGCGTACCCGCTTCAAGCCTTCCCCGGTATAAGACGAATTTGTCGGAAGGAGGTTTCCGCAAACCATTACCGGAAAACCGGAGAAACCTCTGCGCCCGGTCTCCGTTTCTTGTTACCCTGTCGAAACTACTTTGTCAAGCAGAGTCCACGGGCCGCTTGCCCGTGACAGCGACACTATGTTAGAATTTCGCATGCCTACCGATATTGAAATCGCGCAGAGCGTCACGCCACGACCGATCGCCGACGTCGCCGCCGACCTCGCGCTCTCTGCCGGGGAGTACGAACTCTTCGGGCGGCACAAAGCCAAGATCGCTCTCTCCGTTCTCGATCGTTTGCAGGACCGACCGAACGGGAAACTGGTGCTGGTGACGGCGATCACGCCGACTCCGGCCGGCGAGGGGAATACGACGATGACCGTCGGTCTGGCGCAGGGACTCAACCGGATCGGAACCCGCTGTGTCGCCGCCCTGCGCGAACCGTCCCTCGGTCCGGTGTTCGGACAGAAGGGGGGCGCGACCGGCGGAGGCTGGTCACAGGTGCTGCCGATGGAGGAGATCAACCTCCACTTCACCGGCGACCTGCACGCCATCACGGCGGCCAATAACCTGCTGGCCGCCCTGATCGACAATCATCTGCAGAGCGGGAACGCTCTGCGACTGGAACCCCGCACCCTCACCTGGAAACGCTGCCTGGATATGAACGACCGCGCCCTGCGCGACATCCTGACCGGACTGGGCGGTAAATCCGAAGGGGTCCCGCGCGAAACGGGATTCGAGATTACCGCCGCCTCCGAGGTAATGGCGGTGCTTTGCCTGTCCGAGGGAATCGCCGATCTGAAGGAACGGCTGCGGCGGATCGTCGTGGGAACCAATACCGAGAACGAACCGGTCACCGCCGGGGAACTGCAGGCGGTCGGTGCGATGACCGCGCTTCTGAAGGATGCTCTGATGCCGAATCTGGTGCAGACCATCGAAGGGACTCCGGCGATCCTCCACGGCGGACCGTTCGCCAACATCGCTCATGGTTGTAACTCGGTGCTCGCGACCCGCCTGGCGTTGAAACTGGGCGACGTCTGCGTTACCGAGGCCGGGTTCGGAGCGGACCTCGGGGCGGAAAAGTTCCTCGATATCAAGATGCGACAGAGCGGACTCGCGCCCTCGGCGGCGGTGGTCGTGGCCACTATCCGCGCCCTCAAATTTCACGGCGGGGTCGGGCCGGACGCTTTCAAAACCGAGAATGTCGCGGCGGTCGAAGCGGGATTCGCCAACCTGGAACGGCACATTACCAACCTGCGGAAGTTCGGTCTGCCGGTCGTGGTCGCCATCAACCGCTTCACGGACGATACAGAGGCCGAAATCGCGGCGCTCAGGGCGCGTTGCGCCGCCGTGGAAGCGCCGGTCGCTCTGGCGAACGTCTGGGGCGAGGGCGGTAAGGGTGCGGAGGAACTGGCCCGACTGGTTCTGGACGCACTGGAATCGGGCGCCGATTTTCGCTTCCTCTATCCGGACGAGATGCCGTTGCGACGGAAGATCGAGACGATCGCCCGTGAGATCTACCGCGCGGAGAAGGTCGAGTTCGCCCCGGCGGCCGTGAACCGACTGGCCTATCTGCGACGACGCGGTTACGACCGTCTGCCCGTGTGTATCGCCAAGACCCAGTACTCCTTTTCGGACGATCCGGAACGGCGTGGCGCGCCGACCGGACATTCGCTGACGATCCGGGATGTCAAACTATCCGCGGGGGCGGGGTTCGTCGTCGCCTATGCCGGAACCCTGCTCACCATGCCCGGTCTTCCCAAACGACCGGCGGCGGTCGATATCGATACGGACGAGCAGGGCGTCATCACCGGCCTGTTCTGAGGTCGACGGCGCGATCAAAAATAAAACGCCCCCGGAAGCGAGCGTATCGCTTCCGGGGGCGGACCGGACAGACCCTCAGACAGACCCTCAGGCTTTTTCGGCCATGGCGGTGGCCCGCTGCAGATCGACGTCGATACCGGGACCCATGGTGGCGGAGACGGTAATCTTCTTGATGTACCGACCCTTGGCCGTGGCGGGCTTCGCTTTGAGCAGAGCGTTCAGCAGAACGTTCATGTTTTCCAGCAACTGTTCCGGCGGGAAGGACGCCTTCCCGATCGGAGCATGGATGATACCGCTTTTCTCGACGCGGTAGGCCACGCGGGTCGCCTTCTTGATCGCGTTGACGACGCGGGTGACGTCGGTGGTGACGGTGCCGGACTTCGGGTTGGGCATGCGCGGTCCGAGCGTTCGACCGAGCTTACCGACCGCGGGCATCATATCCGGCGTCGCCACGAGGACGTCGAAGTCGCGCCAGCCGTTCTGGATTTTGGCGATCAGGTCATCGGCGCCGACGGTGTCCGCCCCCGCCGCCTGCGCGGCTTCGGCCGCCGGGCCTTTGGCGAACACGGCGACCTTCTGGGTCTTCCCGGTGCCGTGGGGAAGATCGGTGGTGCCGCGAACCACCTGATCGCCCTGTCGCGGATCGACTCCGAGGCGAACGGCGATATCGACCGTGCTGTCGAACTTGGTGGAGGAGGTCGCCTTGACCAGGGCGAGCGCTTCGGACGGTTCGTACTCCTTGAGTGCTTCGACCTTGGCCTTTTCGGTGATGTAGCGCTTGGACAGCTTATAGAGGCCGCGCTTGCGGCGTTCCTGTTTCGTCATTTTCGGTTTCCTCCTAATCCTTGATATTGACGCCCATCGAGCGTGCGGTGCCGGCGATGATATTCATCGCTCCATCAATATCGTTCGCGTTCAGATCCGGCAGTTTGGTCTGCGCGATCTGGCGAAGCTGATCCCGGGTAAGCGTCCCGACCTTGGTTTTGTTGGGGGTGCCGGAACCGGAGGGAATGCCGAGCGCCTTCTTGATCAGGTCCGACGCGGGCGGCGTTTTCGTGATAAACACGAACGAGCGGTCATCGTAGATGGTGATTTCCACCGGAACGATCGAACCGATCATATCCGCCGTCTTCGCGTTGTAGTCCTTGATGAACTGCATCATGTTAATGCCGTATCCACCGAGCGCGGGGCCGATGGGCGGCGCAGGGGTCGCTTTACCCGCATTGATCGCGAGTTTCACGACGCCGACGACTTTCTTCGCCATACGTTTTCCTCTGCGTCCTGCCCGTGCAGGGACGCATTAGTAGTATTAACGGCAAAGCCTTTCAGATTTGCTCTGCCTCCTACGAACCGATCGTGCCGGGGCACGATCGGTCAAAGTTTCTCGACCTGATTGTAGTCGAGTTCGACCGGGGTATCGCGTCCGAAAATGGAGATCAGAACCCGGAGCTTTTCGCGCGGTTCGTTGACCTCCTCGATCTTCCCGGTAAAGTCCGTGAACGGGCCATCGGCGACACGCACGATCTGCCCCTTCTCCCAGAGCGAACGCGGTTTGGCGGTTCCCGGCTCCAGCGCCTCCTGGATATCCTGGACCTCCTTGTCCTGGAGCGGCACCGGCTTGTTCCCGGAGGAGACGAAACCGGTCACGCCGGAGGTGTTCTTGACCAGATGCCAGGTGGAGTCGTCCAGCACCATGTCGATCAGAACATAGCCGGGGAACACCTTGCGTTTATATTCGGTTTTCTTACCGTTGCGATTGCGGACTTCGATGTCCTTCGGGATCAGGATACGGAAGATCTTATCGCGCAGCTGGAGCATATTCGCCCGCCGCTCGATCGCCGTCTTGACCTTATCCTCATGTCCCGCGTAGGTGTGAACCGCGTACCAGTGCCGTCTCATATCGTTTTCCTGCGAATCCCCTGCGCCAAGACGCATCAAGACGCGTCGCCCATCAGCGGTTGAACAGCCGGTTGGTGATCAGCCCCAGAAGAAAATCCAGCCCGCCGCAATACACCGCGACCACCGTGATGATGATCAACGTCACCTGGGTCAGGCGAATCAGTTCCGGGCGACTGGGCCATTCCGCCTTCTTCAATTCCGTGCGGACGCCCCGCAAATACTCGCCGAAACCCTCGAAACCGCCCGGTCGCGCGGAGCCCGGAGCCGGAGCCTTGACCTCTGTTTGTGCAGCCATGATGAACCTCGAATATCGGAAAGAATGGTCTTCGCCGGGAACGCGCTTTGTCAACGGATGGAAAAAAGCGACGCGAAAAAAACAGGGGTCCAAGCCCCTGTTACCGGCTACTGTACCATATACGGAGCTTTCTGTCAAACCGTCACAGGCAGGACGAGAGATGCGCTCTACTCTTCGTCGCCGTCATCGCCGACCCATGAACGGATGCTAAACCGGGTATTGCAGGATATGGTCGATAAGTTCATCCATCGGGCAGGTGGCGAGCGCAATCGCCGTATCGCAGACGCCGTAATAGAGATGGAGAAGACCCTCCTTGACCACATTGCCGCAGGGGAAGATGACATTGGGGATGTACAGACCGAACCGCTCGTAGTAGAACTCCGGCTCCATGATCGCCTGCGGGGTGCGGGCGAGAATCTTCGTCGGATCGTTCAGGTCCAGTAACATCGCCCCCTGGCGGTAGCAGACGCGCTTCGTTCGGGCATCGAGGGTCTGCACGCCATGATACAGCACTAGCCAGCCCGCATCGGTACGGATGGGCGGGGTGCTGCCTCCGATACGGTTGTCCTCCCAGGCATACTCCGCCTTGGCCAGCAATACCGGGTCGCTCCAGGTCAGCAGGTCCTCGGAGTAGGACTGCCACATCGACGGATACTCGACGCCGTATTCCGGGCCGACATACTGCAACGGACGACGCAGGACGACATACCGCCCGTCGATCTTCTCAGGGAACAGTATGACGTCCCGATCGTCGATATCGGGCGGTGTGACCCAGGCAAGGAATCGCCAGTGAACCCGGTCCTCCGAGACGGCGATGCCGCTGCGGGTGAAGTTGTCGGGCCGCCCGCCCTGAACGTTCCCCGAACCCCGGTTCGTCGCATCGACCGGGGCACGTTCGACGCCCGGAAATTCGGTCTCGTGAGACTCCGGAACCCCGATGCCGGTCGGGTGGCTGGACCAGGCAAACGGGCGAAAAGCGAACGTCAGGTAATAGAGGCCGTCGATTTTGACGATGCGCGGGTCCTGAACGCTGCCGTACCGGCTGCCGGCCATCTCCGGAGTGAAAACCGGCTCCGGTCGGGTATGCGTGAAATGAACGCCGTCGTCGGATTCGAGCATTCCGATCGAACACAGGAAGGGACGGAGACCGCCCGCGGCACGTTCGTAGAGGTAGAAGCGACCGTCATCGTCCAGCCAGACCGCCGGATTGAAAACGGTGGCCATCCGCCAGTCGTACAGGCCGGGAACGATGATCGGGTTTTCAGGGTGACGGGTAAATAACGCCGGGTTTGTGTTTGCCATCGGGTTTGTCTCGGGGCGGGAGCGCCGCCCCTTATGTTACCCGACGGGTGAGCGTAAGCCGACCGGTTTACCGCGCGTTTCGTTTTCGTCGTCTCAGGAGGAGAGCGATCGGAGCGCCGGTCAGGAGCAGGAAGCCGACGGTGCCCGGTTCCGGGGTGACCACGGTGTTGAAATACAGGTTGTTCCCGTCCAGCGAGAAGGTTCCGGCGTACCCGCCCACGAAGTTGGTGTACCCGAAGTCGGCCGCCGTGAACCCGCTGTTGCTGCCGAAGGTGGCCAGCGTGTAGCGGAACGTGCTGGTCTGAGTCGGCAGGTTGGCGGCGATATCGGCGGTGGCGGTGCCGGCGAAGTCGAACAGGAAGGGACCGCCTCCGCTGCCCTTGATCAGGGCCCCCGACAGGATCACCTGGTCCGAGGCGGCCGAACTGGTCCCGAGCAGG
>JANRLW010000056.1:0-3702 GCA_033762295.1 Capsulimonadales bacterium
GCGCGTTCAAGGTTCCCGCTGCGATCTCCCTCCTTCTGCCGCCTCTCGTTCTGGGCGTCCCGATTCTCGACGGACTGTATGTGGCGGCGCGACGCATACTGAAGGGGCAGAACCCGACGACGGCGGACAAGACGCATATCCACCATCGCCTGCGCGATCAGGGGCTGTCGGTCCGGCGTGCCGTCTGGACGATCTACGGGCTGACGGCCAGTTGCTGCGTTCTCGCTCTGATCCTGACCTGGATGATGGCCCGTTAAGTACCTCCATGGCGATCTTCTCCTTCCTGCAGCGACCACCGAAACGCGACGATATCCTGCTTCACGGCAGTCATCTGACCCTTCGTCCGATCCGGATCAGCGATGCGGAATCCATGTTCGATTTTGCGACCGACCCGGAGGTGACCCGATATTTGCCCTGGGAGGCCGACACGACCCTGACCGCAGTCCGATCCTGGCTCAGCGAACAGGTGCAGCGCCGCCAGCATGGTCACTCCCTGGCCTTTGCCATTGTCGACCGGGAGACGGGAGTGATGATCGGTTCGACCGACCTGATGGACCTGAAGGTGCGTCGCGGGCAGGCGGAACTGGGCTATCTCCTGTCGCGGCACTACTGGAACCGGGGGCTGATGAGCGAAGCGACGACGCTGACCGTCGATTTCGCGTTCCGGGAGCTGCATCTTCAGAAGATTTATGCCTGGGTCGATCAGGCCAATGTCGCATCGCGCCGTGTTCTGGAAAAACTCGGCATGGAATGTACCGACAGCGAACTGCGCTTCGTCAAGGGGGAACGGCGTTCGTACCTCCACTACGGACTGCACCGTGAAGACTGGTTGAAAAAGGAAAAAGGGGGAACGAACCGACTTTCCGTCGGTTGACCTATGAAACGAACCGTCGCCTGTGTTCTGGGCACCCGTCCCGATGCCGTCAAGATGGCTCCCGTCGTCCTCGAGTTTTCCCGGCAGGCCGATCGAGTCCGCCAGATCGTGATCTCGACCGGGCAGCACCGGGAGATGCTGGAGCAGGTCTTTCGGGCCTTCGACTTCCGTCCGGACGTCGATCTGGAACTGATGCGCGATCGTCAGACACTCACCGATCTGACCGCTCGCGCCCTGACCGCTCTGGTTCCCGTACTGGAACGGGAGCAACCCGATATGGTCATCGCGCAGGGCGATACCACCACGACCTTCGTCGCGTCCCTGGCGGCGTTCTACGCCAGATCGCGGTTCGGACATGTCGAGGCGGGTTTACGGACCGACGATAAGTTCGATCCCTTTCCGGAGGAGATCAACCGGCGGCTGACCACGCAATTGACCGATCTTCATTTCGCTCCCACCGACCTGTCGCGCGACAATCTCCTGCGGGAAGGCGTTCCGTCGTCCCGGATACGCGTTACGGGAAACACGGTCATCGACGCGTTGCACTCGGTCGCGGCGCAGGAGTTCGCCTTCGAGGACGCGGCCCTCGCCGCCGCGGTCGCCCGTCCCGGACGGATGCTCCTGGTCACTTCCCACCGGCGGGAGAACTGGGGCGAGCCGATGCGAAACATCTGTCTGGCGATCCTGCGTATTCTTGATCGTTTTCCCGATGTCCATGTGGTCTTCCCGATGCACCGCAACCCGGTGGTGCGGGAGGTCGTGATCCCGACCCTTGGCGGCCACGACCGCATCCTGCTGACCGAACCACAGGAATACGTGCCTTTCGTCCACCTGATGAAGCGATCGTATCTGGTGATGACCGACTCCGGCGGAGCGCAGGAGGAGGCACCCGGACTCGGCAAGCCCGTACTGGTGCTGCGCAAAACGACCGAGCGTCCGGAAGGGGTTCATGCGGGAACCGCGAAGCTGGTCGGAACCGATATCGAAAATATATTGAGCGAAACGTCGCGCCTGCTGTCGGAGGACTCGGCCTACCTGACAATGGCGAAGGCGGTCTCCCCGTACGGCGACGGCAACGCCGCCGAACGGATTCGGCAGTGGGTATTCGAAGAATTAGGGATTGCGGCCTGAGCGAACGCGATTCCCGGAACGGAGCGTAAGGATGCGGGACGAAGACGGGGCGGTCTACCGGCGGACGATGGAAATGCGATTGCAGTTCTGGGGCGGTGTTTTGCTCCGTCTCGCCGTGCTGGCGTTCGGAGTGTACGTACTCTGGCGGGTCCGCGCCGTCGTCACCGTCGTTCTGGCGTCGCTGGTCGTCGCCTGCGCCGTCAAGGCGCTGGTCGATCCGCTTTGCCGACAGAGATGGGGGTTCGTCAAGCCGCATATGCAGCGGGTGATCGCGACATCCTTCGTCTTCCTGGTGCTGGCAGCCTCCATGATCGTCATCGGCAAGCTGTTTGTCTCCCCGTTTCAGGCCGAGTTCCGGAACCTGGTCAATCACTGGCCCGCCTACCAGGTGCAACTGGAGACGTACTTCAACCGTGTCCAGGACTGGTATGCCGCGCTCCCCGAGGACTTCCGTAACTTTGTCGGCCAGCGACAGGAGAGCGTGCCGACATTTTCTCCGGCGGAGTTCTTTACCGACTTCGGCAAGAAGACCATGGCCTGGGCCTCCCACGCCGTGGAATTTTTCCTGATTCCGGTGCTGGCGTTCTACTTCACTCTGGATGGTCGAACGCTCCGCAATCAGTTCCTGTTCCTGGTTCCGCGTCGCCGCCTCCGTCAGACGATCGCCATTCTGGACGAGAGCAACTCGATCATGCGGGCCTACATTATCTCGCAGTTCTGGCTGGCGGTTCTGGCCGGGGTAATCGTCGGGGTCTCGCTCAAACTCATCGGCATGGAGTATGCCCTGATTCTGGGCGTCTTCGCGGCGATCACCCGTGCGATTCCCGTCATCGGTCCGTTTATCGGCGGTATTCCTCTCGTTCTCCTCACCTTCGCCTACGGGATGCAGATCAATAATCCGTACCTCTGGATCGTCGCCTCCCTGGCGTTCGGATTGATGCACATCGTCGAATCCAAACTGATCATGCCGCAGTTTCTGGGTCAGGCATTGAACTTGCATGCGGTAATCATCATCATCGCGCTGTTGATCGGCGGCGAGTTCTTCGGGTTGATGGGGATGTTCCTGGCGGCGCCGGTGGCCGCTTTGATCCGGGTGCTGGTCATGCACTACTTCATCCTTCCGAACCGACGGTCCGTGGCGACGAACGCGGTGACGAAAACACCGCAGGGCGGGCGGATCCTGCGTCTGGAACGGGCGGTTCGCGCCTCTCAGGCGATTCCGGCCTCCCTGTCGACGACCGCCGCGACGATCAAGAGTTTTGCGGGCGCCGAGGCTCCGACGACGACACGTGACTGAGAACTTCGACACAGGAAACCGTAATCATTGAATCTACTGCAACCGATCGTTCTGGGGATCGTCCAGGGTCTGACCGAATGGCTGCCGATCTCTTCCAATGCGCATTTGAAGATCGTTCCGTCTCTCCTGCACTGGCCCGACCCCGGCGCGGCGGCGGTGGCCGTCATGCAGCTGGGAACGATGGCGGCGGTGATTGTCTATTTCTACCGGGATATCGCCCGAACGCTGGCGGGTATGGTCAAAGCGTTCGGCCGGAACGGCGACCGTAACTCGCCGGAGGCACGCCTCGGGATCGCGGTCGCGGTGGGCACCCTTCCCATCGTCGTCTTCGCCCTGACATTCAAAAAACTGATCGAGAACGAATTCCGTAACCTGAACATCGTCGCCGGCGCGCTGATCG
>JANRLW010000057.1:0-72836 GCA_033762295.1 Capsulimonadales bacterium
GGCGCGCGGCCCGGACCCCCGCCCCGACCGCCCCCGCCCCAACTCCGACGCACCGGAAGTAAGGCGCGCAAACGATCGGCAACGATCGGAAACGATCAGAAACGATAGCCGACGGAGAGCGTCAGGCCGTTGCCGGTGCTATCGCCGGGCAACGTATAGTCGATCTCCCCGAAGTAGCCCTGCGGCAATTCCACACCCGAGAAGAACTTCCCGCCGAATCGGGTATTCGTGGCGCCGCGCGATTCGTACCGGCCGTTTCGCAGTTCCGGCGACTTCCGACTGAACTGATACAGACCGATACCGCCGCCGACATAAAAGTTCTGCGGCGAGCCTTCCGGCACCAGATAGTTCCGCAACGCCACGCCGATACCCGTATACCCTCGCCGCGTTCCCACTTCGACCGGCGGGGTGCTCGGAACGGTCGTGCTACCGGATTTATTCGCCGAGTCCAGAAAAACGGAGTAGAACACCGGCACCGGGCCGGGATTCCTGCCGAAATCCCAGGTCGCGCCGAAGGAGAAGAAGTTTCTCCCGACTTCCGATTTCGTCTCCCGGTTGGTCGGGAAAAAGCCGCCGATCTTAACCCGGAACGGTCGTTCGACCCGAATCATCGCTCCGGAACCGGCCTGGGCCTGCGCGGGCGCCGTGCCGAACACCAACATCATTCCGCCGCAAACGGCGAGCGTCGTCATCTGCAGATAGTTCCGCATAATTTCTCCCGTTTTCGGTGATCCTGCCGACGCATACGGCGAATCGCCGGATCACCCAGTGTCAACCGGTCTGACAACGGGGCGAGGCGGGAGTTTCGGGAAGACGAAAAAGCCGGACGCAGACGGCGTCCGGCTCCGGAAATCGGGAGCAAATCGGTGGCGAATCAGAGGCGAAAGCCGATATTCGCGCTCAGACCACCGGCATTGAGATCGTTCGTGGAGGTAAGGGAGGTGTAGCTGAGTTCGCCGAAGAAGCCGTTTCGCAGTTCGATCCCTCCCAGCAGTTTCGCCCCGATCTTTTGAAAGTCGTCCTTCTTGGTAAAAAGACGGAAGTTTCGCAGGGTACCGCTCTGGGCATTGATGAAGTAGATTCCGATACCGCTCCCCATGTAAAAGCGCAGCGGTCCTCCGTTGACATAGAAACGATATTCCGGCCCCACACCGATCGTAAAAATCTGCGCGGCGAGTTCCGTATCCCCGTTGCTGTCGCCGTTCACATCCAGAAACGCGCTGAGGACCGGACCATCCGGGGCCGTTTTCGCCAGATCATACGTCAGGCCCCCCCCCAGATAGAGGCTTTTGATCGCCTGACGGGTCGCGCTCGTTCCCGGAACAAACCCACCGAACTTGATTCGGATCGGCGACTTACCGGCTCCCGTCTGCGCATTCGCCGTAACGCCCGGAACGACGGCCAGTCCGAACGTCAGACAGATAACGGCCAGGAATTTTCTCTGCATTACGTTACTCCTCATTTCCGGTTAAAAGCGCGTGCCGATGGAAACGTTCAGACCGCTCAGATCAAAGGTTTTGCCGCCTGCGCTGACAATTCCGGGAAACGTATACTCCAGTTCTCCGAAGAACCGTTTTTTCCATTCCACTCCGGCCATCACCTTGCCGCCCAAACGGGTGCTGTCCTGGCTCTCTTCCGTGAAGCTTGCTCCCTGTTGGCGTCCGGTTCGTACGGTGATCGAATAGATTCCGAAACCGCCGCCCGCAAAAAAGTTCAGGTTCTCCGTCTGCGGAAGAAAATAAGTGCGCACCTGCAATCCCAGTCCGGAAATGCTCGCCTCCGTCTCAATAACATCGTTTCCGAACGTCTTATCCCGCCGCCCGCTGGCATCGTTGATATAGACGCTCCCGATCAGAGGGGTCAGGGCCGGCAGAGTAAAGAAGTCGTAGGCGATGCCGATGGACGTGAAGCGATTCCCCGTATCCCGACGGATGGTTCCATCCGCCGGAAAGTAACCGCCGATCTTGACCCGGAAGGGACGCCGGATTTTCCCGCCGGGG
The DNA here is from genome assembly GCA_033762295.1 of Capsulimonadales bacterium. Classification (GTDB taxonomy): domain Bacteria; phylum Armatimonadota; class Armatimonadia; order Armatimonadales; family Armatimonadaceae; genus JANRLW01. The sequence continues at coordinate 2,001 of JANRLW010000057.1, forward strand.
GTCAGACTATCCTGTGCGAATGCCCCCGGGCTGAACCAGACCATCGTCAGACCGCAGCCCACGAGAAAAAGAGCGCCTCGTAACGTCTTTTGCATAGCTCCTCCGTTTTTTCGGTTCCGATCGTCGCGTCCTTTTTCGTTCCATTCACCGGGCGATCCGGACAAACCTGCACGATCCGGTTTCTACGGTTTTCAAGACGTAGGATACCCACAATAGCCTCGATGTAACCTTGCTGCGTCGATTCCGACAGAAATTTCCGGAGGTGCTTGCCTATACCAAACGAAAAGGGCGGAAAACCGGAGTCTTCCGCCCTTTCCTTATCGGTTCGTCGTCGTCAGAACCGCACTCCGATCGATGCGCCGAAACCGCTCGGTTTGTAATCGCCCCCGTCCGTGGAGACCTTGCCGAGATAGGTATAGTCCAGCGTTCCGAAAACGGTCCCGGCGAGTTCCGCCCCGATGAAAACCTTCCCGCCGAAGACCGACCGGTTCTCGCTCCGGCCGGCGGTCTCCGCCCGCGTGAAGTAGGGACCGACGCCCAGTCCGTAAAAGAAACTGGCCGGCAGCAACGGCGCATTGATAAACTTTTTCGCCTGAATGCCGACGCCGATGAAGCGGAAGGAGTTCTCCGAGGAGCCGGTGTCCTTATCCTTCGGGAAAACGCCATCCACATACGCCCCGACGACGACCGGGATCAAAACCGGGTTTTTCCAGATGTCGTAGCTGAGCCCGTAGCGGACGAAATTCTTGCTCACTCCGTTTCTCAGGGAACTATCCGTGGGAAAATAGCCGCCAATCGACAGACGGATCGGCTTTTTGACGCCCAGTCCGATCGCCGAGGCCGCCGTGCCGACCGGATTCTGCGCCTGCGCCGCCCCGCCTACCACCGTCAAACCGACAACCGCCAGGGCGGCCCGACCGATGCTCGCGTTTCTCATTATTATCTCCTGACCAGGGGCATGGAAAGTTTCGGAGTCGGGAAGCGCAAACGGCTCCGCTCAAAGGGCGGAGCCGTCGTTTCCCGTCCGTATGGGCAGCCTTAGAAACGATAGCCAACCGCTACGTTGAAGCCGCCCGGATTGCGCTCGTTGATTTCGCTGATAAAGGTATAGTCCAGTTCGCCGAACAGCCCCTGACCGGACTCGACGCCCGCCAGCAGTTTGCCGCCGAACTTGGTTTCGTCGTCCGACAGCGACAGCGTCGCGCCGCCCACCCGGGTGGAAGCCTTCGAGTTCACGAAGTAGACGCCCAGGCCCACACCACCGTACACGCGGGTTGCCGAAGTGACCGGCGTAAAGTAATAACGCGCCGTCGGACCGAGGCCGACGTAGGAGAGACGCAGGGTTACTCCGTCACGCTTCTTCGAACCCGTCGCGCCATCCAGATACGCGCCGACAATGATCGGATTGGCCAGATTGGTCTTCAGGAAATCGTAGGACACTCCGTAGCTGAAGAGGGTGCTCCCGATCTCGTCCTTCACATCCCCGTCGCCCGGGAAAAACGCGCCCAGCTTGACCCGCCAGGGCTTTTCCGGCTTGGCCGTCGGCACCGAACTATCCGCCTGCGCGTTCGCCGCCGTCGCCATTCCCGCACCAAGACCGGCCACGAGAAGGGCGGCCAGCCAGAACTTTGCACGTACCATGATAAAGTTGCTCCTGCACTGAGAGATTCATTCCCCCCTGCGGCATCTTTCATCCTCTCAGGGGGCCGCCTTCTATGACAGTGATTACCAGGAAAAGTTTCCGTCGGCCTGTCGTTTCCGAAACATCACGGCCAAAATTGCGGAAAACCGGCGGAAGAGTGGATCTTTTCCGCCGGTTTCGTACAGGTGAACGCAGATTACGTCAGAATCGATACCCGAGCGCCACGTTGAAACCGTTCGGAGTGGTCCCGCGAACCGACCCGATCAGGGTGTAGTCCGCTTCGGCGAAAAACCCGTTGTTAAATTCGAGACCCCCGAGGAGTTTTCCCCCGAGACGGAAGTCGTTATCCGTGTCTCCGCTTCCCGTGCTATTCAGGAGATAGATTCCGAGACCTCCGCCCGCGTAGGTTCGCACCGGATCGACGACCGGGTTGAAGTAGTACCGTCCCTGCGCGCCGAGCGAGTAGTAGGTAATACGCGCACCGCTCCGCGAACGGGTCGTTCCGTCAAAATACCCGCTATAGACGATCGGGTTGACGGCGGTTGTTTTACCAAAGTCGTAGGATGCGCCGTAGCTGAAGAACGTTTTTCCGAATACATCGGTCAGGTCACCGTTTGTCGGGAAAAACGCACCCAGTTTTACGCGCCAGGGACGATCCACCGGCAATGCGGGCCGCACCGGATCCTGCGCGCGCGCCTGTTCGGAAGCGACGACGACAAGTCCCGCTACTGCGGCGGCGACAAGGAATTTCATTTTCATTCGAACTCTCCCCGGATTCGTTTGCCGTGCGTTCGAGCACGAGTTTGACGATCACAAGACGAGAGTTCGAAACGCGTGTTCCGCGCTATGGACCGATTCGTTGACGGGAAATAGCCAGATTACCGGGAAACGCTCAGAAACGACCGCCCAGATGAGCGGACACTCCCTGATAACGGACACCTTCCAGCGTACCTGCATTGAGATAACGCATCTCAAAGAAAATACCGTGATTCTCTTCGATCCCCAGCAGAAACTTATACCCGGGACGCAAGGCGTATCGCCCTTCCGTCACGGAGCGATCATCGAAGAAAAGGAACGGAGAGGAGCCGGAATCGTCGCGTACCGCCCGGCGCAGATAGTAGCCGCCAAAACCGACTCCCGAATAGAACGCCAGCGGACCGGGCGGACGGAAATACGCCCTGGCCTCCAGCCCCGCCCCGTAGAGTTCCCGGACCTCGTTCACGCGGTCGTCGAACGCGTTGAAGAAGGTACGGCTGTTGGCGGCGGCCTCGGCAAAGGCCGTCAGGGTGATCGGATGGCGTGCGGACGGTCGACGGAACTCGTAGGAGAGAGCGAAGGTGGCCCAGGGGCTGCCCGATGTCCGATCCGACAGCGCGCCCACCGGGAAAAAGCCCCCTCCGTTCAGGCCGACTCGCCAGGGACGCCAGCCCAGCCACTGTTCCTCCGGGGTCGGCCAGGAGCCACCGCGGGACCGGGGCGGGGCGGAGGGGGGCGGCGACGGACGTGGAGAGGACGGCGGCGTGGGTCCGTCCGGAGGCGTCTCCGGAACCGGCGGCAGTTCCTCGCCGTCCGGCCCGTAAATCTGCGTCCATCCGGGCGCCGTCATGCAAAGAAGAAGCGCCCCCGCCGCCGCTATCCGTATGACCGCTCGCATCCGTTCATGCTCCTTTCCGGTTCCGACCTGTCAGCGCCCTCCCAATCCGGTCAGGGAGACGCCCTCGATGAAGTATCGCTGCGTAAAGAAGAAGAGGACGATGATCGGCAGCACGACCATCGTACTGGCGGCCATCAACAGGCCGGGTTCTCCGCCATGCTGCTGCTGGTATAGCTGAAGCGCATAGGCCAGCGGCATCTTTTCCGGCGAGGAGAGATAGATCAACGGCCCCTGGAAGTTGTTCCAGGCGCCGAGCGTCGCCATGATCGCAATCGCCGCCAGGGCCGGCTTGACCAGCGGCAGCATGATCCGCCAGTAGATGCCGAACGGCCCGCACCCGTCGATCTTCGCGGCGTCCTCCAGCTCGTTCGGAATGCTCATGAAAAACTGGCGCAGCAGGAAGATATTGAACGCCGATCCGAAAAATGCCGGCACCCAGAGCGGCAGAAGCGTATCGATCCAGCCCAATCCGCGAAAGATCAGGAACTGCGGCATCATGGTCACCGCTCCGGGAACCATCATGGTGGCCAGCAGCACGACAAACCAGGCGTCCCGACCCGGCCAGCGCAGGCGGGCAAAGGCAAAGGCGACCAGCGAAGAGGAGATCAGGGTGCCAACGACACTCATGACGGTCAGGTACAGCGTATTGCGCAGAAAGATCGCGCCATAACCGGTCTCCTTCGGCAGATAGAGAAGCGCCTCCGGATAGTTTTCCCATCGGGGCGCCACCTGCCGCACCTTCTTCAGGTCCTTGCGGGCGACCGTCCACTGGACGCCTCCCGGATCGTCCTCCTTGACGACCCGTACCTCACCCGACAGCAGGTCGGTCAACTCCAGCACACGCACCGTCTGACCGGTCTTCGGGTCCGTCGTCCGGGAGATTCGGGCGGGCAATCCCTCCTGATTTCGCACCGTCGCCGACGTCCGCTGCTGCGTCGGAATCCAGACCGGCGGGAAAACGGCCATCTCGTCGTCGGCTTTCAGCGACGTGGAGATCAGCCAGGCGAACGGCACCATGAAGACGAACGTTCCGAGAAGCAGCGCGATATGGGTTCCGGCCAGACGGGCGGTCTGCGTGGCGTGGTGGATGTTTCGGGTCGTCTGCCGCAAAACCACGACACCGGCGCCGCCGGTCAGCAGGGAAACGACGATGGCCGCCAGCGGCCCGCCCATCCGTGAGGAGAAGACGGCGAGCAGTCCGGCAAGCATCGCGCCGCAGAGCGCGGCCAGGGCGACGTTCCGCGCGCGAAACACGGCGACGGTCGCCCCGACCAGAAAGATCAGGGCGGCGATTCCGACAAGGATGGCAAGAAGCCAGAGAAATGCGGTCATAGGTTCTATAGGTTCTGTTTTTCCGGACGTGGCGCGGCATTTCGAAGTCGGACCCCGCTCCAATGCAGCGTCGTTTGCATCACGGCATCCCAGAGCGGCCAGAGGGAGGGCGTGATTCGCAGTTCACTGCCGGCGGCGGCATGGGCGGCCAGCAGGTCGGGAATGGGTTCGACCGAAAGCGGGCGAACCGTCGTCCGCGACAGATAGGCGCCGTAGAAGCCGGGGGCGGTATCGGGTTCGAACTCCCCGGTCGGCATCCGGTATCGGTAAAGCGTCGTCGTTCGCATCCGGTCCAGCCAGCCGCTCTCGATTGCCACCACCATCCGGGCCGCCGTATGGCCCAGAAATCGTTCGATATCCTCCGCCGTGCTCTCCGGCAGCGACCAGTACGCGACCCGTGGACAGTCCCGTGGACACAGGTACATCGGCGCGTTCTCGGCGTCCAGCGCCCAGACGACCGGTCCGTCCTCCGAACGCGACGCATAAACCCGCGGCTCGAAGATTCGGATATCCGGCTCCTCGCTGTAGTGGTACAGGATCGGCGTCATCGCTTGTCCGTTTCATAATGTACCCAATACTTCTGCAGGGTCCACTGGGTCAGCGTCAACGCCAGAATGATGATGAAAATCACCCAGGCGATCGCCGACGCATACCCCATTTTGAAGTACCGGAAGGCGTTGTTGAACAGATACAGCACGGGAACCAGCATCGAATCCAGCGGCCCCGCTCCCCCGTTTCCGTCACCGAGAACATAAACCCGGTCGAACTCCTGCAACGCGCCGATCGTTCCCATAATCAGGTTGAAGAAGATATAGGGGGACAGCATCGGCAGGGTGACGTGCCGGAATCGGGCGAAGACGCTCGCCCCGTCGATCTCCGCCGCTTCATACAGATTTTGCGGGATTCCCTGCAATCCGGCCAGCCAGAGAATCATGCCGCCGCCCGCGCCCCAGAGTCCCTGCACGATCAGTCCGGGCTTGGCCCAGTCCGGGGAACCGAACCATCCGGGGGGGTCCAGGTGGAACCAGGCGGTGAGGGTCGTTTTCCAGAGCGCGTTGAGCAGTCCCTTGTTCGGATCGCCCGCCAGCACCCAGGCCCAGAGCGCGGCGGAGGCGATGGCAGGGACGATCGACGGGAGGTAGAACGCCGTCCGGTAGGCGTTCATCCCCTTCACTTTGGTGTTCAGCAGCATCGCGATCGCCAGACCGGTGGACATACCGAGCGGAATGCCGACCAGCGACAGATACGCGGCGTTCCCGAGCGCTTTGGAAATCAGTTCCCGGTCGTCGGTGAACAGCGTTCGGAAGTTATAGAGGCCGACATAGCGCGGTGCGTGAAGGACGTCGTAATCGCAGAAGGCGAAAAGTATCGAGGCGAGGATCGGGCCGGCGGTCAGCAGCAGGAATCCGAAGATCCAGGGCATGGCCATGAGATAACCGGCGATCGCCTCGCTGCGGGCCATTCGGGACCGCCCGACGGATCGGGAAGCCCGGAAAACGCCGTAAATCAACCCGCCCAGTCCCAGCACGGCCAGAACCGCCACCGGCACGGTGTAGTTGAACAGCGGCAGCTTTTCCCGGGCGTATGCCTTGTCCAGTTCCTCCTGCACCAGTTTCTGCTGCTCCTCCAGGGCGGCCTTCGGCGTCTGTGCGTGCGCGACGGCCCGGTCGAACGCCCGCACATGCGCGTCCCAGAGTTTCTGGCCGACGAACGTAACCGGGCGATACTTGGCATACGGCAGCATGTCGATGAAGGCGCGCTGCGCCTCCTTCAGTCGGGGCGACACCGGCGGAACCTGTTCGAGCAGGGCGGCATTGACCCGCAAATTTGCCGACAGGTTGAAAACGAACGGACGTCCCTTCTTTTCGCTGTACGCCTTCTGCGCTTTCGCTCCGATCAGCGCGCATTCGACCGAGGACATCCAGCGAATGAACTTCCAGGCCGCTTCCGGATTCCGCGCTCCGGACGGGATGGCAAAGGAGTAGCCGCCGATCCAGGTGATGAACCGGTCCTGCCCGGCGAACCGCCCCTTGCCTTCGAGTCGTTCCTTCGGTACCGGGGCGGGAGCGACCGCGAAATCCAGGTCCGGAGCGTAGCGGGCGATATTGTTCAGCACCCAGGAGCCGTTGGTCACCATCGCGACTTTCCCGAGGAAGAAGGGGTCCTGCTCCCCGCCCTGAAACCCGGACTGGAAGATATTGACCTTATCGAATCCTCCGAGGGCATCGTACATCCGGACCATGTAGTCCAGGGCGCCGACATTCTCCGGCGCGGCCAGGGTGCATTGGGTCCGGTCGGGCGACATGAACTCCCCGCCGTTCTGCCACGAATAGATATAAAGCCAGGAGTTGCCGTAGTTGGGAATGAAGCCGATACGGGCGAACGTTCCGTCCGAATTGTACTGCGTCAGCTTCCGGGCGTACTCCTCCAGTTCCTCCCAGGTCTGCGGCGGACGATCGGGGTTCAGTCCGGCCTCTTTGAAGATGGTCCGGTTGTAGAACAGGAGTCGGTCGTCGATGCCGGTCGGAATGGCGTAGACTTTTTCCTTATAGACGGCTTCGTTCCAGGCGGCGGGATAGAAGTCGGCGGCGCGCACGGCATCGTCACCGGATTCGCGGGCGAGGAAATCGTCGAGTGGCATGAACGTGTCCCGGCTCGCCCAGTCGCCGATGGTGAAACGGTCCTGATGAATGACATCCGGCGGGACACGCCCGACGATGGAGGTCATCAGCTTCTGCGGATTCATGTTCCCCGCCCCCATCGAGAGCAGGGAAACTTCGATATCCGGGTTCCGCTTCATAAACTCGGCGACCTGCGCGTCCAGGCCGGCGGACTCCTTGCCGGACTGCAGTCCCCAGACGACCAGTTTGACCCTGCCCGGGGGGTCCGCGTAAGCGGGGCGGAACGGGGCCAGGAGTGTCAGGAGTGTCAGAAGCGTCAGAAGCAACGGAACCGGGATGGAAAAACGGCGGATACCACAGGTACGGAGGGTCATCGTCGGTGAAACTTTCACGCTACAGTGTAGGACACGGTCGCATTGGCGTCAAGCGGGATTCTGCCATGCGCCGCCCGCCTCAAAGGCGATCCAGGAGATCGTCGAACGCGCCGTTCTCGATCTCGCGGCTGATCTCGAACCAGAAGACATACACATGCCCGTTCGGACCGCGCCGTTCGTTCAGACGGTAGCCGTCGATCAGTTGATGGAGGCGATGGATAACGGCGGTCAGTGCGTCGTCGTCACGCGCGCCGGATTCGCGGGGGTTCGCGCCCGGTCGGGATTTCAGGGCATCGTAGGCACGACGGGCGGCCACGGAAAGAAGAAGCGACACGCTTCGGATTATACAATGAGGGAGCCTTTTCCGCATTGAACCGGCGTGACGGCCGGGGGCGGAAAAGGCCCTTTTTCCTCTCAGGACGGTCCCGACTGTCCCACGTTAGCGTGCATTGTAACGCCCTTGCTGATACGGTTCGGTTACTGCTCCTCCGCTATGACGAGGCGTGTACCGAGGTAGGTCGCGACAATCGTCAGCCCGAGGGCCACAATCGCGCCTGCCAGCAGTTCCATCGCCATCTCCTTTCGCGAGGGACACCGCTCTGTATCCGTATTTTCCGTTGTGTTGTCGTCGCTTCCCTAAGGAAGCCCGGTTTCGCAACCCTATGGACACAGGAAAACGATTGAAAGTTTCCGATCGCTCCGTCCCAGACCCATTCTTTTTCGGAATTCGCCGGTCCGGGCCGGCGAGACGGTAAGGATTCCGGCGATTATTCCTCGAACAAGACCCTTATGAGTGACCGCCCGACGAAAACGCGCGAGGATGCCTGGAACCTGATGACCGAGTGGACGGCGTCCGACTCCCTGCGAAAACATATGCGCGCGGTGGAAATCGCGATGCGCAGCGCGGCCCGTCGTCTGGGAGAGGACGAGGCGTTGTGGGGAATGACCGGTCTGCTCCACGACTTCGATTACGAACGTTATCCCACCGTTCCGGACCACCCCCTCAGGGGATCGGAGGTTCTGACCGCCGAGGGCTACCCGGCGGAGGTGATCCGGGCGATTCTCGGTCATGCCCCGGAAACCGGTGTTCCGCGCGATACGCTGATGGCACGCTACCTGTTCGCGGTCGATGAACTGTCCGGCTTCATTACCGCCGTCGCCTATGTTCGCCCTTCAAAAAAGCTGGCGGATGTCGATGTTTCCTCGGTGAAAAAGAAACTGAAGGACAAGGCGTTCGCGCGAGCGGTGTCACGCGAGGACATCACGAACGGCGCGGCGGAAATCGGCCTCGACCTCGATACGCATATCGGCAACGTCCTCGCCGACCTCAAAGCCGACGCCGTCGAACTCGGCATCTGACCCACCCTCGCCGGTCGCACTTCCCGAACGGGTACAATCCCTGCGAATCCCGGATGCCCGCTCGGCGGTTTCATGCCCGCAAGGCGTCCGACACCACAGGAACCATTCGAAAAAATGAAGTACCGCAAACTGGGAAAAAGCGATGTCGAGGTGTCCGAAATCAGCTTCGGCTGCTGGACGATGGGCGGCCTGAACTGGGTCAACGGTAGCCCGAACGGCTGGGCGAACGTCGATGAGGACGAAATCACCCGAGGAATCAAAATCGCCCTCGACGCCGGCGTCAATCATTTCGACAACGCCGACGTATATGGCAACGGACGCGCCGAACGGATGCTCGCCCGCGTCCTGGACAAACTGGGAGTCCGGAGCGAGAGTGTGGTCATCGCCACGAAGATCGGACACTTCCCCGGCACGGCGGACCACGCCTACGAACCGGCGCATATCCGACACCAGTGCGAACAGAGCCTGATCAACCTGAAGCGCGACCATATAGACCTCTACTATTTTCATCACGGCAGCTTCGGGCCGCATCTGGAAGAAGCGGCGGCGACGATGGACGCTCTGGTCGCCGAGGGCAAGGTGCGCCTGAAAGGGCAGAGCGCCTACTCCTATGAGGACTTCGCGAAAGCGGTTCCGGTGGTCAAGCCGGCGGCTTTGCAGAGCTGGGCGCACGCGTTGGACGACCGGTTCGTTCGCCCGGATGCCCCTCTCCAAACGCTGATGGAGGAGCATGGCTGTACGTTCGTCGCCTTCTCCCCGCTGGCCCAGGGCCGTCTGCTCGACAAGTTCGATCCGAACAACCCGCCGACCTTCGAGCCGGGCGACCATCGTCAGGGCAACGGCGGATTCAAGGCCGAAGCCATCCTGGCGCTGAAGCCGAAACTGGAGAAACTCAAGGAGCGGTTCGGCGGCACGACCGAGAACCTGGCGCGGGTCGCGTTGCAGTACATTCTCGCGATGCCGAACGTCGCCTGTGTCATCCCCGGGTTCCGCAACGAACGTCAGGCCGCCTGCAACGTCGCCGGCGCGGACCAACCGCTCAGTGCCGAGGACGTCGCCTTCATCCGGGAAGCGCTGTCAGCATAACCGTCCACCCTCCGTCCCCTTCGGTAACCTTCCGCCCGCTCCCGTCGATCCCCGGCCACGTGTCGTCGAGGGATCGATAAGGGCGGGAGGCTCCTCCCCCCTCCGCTTCATAAACCCCACCGACCGGGCCGCAGTTTTTTCGTCTCTTTATTTGACAACATAACACTCATGTGTTATAAATGAAGCGTCGCAATTTTCCTGCTAAGTTTCCGGCGATCGACAGGAACCCTTCGCTGTGGACGGCATTATATAGGAATAGGAAAATCGGGCACGTCGAGATACGCTTTCCGACATCACTTCTTTCACGGAGAACGGCGCGACGCGCAGGGAGACAGGAAGTAAAGCTATGGCAAAAACAGTCGGTATTGACCTGGGTACGACCAACTCGGTTGTCGCCGTGATGGAAGGCGGCGACCCCGTCGTCATCGCCAACTCGGAGGGATCGCGCACGACCCCGTCCGTGGTCGGGTTTTCCAAGACGGGCGATCGTCTGGTCGGAGCGCCGGCGAAACGGCAGGCCGTCGCCAACCCGGATCGCACGATCATTTCCATCAAACGGCATATGGGCACCGATCATCGCCGCACGGTGGACGGCACCTCCTACTCGCCCGAACAGATCTCGGCCATGATCCTGCAGAAACTGAAATCGGACGCCGAAGCCTATCTGGGCGAGCCGGTCAATGCCGCCGTCATCACCGTCCCGGCCTACTTTAACGACGCGCAGCGCACCGCGACCAAGAACGCGGGCGAGATCGCCGGCCTGAAAGTGCTCCGTATCATCAACGAGCCGACCGCGGCCGCGCTCGCCTACGGTCTCGATAAAAAGGCGAATGAGACCGTCCTGGTCTTCGACCTCGGAGGCGGTACGTTCGACGTTTCCGTCCTCGACATCAGCGACGGCGTCTTCGAGGTGAAATCCACCTCCGGCGATACCCATCTGGGAGGCGACGACTTCGATATCCGTGTCATGGACTGGATCGCGGAGGAGTTCCGCAAGGAGAACGGCATCGATCTGCGCAAGGACAAGCAGGCCCTGCAACGGCTCAAGGAGGCGGCGGAAAAGGCCAAGATCGAGCTTTCGTCCACCACCACCACCAACATCAACCTGCCGTTCATCACGGCGGATCAGGACGGACCGAAGCACCTGGACCTGAATCTGACCCGCGCCAAGTTCGATGACCTGACACGCGACCTGGTCGAGAGGACGAAAAAGAGCGTCGATCAGGCGCTGGCCGACGCCAAACTGTCGGCGAAGGATATCCACGAGGTGATCCTGGTCGGGGGTTCGACCCGCATCCCGGCGGTGCAGGATCTGGTCCGGCAGTACTTCGGCAAGGAGCCGAACAAATCGGTCAACCCGGACGAGGTGGTGGCGGTCGGCGCGGCGATCCAGGGCGGCGTTCTGGGCGGCGAGGTCAAGGATGTCGTTCTGCTCGACGTCACCCCGCTCTCGCTCGGTATCGAAACCCTGGGCGGCGTCATGACCCGACTGATCGAGCGCAACACGACGATCCCGACCAAGAAGAGCGAGGTCTTCTCGACCGCGGCGGACGGACAGGACTCGGTCCATGTCAAGGTCTACCAGGGTGAGCGGGAGATCGCGCATTACAACAAACTGCTGGGAGACTTCCAGTTATCCGGCATCCCGCCCGCGCCGCGCGGTGTCCCGCAGATCGAGGTCACGTTCGATATCGACGCCAACGGTATCGTCAAGGTCTCGGCCCGCGACCGTGGCACGGGCAAGGAGCAGAGCATTACGGTGTCCGGTTCGTCCAACCTGAGCAAGGACGAGGTCGACCGCATGACCCGCGAGGCGGCGGCGAACGCCGACGCCGACCGCAAGGCGAAAGAGGCCGCGGAGATCAAAAACCGCGCCGATGCCGCCATCTACCAGACCGAGCGCACCATCAAGGAACTCGGCGACAAGGTCACGGCGGACGAGAAAACGGAGATCGAGGGCAAGATCAACGATCTACGAGCGGCGATGGAGTCCGGCGATAACGGACGTACCGAAACCGCACTGACCGCGCTGCAGGAATCGAGCTACAAGCTGTCGTCCCGCCTCTATCAACAGACGGCTTCCGAGAACCCGGCGGGCGGCAACGGCCATCAGGCCGGTCCGGACAAGGCCAGGGAAGACGACGTCATCGACGCCGACTTCAAGGCCGAAGCGTAATCTTTTCCCCTCTCCGAGACGGAGAGGGGACTGAAAATCGACCAATACGGAGGAAACACGATGGGAATCGTACGATTTGACCCGTTCCGTGAAATGGAACGGCTTCAGAACGAAATGAACCGTATCTTCGATGGCATCAACAGCGTTCCGGAAGGACGAAGCGGCAATATTGCGCAGAATATGCGCCTCTGGAGCCCGTCCGTCGACGTCGCCGAGAACGAGAGCGAAATCGTGATTCACGCCGAACTGCCCGGCATGAAGCAGGAAGATATCGACATCGAACTGACCGGCGATACCCTGACGCTGCGAGGCGAGCGCAAGTTCGAAAACGAGGAGCGAAAGCAGAATTTCGTGCGCGTGGAGCGTTCCTACGGTCGCTTCCAGCGATCCTTCACGGTCGCGACGCCGATCCGGAGCGACCAGGTGACCGCGACTTACCGGGACGGCGTTCTGGAGATCCGCCTGCCGAAGTCCGAGGAGCAGCGGCCGCGCAAGGTGCAGGTCGTCCGGTCCGCCCCTCAGCATATCGAGCCGAAAGTCGAGACGACGGACGGAAACGCGTAGTCCGTTCGGAAAAAGGGCCTCCCCGGAGGCCCTTTTTCCGAACCTTTACCTTACATCAATAGACTAAATCGTTGTGCGTCCGACGCACGAGGCATCATTCATGGGACCGCAATACAAAGATTACTATTCCGTCCTCGGCGTGGAGAAGACCGCCAGCGAAAAGGATATCAAGGCCGCCTACCGGAAACTCGCCCGCAAATACCACCCGGACGTCAACAAAGGCAGTTCCGCCGCCGAGGAGAAGTTCAAGGAGATCAGCGAGGCGTACGAAGTGCTTTCCGATGACGAAAAACGTCGAAAGTACGATCAGTTCGGCGACCAGTGGAAGGCCTACTCCCAGCATGGCGGTCCGGGCGGGTTTCCGGGCGGGTACGGCGGTTTTTCGGGCGGACAACGGGTCGAGTTCAATGAAAGCGATTTCGGCAATCTGAACGACCTTTTCGCTTCGCTCTTCGGCGATATGAACAATGTGGGCGGCGGGGCGCGTATGGGCGAACGGTTCGGCGCACAGGCGCCGCCCCGGCGCGGACGCGATATCGAGGCCACGCTGACGATCACACTGGAGGAGGCTTTTCACGGCGGAACGCGCAGTATCAGCCTCGATATTCCCGGCGGTCGTTACGATATGCGCACCGGCGCACAGGAGGTGACCAGTCGGCGGGTGGAGGTCAAAATCCCGGCCGGGGTCGCCGAAGGCCAGAAGATACGGCTCGCCGGACAGGGCGCGCCCGGCGCCTCCGGGAGCGGTGATGTCTACCTGACAGTGCAGATCGCACCGCATACTCAGTTCGAGCGTAAAGGCGACGACCTGTATACGGACGTTCCCGTCCCCTACACGACGGCCATTCTCGGCGGAGAAATCAAGGTGCCGACGGTCAAGGGCACCCGTCTGACCATGACCGTGCCGCCCGGCACCCAGTCCGGACAGGCGTTCCGGCTCGGCGGACAGGGCATGCCCCGACTCAAGACCGGTGGGAGCGGCGATCTCTATGCGCGTATCAAAATCACCGTGCCGAAACAGGTCAGCGAACGCGAGAAGGAACTGATTCGTGAGCTGGCGCAGTTCCGGGGAGACGGCAGCACATGAACAGACCGAGTGGAGACGAACCCCTCTACACCATCTCGATTGCCGCGCGTCTTGTCCGACGCGATAAACCGGATGAAACGCCGATTCATCCGCAAACCCTGAGGATGTATGAACGTGAAGGGCTGGTGAACCCGCAACGGGTGGGGAAAAACCGGCTGTACTCGGACCGGGATATCGAACGGGTGCGGCAGATCCAACGGCTGACGGCGATCGGCGTCAACCTGCAGGGGGTCGCCATGATCCTCGATCTGCTGGAACGGTTGGAGGCACTCGAACAGGAACTGCTCGAACTGCGCGGGCAGCGACGGACCGAATAATACGAAGAAGATCGACGGGCTTACCGTCGAACGACGGACGGAGGGAAATACGATGTTTGAGAATTACACGGAACGGGCGAGGGACGTGCTTTCCGGAAGCCAGGAGGTCCTCCGCCGTTACAAACAGAACCAGCTGGACGCCGAGCATATCCTGCTCGCCTTGCTGGAACAGGAGGACGGACTGGTTCCGCAGGTCCTCGGACGGATCGGCGTCGACACGCGCGATGTCACCCGGCGTGTCGAGGAGGAACTGGCCCGCCTTCCGAAAGTGTACGCTACGGAACGCTCGGCGGAGTCCCAGATTTACATCACACCGCGCGGCAAGCGGGTCCTCGACATGGCCGAACAGGAGGCGAAACGCCTGAAGGACGAGTATGTCGGGGTCGAACACCTGCTTCTCGGCATCATCAAGGAAAACGAATCCCCGGCGGCGCGCGTTCTGGCCCAGTTTCGCATCGACGAGGAGCGCGTCTACCGGGCGCTGCAGCAGATTCGCGGCACTCAGCGGGTCGACAGCGAGAACGCGGAAGGTCGCTACCAGATGCTGCAGAAATATGCCCGTGACCTGACGGCGCTGGCGCGGGAGGGGAAGCTGGACCCGGTGATCGGTCGCGACGAGGAGATCACCCGTGTCGTCCAGGTGCTGTCCCGGCGTACCAAGAACAATCCGGTGCTGATCGGCGATCCGGGCGTCGGCAAGACCGCCATCGCCGAGGGACTGGCGCAGAAGATTCTCAATGGCGATGTGCCGGAGACGCTGCGCGGTCGGACCCTGCTGTCGCTCGATCTGGGCGCACTGGTCGCCGGTTCCAAGTTCCGGGGCGAGTTCGAGGAGCGTCTGAAGGGCGTCATGGACGAGATCCGCAAGGCCGCCGGGCAGATCGTGCTCTTCATCGACGAACTGCATACGGTCGTCGGCGCGGGCGCGGCGGAAGGCGCAATGGACGCCTCCAACATGCTGAAACCGGCTCTGGCACGGGGCGAACTTCAGTGCATCGGCGCGACGACCCTCGATGAGTATCGCAAGAACATCGAGAAGGATGCCGCGCTCGAACGGCGGTTCCAGCCGATCTTCGTCGGAGAACCGAGCATCGACGATACGATCGCCATCCTGAAGGGACTGCGGCCGAAGTATGAGGCGCACCATAAGGTCAAGATCACCGATGAGGCGCTCAAGGCCGCCGTGCAACTTTCCGCGCGTTATCTGACCGAGCGGTTCCTGCCGGACAAGGCCATCGACCTGATGGACGAGGCGGCGTCGAAGGTCCGCATCGCGCTGTCGGCCATGCCGAACGAACTGAAGGACAAGGAAGCGACGCTCGCACAACTCGTCGCCGACGGCACGACCGCCGCCTCGGCGCGCGATTACGAAAAAGCCGCCCGACTTCAGCGGGAGGAGGAAGGGCTTCGCAAGGAGTACAACGCCGCCCGGCAACAATGGGAGCGGGAGACCGGCATCCGTTCGGTGGTCGACGAGCAGGATATCGCCCAGATCATCTCCAAAGCGACCGGCATTCCGCTCTCCCGCATGTTCGCGGGCGAGGCGGAAAAGCTGCTCGAGCTGGAAGCGCACCTGCATCAGCGGGTGATCGGTCAGGAGGCGGCCATCCGCGCGGTTTCCGAGGCGGTGCGCCGCTCGCGCGCCGGTCTGTCCGACCCGCGTCGCCCGATCGGTTCGTTCCTGTTCCTGGGGCCGACCGGTGTCGGCAAGACGGAGCTGGCGAAGGCGCTCGCGCAGTTCCTGTTCGACGACGAGGGCGCACTGGTGCGTATCGACATGTCCGAGTACATGGAGAAACATACCGTCGCCCGCCTGATCGGCGCGCCGCCGGGATATGTCGGGTACGAAGAGGGCGGCCAATTGACCGAGGCGGTACGCCGTCGACCGTACCGGGTAATCCTGCTCGACGAGATCGAGAAGGCGCATCCCGATGTTTGGAACGTTCTTCTTCAGGTGCTGGACGACGGACGATTGACCGACGGTCAGGGCCGGGTCGTGAACTTTAAGAACACGGTCATCATCATGACGTCGAACATCGGGTCGCACCTGATCGAGGCGATTCCGGCGGACGCGACGCCGGAGGAGGCGGAGGCGCAATACGACAAGATGCAGAACCGTGTCACCGCCGAACTGCGCGGGCATCTGCGGCCGGAGTTGCTGAATCGTATCGATGAGGTGATCGTCTTCCATGCGCTGAACCGGCAGGAGATCGGTCGGATCGTGGACCTGCTGCTGGCGCAGACCGAGAGGAAACTGCGCGACCGGGAACTGCATCTGGACGTCACCGACGCGGCGAAGAGCCTGATCGGTGAGCAGGGTTGGGACCCGATGTTCGGTGCGCGTCCGCTACGACGCACGATTCAGCGGCTGGTCGAGAACCCGATTTCGTCGGGCATCCTGCGCGGCGAGTTTCGCGACGGCGACACGATCGTTCTGGATGTCGACGCCAGCGGGAAACTGGTTCCGCGCCTGCTCATCCCCGGCGCGGTGAAATAACCGTTCAGGCTGCCTGCTTTTAGGCAGGCAGCCTTTTCCATTTGGCCGTATAGATCACCTTCAGGTCGGCCCTGAGTCATCGCGCCGACCACCCATTCACCTCGACAGCCATCTTGCTCCCGTCGGACTCCGTCCATTGTTCCTTCGTTTTTAACTTGTTCCCCGTTTGGGTCACCTCTACTTCGACCACCGTACCGTCGGCCTTCTTTCCGGTACCCGTGAACCGACCGCCACCTTGTTCGGTGAGTGTGACGTCCTTCAGTTTGAGGTTCCGCGCAACGGCGGCCTCGATCTTTAGCTTGCTGAGCGGAGTCGGGGACACCGTTGGCTCAGGCGTCTGACAGCCGCCTAGCCAGAAAATTGTAAACAACGTCGCCAGAGGCGCCTGTCGGCGCATCAAAATCGCAAACCGCTCCTTCCGCTGGTTCATTTCGTTCGCCTCCCATGATCGCTTCGATCATTCGCGCATACTGCCGCCATTCGGCTTCCCGACGGGCCAGTTCCTTGCGGCCGGCTTCGGTCAGCGAGTAGACCTTCTTCGCCGGACCGGACGGTTGTATCTCCCACTTTCCCGTAATCCTCCCGTCCAGTTCCAGGGCGCGCAGGGCAGGATAGAGCGTCCCCTCCCGCAGTTTCAGCGTCTCCGCGCTCCGTCGCTCCACTTCGCGGGCGATGGCATATCCGTGAAAGGAGCCAGTCGCCAGCACCGAGAGAATGAGGAGCGGAACATCGTTCTTCGGAAGATCACGTTTCACAAACCGAATATACATAGATTCAGGAGGTATGTCAAACAAAAAGTAAAGCCGGATCGGCTTCGTGGGAAGGTCAAAGCGGGTCGGAGAGGGTCAGACCAGAATGGCGGCGGCGACGGCCCCGATCCAGAGCAGGAGATTGAACTGCAGGGGACGATCCTTGCCGAGAGCGATTTCCGGGGCCTCCCCCATTCCCTTCTGGTGGATCAAATAGAGATACCGGAACAGACCGTAGAGGACGAAAAAGGCGGTCGCCATCAGGTAGGGGTGCTGCTTACCGGTCGTTGAGAGGACGGTATAGAGCAGGTAGGTGACGAGGCAGGTGGTCGCCACCAGGGTGATCATCGGGTCGAGAAAAGCGACCGAATACTCCGCCAGGATTTTCCGTGTGGGCGTATTGCCGCCGAGGGCGACCAGTTCGGCCCGTCGTTTGTTCAGTCCGATGAACAGAGCCAGCAGGAACGCCAGCACCAGGAGCCACGGAGACGGCTCGACCGGCACGGCGCAGGCGCCGGCGACCGCTCGCAGAACAAACCCCGCCGCCACCGTCATGACATCGATCAGCACCACATGTTTCAGGGCCAGCGAGTAGGCGAGCGTCATCACGAAGTAAGCGAACGCGGTCAGAAAAAACGGGATACCGAGGAAGAGGTAGGCCAATGTGAGGGTCAGTGGCACCAGGACGATGACCGCGCCGATGGCCATCGGGAGGGGAAGCGCCCCGGACGCGATCGGCCGCATTCGTTTCTTCGGGTGTTGCCGGTCCGCCTCGACGTCCTTCAGATCGTTGATCAGGTAGGTCGTTCCGGACAGCAGGCAGAACAGGACGAAGCCCAGGACGACGCGCAGATAGGCGTCGACCGGATGGGCTTCGTTGAGCGTAAACAGGAGACCGGCAAAAAGCAGGCCGTTTTTCACCCATTGCCGCGGACGCATCGCGGCAATCAGTGAAAGCGGGGAGACGGCAACCGGAGGCTTTTCACTTACCATACACCGTCTCTCCTTTGGACTGTCAGTCGGTTACGTCGGCTTCCAGAGTCGTCGAAGCGGACTTCTTCAGGCCGTCGAAATCCGAGACCGTGAGGGTGATGACATACCGCTTGATGCCGTCGTTCTCTTTATCGAGCGACTGGGGAAAGGTATGCGTGACCGCTCGGCCGGTCGCGTCCTCCTGGATACCATCGCTCGCATCAAAATCCCAGGAGTAGACCAGAGTCGTCGCTCCCCCCTCGGCGGTCGCGGAAAAAACCACCGGTTGCTGGGCGAAGATGATCTGCTCTTCCAGAGAACTGACGGAGATTTCGGTTTCGTCGGTGATGACGCGGATATCGCCGACATAGAACTGCTGGTATTTGTCGCCGAAGATAGCCAGTTCCTTCACCCGGGCGCCGTCCCCGGTCGGCACATTGCCACCGGCTTCCTTGACGATGGCAGCCAGCGGGAAGGCAAGCGGCACCCAGCGATCGGGATCGTCCGAGTCGGGCAGTTCGACCGGGCGGATCAGTTCGTACCGGGTCCCGTCCGCCATGATCAACAGGTATCGCATCTTCTTGAACGGCGAAACCAGTTGACGGGAGTTCTGGAAGGAACTCTGGCTGAACCGATTCTGAAACGCGTCACCGCCGGAAAACTTGACCTGGAAGCGCATATAGGTCTTGTTGCTGGTGAACGCCAGTCCGAGATCGATCGGTTCCTTGAATTCCAGGCGGGCGCCCTGATACAGTCCGTGGGTCGTGACCCGGATCGAGGTGCTCCCGCCGGTGAAAACCGCGTCCCGGGTGCTCTGGGCTTCTCCGCTACCCCATCCGCCCAGCGCGACGTTGGACGTCGCGCCGGTATCGCCACGAAACAGGGGAATGATCAGACGGCTGACATCCTGATCCTGGCGGGCGGCGTTTCCGGCCTTGCCGGCGGCGCGGGCGACCGTGCCCGTCGCAAAAAGGGCACACACCGTCCCGCCGGTCAGGAGAAGAGCGGTCAGTGCGACAATGTGTCGGATCGGATACATTCGTGGTATCAATTCCTTTCGGCAATAGACTGCCAGGGCAGGTTGCTCCCTTTCAGTCGGCGCATTTCCTCAGCGCTCAGTATAACAGATTTGCTTCCCGCCTGTAAACTTCGAAATCGCGTTCAGTTCCGTCGGGTCACACGGACGATTCCCCGGGCCTCGCCCGTCGCCTCCTCCACTTCAATAACGACCCCGTTCAGAATGGCGGATCCCTCGGCGACGCGGTGTCGGTACGGCAGCTGCGTCCGAAAACGCCGCAGGCAGGTTTCCACATCCATTCCGATGACGGAGTTTTCGGGGCCGCACATTCCCACATCGGTGACGAACGCCGTTCCCCCCGGCAAAATACGCTCGTCCGCCGTCGGCACATGGGTATGCGTCCCGACCACCGCCGAGACCCGACCGGCGCAATGCCAGCCAAAAGCCTGTTTCTCCGAGGTAGTTTCGGCATGAAAGTCGAAAAACAATACCTGTGCCTGAGGTTTCAGCTGTGCGATGATCTCATCCGCCGCGCGAAACGGGTCATCGAGCGGTTCCATAAAAACGCGTCCGTTAAGATTCGCGACTCCGACCGTGATGCCGGAGGCGGTTCGAAAAAGGCCGCAGCCCCGTCCGGGGGCGCCCGGCGGATAGTTGGCGGGCCGCAGTAACCGCGGATCGTCCGCAATCACTTCCAGACCGTCCTCCTTCGCCCAGGTATGGTTGCCCATGGTCAGCACATCCAACCCGCCGCAAAGCAGCGCCCGCGCCAGAGGCGGCGTGATCCCCCAACCGCCCGCGACATTTTCGGCATTGGCGATCGCAAGGTCGATCCCGAACTCCCGGCGTAACTCCGGAACCAGAGCCAGGGCGGCGTCCCGCCCCGGCTTTCCCACAATATCGCCGATAAACAGAATTTTCATCCCACCAGAACCCGGTGATTTCAGGTACGGAATTTCAGAGCACCCCGTACCTATTTCGCATAATCGACCGCGCGCGTCTCCCGAATAACCGTCACCTTGATCTGGCTGGGATACTGCGAGGCCATCTCCTCCTCGATCCGCTTGGCGGCGGCGCGCGCGAGTTCCATCGCCGCCAGATCGTCGACCTCGCCCGGACGCACCATCAGGCGGATTTCCCGGCCCGCCTGTACGGCATAGGTCTTCTCGACGCCGGGGAACGCATCTCCGATCGTCTCCAGTTTTTGCAGCCGACGGACGTAGTTCTCCAGCATTTCGCGACGCGCCCCCGGTCGGGAGGCGGAAATGGCGTCGGCAATCATGACGATGACCGCCTCCACCGTCTCCGGTTCGATATCGTTATGATGGGCGCCCGCGGCCAGAGCCGCCTCCTCCGGTTCGCCGTAACGCAGCATCAGGTCCCGACTGATCAGGGCGTGCGGTTGGTCGGAGTCATAGTACACTTTGCCCAGATCGTGCAGCAGTCCCGCGCGGCGCGCGATTTCGGCGTTGGCCCCGAGTTCCGCCGCGATCGATGCGCACAGCAACGCGACCTCGATGGAATGGGTCAGAATATTCTGACCGAAGCTCATCCGGTAACGCATCCGTCCGAGCAGGCCGATCAGTTCCGGATGCAGTCCGGTTACCCCCGTTTCCAGCACGGCGCGCTCCCCGGCCTCGCGCATCTTCTCCTCGACCTCGTTCTGCGCCTTCTCGACCATCTCCTCGATGCGTCCGGGGTGGATGCGTCCGTCGGCTACCAGATTGCTGAGCGCCAGCCGAGCGATCTCGCGACGCACCGGATCGAACGACGAAACGACGACCGCTTCCGGAGTATCGTCAATCACGACATCCACACCGGTGAGCGTCTCGAAGGCGCGTATATTGCGGCCCTCGCGCCCGATGATCCTTCCCTTCAAATCATCGGACGGCAGGGGCACCACCGAGACGGTCGTTTCCGACGCCTGTTCGACCGCGCACCGCTGAATCGCCATCAGCACGATGCTTCGGGCACGCCGATCCCCCTCACGCCGGGCCTCCTCCTCGATATCCCGGATCAGACGGGCGGCGTCCATCCGCGTCTCATCCTCGACAATCCGGAGCACCTGCGTGCGGGCGTCCTCGGACGAAAGGTTGGCAATCCGTTCGAGTTCGCTGCGCTGACGCTGCAGCAGATTATTCAATTCTCCCCGCAAGCGGTCGGCTTCCACCTCCCGTACCGCCAGTATCTCCTCGCGCCGCTCCAGCAAATCGGCGCGCCGATCCAGATTCTCTTCTTTTTGCGCCAGTCTGCGCTCCTGCCGCCCGATTTCCGCGCGTTTCTCACGGATTTCCAGTTCGGCGTCGCTGAGAATGCGAAGGGATTCCTCCTTCGCGGTCAGCAACGCCTCTTTCCGACGGGCCTCCAGCTCTTTCTCGATATCCTGTCGCTTCCGCTCGAACTCCTCGTCCCGGCGACGACCATCCTCCTGTCGCTCCGAGATCATTCGGCGGTTATACAAAAAACCGGCAACGCCCAGACCGAGAAAGACGACGATGCCAGCGATTTCCACCAATAATAAAATCTGCGTATTATCCAGCTTCCCCTCACCTCCAGACTATTGTTGAAACGTCTGTTTGGCAGGCGGAGCGTTCACTTCCGGACTGGCCTGACCGCACTCGACCGGCAAATGCACGAAGAGAGAATACATTAATGATATCGAGGCGGTAACGGTGTATTATACATGACTCAATCGCCTCTTTCCTCCGCTATTTCGGAAAGGTCGTTCGCCTCGTCCTCTCCCTCCTCGTCCGCCGCGGACGATCGGTACAGGCGGCGCAAAACCGGCCGGATCGCGTCCCATCCGAACCCGCGTCGCTGCAGAAAGGCCGCCAGTTTCGCCTGTGCCTCCCGCGTCCGATCGTTCGGCCGCTCCCCGACACGACGGATCGCCACCGAGAGCGCCGTCGCCGCCTCCGTCTCCTCGTCACGGGCCTCCCGGATCGTCTCCGCCGCCGTCTCCCGGTCCACGCCCTTCAGCCGGAGTTCCTGACTCAGCAGTCGCGAGCCGCGCGTCGTCCCGCGCGAGGAGACCCAGGAGGAGGCGAACGCCGCGTCGTCCAGATAGCCGAGTTCGCTCAGACGGGCGATCACCTCGTCGATTACCGCCCCCTCGTAGCCTTTCTGCCGCAGACGGTCGGAAAGCTCCTTGCCCGACCGCGCCCGGAACGACAGCAGGCGATAGGCGGCCTCGGTCGCCTGGTGCCGTTCCTCCGCCGCGGACGCCTCCCGCAGTCGTTCCGTCGTGACCGCCTGACCCACCTTCAAATGCAATCCGGCGACCACCGCCTCTGCCAACCCGATGGCGAACTCGCCGTCGATAAAGATATTCATTCGGCCTTTATGCCGGGCCTGAGGTTCGATCGCCGTGATTCGTGAGTGTTCCGACAGGTTCATCGTTTCGTCTCCCTCGAAACAATGTCACTCAGCGCCGCCTCCCATTCCGGAAAATCGAACCGAAAACCGGCATCCCGAAGTTTTCCCGGCACGACCCGACGGCTTTTCAACAGGAGTTCCGTCTCCGTTTGCAAAAGAAGCGCGCCGATCTCCAGCATCCACCGGGTTGCCGGAAGGCCGATCGGCCGGCGGCAGACCCGCCGGAAAATACGCATGAACTCGGCGTTGGGGAGCGGGTTCGGGGAGGCAAGGTTCACCGGACCGGAGAGATCGTCCCGCTCCAGCAGGAAATGTACGGCCCGGACGAAATCCCGGTCATGAATCCAGCTGACATACTGCCGACCGTTGCCGAGCGTCCCGCCCAGACCGATACGGACAATCCGCCGGAACGCCGCATGGACCCCCTCCTCGCCGGGACCGAAAACCATCGCCGAACGAAGGGCCACTTTGCGCGTGCGCGGGGTCTCCGCCGCGAACAGAGCCGCCTCCCATTTCCGGCAGACATCGACGGAGAACCCGGACCCGATTTCGCCGGTTGCCTCATCCATCGGGCGGTCCTCCGCATGTCGGTAGATAGTCGCGGAGGAGGAGTTGATCCAGACCGGAGGCGGATCGGCGCAGCGGGAGATCGCGTCGCCGAGGGCCTTCGTCGTCTTCAACCGGGATTCGTAGATCTCCTCACGGTTCTTTTCGTTGTAACGGCAGTTCACGGTTCGGCCGGCCAGATTGATGACCGCCGCCGCGCCCCGGAGCGTCGCTTCCCAGTCGCCCGGGTTCTCACCGTCCCAGCGCACGACGTCGCTGCCCGACGCACCACGCGACAGAACGATCACCCGATAGCCCAAACCGGAAAAGTATTCGCGCAACACCCGTCCGAGAAAACCTGCGCCGCCCGGCACGACGATCGTCCCCTTCGTGCCCTTCATCCCCTTCGTCCCGTCCATCCCGCCGTTTCCTTTCCGCAGGAACGTCCCCGCTCCGCAACCGGGGGCGGTAAGGAGAAAGCGGCTGTCGCTCGTGCGACCTTCGACCGGGCGACCCGGAATGACCGGGGCGAGGAAACTCCTCGCCGCGATCCCGCCCCCGTGAGGTTACAGTTCCACTTGACGCACGACTTCCATGCCGTCGAGAGCCGCGATCCGCGCCAGTACCTCGGCCGGGGCCGGTTCGTCCACCGACAGCGCCATGACCGCATGACCGTATTTCCCGGCGCGGCCCAGATACATTCCGGCGATGTTCACCTGCGCGTCGCCGAGGATCGTCCCGACCTTGCCGACGATTCCCGGTTTGTCGGTGTGCTGCGTGACGATATGGCAGCCTTCCGGCTTGAAGTCCACCGCGTACCCGTCGATGCCGACGATCCGCGTGTCCGTCGTACCGAAGACCGTTCCCTCGATCACGCACGATTTGCCGCTCTGGGCGCGGGCGCGGACCGTGATCCGGTTCCGATACTCAGCGGACGCCGACTCCTCACGACGGGACTCGGTCAGGCGAATGCCGCGCTGCTGTGCCAGAGCGGGCGCGTTGACATAGTTCACCGCCGAGGCGAGGAAGGGCGAGAGTAGCCCCTTCATCAGGGCGCGGGTCAGATGCACCGTCTGGTTCTGGGCAAAATCCCCCTCGTACAGAACATCGACCGAGATCACGCCGCTGGTCGATAGCTGGCTCTGCATGGAACCGATCCGCTCCGCCAGCCGCAGATACGGCGCGGTCTGGTGCAACAGGTCGGCGGGCAGCGAGGGCATGTTGACCGCCGCGCGAGCCGGTCGTCCGGCCAACACCTCCACGATCTGCTCGGCGATATCGACTGCGACACCGACCTGCGCCTCCTCGGTGGACGCCCCGAGATGCGGGGTGGCGACGACCTTCGGATGCAGCGCCAGGGGGTTATCCGGCGCGGTCGGCTCCTGCTCCCAGACGTCGATCGCCGCACCGGCGACTTTCCCCGTTTCCAGACCTTCGAGCAGCGCGGCTTCCTGAATGATCCCGCCGCGCGCGACGTTGATCAGTCGGACGCCGTCCCGCATCCGGGCGATCTGGACCGGCCCGATCATCCCGGTCGTCTCCTTCGTCTTCGGCACATGCACGGTGATGAAATCCGCCTGCCGATAGAGACTGTCCAGATCGACCGATTCGACTCCGAGTTGTTCGGCCTGCTCTCGGGACGCGAACGGGTCGTAGGCCAGCACTCGCATCTCCAGGCCGAGCAGACGTTTGGCGACTTCCCGACCGATCTTGCCCAGTCCGATGACTCCCGCCGTTTTGCCGTACACCTCGACCCCGACATACTTGTTGCGCTTCCACTCGCCCGCCTTCATGGAGGCCGCCGCCGCCGGAACGTTACGGGAAAGCGCGAGCAGTAGAGTGACCGTCAGTTCCGCCGCCGCAATGGTGTTGCCTTCCGGGGAGTTGACGACCAGGATACCCTTCTGTGTCGCCTTTTCGACATCGATGTTATCGACACCGACACCCGCCCGCCCGATGATCTTCAGGTTGGAGGCCGCCTCCAGCACGTCGGCCGTCACCTTTGTCTCGGAGCGTACGGCCAGAGCGTCATACTCGCCGATGATCGCAATCAGTTCGTCCGCGGAAAGTCCGGTACGAACATCCACCGTCAGACCCGCCCGCCGGAGGATACCGACGCCCTCCGTCGCGACCGGATCGGAAACCAGAACCTTTGTCATCCCAATCGTCCCCTTCGGCTGTCCGCCGACAAAAAGGCCGCTAACATAACGTCAGCGGCCCCCCTATTATACCCTGCGAACGGGGCCTGACCAGTTACACGCGACTCGGATCGCTACGGGATAGAGCGCGTTTGATCTCATCGGCGGAGCGAAGGGCGAGCGCAATCGCCGTCAGGGTCGGATTCGAGAAGCCGCCGGTCGGGAAGACCGAGCTTCCGGCGACATAGAGATTGTCGTAGCCGTGGACACGGCACCGGGCATCGACGACGCTGGTGCGCGGGTCCGTTCCCATACGCGTCGTTCCGATGTGGTGGTAGGAGTCCTTCAACGTCCCTTCCGATCCGGAGAAATCCATCTTCGACAGGTCGAGATCCGCAATCCCCAGACGCTGCCACTCGCCCGAAAGCGCCTGAGCGAACACCTCGATCGCCCGGTACTCCGCCCCGGTCACCTGCCAGTCGAGAACGGTACGGCGAACGCCCAGCCGATCCCGCACGTCGGACAATCGGACCCGGCTGTTCGGATTGGGTTCCTGCTCGCAACCGAAGACCAGTTGCGGCCGGACCGCCCCCTGAGAGACCGCCTGATTCAGGACGGTTCGCCGGAACACCTCCGAAACGATCCGTCCCGGCTGCCGGGCCACTCGCCCCAGGGACGGCAGGAGGCCCGCCGACTGCGCCTGCCCCCGCAACACCGCCATGATCTGCCGCGCGGCGGCGAGCGGGTCGTTCGGGTCGGACGGATAATGGATCTCACAGACGATCCCCGTAATCCGCTTCTCCCGCTGTAACCGTTCGCTGGCTGCCGCCTTCAGCGCGAAACGGACCCGTCCCCGCACGAAGGCGTTGAACCATCGGTCGAACTGATGCGGGTTCCGGGGATGGACGCTCTCCACGACATAGTGCGGGTGATCCTGAAAGTACCGTCCGACGACATCGTGCCGGTTGCCGATCCCGGTCTTCTCGACCGAATCGGAAACCAGCAGCAGACGCGCCGATTCGATACCGCCACATGCGACGACGACATACCGCGCCCGGACCGTCAGGTCCCGCCCGTCCAGCGACCGCGCCCGAACCTCCCGGACCGCCGTCGCTCCCTCGTTCGCCTCCAGCGACAGGACGTTGGCGTGGGTGATGACCTCGACATTGGCCGAGGCCGCCAGTGGTTCGCGGTACTTATCTCGGAAATCCGGCGTCAGCGTGAACTGTGAGAAGAGCGGGTAAGCGATGTCCGGATCGTAGGCGGGCGGCGCATCGTCGGCGTGCGGCCAGGACTCCCGGTCGTAGCCCAGATGCTCGACCTCCATCACGTCCTCGGCCCGACGGTAATAGTCGGTCAGGTCCTCTTTCGTGATCGGCCAGCCGCTTTCGGCCACCCAGTCCCGCTTCTCGAAATCGATCTCGGCGAGGGGGAGAGCCTGCCCGGCCCAGAGAGTCGTCGTGCCGCCCAGCACCCGCGTACGCCCGATATGGATGCCTTCGTGCGGAATGCCGATGACCTCGCTGCGGTAAGGGTCCTGAGACTCGTCCTCATGAGCGGGACCGCCGCCCTCCAGAACGATCACCCGCGCGGATTCGGAGAGAAACTCACGGGCGACCGCCAGTCCGAGCGCACCGCTACCAACGATGCAGACCTCGGCGTCCAGCGAAATGCCAGCCTCAAAATCGCGTATGTCCCGAATCATGTTGTACGACCTATCTCGACTCCGACGCCCACCGCCAGTTCAGGTAGGCGTTGTACAGCGGGGTCAGTCCGCGGCGCGCCTCCATGTATTTCAAACCGAACGCCCCCTCACGGAAACGAACGGCATCGACCACCCCTTCCTCCAGGCACTCCTCCCACGCCTTACGGGCCTCCTCCCGGTTTCCGAGACGGTAGATCCACTCGCGGGCGAGCGCCAGAAAGGCGAAGGTCAGCAGGTGCCGTGTATGCCGGTCGTATCGTCCGCGCGCCCGGAGTTCGTTCGTTATCTTTCGCAGCAGACGCAGACGTGTTTTCAAATGGGCCGGAGTGCTATTTTGCAGGTGTATATTGTCGCTCACATTCGGGCTGCGGCGAATCAGATAATCGGCGGATTCGACTTTTTCATAACGCATCCCGAGGATGACGCTGCGTATGTGGAAGTCGTAGTCCTGCCAGCAGATCAACGACTCATCCCATTCGCCAAGTTTTTCCAGCCCGGCTCGTGTCCAGATCGGTCCCGACGTCTGCCAGGGAACATCCCGCTTCAGGAAGCGATCCAGGTCCGGTTCGTCGGTGAATCGGTTCCAGGGCTTGCCCAGGTCTCCCGGTCGTTCGGCGAACAATTCGCCCTGAAAAACCGCGTAGTCGACGTCCGGACGCGTCTCCAGCAAGGCGACCCGTCGCTCCAGGCAATGCGGCATCAGCAGGTCGTCGGAATCGAGGAAGATCACATAGCGGCCCCGCCCCTCGCGCATTCCCTGGTTGCGGCAGGCGGGCGCGCCCGCGGTCTCTCCCTGCCGGATCAGAAAGCGCACCCGGGAATCGTTCCCGTACCGGGTGCGCACCGCCTCCGCCGTATGGTCGGTCGAGCGGTCGTCCACCACCACCGCCTCCCAATCGGTCCGTGTCTGCGCCCGGAGCGATTCCAGAGTTTCCAGCAGGAGATCGGCCCGGTTGCGGGTCGGAATGGCGACCGTTACGATAGGAGCCGTACTCATGCGGGACGTCTCCCTTCCCCGGCAAACCGCCGGACAACCTCCGTCACCGCCTGATAGGTGACCTCGATCCCGAACCGTCGCAGCGCGATTTCCCGGGCGAGCCGGCTCATCTGCCGTCGTGTTTCCGGCTGTTCCAGGCAGGTATCGAGCGCGGCGCGAAACCCGTCAAAATCCCTCGGGTCGAAAAGGTACCCCGTTTTCCCCTCCTGCACCACCTCCGGAATGGCGGCCACGCGCGAGGCGACGATCGGCAGACCCGAGGCCATCGCTTCCAGCGTCACCAGCGGCAGGCAGTCCGCGAAGGTCGGCAGGACGAAGAGGTCGCTGCTCCGGAAAAGGTCGACGAGAAAATCGCTGTTGTTCTGAATATTGTTGTGGATGATCACCCCGGCGGGCGGGTCCGGTACGTTTTCGCGGGTGACGATATGCAGTTCCCAGGGGACGCTCGTTCGCGTCTCGCGCGCCCAGCGCAACAGGGTCTCCCCGCCTTTGCGCACGAAATCGCCTCCGACAAAAAGCAGGCGCACCGGTCCCGCATCGGGGTTATCGGCACGATTTCCCGGTGCGAACCGCTGCGTACTGACACCGGGCGGGATCACGGTCACCTTTTCCGGTCGAATGCCGTACTCCTCACAGACCGCGCTTTTCGCCCATTCGGACCAGGAGACAATGTGCACGGCATTCTGCAGGGCGCGATGCAGCAGACGCCGTTTCAACTGGCTCTTTTCCATGAGAGCCATTTTCACCCGTTGCGCGACGCCCGGATTCTCCGGCACCTTGAAAAACGGTTGATTCAGCTCGAACCACTGGCGGGGGGTCGCATCCAGCGAAACGATCGTCGGCACCTGCCGCATCAGCGAGCCGCTGAACAGCGCCGCCGCAAGCGTGTGGACGAACGCAACATCCAGTTCGCGCGTCAACCGGGACAGTTCGCTTCGCCCGTCCAGCCCTACCTGCATCATGACATCGCCCCGGAAATAGGGCACCCGCTTCCAGAAGGATTCGGGCAGCGGAACGAACGCGTAAACGGGATCGATACCGGTCGTGGAGGCAAGAAACTCCTTCAGGTTCATAGCATGCGTCTTATGCCCGAGTACCTGCTCCATAATAAACCCGGCACGGATCGTTTCTGTCATTTCCTTCCCCTTCACCGCATCCGACACGCTCCCCTACTTTCGGATCATCTGCTGCGCCCGGGACGATACCTTTTCGGAGAAGTAGGCGGGCAACGACGACAGGTTGAACATCATCCGCTCCCGCTGGTACTGTGCCGCCGACGCCCGGACGTCCTCCGGCAGAAACCGGCGGGCATAATGGGCATAGGTCGTGTCGGCATACAGCACATAGGCGGGGGTGATCAACCCGGCGCTCAGAAAAGCCGGGGTCAGAACCTCCCGATTCCACCAGAGCCGGTTATGCCAGAGGTGGCTCCAGAGATGGAGGCTGTAGACGCCTTCCATGTCGGTATGGTTCTCGAAAAAGATCCGTTTCAGGTCCGTCGTGGTATAGGAGAGGTGAAAAAAAGATCGCTGCGGTTCGACATGTACCTGGTCGGGATACTGTCGGCTCAGGCGAAACGGCAACAGGGTGGAGTGGGCGTTCCACGTACCGTCGAACCCGGTTTCCATCTGATCCAGCCATGTTTTCAGGAACGGCGCGTCCGGTTCGCCCATCATCCAGGCATTACAGAGCGACCCTTCCGACTTTCGCTGCCCGTCCGCGGTGTACTCCGGCGCCTCCTCGCCCATCACAAACGATTTCTCGAAGAGCGATGCCGGAAGCGGGGCGATAAACAGGGTATCCATATCGGCGTAGACTCCGCCGTAACGGAGCAACATCTCCATCCGGGTGAAGTCCGAAAGGTGGGCGTAACGCCATCCCGCCAGTTCCTTATTCTGATACTTGTACTCCGCCATGAAACTGTTCGGAGTGATCGGGTTCAGAGTCAGATGCGGTTTGATCCGCTCCCACCACTCCCCCCAGGGTTCGTTCTGATAGTGGAAATAGATCTTCTCCGGCCGGTTGACATCCAGACACGATTTCAGGCAGAGATAAAAGAGAAGATGGAACGGTTCCGTTTGCGGCCGCAGACCGAACACAAAGTGGAAGACATTCGGAACTCGATTTGCCATTTTTCCTTCCTTCGCGGGGCCGTCGTATTACCTTATGTTACCCGGATCGACGCCACGCTACACCGTCGCCGGTCCGTCGATCCGGCAGAACACGTACTCCCCCGACCGCACGAGCCGGGTACGATAGGGTTTGAGCGCCTCGAAAAAGACCCGTTCGCAATCGGCATCGTGCAGTTCGATGATGATATTCCGTGTCCGCCGAAGCCAATCCTCATACCCCCGGCGAAACAGCACCCTCTCCGAATACTCGATATCGATCTTCAGCAGATCGATCCGGGGAAATCCGAAATCCGCCATCAGGGTGTCGATATCGACCGCCTCGACATCGGCTTCCTCGCCCGGACGGAGTTCTCGCACCATAACCCCCCAGTCGGCCACGCCATCCCGGTCCCGGTCGGATAACTTCAACCCGGTCGCGGTCGGCCAGATTCCCTTTCGCACACAGGCGATCCGGTCCCGATAGGGCGCGGTATTCCGCTCCAATGCCCTGCAGTTCCGCGCATCCGGTTCGACCGCAACAATCCGCGCCTCGGGAAAGAGATGGGAAAACAGTACGGAGGCATAGCCGACGTTCGCACCGCAATCGATCACATAGCGAACGTCGGGGAGGGTGCCGACGATATCGTACTCGCCGAAAAGAAAAATCTGTCCGAACACGCGGCGATCGCTACTGTTTTCACGGGCAAAGACGGGATGACGCAGGCCCCGCGAATGCAGCGCGTACCACTCCTCCTCCCCGGATTTCCCCCGACCGCCCGGCCACCGGTTGATCCGGCCTTCCGTTCGAAACTCCAGCGCTCCCAGAATGCCCAGACGCGCGACCATCTTCCGCCAGAAGACCGTATCCATCACGCTGCAACGATCAGCGGTCGATATCGCCGAGAACGATATCGATCGAACCGATCATCGCGACGACGTCGGCGACCATCCGACCCTCGACCATCTTCGGCAACGCCTGCAGGTTAAAAAACGACGGTCCCTTGATCTTGACCCGGTACGGCCGGTTCGAGCCGTCGGAAACCACATAATAGGCCTTTTCGCCGCGCGGCCCTTCCACCGCTCCGATGGCCTCGCCGACCGGGGGATGGTAGCCTTCGGTGAAAAGCTTGAAGTGGTGGATCAGCGCCTCCATCGACGTGTCGAGTTCCTCACGGGGCGGGGGAGCGATTTTGCGGTCGGAGGTGCGAACCGGCGCCGCCGCGCCCAGGGCATTCACCCGGTCCCAGGCCTGAAGGCAAATCCGGTGCGACTGCCGTAACTCCTCCATCCGGACGCGGTAACGGTCGTAGACGTCCCCGTAAGTGCCGACGGCGATATCGAAATCGAACTCCTCGTAGCGGCTATACGGGTTGGCCTTGCGCAGGTCGAGGGCCACGCCGGAGGCCCGCAGGCTCGGTCCCGCCATGCCGAACGAGATCGCCTCCTCCGGTGTCAGAATACCGATGCCGCGCGTTCGCTCGATCCAGATCGGATTGTTCGTCAGCAGCGTCTCGTACATTTCGATCCGGGGCGGGAAGTACCCGAGGAACTCCTTGCAACGTTCCATCCATCCGGTCGGCGGTTGACCGCGCAGACCGCCCGGACAGATCCAGGAGGTTTTGGTGCGGACGCCCGAAAGATGCTCCTTCAGTTCCAGAATGCGATCGCGATCCTGCCACGTATAGAAGAAGACGCTCATCGCGCCGATATCGAGCGCATGGGTGCCGAGCCAGAGCATATGCGAGGCGATCCGCTCCAGTTCGTTCAGAAGAACGCGCAGGTACTGGGCCTTCGGCGGGATACTGACATTCATCAGCTTCTCCACCGCCAGCGAGTAGGCCAGATTATTGCAGAGGTTGGAGAGATAGTCCTCGCGGTCGGTGAGAACCAGCGCCTTGTAATAGGACAGGTTCTCCATCGTCTTCTCGATCCCGGTATGCAGATAGCCGATATGGGGTGTACACTTGACGACCGTCTCGCCGTCCAGTTCCAGCACCAGGCGGAGAACGCCGTGGGTGGAGGGGTGGGACGGCCCCATGTTGATCGTCATCAGCTCCTGGTCGGCCTCGGCGTCGTAGTACCGTTCCAGTTCGATGCCCGCCGGCATTCCCTGCCCGCTCTTGAATTCCGTCGGTTTGGCCAGACTGAGTGTCATTGGTTTCTCGTTCGTTCGGTTTAGTGCTTGACGCCGATATCGACGCGGGGCGCGCCCGCTCCCTGCGTTTCGGGCTTCTTTTCCTGCTCACGGACGTTGTGCGAGAACTCCACCTCCTCGCCGCCGAGCGGGAAATCCTTCCGTAACGGATGCCCGACCCAGTCATCCGGCATCAGCAGACGGCGCAGGTCCGGATGGTCGTTGAAGGTGATCCCGAACAGGTCATAGATTTCCCGTTCGGGCCAGTTGGCGGCGGGCCAGACACCGGTCACCGTGTCGATCGTCGGGTCGTCCTCGTCCACCTGCGCCTTGATGACGATCCGGCGGTAGGTGGCGATGGAGTACAGTGAGTAGACCACCTCGAAGCGCGGTTCCCGGTCGAAGCCGTAGAGGTCGATGCCGAGGATGTCGGAGACGAGTTTGTAAGCGGTCGTCGGATCGTCCCGGAGCAGGGTCAGCATCTCGACGATACGCTCCTTCCGGACCGTGATGAAGTCCTGATCACGATACCGTTTGGCGGCGACGATCTCGTCCCCGAAACCGTTGTCGACCAGCAGTTTGAACTCCGGCGAGATATCGGGGTTCAGATTGAACTCCTCCAGCTTCGCCAGATCGCTCTTGAAGGTCCGGTTGCGAATCGCCAGGTCGGAGCCGGAAAGGCCCAGTCGAACGTCCGTATCTACCATAATAGGTTTTCGCTTATCTTCGGTAAGAGAACTGCTCGTTATCGATCTTCTTCTGTAGCTGCATGATCGCGTAGATCAGGGCGTCGGGTGACGGCGGGCAGCCGGGAACGTAAATATCCACCGGGACGATCTGATCGACGCCCTGCACCACCGCGTAATTGTTGAAAACGCCGCCGTTGGAGGCGCAGTCTCCCATGGCGATCACCCATTTGGGATCGGGCATCTGGTCGTACACCTGCCGTAGCACCGGAGCCATCTTCTTGCAGACGCGCCCGGAGACGATCATGACGTCGGCCTGACGCGGGGAGGCGCGAAACGCCTCGGACCCGAAGCGGGCCAGGTCGAACCGGCTGTCGGTCGAGGCCATCATCTCGATCGCGCAACATGCCAGACCGAACGTCGCCGGCCACAGCGAGTTGCGCCGCGCCCAGTTCACCAGCTTATTGGCGGAGGCCAGCAGGAATGGCTGCTGTGTCTCCGTTCCCAGGGATGCACCCGCCATTACACCAAACCTCCTTCGAGATCGTCTACTCCCACTCGAACGCGCCCCGCTTCCAAACGTAAAAGTAACCGATGAACAGAATGATGATGAACACCAGCATTTCGAACAGGTTGAACACCATCATCGAACCGCTCGACTGATACATCACCGCCCACGGGTACAGAAAGACCGACTCGATATCGAACACGATAAAGAGCATGGCGGTCAGATAGAATTTGATCGGGAATCGTTCGCGGGCCGAACCGATCGGAGTGACCCCGCATTCATAGGGAGCGTTCTTCTGGGGCGTCGGCCGGCGCGGGCCGAGCACGAAGGACAGCCCGATCAGGGCTCCGACCAGAATGATCGCGACAACTCCCATGACGAGAACGGGTATGTAGCTATTGAGCAGCGAGTGGGCCGCAGGCAGCGTTTCCATAAGTTTCCCGGAACCTGTTCACCGAGGTGTCCCCGGTCTCCTGCCGCCTCGGCGGCTCCGACCGTGACTCCGACTTTGAGAAGTTTATCACAAACCGGGAAAAGCCGTCAAACCAGGTCGTTCTTTCGCTCCTCGCGGGCGAACTCGACCTCCGTTCCCACCCGGAGTTCCGCCCGTGACTCCGGCGCGATCGCCGAAAAGTGCACGAAAACATCCCTGCGCCGGCCGGTCTCGATGAAGCCGTATCCCTTTTCGGGGTTGAACCACTTCACCTTTCCCCGATACGTCCTGACGGACGTCATTTCCTCTTCCTCAGTCATTTGCACACGTCCCCCACGCGTTTCGCGGGACTTATCCCGGCCCATTGTACCGCCAATCCGCATTTTCACGGAACCTACGACGAGACGGTTTCGCGATACGTTTCGGTCAGCGTCCGTGCGGCGCGGGGACCACCGTCGGTCCGCTCCGGAGGGATCGCGCCGCGCGGGGAAACGGCGTCCAGCGCGGCGCGCCACATCACGGTCGAAAACGCTTCCGGCGTCAAAAGGATGCCCCCCGGCCAGACGGAAAGCGTCGCGTGCAGAGCCCGGTACTCGGCAAAGGCGGGACGGGGCGGATAAAGGAGCGGCGTTCCCGCCCGCAGGCACTCTCCGCAAATGCCGTAGCCCGGCTTGCTGATTACGGCGTCGACCGACGCCACCAGATCGGGATGCGCCATTCGTTCCCGGCTCAACACCGTCCAGTTCCCCGGAACGATCGGGGGCGGGTCCAGCGAGAGAAAATGCCAGTCGGGAAACGCGGTCACCCGCTCATACTCGATCGGCAGTCCCCACCCGCCCACATACACCAGGGCGATCCGACGCTCCCGCGCCTCCGGGGGCAGGAAGGCGAGGAG
Organism: Capsulimonadales bacterium; assembly: GCA_033762295.1. Lineage (GTDB taxonomy): Bacteria > Armatimonadota > Armatimonadia > Armatimonadales > Armatimonadaceae > JANRLW01. Next base: position 36,977 of record JANRLW010000057.1, read on the forward strand.
TTCGTCACGGCGATCAACGCCCGGACGGGCGACGACCCCGACCGATAGGGTACACGGGAAGAAGGGCATCGAGAGCGAGAACCCGGGTTCCAGGTGCAGGGTCGCCTTCGCATACTCCTCGGTCAGTTCGTCGGCGATGGCGGCGAAGCCCGGTTCCTCGGCGGCGAACGCCCGGTAGATGTCGGCCCAGGTGAAGTTGGCGACGCACACGGACGGAATGTCGAGCGCCGCCGCGACCGTGAGCGGAAACGACGGCACATCGGTCAGGATCAGGCGGGCGTTCCGTTCGCGCAGGTCGGCGACTTCGGTGGCGATCCGTTCGCGATTCCGCGCGGCGACGGCATTCCAGGCGGCCAGCGTCGCCGATACGTCGATATCGATCCCGTTTCGCTGAACGCAGCCGACGTCGAACGCCTCGGCGACCAGATCGAAGGACCGGGCCAGTTCCGTCCGCCAGAAACGTTCCGGCGCGACGGTTTTGACGGTGAGCGGGATTTCCGGCGGAAGGTGCCGCAGAATCTCGATTTCGCGAGTGGAATGTCCGAGTCCATGCCCGGAAACATAGGCGATCAGCATCCCATCCTCCCATAACAAAGGCCGCCCGATCCCCCGGGCGGCCTGTTTTCCTGACGTCCCCTTACCAGCCGCGCGTGGCCAGCGTCTCGTTCTCGTCGAGCATCCGGATATCGATTCCGACCATCGGTTCGCCGAGGCCGGTGCTGATCTCGACCAGCTTATCGAAATCGTTGTAGTAGGTCACCGCATCGACGATACGCTTCGCCCGCTCAGCCGGGTCGCCGGACTTGAAGATCCCGGAGCAATGTTGGGAACCCGATGCTAACTGCCGAGGCACTGGAGGCCTATGTGGAACTGCATTTATCCCTTGGGCGCGGGGAAAGGGGGACAGTCTTATTGCGGCACAAAACGAACACGATAGGGAGGGCGAAATGCTCGCCCTCCCAAACCTTGGTGTGTTATCTCTATTTCTGTAAGGTGAGCGTCCCGCTTCCTGTCGCGCCCATTGCCGAGGCGGTGATCGTCCATGGACCGTCCGCTACCAGTAGCCATGTTACGTTTTGTAAACTAATTCGAGCGTAACCGTCCGCTTCCGTCGTCACTCGCACTGTATACTCTTTACCTTGCCTGTTTGGAATGCGAAACGTGACCGTCTTGCCGTTCACTCCCTTGTCTCCGTAAGTCAGGCGGGCTTCCAGACCGACATTGCCGTAATATTTCACGACGGTGTTGGCGTCGTAAAACACGGCATCCGACACTTCGAGTTTATACTGTTGGTTAGGGATGGACGGGCCGCCGCCTAAGTAAGTTTGGCGGGAACGGACGGTCATGCGGCTTGTTAAAGTCTTCTTTTTTGTCTGGGGATCGCCGTCATAGATTGCCTGAAGAGGAACCTGCCGCGCGTTGGGCTTCGCGTTGGGCGTGGTGGCGGGGACAGTGTCTTCCGGGATTTTATAGCGATAACGAATCTGTCCTGTCCCGTCCGTCGGTTCCCGGTTGATTTCCTGCCCGTCAAAGAGGAGGCGGACGACTTTGTTCGGGATGCCCGAATGCGTTCTGGTATTGGTCAGTAGAATAGTGAACTCGACTTCCTGACCCACTGTTGCCTTCGTGGGACTCCGCTTCAACTTCAAATGGGTAGTGTCGGGTTTCGACGGGGTCTGAGCGCGACATAGGCCCGCCGTAAGGAACAGGCTCAGGACACACCCAAGAAACAGCATCGCCCACAGGGCGGTAGGACGCCGACAAGACCAAAGACCAAGGCGGGCGATGACGGAATAGTGCATCTATTTGTCTCCGTTCACTTCTTTTTTTCTTGTTGGGGCAGCGGCATCGTTGGCCAGAGGACAATAGTACCACTCTTTACCTGAAAGCCCTTTGCAGGACGAACAGTGATTGTCTTGTCGCTATGTCCGGTCACTTCCAGCCACAAATCCCTACTGTCGGGAGGCGTTATCGGTGTCGCGGAAGGTTCAACAATCCGGGCGGCGTCCGAACCTTCCCCGGCGGCGGATGGCGGGAGCAGGGTCAATTTTGTGCCCACCGGTGGCAGGTTTCCCTCGCCGCCCGCCAGAAGGATTTCATCGGTGTCAACGGTCAGGACGACGGTGGACCAGGGAGTTTCACCGAGAGCCGTCATCGCCTGACGCAAGGCGTTGTCCAGTGCGTCACTGACAGTCTTCCCCGACCCGGAACCGAATGGCCCACCGATAGTCGAGTTCCACTGCTTCTTTTTCTTTCCGGGATACTCACGTTTCCTATTGAGGTAAGCATCGGCGACGATGATACGAATCGTCGCCTCCGTCTCCTCGCCATCAAGGAATAGTTTTTTCTTCTTTTTGCTGGTAAATTCGACGAACTCCGCCTCCAGATAGAAGCGCGGGAGGGCACTGGAGAAACCGTGATGCTTGACGGCGACCGCTTGTGTAGAGACGCCGATTTTCTCCGCTGTCTTCGGGGGAATCACCGCGCTCAGAGCGTTCACGGAAAGGCGGTCACGCAACAGGACGGGCAGGTTGAAATCAGCCTGGGTCGCCGGGTCGTCGCGCCGCGCTCGCCGGTGCGAGGGCATCGCGTTCCCAACGCAGAAGCCCATGAACGCCACCAGCAACGCGACAGCAATGCGATTCCGCAACAACAGGATTTCGTGCGTTCTCATCATAAGGCTCCCGGCTTTGGCGTGTCCGTTGTCTGGCGAAAGGCCAGCAAGCCGGGGACGATAGTGCCTTTGATCGGTTTGGCAGTGATAAAGTTTGCCTTGACCTCAGTCACTTCCGCCTCGCCGATATCTTTGCACTGAACGTCAATAATGATTTCCGGATTGCCGGGGTCTACGATGATGCGACTTTTCTTGATTATCAGCCTGTCGCCCGCCTTCAGCGACGTGCCCTCGCCGCTGGAAAGGATGATTTCATCGTCGTTGGCCTGAAGCACTTTGAGCATCCAGTCCGCGCTCTGGATTTCTGGGAAGACTTCCTTTTCCAGCATTTTGCCCAATGCTTTACGAACCGCTCCGCCCTGCTCGGAGCGGAAGAGCATTTTCAGCACCGCTTTCTCCGTCGCACTATCCGCCTTCTGACCGCTGATTCCCCCCGTTGTCAGGTCTTGAATCACTTTATTCGCGCCTTCCAGCCCAGGTATTTTTATCCCTGAAGGGTTGAATGTCTGGGACTTCTCTTTGGTCTGAAAGATGCGGTCATGACGAACGCCCGTGTAGGCGTCCACGAAGGTTGACATCAATTGAATCGTGACCTTTGTTTCCGCTTGGCCGGGGATAGTAGACGTCGTGTCCGGCTTGAACTGGAGCAGGCGAGCCGAGACCCAGAAACGCGCTGGCTTTGGGGCGAAGTTGTCCTTCTTGACGGCCACGGCATCAGCAGATAAGCCAAGTTTTGCAAACGCTGGATCAAGCGGATTCTCACCCGTTGCTCTCTCCTTGAGGATTGTCCGCAGTTCGATTCCCATCTGGCTCGGCGCGGAGGATTGCGAAGGAGGCAATACTCCCGGCGGGGTCACCCCGACGGGAGTATCCACTTTCGTCTCTTCCTCATCCACTTTCGTCTCTTCCTCATCCGTTTTCGTCTTTTCCTCATCCGTAACAGGGGCGTCTTTCTGGGATGCGACGGGTTGGGTTGCGTCAGGATTAGTCGCAGCGGCGTTTGTCGCAGTCGGCACTGCGCTCGCCCCATCGGACGGCTCCTTTTCCTCTTCTTCAGGTTCTTGCTTGGGAACCGTGACCACAATGGTGAAACTGCGCCATTTGCGAATATGCAGATACCCGTCTTGCGGCTCTGTATCGCCGGAAAATGCCACCCGCCCGGTAATGTAAACCGTACTGGAGCGGACGCCTTCAACCGTCTCTGACGGGATTGTCGCCTCGATTTCGGCCTGACCTTTCGCATCGGTTTCTGCCGAACCGATCTCTGTGTATTGTTTCCGGTTCCAGCGTGCCGAGAAGGTCAACTCCCGCTTCGCCATCGGCTTGCCCGCCTTCGACTTGAGCGAGGCCTTAATCTTGACGGTTTTACCCGCTGCCCCCGACGGACTGCTGACCGTCAACGTCGGATAACCTGACCGCGCTTTCTGGGTTTGCGCGGTCGCTGGCAGATAATAGGTGGCGGTAATTGCTATTCCCAATAGAAAATAGCAGCATACGTAAGCCGTTGATGGTATTCTCTTCATCAGTATCCCTCTCCCTTCGTCAGATCGGTTGACTGCGGCCCTGCGCTACGGAGCCACGACACGGATTTTGCTAATGCGGTAACGCCCCTGGTATGTCTCCTCATTCACGGGGAGGGCATCGCCCGCGAACTCGATACGCAACTTTCGGTCGCCACGGGCCGCTTTTCGTGGGACATGGATATTGAACGTCGCAACGCCCTGAATGTCGGTATTGCCCGTGTAGCGGACATCATACTTATTGCCGGGGTAGGACTTCTTGTACCATCGCACCAGAAAGACAATCTCACGCCCCGGCAACGGAACTGCCTCAAGTTTGCCGTTGATTCGTTTCTTTGTGTAGAGGGTAGCGGACACCTTGACTTTTTGCCCCCGTGTCCCCTCATAGGCACTTTGGGCACTGATGTACGAGGGTAATCCTGTCTTCAGGGACTGTGTGGTAGTGACTGCGCCAAAAGGTGGCTCATCCTCATCGCTGGCAGACTGACTGCCAACGGCAACAGGCGTCAGCACTAAGAGCCAACCAATCACGAGGGTCGCGAGCCAATATAGTCTTAACATATTGTTTCCTTTCCTCGTGCCAAAAGAAAACACTGCAAGCTTCGCGGAGGCGACTGACTTGCGTAAAACGTTCGGTAAAGTAAAGAGAGAGTGCATGATAGCTGATTTCTTTCAAGAGTTTGGCGATGTGAAATTCGGTCGGTTCGTAAATGCTGCAGGTTTACCGGTATAGTAAATGCCCCGTTACTACAAGACTGCCTCCTCTGTCTCGGCATCGGTCAGATCCGGACGGTACGTGACGATAATGTATACACGTTTATCCTCCCGTTGCCGTTGAAGGTGGACATCCCGACGCACGTGGCGGTCATAACAGCATGAAGGCGGTTCCTGCCCCGGCTTGTGTCTGTTGTGAAGGCCGTTGTCTCCTTCCTACCGCCCCATCTTGCCTCAACGCGCAACTTTGACACAAGTCGCGGTTTTCCGGGACAAAACTAACAAGACGAGGGAACGGGATGACACCTAATAGGATGGAAGATCCGTCAGAATGGGGGGAGCAGGCACGACGATTCGGGTAACTTCCGGCTGAATCGCACCGGCGGCGACGAGGTCGTTCACTTCAATTACCATACCAAGAACGCCCGTTCGCACCCCGTTTGCATCGTAGATTGCCTGATGGATATCCATTACCCATCGCGGTTCGGGCATGAGGAGACGATAGAGGTAGATGTATCGCTCATTCGGCGGATACGTCGCTCCAAGGGATTTCTCATAAACCAGAGGCAAATCTTCGGGAGATATGACATCGTAAAATGTCGAGGTAGCCTCTTTCATCGCCTGTGGGTCGTGGTTGAAGACTACTGCAGAGGAACTGACATAGGTATGGACAACCGGACTGAAAGACTTGAGTTCGTATACTATGGCACCCGCCATATGGCTCGCTCGCTCAAAATAACTCAAGTGATAGCTCTTTTTTTGCTCACAAACCTGTACTTCGGTCAGTTTTCTTTCGGTTTCTGAAAGTAAAGCAACCATACTCTCACGGTTACGGGCATACAATCGGTTAAGTGCATCCTGTGCCTCCTGCAACTCCCGATTTCGCAGTTCCAACTTTTCACGTAGCGATGCAATCGTGGCCGCCGTCCGATTCTTGACGCCGAGTCTCTCGCGCAAACGCTGCCAGTGCGTTTCCACAGTATGTTTGCTAATGTGGAGTATTTTGGAGATTTCCTTATCGGTATATCCCTCTGCGGCAAGTTCGACAATCTGGTCGATCCGCCGTTGAACGTTCGTTTGCTGGTCGATTTCCTCCATCAAAACGTTGCCATCCATCTGTCGCTGTTTTTAGGGACATAAAGTAAATGGGTCCGATGAAAAATAGATATGGAAGAACCAATAAATTTCCACATACCCGACAAAATCAGACAAAATTTCCACTTTATATCGGTACATAGTAGCCAGCCTAAAATACCCTATATCAATGTACCCGTATCTCACTTCACCGATACTCGTGTCGAATATCCCAGTCCGTGCCCGGACCCATAGGCGATCCGCATCCCATCCTGCCATGACAAAGGCCGCCCGATCCCCCGGGCGGCCTGTTTTCCTGACGTCCCCTTACCAGCCGCGCGTGGCCAGCTTCTCGTTCTCGTCGAGCATCCGGATATCGATTCCGACCATCGGTTCGCCGAGGCCGGTGCTGATCTCGACCAGCTTGTCGAAATCGTTGTAGTAGGTCACCGCATCGACGATACGCTTCGCCCGCTCAGCCGGGTCGCCGGACTTGAAGATCCCGGAGCCGACGAAGACCGCTTCCGCACCCAGGTGCATCATCAGGGCCGCATCCGCCGGGGTCGCCACGCCGCCCGCCGAGAAGTTCGGCACCGGCAGTTTGCCCTGTTCGGCGATGAAGCGCACCAGTTCGTACGGAGCCTGCAGGTTCTTCGCCTCGGTCATCAGTTCGGCCTCGTCCATCATGCGGATCTTTCGGATGCCGCCCATGACGGCGCGCATATGGCGCACGGCTTCGACCACGTTCCCCGTTCCGGCCTCGCCCTTGGTGCGGATCATAGCCGCGCCCTCGCCGATCCGGCGCAACGCCTCGCCAAGATCGCGGCAGCCGCAGACGAACGGCACCCGAAAGTCGAGTTTGTTGATGTGGAACTGCTCGTCGGCAGGCGTCAGCACCTCGGACTCATCGATAAAGTCCACGCCCTTTTTGCCCGCGCTGTCGCGAATGGCTTCCAGAATCCGCGCCTCGGCGATATGCCCGATCCGGCACTTGGCCATCACCGGGATGGTCACCGCGTCCATGATGTCGCGGATCAGGGCGGGATCGCTCATACGCGCCACACCGCCGTGCTTCCGAATATCGGCCGGAACCCGCTCCAGCGCCATGACCGCGACCGCGCCCGCATCCTCCGCGATCCGGGCCTGTTCGGCGGTGACGACGTCCATGATCACGCCGCCTTTCAGCATCTCGGCCAGCCCGACTTTGTTCCGCCAGGTGGATTTCTCCGGCGTTCCGTTTCCGTCGACGTGCCCGTTGAAACCGTTGGCTCCGGTCGCTGTCGTATTTTCCGCCAATTCCATAATCGTAGTACCTTCTAAAGTGTTTGTTATCGGACGATTTATGCAGCATGTATTCTATCGAACGGAAATTGGCCCTGCCAACTCCCGACCGTTTCTCACGTTCTCGGATGCATCTCCGGACGGTCCGTTGTATGATTTCCACAAGCCCGTTTGAAAAGGAACCGGACATGTCCCTGCCGATTGTGCGTACCGATCTTCCCCGCCTCACCGAAGAGGAAATACGACCGATTTACGAGTTCCAGCGTCGGATGGACCGGGAGCGCTCCCCGGACGACCCGAAACTGCCGTTCGAACAGATGGTCGCCTCGATCCGCAACATCCCCGCGTTCGTTGAGGTGTTCGCCTTTCTGGTGCGCGAGGGCGATGGCACCGTGGTCGCGAGCGCCGACTTCGCTTTTCTGAAAACGCCGGAGAATCAGCACATGGGGCAGTTCGGGATCAGCGTGCTTCCGCCGTATCGCCGCCGGGGAATCGGTCGCCGTCTCCTGAACGAGATCGTCACCACCGCCGAGCGGCACGAGCGCCGCCTGATGATCACGAATGCGACCGACCGGATTCCCGCAGGCGCGCGATTCCTCGAGCGGATCGGCGCGCGAATCGGTCTCGAAACACACGTCAATCAATTGAAGTTCGAGGACCTGAATCGCGGCCTGCTGCGCCGCTGGCTTGAAGAGCATGTTTCGGAAGGCTTCACCCTCGGTTTCTGGTCCGGCCCGTATCCGGAAGAGAACCTGGAGGAGATGGTCGCTCTGAACGAACTTTTCAATCACGTGCCCCGGGGCGACCTGGATATGGAGGATTTCCGATTCACCGCCGAGCAGATCCGTCAGCAAGAGGCGTCGATGACCGCGCGCGGGGTGGAACGATGGACCTGCTTCGTCCGTGATAACGCCAACGGCAAGATCGCGGGCATCACCGAAATGCTCTGGAATCCGCACCGTCCGACGCATATCCACCAGGGGATTACCGCCGTCTGGCCGGAGTACCGCGGCAAAGGACTGGGACGGTGGCTGAAAGCCGAAATGCTGGAAAAGGTGTTGCGCGAACGACCGGCGGTGACGCTGGTCCGAACGGAGAACGCCGACGTGAACGCGCCGATGCTGAAGATCAATACCGAACTGGGGTTCCGTCCCTACCGGGCCGAATACGTCTGGCAGATCGAAACCGCCCGCGCCCGGGCCTACCTCAACGGAACCGAAGGCGGCGAAGCCGCCTCCTGACGGAAGATCGATCAAAAATCAATAGCGGTTGGGGCCGGTCGGCAAAATCTCGACATAGCGGACCAGCGCCGAATTAATGACGACCAGACCGCCGTCCTGCGCCGGACCGAAACTGGGGGAAACCGTAAAAACATCCCGGGACAGTCGTGCTTCCACTTCCTTGGCGACGGCAACCGGAGACTCGGCCTCGATGGTTTCGGTCACGATCTCTCCCGACGCATCGCGCATATCGCTTTCAAACCAGTACTTGACGTGATAGGACGCCATTTGATTCCTCGCTTAGGGTATTTCCGCTTACTCTCTATTAACGCCTCGACGGGCGGTCGGCGTTCCCGAACGATTTTCTGTCGTCGCCCGGAAACGCCGTCACCCTAACATGAAATCGGCAGTTCTGTCAAGGAACGCCCTGACCGATTCCTATTTCACCTCGACCCAGCGGCCCTCTCGCGCCCCGGTATAGAGGGCTTCCATGACGACGCTGCGGTAGGCCGCTTCCCGTGCTCCGACCAGTTCGCCGTCCTTGCCCTCGACGGCGGCGAAGAACGAGTCCAGCCCCGCCGGTTTTCCGGCCGGTAGCGCGTCGAAAGGCGTCGAACCGTCCGCGCCCTCCACGTGCTTGCTCTGCAGATAGAGCTGTCCGTTCAGAATCGTCGCATGCCCTTCGGTCCCGGACACGAGCATTCCGACCGGGTTGGCGACATCGTCCCAGGCCGCCGCCAGGGTGCCGATCGTCCCGCTCTTGAATCGCATCAGCCCCTCCCCGGTTTCGTCGCAGCCCTCGTAGGCGGCGGTCCCCTGGTCCAGCTGCGCCGTCACCGCCGACACGTCGCCGAAGATCCACAGGAGAATATCCAGCGAATGCGTTCCCAGGTCGCCGAACGCCCCCACACCGGCGATGGTCGGGTCCGCCATCCAGCGCCACTCGGTATCGAACCACCGGCCCAGCGCGCCGCTATGGCAGTTGCTGCCGCGCACCCGGGTGATCTTGCCGAACGCCCCGCGCTCGACGAGTTCCTTCAGGAAGATCAGTTTGGCGTCGCCCCGCATGAAGTAGCCGGTCTGAAACAGGACGCCCGCCTGCTCGATCGCCTCGGCCATTCGAACGGCGTCCGCGCCGCCGAAACCCAGCGGCTTCTCGACAAAGAGATGCTTCTTCGCCGCCGCCAGGGGCAGGACCAGTTCCTCGTGACGGTTGGTTTCGGAGCAGACGATGACCGCGTCGATCTCCGGGTCGCCGACGATCGCTTCGAGTTCGGTGGTTGCCGTCGCCCCCTTCAACTCGGCGGCGCGCTTCTCCGCTCGCGCCCGGTCATGATCCCAGACATACTTACAGGAAACGTTCTCCCGCTTGTTGACATTGTTGATAAAGCCGGGGGTGTGGATATGGGCCGCACCGACAAAGGCAATCACGCTCATGACAGTATCCTTCGTGAAAATGGAAATTCTCCACGAAAGATTCGTCGACGCCGTCGCCGTTTCCTCAATCCAGAATGCGACGGACGAATTGCAGCAGTTCGGTCGGATTGAAGGGCTTGGTAAGATACAGGTCGGTCCCGCTGTTGTACGCCTGTGCGACGGTGATATCCTCGGCTCGCGCCGTCAGCATGATGACCGGCACCTCCGCCAGAATCTCATCCCGCCGAACCATCGCCACCAGTTCGAATCCGTCCATCTCCGGCATCATGATGTCGGTGATCAGCAGACGCGGCGGGCGATGCATCATGTTCCTTAATGCGTCCGTACCGTTGATCGCCGTCGCGACGGCGTAACCGTTCGTCCGTAAAGCGAACTCGATCTGTCGCAGAATATGCGGATCGTCCTCCACCACCTGAATATAGCCGCCCTCGGGTTCCTCCGACAGGGAGGGCATGTCCGCACTGTCCGTCGGTATCATCTCTGACCTAATCTCTCTTTCCGTCCTCATGCGGCACGACCGTCCCCGAAACCCGTCTTGCGAAACGCCGAGATGACACCATCATCAGGAAAAAGAAGGAAAAAGGGCAGGGCGAATGGGTCAGGGATCGATATCTCATGAGTCTAGTAATTAATCTACGGATTCATCCGAACGAGCGATCTCTTTATGTTAGTGGACCTACCTCGCTCCGTTGTTTCCGATGTGAAAAAATCCACACCCCGAAGGAATGTTTCATGCATATGAAACAACGTCCCTCATTGTAACAAAGAAATGTCGTTCCATCAACCGTCGGCGATACTCCGGAAGGTTTCGATCAGCGCCGCCTCCTCGAACTCATCGACCGCCCGAAGATCCAGCAGATAACGCCCTTTTTCCATCCGGCCGTAGACGGGACGGTCCGCGCGGCGTAATCGTCGCGCCAGGTCGTCCGATCCTTCGCCCTCGATCGCTACCGCCCAGGACGGGAGCGACGCGCCCGGAAGGGACCCGCCGCCCACCTCGGAAAGGGTCGCGGACAGGTCGATCCGGAAGCCCGGCAGCGCCTCTCGTAACGCCCGCGCGACGCGGCCGCAGGCCGCCAGTATCTCCTCCGGCGACCGGGCAATGCGCCGCAGAACGGGGATTTCCTGCCACGGATCGCCGCTGCGGTAGATTCTCAGGGTCGCCTCCAGTCCCGCCAGAGTCAGTTTGTCCGGACGGAGCGCACGCGCCAGAGGATGCCGCTTCAAGGGTGCCAGAACGGACGTCGTTCCGATCAGGATTCCCGCCTGCGGCCCTCCCAGCAGTTTGTCCCCGGAAAACCAGATCAGGTCGGCTCCGGCGGCGACACTGTCCCGGATCAACGGTTCGTCGCGCAGTCCGAACGGGGAAAGGTCGATCAACGCCCCGGAGCCGATATCGTCGCCCACGGTCACGCCACGCGCCCGTCCGAGGGCGATCAGTTCCTCCAGCGACGCTTCCTCGGTGAATCCGACGATCCGGTAGTTCGACGGATGCACGCGGAGCAGCATCGCCGTGCGGTCCGTCATCGCCCGTTCATAGTCGCCGATCCGGGTCCGGTTCGTGGTGCCGACCTCGACCAGACGCGCTCCCGCGCTCTCGATCACCTCCGGCAGGCGGAACTGTCCGCCGATCTCGACCATCTGACCGCGTGACAGCACCACCTCGCGGCCACCCGCGACCCCGGCGACAGCCAGGAAAGTGGCGGCCGCATTGTTATTGACGACGTAGGCGTCCTCCGCGCCGGTAAGTTCGCAGAGGAGTCGGGCGATTCCGGCCTGCCGGGAGCCGCGCGCGCCCGTCTCCTCGTCGACTTCCAGCGACGCATGTCCGCCCGCGACGGTTTCGACGGCGGCGGCGGCGGCGGGAGCCAGTGTGGCCCGGCCGAGATTGGTATGGAGAAGCACTCCGGTCGCGTTGATGGCCGGTCGGATCGCGGGGCGGGTATCCGCCGCCGCGACCTCGCGCGCCTGTCGGACCAGCGTTTCGAAATCGATTTCGGTCCGGGGGGTCCCGGTCCCGTGCTGCCGTACCGCCCGGCGAGCGTCGGAAATCACCTGACGGGCGGCGCGGACCGCCGTCGCATGGGGAAAGGATTTCAGCGCGTCGCTCGCCGCCAGTTTTTCCACCGAGGGCAGGCCGCGCAGGGCGGCCATCACCGTTTTTTCACCAGTCACGGATTCAGGATACCCAACCGCCTGCCCTTTCCGCCGTACGGTCTCCCCGTCCGACCGTCCGACCGTCCGACTATCTACCGGTCGACCCGACTACCCGTCGCTCGGGCGGACGAGAAAGCGGAACCGACCGGGCGTCAGGGAATAGATCACGGTCCCGGCCTCACGACCGCTTTCCGACGCCCCCTCCGCCGTCACCGTCGCGGCGTCGTCCGGCAGCGGAACATACGCGGTCGCTTGCGTGTTCGGCGGCACCGTGACGTCCCATATCCATTGGTCGCCTTCCTCTTTCCAGCGGCTTTCGATCCGCCCGTAGACCGAGTCCAGAGCGGCGGAAACCTCCGTCAGTGGTTTGTCGGTGGTATCGCGGTGCGGGCGGAGGACGAACCGCTTATATCCGGCGACCTCCGGGTCCAGATCGATTCCGGCCACCACCTGGTACAGCCATGAGCCGATCGCTCCGTAGGCATAGTGGTTGAACGAGTTCATGCCGATATCCTGGAACCCCTTGTCATGGGTCCAGCCGTCCCACCGCTCCCAGATCGTGGTCGCGCCCTGGGTCACCGCATACAGGAACGAGGGCCACTGGGTCTGGTGCAGCAGGCGGAACGCGATATCGGAACGCCCGGCCTCCGACAGAACGAACGGCAGGTACGAGGAGCCGACGAACCCGGTCGTCATCTTCATTCCTCGCTGTCGAATATCGCGCACCAGTTCCTCGACGGCGGCGGTTCGGAGTGCGTCGGGGATCAGGTGAAAGCGCAGAGCCAGCACATACGCGGTCTGCGTCCCCGGATAGACCTTCCCGGCAGGTGTCACATACTGCCGTTGAAAGGCCGACCGTATCTCCTCGAACCGTTTTTCGTACCGCTCCGCATCCTCGACCCGTCCGAGGACCGATGCCGCCCGGGACAGCAGGTGCGCCGAATAGGCGGCAAACGCGGTGGCGAGCAGGTCCTTCGGTGTCCCGCCCTCGGTCTTTCCAGAGCCGTCGAGCGCCAGCCAGTCGCCGAATCCCATCCAGCCCTGGTAGCCGTCGTAACAGCGGATATGATCCTTTTCGGTCGCCGCCTGGAATTCGACGAACCGCTTCATCGCCTCGTAATTCTCCTCCAGAATGCCGACATCGCCGTAGCAGCGATAGATCGTCCACGGACAGATCACTCCGGCATCCGCCCACGCCGCGCCGCCATCGGAATGGACCAGATGGATATTCGGCGCGAACGGCGGAAACTCGCCGGCCTCCGACTGAGCATCGCGCATATCCCGCATCCATTTCCGGAAGAACCCGTCGACGTCGCGATTGAAAGCGGCGGTGCGGACGAACACCTGGGCGTCGCCGGTCCACCCGAGTCGTTCGTCCCGCTGCGGGCAGTCGGTCGGGATGTCGAGATAGTTCCCGCGCAATCCCCAGTCGATATTGCTCTGCAACCGGGTGATCAGCGGGTCGGAACAGCCGAAATCGCCGGTTTGCGGGATCTCCGAGTGCAGAACGATACCGGTCAGGTCCTCCGGAACCGGTTTCTCGGTCAGACCGTAGACCTCGACGAAACGGAAGCCATGGAACGTGAACCGGGGTTCGAACACCTCGCCGTCCGGATCGCCCTTCAGCGTGTAGTAATCGGTCTGCTTCGCCGAGCGGAGGTTATCGGTGTAGATCGGGCCGGTCGTCGCCGCCGGTCCGCCTTTCAGGGTTTCCGCAAAGCGGAACCGGACCGTGTCCCCGGCCTTCCCCTTCAGCTTGAAGCGGATGGTTCCGACCATGTTCTGGCCCATATCGAAGATATAAGTGCCTGCGGGCCAGCCCCCCATAAACTGCGGCGGACCGATCGGCGTCAGTTCCTGGGTCGCCCGGACGGCGGGTCCGGTCATCGCCGAGAGTTCGATCCCCGGATCGTCGAACCGTCGGACGGCCTGCCATGCCGAATCGTCATACCCCGGAGCGGCCCAGTCGCCCAGTTCCCGACGGGCATCGTAGGTCTCGCCCATCAGCAGGTCGGCTTCCAGGATCGGCCCGAAGGTGAACTTCCAGTCCTCGCCGGTCGTCACGACCTGCATCGAACCGTCGGCCAGGGTCAGAACCAGTTGCCCCAGCAGCTTCGGACGGTCGCCATACCATTGCCGTTCGCGCCAGCCGATATGGCCACAGTACCAGCCATCGCCGAGGACCGCGCCGATCACGTTATCGCCCTCGTTCAGCAGGTCGGTGACATCATGGACCTGGTACTGCACCCGTTTTCCGTAGTCGGTCCATCCGGGAGCCAGGTAGTTCTCCCCGACCCGCTTTCCGTTGATGTACGCCTCGTAAACGCCCAGGGCGGTGATATACAGACGCGCGGCGGTCACTCTGCCGGTCGCGAACGCCCGCCGCAGGAACGGCGCGGGCGCGGTCGTGCGGGGGCCGCCCGCCAGGGTCGCGCCGACCCATTGCGCCGTCCACTCCGACCGGGTCAAAAGACCGATCTCAAAGAACGCCGTCTCCGAGACCGTCTCCTCGCCTGTCTCATCGGTCACGGTCACATTCCAGTACGCCCGCTGACCGGAAACGAGGGGATCGCCGCAGAACGGCACGAAGACCGACTGATCGGTCATCACGGTTCCCGAATCCCACAGGTCCGCCGTCTCCGGACGATCCGGGGTCGTCGCCACCCGGATTCGAAACGCGCTCTGCTTCGCTCCGGTTCGATCCGTTTCCATCCTCCAGGAGAGCAGCGGGGTGGTGTCGCCGATCCCGAGGGGGTTTGTCAGCGCATTGCAGCGCAGATCCGTAATCTTCATCGTCTTTCCGCTCCCCGGCTTCGCCGCCGGGCCTTCCGCTCTTTTCCTCAGGTTCGCTCTCGTGTCGGAGGAACCCTGCGCCTCCTTCCCGGGGTTTTTCGCCGTCTATTTCATCGACCGCCTATTCCATCGAACGGTGGAGAACGACACCGGCGACGGCGAAAAGGACGATCGGAAGCCAGGCGGCGACGATGGGCGGGATGCCTCCGGCGATGGCGACGATCCGCAGGGTGAGCAGGACAATCAGGGTGAAGACCACAAGGATCAGGGAGAGCAGGATGCCGGTGAAAGCGCCCGTACGCGCGAACCGAAGCGACAGCAGCGGCGCGACAAAGGCGAAAAGAATGCCCTGTAGCGGGAACGATAACTTCAGATGGGCATCCGTCTCGAACTCCCGCGCCAGTTTCGCATTTCCGTACCCGACCTGTCTTTTCGCCTCCCGGTACAGTTCGTCCAGCGAGTAGGTGAAGGAAGCCGTCAGGGGTTGCCCGACACCGACCGCCGTGATCAGGTCCAGGTTCAGGACCAGGGTGCCGTCCTGCGCCCGCCCGTCCAGTTCGGATTCCCCCCGGCCTCCGAACCGGTGGTAGACGACATTTTTCAGTCGCCAGATACCGCCGACATACTCCGCGGATTCGGCGGTCAGGATCGTCGGATAGGCTTTCGCGGCGGTCCCGTCGACCGGGGTCCGCACGAGAACGACCTGCCGGATGACGCGCTTTCCGTCGGGCCGCCGGTCGGCGGCGGCGAACGTGACCACGAAATCGTCGGTCCGGATCCGGCGCGACGCGTCCGCAGGGTTGGTGGGCAGCGCATCCAGAACGGCGAGGGTGTTCTGCTGTTCGCGCCAGGCCCAGGGAGTCACCTTTTCGAAAACAAGCAGATTGAGCAGGCTGACGGCGGCGCCGAACAGGTAGACCGGAAGAAAAATCCGCCGCAGGGGCATTCCGACCGATCGCAGGACGGTGATTTCGTTATCCCGCGCGAGCCGACTGACCCCGAGACTGATCGCCAGGGTCAGCGCGACCGGCAACGCCATGACCAGAACCGTCGGAATGTTCAGCAGCAGGAAACGGCTCACCAGAGCCACCGGCCACTTTTCCCGGAGGATGGTTTCCAGATACTTGTAGAGCGTGTTGCCGACCAGCATCATCAGGAAGGCGATGACGCCGATAAAAAAAGGGATCAGCAGTTCGCCGAAGACCAGGCGATCGCTCCGTTTCCACATCCGTTCTTCAGCATACCATCCGGTTTCGATTCCGACGCGGTTTTCGAGTTTACGTCGCGCAGGTCTGCGACACGCGGATATCGCGAACGCGCAGCAGTCCGCCGCCGCGCCGGATCAGTTCCGAAACCGTCACCGGAATCAGTCCTCGGGCGCGGACCTGTGTGACGATCCGGGGCAACGCGGCATAGGTCGCCGGAATTCCGTCATGGAGCAGCACGATGCCGCCGGGGGTGATGTCGCGCAGGACCAGCTGCTCGATCCGGGCCGCCGTCCGCCCGATCTTGTAATCCGCCGGGTCCGCGCTCCAGAGAATGTTCGCGTAGTTATTGGCTTCGATCACCCGCTGAACCGCCGTGTTGTACTCTCCTCCCGGGGGACGGACCAGTCGGGTGCGCACTCCGAACATCGATTCCAGCAGGTCGCGCGTCGAATTGAGTTCCGGCGCGACTTCGTCCAGCGGGATTTGCGGGAGGCGATAGTGGTGGTAGGTATGGTTGCCGATCTCGTGGCCCTCGAGCGCCATCCGCTCGACAATCGCCGGGTACCGGCGAATCTGTTGCCCGACGAGGAAGAAGGTGGCCGGCAAACTCAGACGGCGCAGTATTTGGAGCAGTTCGAGCGATTTGGCGCCATGCGGACCGTCATCGAACGTAAAGGCGACGTACGGGAGGGCCGGGTCCCCGACGATGACCTTCAGGGATCGGATGCCGCGCTGTCGTTCCACATCATCCTGGAAGGCGAGTTCGACCAGGCGGCGATACTCGGTTTCCACCGCCTCCGGGTGCGGCGGTTGAGTCCATCGACCGTTAGGAGCAGGTGAGGTACGCATAGTTACCGAAAGGTTTTAACCTCCGTCTCCCGAAATTGCCTCGAAATAGCGGTAAAATGGAGTACCGGCGGTCCTGCGCAGCAGGCGACCGCCGTCAGTGTTTTCCCCGATGACGCATGGGAAAAACCGCTTCGGTTCCTCCGTGTGAGACCGGTCGCTTCTTTCCTGACGTCTCAATATATCAACAGCATGGGTACTTCGACAAGGTTTTTCGCGGCTTTTATACGTTGGGCCGGAATCCGGGACCGTTCGGTTTCGGAACGCTCCCTGCCGCCGCGAGAACCCGGAACGGTGGCGGACGTCATCCGCACTCGCGTCTCCCTCTACCCCGGCACGCCGCTGGCCGATGCGGCGGAGATTTTCCGCACCGGAACCGATCGTACGGTCGCGGTCGTCGCCCCGACCGGCCAACTCCTCGGACTCCTTCGGGAAGCCGAGATCGCCCGACATCTGAGCGAACGTCCCCCCCATGAACGCCCCGCGCTTCTGCGAACGCCGGTCGGGGAACGGATGAGCGCCCCAACGGCGACGCTTCGTCCCGATATGTCTCCAGACGAGGCATTGAGGATACTGCAGGAGTCGTGCCGGGAGGTCCTTCCGGTAGTGACTCCGCACGGTATTTTTCTTGGCATGGTTTCGGGCGGCGATTTTTTGTCGGAGATGGCGCGACCGCTTCGCCCGCCGATGATCGGCGGCCTCGCCACGCCGCTCGGCGTTTACCTGACGACCGGAAACGTCACCGGCGGCGTCGGCCACGTCGCGCTGGCGCTGACCGGTCTGGTGTTTTTCTGCCTGCACCTGGCCGCGTTCGGTCTGGCAGCGCCCGCGAACGCGGTCGTCGCCGCTCTGCCCGCCTTTGCCCGCCCGGCGGCGGACACCCTGATTTTCCTGCTCGTCCGTATCGGTCTTCTGCTGGCCGTCCTCCGCCTGACGCCGATGGCCGGCTACCATGCGGCCGAACATCAGGTGGTCCATGCGATCGAACGCGGTGAGCCGCTGACCGTGGAGGTCGTCCGTTCCATGCCGCGCGTTCATCCCCGGTGCGGAACGAACCTGGTGGCCGGTGCGCTCGTCGTTTCCGTGACCGGCGCGATCTGTCAGCCGCTTATGGGCAGTCTGGGGTACGTGCTGGGCGGAATCGCCGCCCTGGCCGTCTGGCGCGATGTCGGGGCCTGGCTCCAGCTAAAGTTCACGACCCGTCCGGCAAGCCCTCGTGAACTGGAAAGCGGCCTCCGGGCCGCCCGGGAGGTGCTGGATCGACACACCGCCGATCCGCGCCCGGTCGCACCGATCCGACGTTTCGGAAATATGGGATTTCTTCCCCTGTTCGGCGGTTTTCTTCTCGGCGGCGCTCTGACGTTCGGTCTCTCCTTCCGAATTCCCGCGTTGCGCGAGCCGCTACTCTTCTTTTTTTCGGGATGGTAACGCGCGGGACCGGGGACAGGTTCCGCTCTGGTGAAAAGGAATCGCGTCAAACGCGAGAACGAGTATTCATGGTTTCGACAACATCGACCGAATCTGTGGCAGGCGTCGTCGGACGCACCGCACGGACGCTCACCACGGCGACCGTGGAGATACTGCACGGCATCACCCGGCGACCGCCGCCGTCCGGCGCGAAGGT
Organism: Capsulimonadales bacterium; assembly: GCA_033762295.1. Taxonomy (GTDB): domain Bacteria; phylum Armatimonadota; class Armatimonadia; order Armatimonadales; family Armatimonadaceae; genus JANRLW01. Next base: position 55,525 of record JANRLW010000057.1, read on the forward strand.
GCTCCTGGAATATGTGTCCGCGAATCCGAACGGACCGATCACCGCGATTCACGGACGGGGCGGAGTCCTCGGCGATACCCTGGCCGCCCTCCTGGCCGCGACCGGCAGCGACCCGACCCGCGAATTTTATGTCAATGACGCCAACTCCTTCCGTCAGATGCGCCAGTTCGCCCGCGCCGTTCTGCACCGGTACCGCCAGATGTTCGGGCAGGAGTCCTGGAACGGCAGCGCTCTCCCGGTCGATGCCGAGGGTTACCCGGAAGAGTATGTCACCCATACCACGCAAAAACTGATCGAGGCGGTCGGCGACCGCTTTCTCGGACGGAACGACGACGAGACGCTTCTTCCGCTTCAGGAGACGACGGCCCGGATCATCCGCCAGGAACAGGAGGAGGACCTGACCGCCCTCGGCATCCGGTTCGATCGGTGGTTCTCCGAAAGTCGGCTCCACGCCGACGGGGCGATCGAGCGGATTCTGGAAAGTCTGCGCGCTTCCGGGCACACCTTCGAACAGGGAAGCGCCCTCTGGCTCCGGTCCACCGATTTCGGCGATGAAGCGGACCGCGTTCTGCTGCGCGCCGACGGCTCGCCCACCTACCTTGCCGGCGATCTCGCCTACCATGCCGACAAATTCGATCGGGGCTTCGATTACCTGATCGATCTCTGGGCCAGCGATCACGCCGGTTACATCGAGCGGACCCGCGCCGGTCTGGCGGCGCTCGGCTACGATCCGAAAAAACTGACCGTCCTGCTGGTCGGACCGGTGCGTCTCCTGCGCGATGGGACGGAAGTGAAGGCAATGCGCACGGACGGGCTCCTTGAGGTGATTACCCTGACGGAACTGCTGACCGAACTCTCGCCGGAGGTGGTCCGCTGGACCCTGTGCGACGCCTCGTCGGAGGAACCGCTCGATCTGGATGCCGACCGTCTGCGCCGTCCCGACATGCCCGCCTCGCTGGAAAAGGTTCGCTATGCCCGCTCCAGTTGCCGCTGGGCGGCGGAGAACGCCGGGGACGCCGTCGATCCGGAGGTGTTCTCCGAACTGACGAAGTATCCGGAGGTTCTGCGGGAAGCCGCCGACCGGCTCACGCCGAACCGGCTGACCGCCTATCTGGCGGAACTGTCCGATCGGTGGGTCGACTCGGTCCGGTCCGGGAACCGACCGGCGGAACCCGTGACACAGGCGGTGACGGCCGTTCTCGATCAGGGTTCGAAATTGCTGGGAATCGACATAAAGGATGACAATGCGTAGTCTTTGCCGGTTATTGATCGTCACCGTTCTTGCCTGTGGTCTGCTTCTGCCCGTCAACGCGAAACCGATCGTCACACGCGGCATCTATACCGATGGCAGGGGAGGCGCGCACCCCTGGTATATCAATGAAGCGCATCAACTGATTTGGGAAGACCGGCCCTTCGTCCCGGTCGGCGGGCGTTTTCAGGCCCGCTCCTGGGTTTCCAATCCGACCGGGAGCGACTTCGAAGCGGATGCCGCCGCTCTGAAAACCCTGAAGCGGTGCGGGGTCACCGATATCTATCTTCAGCCGGCGCGGGGCGGACTGCTCTCCGTGCCGCCGACCGCCCTTCAGCGGCTGATCGATCTTCTGGATGCCGAAGGATTCACCTACGGCATCTCCATCAACGATGCCCCGGCGGAGCTTCTCACCGGTTACGAGATCCGTCCGGGCAAGTACCGCCACCCCGTTCCGGAAGGCGGCGGACTGCTCCGTTTCCCGATACGGAACGCCGTCTCCGCCCTCTATTTCCAGGTCAGTGAAAGCGGTGATGTGATTACGACCGGCAAGGCGACGCCGGTGGATGAGGGGATGCGGGTCGTCCCTTCGAACGTCCCGGGGCGCAATATCGTCTTTCTCCTCCCGCAGCATGTCCATTTCAACGCCCGGTCGATCGGAGTGCCGAATGTCTGGGAGGGATTCGACCAGTACCGGGACGATCTGATCGCTCTTTTCCGCAAGGTAAAACTCGGGCCGGGCTTCCGGTTCTTTGCCGACCCGCTCTCCTCCGATCTGCGGTTGACCGATGACATCGACGTTTTCGTTCCGACCAATGTCTCGTTCCGGATCGAATGGAGCGAATGGCTGGGTCGACGCCACCGAAATATCGACAACCTGTTAAACGCCTGGGGAGTGAGCGATCGGGAGTGCCGGGATTTCCGTGACGCGGCGGACCTGCTGCCGCTCTGGTGGGGAGGCAAAGGCGTCGCCCTTCTCTACAACCCCGACACGGAAAAGACGTATCGTGTCAACACCGCGCTGTCCTCCTACTGGAAGGATCTGACCGCGTTCAAAATCGAATCGATCCGCCGTTATATGAACGATCTGGCGACCGTTCTGAAAAAGGCGGTCGCCGATGTGCCGGTCGTCTATCGCACCACCGGTTACTCGGCTCTCCATACCGCGCTTCCGGCCAACCGAGGATTCGACGGTATCGGCATCGAGGCGTTCGGGCGCGGCAGCGAGCTGGTGACGCAGAGCGCAGGGTATGCTTACGCGCATACGGCGGAAGCGCCCAAGACGATGTGGCTTCCGGTGCTGGCGACCGGGGATGCCGACCCGGCGCGTAAGGTGGCGCGCGGTTACGCGTCCCGCGCGGCGTTGCATGCCGATCTGGACTGGCTGCGGGAGATCGGCGCACGCGGATTCTTCGTCGACGGCGTCCGTATCCTCGATACCGACCGAAAAATGTACGATCTCTCGGAAGCGGAGGATCAGCTTACCTGGCTGTCGGACTACGCGCGCGTCCTGGCCATCACCGGCGTGAGCGGCGCGACGGCCCTGCCGCGCGCGGTTTTCTACCCGCGCGGACTGGCGCTGGCGTCGGTACGCCCGCTGGCCGAGGGCGGATGGTGGCTCCCGACCGAACGGCCCCATGTTCCGTATGATTTCGGCGCCGCCGGAAAAGCCTATGCGCTGGCCGAGCCGGAACGCGGGACGGTCTACTATCTCTGGAACCCTTCCGGCAAACGCCGTATCCGCCTCCGGATTCCGAAGGCCGCCCGCGCGCCCGGTGCGCCGGCGCTCGCCTGGAGTCCCTCGGCGGAAGGCAACGTCAAGGGCGATATTCTGACCATGACCATCGGGCCGGACCCGGTCCGCCTGATCAATTATCCGAGTGTTCCCGTGCCGCTGGACGCCTTCAAGGAGTATCTTGACGAAGGGGCGCGCATGGTCGCCGCAATGAAGAAGGCGGAGATTCCCGAAGGAGCGCGCTACCAGCTGTCGCTGGTCGGCACGGAACGACGCTTCAATGTCGATAATCCCCTGCAAAGCCTGATGGAGATTCAGCGGGTTGTCCAGGAGATGCGCGAAAAACTCCGTCCCTATGCCTGGATCGAGGCCGAACGCGCCGCCGCGCAGAACTTTGACGGCGTCATGGAACGGCTCGGGGCCAGCGGAAACCTGGTCCTTTCCACCGAGGAGCGTCCGGCCGGAGCGGCCCCGGCCAACGCCGCCTACACGATCCAGATCACGACGCCCGGCAACTACACGGTCTGGGTCGCCGCCTCGCCGGCGTCCCTCTTCTCCCTGCGTCTGAACGGCCGTCCGCTGCTCGACGAGGCCGTCCTCGCGACGCCGATCGGGAGTCGCTACGCCGACGGCCAGCTGGTCTGGCAGCGGTTGGGCAATGCCACCCTTCCGCGCGGCGTCCATACCCTGGAAGTTCGCGCCGAGACTGCGGCCAAGCTGGATGTGATCCTTCTGACCCGTGAACCGTTCGAACCGGACGGCCCCAATCCCCCCGCCCTGAAACTTTGATCGCCGGGTTCCGCCGCCCCCTCACCGCTCCGTCCGCCCGAGGAGCGGGGGCGGTTCGGGTATAATCGCTTTCGATCCCTTGAAAGATTCGGAGACAAAGCATCATGTCCCAGCAACTCTGGCAACCGCTTGCCGCCCAGCTACGGGCCGATTCGATACGCTGCACCACCGCCGCCGGAAGCGGCCATCCGACCTCCGGCATGAGCGCCGCCGACCTGATGGCGGTCCTGCTGACCTCCTACCTGAAATACGACTTCTCCCATCCTCAGCATCCCAACAACGACCACCTCATCTTCAGCAAAGGCCATGCCTGCCCGGTGCTCTATGCGATGTACAAGGCGGCCGGCGCGATGACGGATGACGAGCTGCTGTCTCTCCGACAGTTCGGCTCGATCTGGGAAGGGCATCCGACGCCGCTGATCCCGTTTGTCGATGCCGCCACCGGGTCCCTGGGTCAGGGTCTGCCGATCGGCGTCGGGGTCGCTCTGGCCGGTAAGTATATCGACAAACTGCCCTACAAAGTCTGGGTCGTTTGCGGAGACTCCGAAATGGCGGAGGGGTCGATCTACGAGGCGCTGGAAATCGCGGCCCATTACGAACTGGACAACCTGATCGCGATTGTCGATGTCAACAAACTCGGTCAGCGAGGCGAAACGGCTCTGGGTCACGATATGGACCGCTACCGCGCCCGGGCCGAGGCGTTCGGCTGGCAGGCGATCGTCATCGACGGGCATGACCTGGCGGCGATCGATGATGCGTACACCCGGGCCCTGTCGGCGAAACAGCCGGTCGCGATCCTGGCGAAGACCGACAAGGGACATGGCGTCTCCTTCCTCTCCGGGGTTCCCGGCTGGCACGGCAAGTCGCTGAAACCGGAGGAGGCCGAGAAAGCCCTGGCCGAACTGGGCAATCCGTCCGGTGATCTGCGGATCGACGTGCAAAAGCCGGAGGATCTGCAGCCCGCCCCGCTGCCGTCGGCGACCGAAGTGACCTTCCCCGACTACGGGCCGGGCGACAGCGTCGCCACCCGTCAGGCATACGGCGAAGCCCTGAAGGCGCTGGGCGCGGCACGGGCCGATCTCTTCGCCGTCGACGCCGAGGTTTCCAACTCCACCTTCGCCGAAACGTTCAAGAAAGCCTACCCGGATCGCTTCTTCGAGATGTACATCGCGGAGCAGATCATGGTCTCGGTCGCGCAGGGTCTGGACGTTCGCCACAAGGTCGCTTTCGCCTCGACGTTCGCCGCCTTCTTCTCGCGCGCCTACGATCAGATCCGTATGGCGGCCGTCTCCCGCGCCAATCTTCGCCTGGTCGGATCTCATGCCGGTGTCAGTATCGGCGAGGACGGGCCGTCCCAGATGGCGCTGGAAGACCTGGCGATGTTCCGGTCCGTCTTCGGAAGCGCGGTGCTCTACCCGTCCGATGCCGTCTCGACGGTCCATCTGATCCGGGCCATGGCCGAGCGCAAGGGCATCTCCTATCTCCGCTCCACCCGCGAGAAAACCCCGGTGCTGTACGGGCCTGAGGAGCGGTTCCCGATCGGCGGTTCCAAAACGCTCCGCACCTCGGACAGCGACAAAGCGACGATTATCGCGGCGGGCATCACGCTGCATGAGAGCCTGAAGGCGGCGGATGAACTGGCCGCTTCCGGGACCCGCGTTCGCGTCATCGACCTGTACTCCGTGAAGCCGATCGATGCGGAGACGATCCGCCAGGCGGCGCGGGAAACCGGCCATCTGATCGTCGCCGAGGATCACTGGGCGGAGGGAGGTATCGGGGATGCCGTCCTGGCCGCGCTGGCGGAGACGCCCGACCTGAAACCGAAGTTTACCCATCTGTGCATCCGCGAAATGCCCCGATCGGGCAAGCCGAACGAACTGATGGACGCTTACGGCATCTCGGCGAAGCACATCGCCGAAGCCGTGCGCTAATTTCCCTTCCCTCCTCTTTCGCTCCCTTTCCGTCGTGTCTGCCCGGAAAGGGAGTCCCCTTCCTTTCCGCTTTCCTTCGCGGGCGATGCGTTCGCTCGCTTTTTTTTTCACGGACGACTTTCGGGTATGATTTTTGCCTTGATAAAAGCCGATATATTTCTGTGCTTATTATCACACTATTTCATCCTGATATTTGAGCAATAAAGCCGTTTCTATATGTTGACAAAAATAGGCAAAACATCGATAATTCGGAGAACCCGCAATGGGTGTGACGACGACTATCGAATGAGTTGGTTATTATCGGATACCGATATAAGGGGAAGAGCGCGAACATGGATATGCGAAATACCGCTGTGAACCGCTGTCAAGTGTCTTCGAACCGCCGGACGCCTTCCGGTCATCCCTGGCGCAGGGCCGCCCGCCTCGGCGTCGCTGCCGCCATGGCCGCTCTCATGGTTCGCCCCGCTCACGCCCAGACCTACACCTGGACCGGCGGCGGCAGTGACCTCTTCTGGTTTACGGCGCTGAACTGGGACCTCGGCGCACCGGTCGCCGGAGCGGACATCCGGTTCACCAACGCCCTGTCCGCCAACACCACCCTCAACAGCGGCAGCGGCTTCTCGATCTCCTCCCTTCTGTTCGGCCCGAGCGCTCTGGCCACCACCATCAACGCCACCACCGGGTCCTTCCTGTCCCTCGGTTCGGGCGGCATTACTCACCAGGGGACCGCCACCCACACCCTCGCCGTCCCCATCGCACTGACCGCCGACCAGACCTGGAGCGTCGCCAGCGGAGGCAACCTGGCCTTCGTCGGCAACGGATCGGACTCCAACGGGGGAATCTCCGGCGCCTTCAACCTGACCAAAACCGGAGACGGCACCCTCACCTTGAACCTGAGCGCCGGTACCAATACGTTCGGCAATCTGACGATTGCCGGAGGATCGGTCGTCCTGGGGACTCGGACCAACGCCCATATCGCCGATACCGCCCGCGTCGATCTGACCAACGCCGGAACCTCCTTCACCATCAACGGGGATGAGACGATCGGGTCGCTGGCCGGAGTCGCCGGATCGACCGTGAACCTCAACTCCTTCCGCCGCCTGACGGTCGGCGGCGACAACACGAGCAGCACCTTCGCCGGAACGCTGGCCGGAACGGGCGTTCTGATCAAGACCGGCACCGGGACGCTGACTCTTTCCGGCATCAACACCGTCGACGGTTTGCAGATCGAAAACGGCACCGTGCAGTTGACCGCCGGCAATACCATCGACCCCACGACCCTCCTGGTCATGAACGGCGGTGTGCTGAATCTGGCGGCCGATCAGACGATCGGGACACTGACAGGCACGGGGGGCACGCTCAATAACAACGGCTTCACGCTCACCATTGGCGGAACGGCTTCGCTAAATCCGTTCGCCGGGAACATCACCGGTAGCGGTAATCTCGTCAAGTCCGGGTCCGGCACGCTGATCCTGACGGGAACCAACACCATGACCGGCACGGTCAGTGTGGTGTCCGGCGGTCTGACCATCGGCGACGGCGGCACGTCGGGAGCCATCTTCACCAACTTAATCAACATTTCTGCGGGGGCGACCCTGACCTTCAATCGATCCGACGATCTCGTTTCTCCCGGGCTGAGTACGGGCACCGGCACGACGGTCAAGGACGGGGGCGGAACGGTCGCCCTGACCGGAAACAGCCCCTTCTCCGGAACGACCGTCATCAACGCGGGAACGCTGGCCCTCGGCAACGGCGGCACCACCGGTTCGATCAATAGCGGGGTCGTCACCGTCAACAGCGGAGGTAATTTCGCTTTCAACCGGTCCGACGCGCTGAACTTCGGCGGAAACATCGGCGGAGCGGGCACGGTCACGAAAAACGGGGCGGGAACGACCACTCTGTCCGGCACCAGCACCTTCACCGGCGGACTCACCATTAACGCCGGGGGCATTCAGCTCGGCGGTAACGGAGCGAACCTGGCGGACACCGTCCCGGTTATCCTGAACGCCGGCACCTTCACGCTGGGCTCCGCCGATGAAACGATCGGTTCTCTCGCCGGTGCGGCTGGTACGAACGTCAATGTCGGCTTCCGGAACCTGATTACCGGCGGGAACAATGGCAACACGACGTACGCCGGGGTCGTTTCCGGCTCCGGAGGACTGGTCAAGGAGGGCACGGGGACCTTCACCCTCACCGGCACCAATACCTTCACCGGCGCGCTGACGGTCAACGCCGGAACGCTCCAACTCGGCGACAGCGGTACCAATATCGCCAATACCGCGTCGGTCGTGGTCAATGGCGGCACGTTCGCGCTGGGCGCGGCCGGCGAAACGATCGGATCGCTGGCCGGTACCGGCGGCACCGTCAATACGAACGGCCAGACGATCTCTCTGAACAACTCGACCAGTACCACCTACGCCGGAAGCATCGTCGGCGGGGGAGGTATCGCCAAAGGCGGCACCGGTATCCTGACCCTGACCGGCGCGAACACCTTTACCGGCACCGTCGTCGTGACCAACGGGGGTATTTCGGTCGGCAACGGCGGCGCCTCCGGTTCGCTGGTCGGGAACGTCAACCTTCTCGGCACGGTAACCAGCCTGACCTTTGACCGATCGGATGACTCCACATACGCAGGGACCGTCAGCGGTAACGGTTCGATCACCAAAAATGGCGCAGGTACGCTGTTCCTGACCGGGAACAACACCAATAACGGCTCGCTGACCGTCAACGCCGGATCGATTTCGGTCGGCAACGGCGGCACGACCGGTTCGCTCGCCAACTCGCCGGTCACCCTGGCGGCAGGAACCAACCTGACCTTCGATCGTTCCGATACCAGTACGTTCATCGGCTCGGTCACAGGAACCGGTACCGTCACGAAGAACGGCGCGGGAACCCTCAACTTTTCCGGCACCAACACCTTCACCGGCGGACTCACCATCAACGCCGGCAACTTCCAGCTCGGAAACTCCGGCGTTAATCTGGCGGACTCGCTGGCCGTCACCCTGAACGGCGGTTCCTTCACTCTCGGAATCGTCGGGGAAACGATCGGATCCCTGGCAGGGACCGGCGGTACGGTCAATACCACCGGCAACATCCTCACTGTCGGAGGCAACGATGCCAGCACCACCTTTGCCGGAGCGATCGCCGGCATCGGCGGCATCGTAAAGAACGGCGTCGGCACGCTGACCCTGACCGGGACCAGCACCTACTCCGGTCCCACCACCGTCAACGCCGGCACCCTCAACGTCACCGGAGCCGCCGCCAGCACCGATGTCACCGTCAACAGCGGCGCCACCCTGGCCGCCACCTCCGCCGCCCGCAACCTGGACGACATCACCCTCAACAGCGGCGCCACCCTCGATCCGGGCAACGCCAACACTCCCACCGCCATCGGCAAGCTGCGTGCTTCCAGCGTCACCTGGAACGCCGGGGGCGTCTGGAAGTTCCTGCTCGGGACCAGTTCGGCCGCCTCGGACCAGGTGATCCTGTCGGGGGCCCTGATCAAGGGTAGCGGCGCCGATCCCTTCCTGTTCGACTTCGCCGGCACGAGCGTCGCCGATCTGAATACTGCCATCTCCTCGGCCCCGTCCGGCAAATATCGGTACACGCTGGCCACGTTCGGCAGCAACTCCGGCTTCGCGGCCTCGGACTTCGAGTATGCCAACCTTTCCCAGGGATACGGCGGTACGTTCTCGCTGGACGGGAACAACCTGTACTTTGACGCGGCGATCACCCCGGAACCGGGCACCGTCGGCTTCGTGCTCCTGACCGGTGTTCCGATCGCCGTGGCGGTACGACGCCGGAGGCGGATCGCGCGTTAACACACGTTCCGAACGGTTCTCCAGGCTTGGAAGCGGCGGTTCCATGGCGTTACCGCTTGACAGAAAGCGCACTTGCGGTCAAACTGTGAGAAATGGCTGCGCGGGACAATAAGGGCCTCGTGCTGGAAACGGTCAGTCGGGTCGCACTCGACATTCTGGCCGAGAGAACCGGCGTCGAGGCGCTCCGACATATCGCGGACGCCGCTCGAACGCTGGCGGGAGCCGAGTTTGCTGCGCTGGGGGTCGCGCATCCCAACGGGGACGGTCTTTCCGAATTCGTTTCGGTCGGTCTTTCCCCGGCAGCGGAAGCGCTTATCGGTCCCCGGCCGGTCGGAAAAGGCATTCTGGGAATGCTTCTGTCGCGGACGGAACCGCTGATGATCGCGGATATTCGCGCCTACCCCGGTTCGTCCGGTATGCCCCCGAAACATCCGGTCATGACCTCCTTCCTGGGCGTTCCGATTCGCACGGGTGAAACGACACTGGGCAGTCTCTACCTGACCAACAAAATCGAAGGTTCCGTCTTCACGGAAGCGGATGCCACTGCGGTTCAGGCGCTGGGGGCGCATGCCGCAGTGACGATCCGCTATATGCAGATGGAGCAACAGCAGCGGCGTCTGGTGAGCGGATTGATCTCGGCCCAGGAGGAGGAGCGTCGGGCGGTGGCCTATGATCTGCACGACGGTCTGACCCAGTATGTGATGGCCGCCCATGCCCATCTGGAGGCGTTTCGGCGCGCCAGTCTGGGCGGACGCCAGGAAAAGGCCGCCCGTGACCTCGATCTTTCGGTGAAATACCTCAAAGAGGCGGTTCTGGAGTCTCGTCGCCTGGTCAACGGACTTCGCATGCTGGCTCTGGATGATCTGGGCCTCGCCGGAGCGATCGAACAGCTTCTGGCGGACGAGAAAAAGCGCGCCGGTTGGGGCGATGCCGACCTGATTCACAATATCTCCGGTCGACGTTTCGACGGCGCCCTCGAGACGGCGGTGTATCGCGTCGCTCAGGAAGCGCTGACCAATGCACGCAAGCATGCGCATGCCGGTCAGGTTCGGCTCGTCCTTCTCCACCTCGAGACCGACGGTACACCGCAATTACGCCTGGAAGTTCAGGATGACGGCGTCGGATTCTCCCCCGAATCCTCTTCCGTTGGCCCGATGTACGGCGTCGGTCTTCAGAGCATGGTGGAGCGGGTCCGCCTGATGGGCGGACGTTACGAACTCGCCACCGGTCCGGGCAGCGGAACCGCGGTGCGAGCCATCTTCCCGGCGACGGAAATCCGTTCCCCGGACCCCGAAATCGAAGAAAGTCATTAAAAAGTTCGGAATCAGAAACCTATGAGTGAAAATCCCCCCCTTTCGGAAACGTCCCCCGTCCGTCTTGTCCTGGTCGATGACCATGCCATCTGGCGTGGCGGTGTGCGGAGCATGCTGGAGGATACGGAGTTCCAGGTCGTCGGCGAGGCGGCCTCCGGCAAGGAGGCATTGCGCGTGGTCGAGGAAACCCGCGCCGCACTGGTGCTTCTGGATATCCGGATGGCCGGCGGCGACGGTCTCGACGCCCTTCAGGCGATCAAGCAGGCGTTGCCGCGAACGACCGTCGTTATGCTGACCACCTACGATAATCCGACGTACATGGCCCGGGCGGTCGCCGGCGGAGCGGCGGGCTACCTGCTGAAGGGAGTGGAGCAGGAGGAGTTGCTGCGCGCCCTGCGCGCGGTCATGCGGGGCGAGATGCTGCTCGATCCCAAAGAGCTGGTGCGCTCCCTCCGCAGTGTCGGCAAGGATACCGCCAACCTGGCCGATCTGATCGAGCCGCTGACCGAACGCGAACAGGAGGTTCTTCGTCTGGTAGCCACCGGTATGTCGAACCGGGAGATCGCCACGGTACTTTTTGTCGCCGAGAGTACCGTAAAGACTCATGTGGAGCATATTATCGGAAAACTGGGCGTCTCCGACCGCGTTCAGGCCGCGGTCTGGGCGGCGCGCAACGGTCTGGCGGAGACTCCGGCGCTGAATCAATGAGCGTTCCGAAAACGCCCGGGGGCGATCGGCCCGGCGGAATCACCGGAGGAAGAATCCGCCGGTTCGGGGAGGGCGCAGACCGGTTTCCATCGGATAATCTCGATGGAGAATCAAACCATGAGCCTGTCTGCCGAAGGTCGAATCATATACTGCGATGGAGCCGACTGCTGCGCCTCGGTGCCCGCTCCGGTGGCTCTGCGCCCCACGCGGACGACAGGCGGGTTGCCGCCGCCTCCGGACGCCTCCGGCTGGCTTTTTGTGGTGCGACAGGGGCTTTCCCGGCACTACTGTCCGCGATGCGTTCCGCAATACCTGTCGCAGATGGCGATGCCGGAGCGCGGAATGCCGTTCGGTCTGAACGGCACCTGAAACGTCCGCGCCGTCTCCGTCGCCCCTCACAATAAACCAATAACAGAGGAAATCCGATGTTGAAACGGATCGCGGTACTGACCAGCGGCGGGGATGCTCCGGGCATGAACGCGGCGATACGCGCCGTCGTTCGAACCGGCACGGTTCGGGGGGCGGAAGTGTTCGGCGTGCGGCAGGGTTACTCCGGTCTCCTTCTGGGGGACTTTCTTCCCCTGACTCCTCGTGATGTCGGCGGGATTATCGAACGCGGTGGCACCATGCTCGGTTCCGCCCGTTGCCTCGAATTCAAAACGGATGCCGGGCGACGAAAGGCCCTCACCGGTCTGGCCTCCGCCGGCATCGAAGGCTTGATCGTGATCGGAGGGAACGGTTCTCAGACCGGCACGCACAGCCTTTGCGAACTCGGGTTCCCCGCCAACGGAGTCGCCTCGACAATCGATAACGACCTCCTGGGAACCGATATCACGATCGGGGTCGATACCGCCCTGAACGTGATTCTCGAGGCGATGGACCGTCTGCGGACCTCGGCACAATCTCATCGACGCTGTTCGATCGTCGAAGTCATGGGGCGCGACTGCGGGTTCCTGGCATTGACCGCCGGCATTGCGGGCGGCGCGGAGGTGATCGTCACTCCGGAGTTCGACCTGACGCCGGAGCAGGTGCGCGAGCGTATCGCCCAATCCTATGCCCGGGGCAAACAGCACGGCGTCATCGTCGTCGCCGAAGGCGCAAAAAACAACGCGCAACGGTTATACGAGGCGCTTTCCGCCCCGCATGCCTCTCTGCCGCTGGAACCGCGCCTGACCATCCTCGGGCACGTCCAGCGGGGCGGTGATCCGACCGCCGCCGATCGCCTCCTGGCGACCCGTCTGGCCGCCGACGCCACCGATCTGCTGCTGAGCGGGACGCACGGGTACCTCGTCGGCCTGAAAAACGGCCAGCTTGCCCGGACGCCGATCGCGGAGGTTGCCGGACGCACCAAGCCGTTGCCCGATGAGTTGATCCGACTTGCCGAGGTCATGCAGACCTGATCCCCTTTCTCCGCCCTTTCGTTTTCGGCGACCCGTTGAAAATAACATACTATTGTCTCCTTAATTTCCGCCGATAAGTATAAGGAGACGGGTCTGACGGAGGCTCGTTTCAGGAGAACGCGCCATGACAACCGTCTTGTTCGTCGGTCATCGAAACGCCTCCCGTTCCCAGATGGCCGAAGCGTTTCTGAATCATTTCGCACAGGAACGCGGGCTACCGCTGCGGGCCGAATCGGCGGGTATCTCGATCGGAACGGCCCTGAATCTGTTCGCCGAGGACATTATGCGGGAGGTGAGCATCCCCCTGATCGGTCAGCATCCCAAACCCCTGACCGCCGCCATGTCCGAACGCGCCGACCGTATCATCCTGATGGGCCAGGGCGTTTGCCCCCCCGAACTTCCCGGCTCCCGGCACGCGCCGGTCACCTGCTGGGATCTGGAAGAGATCGGGGGCCAGCCGATGGAGGAGATTCGCGACATCCGAAACGAGATTCGCTGGCGGGTGGAACGGATGGTCGAGGAACTGGTCGGGGCGTCGCCGACATCCGAAGAATCGGCGTCGCCTCTCACTCCGTCGGAGGCGCTCTCGCGCCAATGTCACTCGCTGAGTGACGGGCAGCGGCAACGTCGTCAGGCTCTCCTTCGAAACCTTCTCCCCCGCCTGCAGGGAATCGAGGAGATTTCGGAGGGTCTGCTCCTGCGCTTCCCGGCGGCAACCGTGATCGGTTCCGAGGTGATGGAATGGGTGATGATCGAACGTTCCGCCTGTCCGTTTCTGACGGTGGTTCTGGCGCTCGAAGCGGGCGCGGAGGTGATAACGGTTCGGATGACCGGTCCGGACGGCACGCGTGAGATGCTCTCCCCCCTGTTCGCGGGCAGGAACCCCTCCGGAGACTGACGAAACTGACCGAGGCAGTGTCCCATACCAAGGAGTCTCAACCATGTCTCGCGTGAAGATTATCGCCGGTAACTGGAAGCTGAACCGGGGAACGGCCACCGAAGCGGCGGCCCTGATCTCCGAACTGGCCGGCGCGCTACCGACCGAATCGTCGGCCGAAATCGTCGTCTGTCCGCCGTTTACCGCTCTGCTCAGCCTCCGTGACGCGCTCTCCGCCGCGCCGCAGGCGATTCGTCTGGGAGCGCAGGATGTGTTCTGGAAAAACTCCGGCGCCTATACCGGGCAGATTTCCGCGCCGATGCTGGTCGATCTGGGCGTCCGATATGTCATCATCGGGCACTCCGAGCGGCGGGGACGGTTCGGCGTCCCGGAACCGGATTTCACGCCGGATATCCTGAAACAGTTCGGCGAGACCGATGCCACCGTGAATCTGAAAGCGAAAGCCGCGCTCGGGGCGGGCCTGATCCCGATCCTCTGCATCGGCGAGACTCTGGCCGAACGCGAAGCGGGCGACACCGATTCGGTGGTTCGGACCCAGGTCGAGGGCGCATTGAGCGGGATTTCGGCGGAGGCTGTCGCCGGCCTGATTTTCGCCTACGAACCGGTCTGGGCGATCGGGACCGGCAAGGTCTGCGAACCGGACGAAGCGGATCGGGTCTGCGGCGTCGTTCGCGAGACGGTCGGTTCCCTGTACGGGGCGGCGACGGCGGACGCCGTTCGGGTCCAGTACGGCGGATCGATGAAACCGGACAATGCGGCGGACCTGCTCGCGCGCCCGAACATCGACGGCGGACTGGTCGGCGGTGCGAGCCTGAAGGCGGCGGATTTCGCCGCGATTGTTTCCGCCGCGCAGGTCCGCCAGGAATCAACGCAGGGGTAGCGTCCGATTCCGCGTGGTAGAATGGCGGTTTAGTTCAGCGTCCGCTGGGCCTGTCTCCCCCGGAAACGACGGCCGGTCGTTCGGAGGGCGGAGACAGGCCCTTGCTTTGTGAAAGGGCTTCGACGGCATTATGCGTATTCGACAGACGGAGCTGCGACGGCGACGGCATCGCCGCGAGCAGCGAAAGAAAGACCTTGCGAAGGCGGGGGGCACGACAGCCGCGCCGCGCCCGACCGCCCGCCCGGCATCCCCGCGTCCGGTTCCGGCCCGACCCGCGCCGCCGCGCCAGGGGGGTTATGGCGATCGGCCGCAGGGCGACCGACCGCCGCGCCGGGATGGTGACCGACCCTACGGGGATCGACCGCCGCGTCGCGATGGCGACCGACCCTACGGAGATCGGCCACAGGGCGACCGTCCGCCGCGCCAGGGGGGCTATGGCGATCGGCCGCAGGGCGACCGACCGCCGCGTCGCGATGGCGACCGACCTTACGGGGATCGGCCGCAGGGAGATCGCCCCTACGGGGACCGGCCCCAGGGGGATCGTCCGCCGCGCCAGGGCGGCGACCGACCTTACGGCGACCGGCCGCAGGGAGATCGTCCACAGGGAGATCGGCCGCCGCGCCGCGACGGGGATCGACCGCAAGGGGATCGACCGCAAGGTAGCCGGCCGCAGGGAGATCGGCCGCAGGGAGAACGACCTCAGGGGGAGCGACCGGCCGGTGAGGTTCGACCCGGCGGCGGCGAACTGCCGCTGGGCGGCGTTCCGTTGACCGACGCTCAGGCCGAAGCGCCGTCCGTCGCGCCGACGACCGAGGAACCGCGCCAGTCCTGAGACGGGGAGCCGTGACATGAAGCCTTCCCTCCCTCCGGACTCCGAACTCGATGCGATGCTGGCGCGCTTTCGTGAGGAACGAAAGACACTGGCTTTTGTGCTGGTAGGCGGAGAACGGTTGGAGGGAGCGATTCGCTGGTACGACGGGGAGGCGATCCATATCGTCACCCCGAACCGCGATGAGGTGACCCTGTTTCGCCATGGGATTCTGTATTTCCGCCTGTCACGCTAGCCGTTTCCGGTCCGAAAACGACGACCCCCGACGCGTAAGGCGTCGGGGGTCGTCCGAATTTCCGTTATAGAGGCGCCGAGCGGAATCGAACCGCTGCATAAAGGTTTTGCAGACCTCTCCCTTACCACTTGGGTACGGCGCCGATCTCTCCCCTGCCGGGGCGTTTTCGATTCTACCATGCTTTCCGACGTTTGGGAACCCCGCCGCCGGGTATAATGCGCCATGATTCGCGTCCTCTTCGTCTGTCTGGGCAACATCTGCCGCTCTCCCATGGCGGAGGCGATCCTGCGTCACCGCGTTCGCGAAGCGGGCCTGCAGCATCAAATAGAGGTCGATTCGGCGGGCACCGGCTACTGGCACGTCGGGGAACCGCCGCATCGCGGAACCCGCGGTATTCTGGACACCTACCGGATCAGCTACGAGGGAATGGTCGCCCGACAGATCGAGAAGGACGACCTGGAATCCTTCGATTACGTGCTGACGATGGACAACATGAACCTGTCCGATGTCCGCTCGCTCGGGACCGGACGCGCCGTCGTCCGCCCCCTGCTCTCCTATGCGCCGGAACTCGGGATCACGGAGGTCCCGGACCCCTATTACACCGGCGGTTTTGAGGGAGTCTACCGTATGGTGGACGCCGCCTGTACCCATCTTCTCGCGGAGATACGGCGGGAGCATACCCTTTAGGCGGTCACCATGTTTCCCGCACCGATCGCCGATCATCTGACCGATATCCTGTCGACCCGGATTCTCCGGGTCACGCCGGTCGGCGGGGGAACGATCAATCGGGTCGCCACCGTAACCACGGCCGACGAGATTCTGTTCCTCAAGTGGCAACTCGACGCGCCGCCGGGCGCTTTCCGGGCCGAAGCCGACGGTTTGTCCGCTCTGGGCGGCGCCTCGACGATCCGCACGCCGACCGTCCGCGCCGTGGCCGAACGTTTGGATGCACGCGGGTTGGGCTACCTTGCGCTGGAATATCTGCCGGACACTCCACCTCGCGATCCGGCGGCGTTCACCCGGCGGTTCGCGGAGGAGTTGGCCGCTTTGCACCGCCCGAAACCGGCGTCCTTCGGATGGCCGGAGGACAACTACCTCGGGATCACGCCGCAGGCCAATCTTCCACGGTCCGACGACTGGGCGGAGTTCTTTCTGCGTTGCCGTCTGCTGCCGCAGATCGACCGGGCGCGTTCGGGCGGGCGGTTGACACCGGAGCGGGAAGCGCTGCTGTCCGGGGTGGCGGAGCGCACTCCGGACCTTCTGGCGGACATTCCCCCGGAGGTTTCGCTGATCCACGGCGACCTGTGGAGCGGTAATTTTCTGTGCGCGGCGATGGGCGACCCGGTGTTGATCGACCCGGCGGCGTACGACGGTCACCGGGAGATGGAGATGGCGTATGTCGAACTGTTCGGCGGGTTTCCACCGGGCTTTATGGCCGCCTATCAATCGGCGTGGCCGCTCGATGCCGGCTATGTCGGCCGCCGCCCGCTACACCAGTTGTACCATCTGGTCAACCACCTGAAC
>JANRLW010000058.1:0-61821 GCA_033762295.1 Capsulimonadales bacterium
TCGATGAGCCAATGCCGAACTTGCCATGGTAACCTCCCCCGAACATTCCCCGGAGGAGGCCAAAACTCCTTCGTTTACGGCGTCGGCGCGGGCGGGTCAGGGAAAGTGACCGGCGGGGGCGGAGGGGGACCATCCGGGAAGACCACGGGCGGCGTCGGTGCGTTTTTCCCGTATCCCTCTTCGAACCCGCGCGCAAACTCCTTCGCGCCCTGTTCCATACCGCGCGCCGCCTGTCCCATGACGACCCCTGCCGTACGCATCGCCTGCGGCAAAATCGCCATCGGGTTCTCGAAATCCATCGTCATCGTCGGCCCACCCGGGAACGAGGGCAACTCCAGCGCATAGACGCGCCATTCCCCCTCCTCACGGCGCAGACGAAGACTCCGGACCTCGGCACCCGTCTCGTCGGTCCACCGCACCGGAACGACCGCCGTTTCGCCCTGAATCGTCGGTTCCTCCACCTTGAAGCCGCCGACATTCCCCGTCTCTCGCTTCGGTGTCGCCGTGTGTTCCTGAAAGTACGGACGGGCGCCCCGTGTCACCACCTGGCGCACGGCAGCGGCATCCTCGCGTCCCGACGCTTCGATAAAGGCGCGCGCCACCGAACGGACATCCGACGCATCGCTTCGACAGCCCATACTGGCAAAAATCGCCATGGCTGCCAGACCGCAGAAAAATGAGGAAAAAGACCGTCGCATTTTCATTCCCTTCCGGGAATAAGAAACGCGACGGTCTCCGATGGTTGCGATCCGGGCCTAAAGCCCGATACGGGATTCGTACTCCGCCACCCCGCGCACCGGTCGGCCGTTCAGGGTCACGTCGCGCACCCGGAAGAGCGCGCCGGAAAAGCCGCCGTTCAGATCCTTGCGGTCGCCGCCCGCCGTCGTGACGTACAGGTCGTCATACTCCGGACCGCCGAAGATACAGGAGGAGCAGATTTTCACCGGCATTTCCAGCTTGTACAGCAGGGTTCCCTCCGGCGAGTAGCATTCGACTCCGTAGCCGTCCCATTTCGCGGTCCAGAGGTTGCCTTCGGTATCGAGTGTCATGCCGTCCGGGACGCCGTTGGCCTCGTCCGTGACCACCACCACTTCCCGGTCGGAAATTGCGCCGGTCGTCTCATCGTACGCGAAGCGAAAGATTTCGCAGGTCGCTGAGTCGGTATAGTACATCGTCTTTCGGTCGGCGGTAAACGCCATCCCGTTCGAGCAGCCGATACCTTCGAGCACGACGGTCAGTGTGCCGTCCGTATCGAGCCGATAGAGACGGCCCGGTGTCTCCCCCGTGGGCATGGTGCCACAGAAGACGCGCCCCTGCGGGTCGGCGATCACATCGTTGAACCGTGAGTCCCGTTCGGCCGGAATCTCGTCGATCAGGGTCTTGACGATCGCCCCGTCGCGGAACACCCGTACCGCGCCCCGGTCCATGAACAGTAGCAGCGAACCGTCCGCCTGAACCGTAAACCCGCCGACCGGGTCCCCCTGATAGATTTGCCGATACTCCCGCGATTCGGTATCGAAGCGGAACAGGCGACCGGTATCGATATCGGTCCAGTAGACCGCCCGCTCACGGGCATGGTAGAGCGGTCCCTCCCCGCAGACGCAGGAGTAGTCCGCCAGCATCTCGATTTGCATATCCCCTCCTGAAGCAGGGGCATCGGTTTCCGGGTGTCCGGAGACCGATGCCCCAATACCGGAAAACTAGCCCGCGATGGTCTCGATTTTCCGGGCGTATTCCGTTGCTTTGATCACCGCCTCCTCCTGGCTGACCCCCTCGGCGAAGACATGGAAGACAGGTTCGGAGGCATCGGGCAGAATCAGTACCCAGTCCTGCTCGGACCGTGTCAGCTTGATCCCGTCGATCAGTTCAGTGCGGCCGGACTCCAGGCGCGACTCCTCGGTGAGGAGGCGCATGACCCGTCCCTTGGCTTCCCACGGACAGCGCACATCGATTCTGGAGAGGAAAACCGGCGGCAGTTCCGCCGCCACCGCCGACAGGGGCTGCTGGACCCAGGAGAGCATTTCCAGGGTTTTGGCGAAGGCGAAGAGTCCGTCGAACGCCGGATGGAAGTCCGGGAAGATGAACCCGCCGTCCAGATCGCCCGCCATCGCCACGTTCTCCGCCTTATGCGCCGCCTGAGTCATCAGGAAACGGGCATCCGTTTTGGTTCGGGCAACGCTTCCGTTCGTTCGGCGCATGACCCCGTCGACCACCGACGGCGCAGTGACCGGAACCGCCACCTTCGCGCCGGGCCGGGTCTGCGCGACAAGCGAGGCGACCGTTCCCAGCAGACGCGCGCCGGTCAGGATTTCTCCCTTTTCATCGACCATGGCGATGCGTTCACCGTCGGAATGGATCAGGATGCCCATGTCATAGCGCAGGGTGAGAACGACCTGGGACAGGTTGTAGAGCAGGGCTTCCCGCTCCTGTGGCGTCTTCGGCGCGCGCGCCCAGTCGGTATAGGCGTTCAGCGCGATGACATCGCACCCCAATCGCCCGATCAGTTCCGGCAGGACGGTGGAGATGCGACCGTAGGCATAGTCGACCACGACCTTGAACCGCCGCCGTGAAATGTCGCGTACCGCCAGCTGGTCGGTAAACTGCCGCGAATACTGCTCCAGGGTTCGGGACTCCAGCAGAATCTCGCCGACCTCGTCCATGTCGGCCCGTCCGTAGTCCTCGCGGAAGTAAATGGTTTCGATCTTCCGCTCGGCGTTCTTGGTCAGGTAGATCCCCTGCTTATCGAAGAACTCGATGATGGTATTGCGCGGATGGTCCGGGTCGACGCGGACGTTCACACCCGCCTGCGCGTTGTTGGCGCGGATGGCGAGGCGCATCAGGGGCAGCGGCAGGGTTTGAACGTCAAGCACATTGCAACCGACCGAGGAGAGACCGCACAGAACGGACCGTTTGATCATGCGGGAAGCCGGATGCGTGTCGCGGGCGGAGACGACCAGCGCCCCCTTCTTCAGGAACGCGCCGAAACACGCGCCCAGTTTCGTGGAAAATTCCGGCGTCATCTCGATATTGGTGATGCCGGGGACGCCCAGACCGCGGAACAGCGACGCATGGTGCTTCGATCCCCAGATCAGGGAGTCGGTCACCTGAGAGTCGCCCTCGATGACCTTATCGGGCCAGAGCTTGACCATGGTTCGGATGACCGCGCCCGGTTCGATATGACAACGGTCGCCGATGACCGCGCCCTCCATGATCTGCACCTTCTCCTTCATGGTGACGTTATTGCAGACGGTACAGGCGGTGGCGCGGGTCTCCTTGCCGATATAGACCGAGTTCCAGAGGACGGCTTTCTCCAGCGTGGCGCCCTGCTCGACGATGGCATTATCGCCCAGAACGGTGTCGGGTTCGATGGTGGCCCCGGCCTTGACGCGGCAGTTGGTGCCGAAGATGACCGGACCGTGGATGCGGGCTTCCGGGTCGATTTCGGTGCCCTCGCCGACATATATGTTGCCGTTCAGTACGCGCCCCTCGATCGGAAGCTGCGTTTTCCCGTTCAGCATGTCGTACTGGGCCTGCCGGTACTGCTCCAGGGAACCGACATCGGTCCAGTACTCCTGCATGATATAGCCGAACAGTTCGCGTCGTTCGGCGAGCATGCGGGGGAAGATATCCTGCGACCAGTCGTAGTTGCGGTCGTGATCCATCAGGGCGAAGACGGTCGGTTCGAGGACGTACATTCCGGTATTGACCGTATCGGAAAAGACTTCGCCCCAGGACGGCTTTTCCAGGAAGCGTTTGATGCGTCCATCCTCCTCGGTCATGACGACGCCGAACTCGAGGGGGTTGTTGACGGATTGGAGGATCAGGGTCGCCTCGGCCTGGCGTTCTCGATGAAACGCGATCGCCTTGTCGATATCGAGGTCGGTCAGAGCGTCCCCGGAGACGATAATGAACGTATCGTCATTGAGATACCGTTCGGCCTTCTTGACCGAACCGGCGGTTCCGAGCGGGGTATCCTCGATCGAATAGATGAGGTTGACTCCCATTTCCGAGCCGTCGCCGAAATAGTTCTGGATCTCCTCGGCGAGATAGTACAGCGTGACGACGATGTCGGTGATACCTGCCCGTTTCAGGTGTTCTATGATGTGCTGTGCGATGGGCTTATTCAGAACCGGTACCAGCGGTTTTGGGCGATTGGAGGTGAGGGGGCGAAGCCGGGTCCCTTCCCCACCCGCCATTACGACGGCTTTCATTGACAGTCCCCTTAATCCTTACGGAAACGTTGTTCCGCCCTGATAATACCTGCTTCGCGCCGTCGTTCGTTCATTCCTCCTTCGTCGAAACCGCTTCCGGGAAACCGGTAACGCCCTGCGAAAATCAACGTTCGGCGGCCCAGTCGGCGCGGGGCGGCGAGAAAACATCCATCAGCACCGACGCGTCGATCGCCCGCGCGGCGTGCGGCACGTTCGCCGGTAGATAGATCACCTCTCCGGCGGAAACGCTCGTTGCCTTCCCGGCGACCAGGAACTCCATCCTTCCCGAAAGCACCAGGGTCATCTGCTCGTTCTCATGGACATGCTCCGCGATCGCCGCGCCCGCCTCGAAGGTCACCCGCGCCATCGTCAGCCGCTCGCCGCTGAAAAACCGGCGCAGTACCGCGCCGCCCGTCGAGGGTATCGTCGCCTCCGCAAGGACGTCCCAGTTCAATACTTCCGTCGCTTTCATGCTTCTCCTGTGTCCGTTCCGAAAATCTATTGACGGTTCTATTTGCTGTCCGGCGGCGTCGAGTCAACGCTTTCCAGACGGCGAACGTATGACGCGACCGCGCCGGGAAACCAGCCGGGAGTTCCCGCAGGCGGCGTTTTTCCGAGTGTTCGCAGGTCGGACAGAAGGTCCTTCTCCTTCCGTTCCACAATCACGTCCAGAGCCGCGAACAGAACCCCCATCTCCGACGACCTCAGGCACTCCTTCAGAATCCGCCGGGCCTCCGGGTCCCCCTCCGGCAATCCGACGATCGCTCGAATCCCGGTCGATCTCATCCGTTCGTTCGGGTCTTTTAACGCCTGCGCAAGCAGCGTGCCCCCTTCCTGCTGTTCCCACCGGAGAATCGCGCCCAGCGCCGCCGAATAAACGGCATACGGCGCCTTCGGCCCGATCATCGATCGGATCGCGCGGGAATCCTCCTCCGTTTTCGGCAACATCGCCAGGGCGCGTACCGCCTGCGCCTGCCGGTCCGAATCAGGATGCTTGAGTTCGTTGCGAAACAGCGGACGCAGGTCCTCCCGCTTCAGGTTCGCCAACGGCATGATATTCGTGAACGCCGGAAACGCGCCCCGGTCCTCGGCGATGGCGGCGGCGGCGATCCGCACCGACTCTTCCGAGGGGGATTCCTTCAACATGGCGTTCAGTGCCGTCTGACGGTCGATGCAGTTCGGGGCGTACCGAACGACGCCGGGCAGTTCGGACGCCGCGAACGTATGCTTCATTTCGCGCAGGAAAGCGTGATCCGGGTCGAGAATCACGGCATCGGGCCTGGCCGCCTTCCGCGTGATCTTCTGCTCGGAGGCGTTCAGCGTTACGGGGAAACGTTCCCACTTCCCGCCCGACAGGACACCGATCTCGGTCGGGAGATTATAAACGGGGGCGCCGTCCTTCGTGTCCTGCACCTGCTTCACCGTCACGGTCAGTTCACCGGCCCCGTCGTCGTAGGTCCAGGCGTATTCCAGAACCGGGTGACCGGGCTTGAAGATCCACTGGTCGAAAAACGGCTGAACGTTCACCCCGGAGGCGTCCGTCAATGCCCGGATCAGGTCGGACGTTTCGACCGGCGTATGCCGCCCCTTCGTCAGATACAGCTGGATTCCCTGGAAGAAGGCCGAATCGCCGAGTTGACGGCGAAGGGTATGCAGGATGGCCGCGCCTTTCGGGTAGGTGTGGGAGTCGAACAGGCTGTCCGGATGGGGGTACAGGTTGGTGGCGACCGGTCGCTGGTACCGCCGGGCTTCCCCGAAGTATCCCTGCATCGCCCCCTCGATCTCACGGTCGTACCCGTTTTTCCCACGGCTATGCTCGAAGTAGAGAGCCTCGAAATAGGTGGCGAATGATTCGTTCAGCCAGATATTGCCCCAGTCCCGGCAGGTCACCAGGTCGCCGAACCACTGGTGGGCCAGCTCGTGCGAGTTGAGCGCCGCCATCGTTCGAAAACCGTCCCGACCGTCCGTGAGGGAGTTCGCGCCCAGGGTGGTGGAGGAAACATTCTCCATTCCGCCGCCGAAATCGTACATGGCATTCTGCGCATACTTCGGCCAGGGGTATTTGACGCCGGTAATCCTCGAGAAGAAGGAAAGCATATCCGGGGTATCGCCGAACGACGTATCGATCAGGCCGCCTTTCCCCTTCGGGACGACGTACAGCAACGGCTTCCCCTCCCACTTCGCCTCCTTGATATCGAACGGTCCGGCGACCAGGGACAACAGATAAGTGGCGTGCGGCTGGTTCATCTTCCAGTGGACGGTTCGTCGGTTGCCGGATACCTTGTCGCTGAGTTTGACGCCGTTACCGATGACGGACCAGTCGGCAGGGACCGTCGTGGTCGTTTCGGTCGTTGCAAAATCGTTGGGATAGTCCCAGGTCGGCGCCCATTGCTGATTGCCGGCCGTCTCGCCCTGGGTCCAGAAACCGACCCGGTTGGGATCGTCGGGGCGGGTCTCGATCCAGTGGAAACCGCCGTCTCCGCCGAAACCGCTGCCCTGCGCCTTGCCGCCGGTGTAACGGATGGCGACCGTCACTTCCTGGCCCGGGACAAACATCCGGCGCACCCGGGGGGTTACCGTCAGAAGATTGTCCTTGCGCTCGAAGGTGGCCGGAGAACCGTTCACCTCACAGGCGGATACGTTCAGGTCCCGTCCGCAGTGAAATTTGAACGAAGCGAGTCCCTCGGCGCGGATCGGCACAAGAGTGTTGACCGTGGTCCCGGCAAACGTCCGGCCCGGCCAGTCCACATCCAGCGTCACGGCCAGATGTTTCAGATCGTAATCACGGTCCGGCGCGTAGAAGACTTTCGCTCGCGGAGGTTTGAACGGATTTCCCGGAGACTGACCGAGGACCGGCGACAAACCGATGCCCAGGAGCACGGCGGAAAGGGCGACACGGGAAAGGACAGGGGGACGGAACGGTCGTTTCATAGGGAAAATATATCACAGTCGGTGGCGCGAAAACCGCCATCGCCGGTTGAATTGCTCAACCGGCGACGAGCGAAAACGGCACGGACCCCCATGTGACCCGGTGTGACCCGATCAGCTTTCCTGGGGCGGCTTATAACCGTGGGGCGCACGGATATGGTCGATCGGCCCGTCGACGAACTCGGCCACCGTCTCCAGGTCCGGGTGCTTCAGCAGTTCCTCGGCTTCCCGGGCGAACTTCAGGGGTCCCGGCTTCCCCAACCAGGTCACCTGATGGATCATGGCGATCATCGGGCGCGGAACGTCGGTCCGATTCGGCATTCCGGCATGCCACAGCCGGATGTCACGAATCAGGATACTGCCCGCACTGACATCGGGTTGGATCGGCGGTCGCTTCTCGCGCCAGGGAGCCAGGTGCTCCTCCGACAGTTCGATCGGATCGTAGATGGAAACGGCCGTATCCCGGTGCGTCCCCGGCCAGATCTCGGTCGCGCCGTTTTCCGCGCTCATATCGACCAGGGGAACGTTCACCACCAGGTGCGACGCCGGGGCGGGCGGTTCCGAACTTCGCCACAGGTGTCCGTGATCGGCATGTACCGGCTGCCGGCTGTCCGATTTCAACGCGGTATTCCCGCTGTAGAATCCGTTATAGACTTTCGGTCCCAGCACCGCCGTGGTCACCTGAATCACCAGGTCGTTGACCAGAACATCCCGAAAGAGATAGGGCGGAAACGGGGGCGGGTCCTGCTGGATATTCCCGGTGTTCCAGTTGTACGGCGCGTCGGGACGCGCCACCAGTTCCCGAACATCGGCGATCAGACGATCCCGCAACAGGGCGATATGCTCGGGATCGACGATCCGTTCCAGCACGACGAACCCGTCGTCCCGAATCGCACGGACCGCGCGATTCAGGTGGTCGTCCGACAGTTTTCCGGCCTCAATCTCGCCGGGGGTCACAGGCAGGGAAATCATCAACATTCTCCGGCGCGATCACCCTCAGGCGTCACGCAGATCCTGAAACAGGAGGGTGGATAGATACCGTTCGGCGTTCGAAGGTATAATCGTGACGATCAGTTTTCCTTCGTTTTCGGCACGCTTACCGACCTGTACGGCGGCGTGAACCGCGCCACCCGACGAAATACCGATCGCGAGACCCTCCTCTTTCATCACCCGTCGGGCCATAGCGACCGATTCCTCGTTGGTGACCTGAAAGACTTCATCCACCCCACCGACATCGAGAATATCCGGAATGAAGCCCGCGCCGATTCCCTGGATCTTGTGCGGACCGGGTTGCAACGGCTGCCCGGACTTGAACTGGGTGATAACCGGCGAGTGAACCGGCTCGACGCCGACCGTTCGGAACGAAGGCTTTCGCGACTTGATCACCTCGGCGACACCGGTGATCGTTCCGCCGGTACCGATACCGGAGATCAGGATATCCGCCGTTCCGTCGGTATCGTTCCAGATCTCCTCGGCGGTCGTCCGTCGATGTATTTCGGGATTGGCCGGATTTTTGAACTGCTGCGGCATGAAGGTGTTCTCCGGGTCCTGAGCCAGGATCTCCTCCGCGGCGGCGATCGCCCCCTTCATACCCTTGGCTCCCTCGGTCAGTACCAGTTCCGCTCCGTATCCCTTCAGCAGGAGGCGACGTTCGGTACTCATCGTCTCCGGCATGCAGAGGATCAGACGATAGCCTTTGGCGGCGCAGGTAAAGGCCAGCGCGATTCCGGTATTGCCGGACGTCGGTTCGACGATGGTCGTCCTGCCGGGCGTGATCCGGCCCGCCTTTTCGGCGTCTTCGATCATATTGACACCGATCCGGTCCTTCACGGAAAGCCCCGGGTTCAGATACTCAAGTTTGAGCACGATTTCGGCGACGACGCCTTCCGCCTTCGGTATGCGCCGGAGTCGAACCAGCGGCGTATTGCCGATCAGTTCGGTCGGGTCATTGAAAATCCGCATCGAAACGCTCCTTATGGGCCAATGTCTGTGCTTCCGGATGCCTGTCCGGAAATTCTAGATATGCATCATGTAACTGACGTCGCGCAGCGTCGTGCTGCGCCGATCGAGCAGGTCCTGCAGGGTCGTCTGGTCGGCGACGGAGCGGATGGCGGTCCGAATCCCCTCCCATACCCCTCGCACGATAGCCGCCTCGGCGATGTCCCGCGTGTTCGGGTCGGTATCGCCGGTGACCAGTTCGGTCGGCACCAGCGGTCCGGAGAGGGCGCGAAGCACCTGCCCGACCGTGATCCGTTCCGGCGACGTCGCCAGCGAGTATCCCCCGCCCGCGCCGCGCGTCGATCGAACGACCTCCGCCCGGCGTAACGCCGCCAGCAGCTGCTCCAGAAACTGCTCCGGTATCCGCTGCCGGGCCGCGATTTCGCGTGTCTGAACCGGTCCCGCCGTCGAATGGACCGCCAGATCAAGCACGGCCCGCAGACCGTAATCCTCTTTTGCCGTAAAATTCATGGTCTTTCCACCCGGGTTCCGCCCCACCATTTCAGAGTAATCCTATCAACAATATACCCTATATGGTTGAGCAACGGCAACGGTGCCTTATTTCCGGCCCGCCGCGACTCCCTGATTCGCCAGTTTATCCGCCAGCGCGTTTTGCTCCCGCGGCACATAGGTCACGGTCGCGGTCTCAAACCGCGCCAGCAGCTTTTTCGCTTCCGCATGCAGGGGAAGAATCGTCGGCGCGGTCACCCGGTATCCGCCCGAGACCTGTCGGGCCATCAACTGGCTGTCCGTTCGCACCTCCAGCCGCGCCACGCCGCGCAACAACGCCTCCTGCAGTCCGCGGATCAATGCCCGATATTCGGCGACATTGTTGGTGGTTTCCTCGATCGGTTCACCCCGCGCCACGATCGGGTTCTCCGGGTCACCGGCCCTGAACAGGACGAAACCGATCCCCGCCGGACCGGGATTCCCTTTGGACGCGCCGTCCGTCTGGAGAACATACCCTGCCTCCGCCGGCGTGTCCGCCGTTCGCTCCCGTACGGCGATCGCGCCGTTTTCCGGGGGGGTCTCCCGCGACCTGGTCACCAGAATTTGCAGTTCCGCTTCCGATCGGAGGGTCGCCCCATCCGCGAGAACCCCGGCGTAGACAGCGCCGTCACGGTCGCACACGGTAACGATCGGTTCGTCCGCCGCGCCCGTCAGAGGACCGTTCAGTGCGAGGAGTCGGACCTCTCCCTCGATTCGGCGAAGGCGTCCCTCACCGATCCGCAGATGGACGCCGACCATCTCCCCGGTCACCGACAGGCAGAATCCGGCCTCGATTCCTTCCCCCGCTAACCGCGTCCGCAGCGATGGCAGGGGGTTTTCCCCCGCCGGAAGTCGGAGCATGACCAAACGCATGCGTCAGCCGTTCTTTCCGGAGGACAGACGCCGCATCCCGTTTTCCGCCCAGACGTTACCACGATCGATCGCCAGCGCCTTTTTATAGGCGACGACGGCGGCCTTGACATCCTTGCGATCTTCCGCCAGTTTCCCCAGAGCGGCATATGCCTGCGCCTTTTGACGCCCGATCGGCAGGTCGGCGGCCGCATCCCGGAAGAAATCCGCCGCCTGTTCGAACTGCCCGCGCTCCGCCGCGCGCGCCCCGAGGGCGAGAGACGCCCGTCCGTTTTTCGGGTTGTTCCCGATCGCCTTCGAATAGGCGGCGATCGCCTCGTCCGTTCGTTTCAACGTCGCCTGACACACGCCGATATGGTAGTACGCTTCCGAAAGGGTATCCCGGGAAACCCCCTTCAGGCGAACCACACGATCGAACGTCTTGAGGGCGTTGTCCAGCGCGCCGACCGACATCTGGGTGTACCCCAGATAGAGCAGGGGCGCGGGATCGTCCGGCAGCAGCTGGGCCGCCCGGTCGAAACAACGGGCGGCGTCGGCGAACGCCCGCGCCTTGTAGTAGGAGTAGGCCAGATCAAGGTTCGCCTTCGGATCGTCCGGTCGTTCCGCCTGCGCGGTCTCGGCGCGGTCCAATCCGAGGATGGTGCCCGGGGGCGGGTTCTCCTCGGCGATGCCCGGCAACGGGTACAGTTCGGTCAGGCCGATCGCATCGGATGAGGCCGGTTCCGACCGGGTGGGTTCCGCCGGGCGCTCCGTCGAGGCGACGGGTGGTCGGGCGCACCCCGCAAGAAACAGGGTTCCCAGACAGAGAAAAATCGGAACGTGACGCATACCTTCATTATACGCTCTCAGAAGCCTTCGTCGTCGCCGTACTTTACCGGAAACACCCGCTGGGGCGGTTTTTCGAAAGATACGGCCGAGGGTTAAAAGTTTCTCGAACCCCTGACACGAACGACACGTCCGATCTGAGAACGTTGGACGGAGGGAATCAAACAATGGCGGCTACACGCAGCAACGTACCCTCGCTGGCCTGGATCACTCTCGGGGCGATAACCGTCGGCTGGGCGGCGGCGGATCTGGTCCGGCGTCAGTATCGCATGGATTTTTCCGGCAAAGTGGCCCTGATTACCGGCGGGTCGCGCGGGCTGGGTCTTCTGCTGGCGCGCCTTCTGACGGAGGAGGGGGCGTCGGTCGCGCTGTGCGCCCGCGATTTTCAAGAACTGGAGATTGCCCGGATCGACCTGGAAGCCCGCGGCGTCTCCCCGGATCGCATCCTTATCCGTACCTGCGATGTCACGGACAACGATCAGGTGAAGGAGATGACGGAGGCGACACTTGCCCGCTTCGGTCGAATCGATATTCTCATCAATAACGCCGGCACCATTCAGGTCGGCCCGAACGAGGTTCAGACCGATGAGGACTTCGAAACCGCGATGGCCGTTCACTTCTGGGGGCCGCATCACTTTGTCCGGGCCGCCCTTCCGTCGTTGAAAAAAACCCACGGGCGGATCGTCAATATCTCCTCGATCGGTGGTCTGGTGGCCTTCCCTCATCTCCTTCCTTACTCCACCAGCAAGGCGGCCCTGATCGCCTACTCGCAGGGACTCCGGGCGGAGTTGGCCCGAGACGGGATCCGGGTGACGACGGTCGCGCCCGGCCTGATGCGAACCGGCAGTCCGCCGAACGCCCTGTTCAAGGGCGACCATTCCTCGGAGTATGCCTGGTTCGTGCTGGCCGACTCGCTTCCCGGCTCCTCCCAGAGCGCGGATAAGGCGGCCAGCCTGATTATCAACGCCCTGCGCTTCGGCGATGCCTTTCTCGTGACCTCGGCGGCGGGGAAAGCGGGCGCGTTCGTCTCCGGTCTGTTCCCCGGCCTCACCGCCGACCTCCTGACATTGGCCGACCGGTTTCTGCCGACCGCCGATCCGGGTCAGCCCGACGACCTGCGCGCCGTCCCGGGGCGGGAGAGCGAATCGCCCATTACCCGGTCGCTGCTCACAATGCTGACACGCCGGGCCGCCCGGAATAACAACCAGACCAGGACGAAGCCCGTCGAGGGATAAATTTTGAAAGAAGGATCCAAAGAATGTTGACCGATCGATCCGAAAACCGAACCGGCCCGCCGGGTCGAAAGGATATCACCGATACTCCGGACAGTTTCGAACGCGACCTGCACGGTGACGATCGCGCCGGACAGCACGGAGGCGTTCAGGAACGACGCGCCTATACCGCCTATGACGTCAAGGCGCTTCATGTCTCCATGCCGGAATTCGCAAACGACGAACTCAAACGTATCCCGGTTCTGGCCCACGGAGAGCGGTTGGAACAGGGAGGGGTCTATCTGGATCTCTCCGACCGGGAAGCGGGACCGTTCACGGCCCAGGGAAGCGTCGAGGCGCAGGACCCGCATCTGTTCGTTCCCAAAGCCGCCTGCGATTACGAACTGTGGAACCGACTGATCGGCGTCGATCACTCCTCCTGACGGTGTCCGGCTCCGCATCGGGCGGACGAAACCTTCCGTGCGTCGACGGCGGGAGACGGCGGGACGGGAGCATAACGGGAAGGCGAAAATACGCTATAATGGAAGGAACGCTTTTCCTTGCCCGGAGCCACGGTCGCCAGATCCATGCCGCATTTTTTGCACGACGATATCGAAGAGATTCTCTTTACCGCCGATCAGATTCAACAGCGCGTCCGTGAACTCGGACGGGAAATCACTCAGGATTATGAGGGACGGGAGCCGCATCTGGTCACCATTGTCAAGGGTTCCATCCCTTTTCTGGCCGACCTGATGCGGGAGATCGACCTTCCGATGTCGATGGACCTGATCGGCGTCTCCTCCTACGCCGGGGTCCAGTCTTCCGGGGAGGTCCGGCTCACCAAGGACCTGGACGATACGATCGAAGGTCGCCATGTTCTCGTGGTCGAGGACATCATCGATACCGGCCTGACCCTGTCGTACGTGCTGCGAAATCTGCGTCAGCGTGCGCCCGCCTCCGTCAAGGTGGTCACCCTTTTGGATAAGCCGGAGGGACGCGGCACACCGATCCACGCCGATTATGTCGGTTTCACGATTCCGGATAAGTTTGTCATCGGTTACGGTTTGGACTGGAATCAGCGGTACCGCAACCTGCCGTATGTGGGAGTACTCAAACGTGATGTATACGGCGGGCCGATCGACTGAATTTGGCCGGAGATTCGAGCGGCACGCAGGAGGATTGGGACAAATGGCAGATAGCGAAACGAACGGGAACGATACGTCGTTGCCCCCGAATAGTCCGAAAACGGAAACGACCGACGATATGTCCGCTTCGAACGGGTCCGAAACACCGTCCGGTACGCCCCCCACCGGTAACGATCCCGAATTCGTCGATGTCGGTCAGAAGGTCGTCGATATCGCCCTCGGCGCAATCGTCGTTTCCGGGGAGTTGGTCCTGCAGGCGACGAAGGCGCTGGTCGAACACGGACCGGAAATCCTGAACACGCTGGAGGCGAAAGGGCGGCCGGTTCGAGAACAGATCGATGAATGGTTGAAGTCCGGTTTCGTGCGTCCGTACCAGGAGGCGAAAGAGGCCGAGGACGGCAAGGACGTTACCGACCCTCCGAGCGCGGAGGACGAAATCACCGCGCTGGAACGGCGGGTGCGAGAACTGGAGATACAGGTTTCGGGCGGGGTGACGGCGGAGGCGACCGCGTCGGATGTCCCCTCGCTGCCGGTGTTACCGGACCTCGACGATCTGCCGGCGAACGACGATGCATCGAAGGCGTCCCCGGATCCGAACGTTACGCCTCCGTCCGACGCCGGGGAGAAATCGTAGTGTCTCTCGGGGACGACGGTTCGCATCGGTCCGAAAACCCGGGTTCCGTTCGATCCGAGGCAGGGAGCCGCATTATCCTTGCCTCGGCGTCCCCACGTCGGCGCGAGTTGCTGGAGCATCTGGGGGTCCGTTTTGTCGTCGTCGTCAGTCGGTTTCGGGAGGAGTCGCTGGCGCACCTCACCGACCCGGAGGAGTACGTTCTGGCCGCTGCGAGCGGAAAAGCGGAGGAAGTCGCGCGCCGTCGGGATGGGATCGTACTCGGAGTCGATACCGATGTCGTCGCGCCCGAGGGCGACATTCTCGGAAAGCCGACCGATCCGGAGGATGCCGTCCGCCTGCTGACCCGATTATCGGGCCGCACACATCGAGTTTACAGCGCCGTGGTTTTAATTCGTTCTCAAATGGGAACAATCCTAGATCGGACGTCGTCCCTCGTACAAACGGAAGTGACCTTCGTTCCTCTGAACGAACAGGCGATTCGCCGGTACGTCGCCACCGGGGAACCCCTCGATAAGGCGGGGGCGTATGGAATACAAAGCGGTGGTTTGCCGTTTGTTTCTCATATAAATGGCGACCTGTCTAATGTTATTGGACTACCTTTACCTACTGTCGCTATAATGCTGGAAAAGTTCGGGGTTCCGCTCTGGGAATCCAAAGATTAAAAACATTCGTGATTTAAGTTTTTTAAAGGATATGAAATTTCGATGAGTCGGGTTATGGAGCTGGTCACCGAAGATCCGGCGGAGGTCGTCGCCAAGCGCGCTTATACCGCGTTTCGGACAATCGGGAAGGTCAAAAACTATGACCCCTCCCGCTCCGTGGCAGGGAAAGTCTATATTGACGGTTGGCCCGCCTTATTGACGGTCGAGTGGAAGCCACACCGGGACGGCGTTCGTACGCGTCTCGATATTTCGGCGACGTCCGCCGATGAACTGTCCCGCGCCGCCGATGGCGCCATGTACAAATTTGCCTCTGTTTTCCGGAATATCGAACCCGAACACTGCGTTTCGCCGGAAACGAAAAACAGTAAAGCGATCGGCTGGACGGTCGCCGCACTGGCCATCGTCGCCGCTGCCGCCTACTATCTGGGTATCATTCCCAGGTAGGTAGAAACACGTACGGTTCCTTGCCGCCCGATCCGCCCCTTCCCGAACCGTCTCCCGCGCCGGTCCTCTACCTCACCGATCTTACCTTCGACCGGTTCGATCCGGCGGATCTCTTCGATCTTGCCTTTCTCCTTCGATCCGCGCGATTGCGCCCGGTCGGGGTCTGTCTTTCGGAAACGGACGGAAACGGACAACGGATTGCGAACGCCCTGGAAGCGGCCGCCCGAACGTCGATTCCGGTGATCGGCGGAACGGACGGACTCCGAGCCTTTCTGGAAAGCACGACCGAAGCGGTCAACTTGATGGTGACCGGCGGATATGGCTCCGTCGCCGAACTTCTGGCCGGACACCGCCCCTTGATCCGCGAAAAGGTTGCCCGCCTTTTTCTGGTGGGCGGACAGGTCAATGACTACTCCGCCGGGCGTGCCGGGGAACGGTTGCCCATCGATCCGCGCCTGAAACAGCGTCATCCCGAACGATTCGACGCCTCGGGCGATCCGCGTGTCACCGACCCGACCTCCTTTTCTGCTCTTCTGACCAGCGGGGAGGGAATCATCTGGCTGCCACGGGACATCTGCCTCTGGCGATACGCCGCGCCGCAACTTCTGGCGGACGGCGGGCCGCTGTGCGAACTCCTTCTGCGGGAGACTTTTTTCCGCCATCTCACCGATGCCGGTTTCCCGGCGGATCGCTATGATGCGGCCGAGGCGCCGGTCCTGCTCTCCTCGCTCCCCGGTTTGCTTCTGGCCACGGAACCGGACCCCTTCGCCTGGATGCGCCTCTTCCGGGTCATCCCCGGACGGGTCACCGAGCGGGACTCGTCCGTTCGGTTGGAAACCGTAACCGACTCGCCCAACCTGTTCGTCGTCGTTGCCATCGACGGACAGGCGCTGGGAAAGCTTCTGACGGCCGAACTGCGGGTTCGTCCTCCTGCCGTATAATCCGATTAACCATGATTATCCTTGGCATCGATCCGGGTACGGCGACCACCGGTTTCGGCATCATCTCCTACGAGGAGGGTCGTCTTTCGGCGCTGGATGTCGGCGTCCTCCTGACCTATCCGACCGACACGCTGCCGGAGCGTCTGCACTCTCTGTACACCGATATCAATACGCTGCTGGATCGGTATGATCCGGACACCGTCGCCACGGAAAAGTTATTCTTTTACAATAACGTCACCAACGGCATCTCGGTCGGCGGCGCCCTCGGAGTGATCCTTCTGGCCTTCGGTCAGCGGAACCTGCCCTGGGCGGAATACACTCCGATGCAGGTCAAGCAGGCGGTCTCCGGGTACGGCGGGGCTGACAAGGCCCAGGTTCAGGCCAACGTTACCCGGCTTCTCGGCCTGAAGGCGGTACCGAAGCCGGACGATGCCGCGGACGCCCTGGCCGTCGCCATCTGCCACGCGCATTCCCACCGACTGAAGGCGCTCGAATCCTCCGGTTCGCCCCGCCGCAGCCGGCGGTAAGCGGAACCGTTCCGGGATCGAACCGGGATCGACACGGGATTGACAGCAGGAACGTTGCGCCGCATAATAGCGTTTACCGATTCATGGGCGCAAACCTCGAAACCATCATAACGAAAGTTCGGCGGTATAACCCGCAGGCCGACCTTACTTTGCTGCGGCGCGCCCACGACTACGCCACTCTGAAACATGAGGGGCAGAAACGCAAGACCGGCGAACCCTATATCATCCATCCGATCGCGGTCGTGGATATCCTGGCGGGTCTGGAAATGGATACGGTATCGCTGGCCGCCGGATTTCTCCACGATGTCATCGAGGACTGCGGGGTCCCGCGCGAGGAACTCGCCACGGAGTTCGGCGAGGAGATTGCCGGACTCGTCGACGGCGTCACCAAACTCAAACTGGCGGATTTCGCCCGTCGCTCGGAAGCGGAACGGATGGAAAACACCGCCGGCGAGATGGCGAAGGACAGCGAACCGGCGAAAAACGACTCTCGACGCAAAAAACGGCTCGAAACCCGCTCCTCCGCCGAAAATCTTCGCAAGATTCTCCTGGCGATGGCCAAGGATTTTCGGGTCATGGTCATCAAGCTCGCGGATCGCCTTCACAATATGCGCACTCTCCAGGGACTTTCGGAGGAGCGGCAAAAGAAGGTAGCCGAGGAGACGATGCAGATCTTCGCGCCGCTGGCCCATCGTCTCGGTATCTGGCAGGTGAAGTGGCAGCTGGAGGACCTGGCGTTCAAATACCTGGACCCGGAGGCGTACCAGGCAATCACCGAACAGGTGGCGCGCACCCGCCGGGAACGCGAAAAGGATATCAAGGACGCGATTTTTCGGCTCCGCACGGCGTTTAACGAAGCCGGAATGTGCGATGTCGAGATTCAGGGCCGCCCAAAACATCTCTGGAGCATCTACAATAAAACGCGCAAGCAGGGCATGAAGGTTTCGGACCTGTACGATCTGATCGCTCTGCGCGTCATCGTCGGCGAATGCCACGAGACGGATGATGAGGACACCGAAACACGGGAACGGAAGGCGCTCGCCGACTGTTACGCCGCGGTCGGGATCGTCCACACCGCCTACATGCCGA
The DNA here is from genome assembly GCA_033762295.1 of Capsulimonadales bacterium. Lineage (GTDB taxonomy): Bacteria > Armatimonadota > Armatimonadia > Armatimonadales > Armatimonadaceae > JANRLW01. The sequence goes on from JANRLW010000058.1 coordinate 17,975, forward strand.
TTCCGGGCAAGTTCGACGACTATATCGCGAAGAAAAAGTCCAACCTCTATCAGTCGATTCATACCAAGGTATTCGGACCGCACGGCAACCCGCTCGAAGTGCAGATTCGAACGTGGAAAATGCATCGGGTGGCTGAGTTCGGCGTCGCGGCCCACTGGGCGTACAAGGAACGCGGCGAGGGCGCCCGCGCCGGGAACGCCGACTTTGATCGGAAGATGGCCTTCCTCCGCCAGCAACTCTTCGACTGGCAGGCCGATTCCAAGGACTCCACCGAGTTTCTTCGCTCGGTCGTCTCCGACCTGTTTACCGATCAGGTCTTCGTCTTCACACCGAAAGGCGACGTCATCGACCTTCCGACCGGCGCGACTCCGGTCGATTTCGCCTTTCGTATCCATACGGAGATGGGCGAACACCTGGTCGCGGCAAAAGTCAACGGAAGGATCGTTCCCCTTTCCTACCCGTTTCAGAACGGCGATATCTGCGCGGTCATCACCCGTCCGCAGGCCACGCCCTCGCTCGACTGGCTCCATCTGGTCAAGACGTCCCACGCCCGTTCGAAGATCAAACACTACTTCCGCCGCCTGCGCTATGACGAGAACATCACGCGCGGTAAGGAAATCCTGACGACGGAACTGGAAAAGCTGAACCTTCCGATCGAAATTCTGAAGGACGCCAAACGTTTGCAGCCGATCGCGAACGAACTGAACAAGACGACAGCGGACGACCTGTTCGCCGCGATCGGGTTCGGCGATACTCCGCTCGGTATCGTCCTCAACCGTCTCAAATCCGAACTCGAGGCGGAGCGAGTCCAGGTTACCCCGGAGGAGATCGACCTTCGTCCGAGTCGGAAGATGTCCGCGCCGGAGGCCAAACTATCGGTCGCCCCCGATGGTGTCGACGGCGTCGCGATCCATCGGGCCAAGTGCTGCATGCCGCTGCCGGGCGACCCGGTGGTCGGGTACGTCTCGCGCGGCAAAGGGATCATGCTCCACCGGGAAGGCTGCCCGAACGTTCAAAACTGGCGGGCCGGTGAACCGGAACGCCTGGTGCAGGTCGACTGGCAGACGGCGGACGGCGCGAAGTTCGAAACCGGGATCATCATCGAAAGCATCGATCGTGTCGGGCTGCTCAACGATGTCACCGGCATCTTTTCGGAGAACCGAACCTTCATCAACGGCATTCACACCCACTCCAATAAGGCGGCGGGAACGGCCATCCTGCGCATCGACTTCGATGCCTCGTCCACGGCTCAGATCGACGCACTGATCCGCAAACTCCATTCGCTCGAGGACCTGCTGGCGATTCATCGACTCGGAGTCGGCGCGGAGGAGCGCACCGCCCCGTCGTTCACTCCGTAACTTTTTAATTCGCTCCTCCGCGCGGCAAAAATACGCGTTCTGGCGGATTTGATATATTTGTTGCCGGAACCGTTTATAAACCGCAACATTTGCCCCTTCGGCGGCGTCTCCCTTAAACGGAGGAGGCATCGTCGCCCCGCCGCCATTGTCCATCGTGCACGCGCTGTTTTGCCGGATCAACGAGGAATGATCGTCATGCAAGCTGCCGACATTGAAGCTATTCGTATGGTACGCCACGAGCTGGCCCGCCACTGCCTGGACTCCAGTTTTGTCTCCATCTCCGCCCACTACGGCGTCGTCCATCTGAACGGCGAGATTCGCCCGATGTCCGGACACGAAGCCAAATTCGAAGAAGAAGTACACACGCTTTACCGGTGTCTCAAAAACCGGAAGGGTATCCGCGACATCGTGTTCGACTGGAAGCTGCCCAAGGGCTTCGAACATGTGAAAATCCAGCGCGCGGGTCACTGATCTCTCTTCGGTCGGACCTCTTCCCGGTCTGCCGGTCAGAGGTCCGGCGTAACATCGAGGGTTCGTTCCCGCTCGTAGGTGACGAGACCGGGCTTCGCGCCGCGCGGTTTGCGGACAAACCGTTTTTCCGTCATATCCACCGCCACCGTACCGGCATGCTTGATCGCCGTCCCGCTGCGAGCGGCAACGATTCCGGCCGCCTTCCGCAGGACGGATTCCGGTACACGGTCGGGCTTCCCCTCGGTACGGAGAACGCCGTGCGCCCCCGGCGCGGATCGCACATGAAACCACCAGTCGGTCGGTGACGCGACCCGGGTGGTCAGGTAGTCGTTCGCCTCCGCCGTCTCGCCAACGAGCAACGTAAATCCGTCCACGGTGAACGTTCGAATTTTGTACCCCTCGAATTTTTTCGTCGGCGCGGGCCGGCGCTCTCCCGGCGTGGCGATTCGCGCTTCCCCGACGATCTCGGCGAGTTCGCTCCGCAACGGGTCCCACCCATCCGATCCGTCGCCGTCGCTCCGTGCCAGCCGCTCGGACAGACGGACGAGACGCGCGATCTCCTGCGTTCGATCCGCCACCTGCCCGGTCGCATACTCGGCGGCATCCCGCGCCTTGCGCGCACGGACGAAGTACGCTTCGGCATTCTCCTGCGGCGACCGCTTCGGATCGAGCGTTACCGTTGCCGTCTCGCCCGGTTCGCCGTAGAGATCGGGCAGGACGACGCTGGCCTTCCCTTTTTCAATCGATGCCAGGGCGGCCAGAAGGTTGTTCCCGATCCGTTCATACTCCTCCGCGCGCGCCGCCTCCTTCAACGTCGCCTGCGCCGCGGTCAGTTCCTTGCGGCGAAAGGCGATCTCCCGCTCCAGGGTTCGCCGCAAATGCTCTCGCTCGGCGTTCTCCGCCGCCTCCTCACGCCACTCCGAATACAGACCGTCGAGCGCCACCGAAATGTTCTCACGCGGATAGTACCGTTCGGTCGGCAACGACCGGGGCCGGAACGGCCAGACACCACAGGGTTCGCCGTCGGCGGTCAGAAGCGTATGGGGTTCGAAACCCTCACGGCGGACCTCCCCGATCAGGTCGAGCAGGACCGTTCGTGTGTTCGGTTCGCCGCCGGGGTCCGATCCGATGCGGGCGGCGATTTCCGCCGTCGCGAATTTTCCGATCCCGGAAAAGGTTTCCCCGATCCACCGGACAGCCCCCTCAGGGTCGTCGGGCATCTCGGCGAAGATGGCATCGGCAGGGCCGGTCAGTTCGAACGGATCGACCCGGTCCCGAAACCCCGGCGGGTCCTCGTATCGGATTCCGGGTCGGAGCGGGCGCGAAGAGTCCGACGGGACCGGACGCTGGACGCCCAGCACGATCCCCGCCCCGGAAACCAGCGCCAGATTGGCGTTCCTGCCCATCAGTTCGGCGATCAGACGTACCTTTTCCCCGTCGGCAACCGTGAACACCAGTTCGACCACGCGATCGAGACGGGGCTGTCGGACCTCCAGAAGAAACGCGCCGTCCAGATATTTCCGGCACACCTGGCAGAACCCCGGCGCCTGGACCGGGTTCGCGCGTTTCTGCGTCGTCCGGTGCAGGCGAAAGCTTTTCGGATCGGTCGAGATCAGCAGACGCTGTGCACCGCTCCGGCCGTAAACCAGCAGGATCAAATCCTCCGGGATCGGCTGTTGAATCTTCTGAACCCGCGCGCCGACCGTCGTCGCCCGCAGGTCGGCGCAGACGGCGGCCAGGGTAAAGGCGTCAAAGGGGAGCAGCGACACGGTCACACGGCCATTGTATCGTATCGCCCCGGGACGAAAGGACCGGCAAAACGGGATACAATCGGGGTATGTTGCCTCATACGTCGCCTCGATCGATCGTTCAGCGCCCGCGCCGTCTCCGTACGACAGCCGGCCTCCGCCGCATGGTTCGGGAAACCGTTCTTGCCGCCGAGAATCTGATCTATCCCCTCTTCGTCGCGCACGGTTCCGACGTTCGCCGCCCCATCCCCTCCATGCCGGGCGTCTTTCACCTGTCGACGGACACGCTTGTCGCCGAGTGCGAGGCCGCCTTTGGTGAGGGTGTGCCGGCGGTCCTGTTGTTCGGCATTCCGGAGGCGAAGGACGCTGTCGGCAGCGAAGCCTACGCCGACGACGGGATCGTTCAGCAGGCGGTTCGCGCCCTGAAACGCCACCTCCCGGACCTGCTCGTCGTGACCGACGTTTGCCTGTGCGAGTATACGGACCACGGGCACTGCGGGATTATCCGGGATCGTCGGGTGATCAACGATGAGACGCTGGGTCTGCTGGCGCGGACGGCGGTCAGCCATGCGGCGGCCGGCGCGGATATCGTCGCCCCGTCGGATATGATGGACGCGCGGATCGGAGCGATCCGACAGGCGCTCGACGAGGCAGGCTTCGCCGAAACCGTCTCCCTGATGAGCTACGCGGCCAAGTACGCGTCGGCGTTTTACGGGCCGTTTCGTGAGGCGGCCGGTTCCGCCCCGGCGTTCGGCGATCGGCGTTCGTACCAGATGGACCCGGCGAACCGGCGGGAAGCCCTGCGCGAGGTCCGGCTGGATATCGCCGAAGGCGCGGATATCGTCATGGTCAAACCGGCTCTCGCCTACCTGGATATCGTGCGCGATGTTCGCGAGATGACCGAACTGCCGGTTGCCGCCTACAACGTCTCCGGTGAGTACGCCATGATCAAGGCGGCGGCCGCCAACGGCTGGCTGGAGGAGCGGAGAACGGTTTTGGAGATGCTGCTCTCGATGCGCCGCGCCGGGGCCGACCTGATCCTCACGTACCATGCGCGGGACGCCGCCCGCTGGCTGTCCGAAAACGACGGACCGTAGGCCGTATCGGCCTACGGTCCAGGCGAACGGATCAGCGGGCGTACGGGCCGTAGGTCACGCGCCAGATGACTCCCCCGGCGTCGTCGGTAATCAGCAGGCTGCCGTCACGAGCGACCGCCACGTCGACCGGTCGGCCGAATACCTGCCGATCGTTGAGGACGAACCCGGTCACGAAGTCCATATACTCCCCGAGGGCCTGTCCGGTTTTGCTGTGCGTCGGGATGAAGAGGATCTTGTATCCGGTACGCAGGTTACGGTTCCAGGAGCCGTGTGCCGCCGCGAAGAAACCGTACCGGTAGTAACCGGGGAACATCCGCCCCGTATACGGGGTTAACCCCAGAACGGCGGAATGCGCCTGAATCGGCACATCCGGGGTCAGCACCTGCTCACGCTTCTCCTCGATGCCCGTAGGAAGCGTTCCCCAGCGAGGGTCCTGCCTGCCGCCGTCCGTCCCCATGTAGAAATAGGGCCAACCGTAGAAGCCCTGTTCGCGAACCTGCGTCACATAGTCCGGAACGAGATCGTTGCCGAGATTGTCTCGTTCGTTGCAGGTCGTCCAGAGCTGCCCGGTGCGCGGGTGGATCGCCAGCCCGACCGGATTTCGAATGCCGCTGGCAAACACCCGTCCCCGTTCGGGCACCAGGCCGGCACGGTCCACGGCGAACTCCAGAATGCAGGCGCGATTGGTTTCGTCGATGCCGTTTTCGCCATGATCGGAGAACGAACCGACGGAAACGAACAGCTTCCGGTTATCCGGCGAAAAGATCAGGTCGCGGGTCCAGTGGCCTCCGCCCCCCAGTTGCCCGGCTCCGCCGGGAATCTTGGTGTTATCGACCACGACCTCCGGCGCACGACGCGCTTCGGTATCTCCGTTCCGGTACGGGATGCGGACCACCGAATCGGTATTGGCGATGTACAGGTGGGTCGGATGGGCCGAACCGGCGGGATAGAACCTCAGGCCGAACGGCTGGTTCAAACCGCCAGCGAGAAAGGTGCGGGTCAACAGCGGCCTTCCATCGGACCCGATCCCGCGGAATACCGTGATCGCATTGGAATAGCTGCGCACGACGAAAATATCCCCGTTCGGAGCGACCGCGATCTTGCGCGGTCCGTCGATATTGTCGGCAAAAACGCGGATCGAGAAACCGGGCATCGTCCTCGGAAGAACGTTCGCCGGGCGGGCGACGGTCTCCGAAGGCGCCCAGGCCAGTGCCGAGGCATACGGGGCGGGAAGCGCCGAGGGGGCGAAGCGTCGGCGCAATCCCGGCCGATCCCGGGTGTAATCGCCCAGAGCGTTCGTCCCTGTCAGAACCGGGGTTCCCGGTTGGGCCGCCGCGGGCATCGCTCCGAACAACCCCAGAGCGAACCACGGCCATAGCAAGAGGCGTCTGATCATCGAAAACCCTTCTAAGGATTAAACCGTTTACATATTCAAATATTAACTGCCAGTCCTATACATTTATTATAGGGCGGTGACGTCGGTTTCGCGAGGCTGAGCGGCGGTTTTTCGACGTGCGGTATCAGCCGACGTATTCGGTCAGGACATCGCGATGCTGCGCCGCGACCGCATGCACTCGATAAAACCGGTACTTGATCGTATTCAGATTACAGTTCAGCCGGACGGCGATCTCCGCCAGGGTCAATTCGGTGAAATAGTACATCTCCAGCAGTTGCCGTTGCTCCCGCGTGAGTCGCGCCAGCAACCGGGTTGCCGTATCCCGCTCGGCGGTCGGCGGGACCGGAACCGCGAGACGCGCCTCGATTTCGGCGGTTTCCGGTTCCAGCGGGATCTCATGCTTCCGACAACGGCACTGCCAGCGATGGTGATCGACGGCCTTTCGCGCGGCGATACCGAACAGCCAGGAGCGGAAACGGACGCGCAGTTCGAGGCGGGGAATCGCCTGCCACGCAGCCAGAAGCGTCTCCTGGAGCACATCCTCCGAGGCGTCCGGGCCGACCGACTGATTCAGAAAGGCATGCAGGTGGCGGCGATGGAGGCATACCAGCCTATTGAAGGCGGCTCGATCCCTTTTCCGCGCCGCCTCGACCAGACGACGTTCCTCCACGATTTCCATCGTCGCAGCGACCATCGGCACGGAGAACGTTTCGGTCGATATACGCATTCGTCCTTGTGGCATATGACGAGCATCCTTTCGGCCCGGCCCGACAGACAGGTTTGCCGTTTCGTTCCGGGTTGCTTCGTATAAAGATTATCGGGATGAGGTTACAAACAGGTAACATACAGGTAAAGATGCGGCTACATTCAACAGCCTGTTTTCAGGCGGTCCCGCCGCTTCGTAACCGTTCCGTAACCTTGCCGCGTTACGATGTGGCAGGAAGGAATCGACCGCCGTTTTCGGAGGAATGCCCGCATGTCTCCCCGGATGGTAGAGACGCTATACTCGATCAGCCTGCTTTTTTCGCCTGAGCCGGAGACGGTCTTCCGGCGAATCGCCGAGGTCGTTTCGGAGATGTACGGCAATACCATGGCGATGATCAACCTGATGGAAGGCGACTGCCTGCGTTTCCGCACCGTGGTCAACCGCCACCCGGCATTCAAACCGGAAGGTCGCCTGCCGAAGCGGTATTCGCTCTGTCAGTTTTCGATCGGAGCGATTCGTCCCCTGTTGATACAGAATGCCACCGAACACCCTGACTTTTGTAACCATGTCGTTGTCCGCATGAAACTGCGCCGTTACCTCGGTGTTCCAATATGTCGTTCGGATGGAAGCAGTATCGGGACGCTTTGCTTTCTGGACGACCGGGTGGACGACGTTCTGGGCGACGATGACATACAGTTTCTTTCGTTTCTGGCCATGCGGGTCAGCGTCGAACTGGAACGGGAACGATTGATCGAGGAGCGGATCGCCGAACAGCGAGCGTACGCCGAACGCCTGCAGGCGACGGCACAGGAGAAACGCCGCTTCGTCTCGATGGTCATTCACGATCTTCGACACCCGCTCGCCGCTCTGCAAGCCGGACTCTATCTTTTGAAGATCGAAACCGATTCCGATCATCGGGACGCCCATCTACGAACCCTTGAGGGCCGCGTCCGCGCTCTGGGCGTACTCCTGGATGAACTGGTGCTGTACGATCAGGTCGAGGCCGGGCGTCGACTGCTGCACATTGAGCCCATCTCGCTCGGACCGCTGGTTGAGGACTGTATAGCGCAAGTGACCGGAATGACCGGAGATGACCGCGTTCCCGTGCGGGTCGAGATCGCGCCGGAGGTCGGGTCCGTCGAGACCGACGCACGGAAGCTCAAACATATCCTGATGAACCTCCTGACGAACGCTCTGAAGTTCACGGCCTGCGGACGCGTCATTATCCGCGTCTGCGACCACGACGACGAAAACTGGCGTCTGGAGGTCGAGGATACCGGCATCGGCATGACCGAGGCGCAACAGCGCAAAGTCTTCGATGAATACGTCTCCGGTGCGGAGGGGGGCATCGGTCTCGGTCTGACCATCGCCCACCGACTCTGGACCGAACTCCGGGCCACGGTGACCCTGACCAGCGAACCCGGCCAGGGAACCCGGTTCCGACTGGTTTTTCCGCGATCCTGGCCCGCGTCGGCGGACGCTTAAAAACACAGGAAGAAACACAGGGTGCCAGTGCAGGTTTCATCATGGCCCTTCACCGGGCGAGGCAAGGACCCCGCTCAACGGGGATTGCAGGAGTACCGAGTGCTGCGAAGCGCACAATACGAACCCTTGATACAGGCGCTGTTTCGGGCGACCGATTACGGTGTCCTGATGACCGACACGGAAGGAACGGATATCCTCTGTAATCCGCGCTTCGGTGTGCTGTTCGGTATCGACGCCGAAACCGTCGTCCGCCTGCCGCGCGAGGAGGTTCGGGCGATCGCGCTTTCGCGGGTACGGGACGCGGACGCGTTCGGCGCGACCATGGAACGGGCCTACGCCGATCCCCGTCTGGAGTTCGAGGACGATATCGAGGTCATCTATCCCGGAAACACCGTTCTTCGACGGCATACCGCCCCGGTTCTGGACACGGAAGGCCGGGTTCTCGGACGCGTCTGGACTTTTCTCGATGTCACCGAGACCCGCCGCCTGCAGGCCGAGGTCGGCTCCTACGCCAAACATCTGGAACTGCGCCTGGCGCAGCAGGCGGAAGCGTTGAAGACCGCCCATGACGAACTGCTCGAAGCGGCGCGGATGCAGGCGGTCGGAACCCTGGCGATGGGGATCGCGCATGACCTGCGCAATATCCTGACGACGCTTCGCCTGGAGATCTCCTCGCTGGACGATGCCCCCTATCAGGCTCTCGCCCGACAGCAACTGGATCGCCTTTATGCCCTGACGCACTCCCTCCTGGCGTTGACCGAGGACGCCCCCCTGCTGTCCGGACCGGTCGATGTCAGCGAGATTCTCGACTTCGTCTTCGGACTGGTGCGCGGTCAGGCGGAGGTGGACGGCGTTCGACTGCGTAAACGGGTCACCGGGAAGATCCCGCCCGTTCAGGGGAATCCGCGCCGATTGGAACACCTGTTCGTCAATCTGCTCCGTAACGGACTCAACGCGGTCGCGGCGCAGGGAGGAACGATCACGGCATCGATCCGCTGTGACGGCGGTCAGGTGCGGGTCGATGTCTCCGATACGGGGCCGGGCATTGCCCCCGAACATCTGCCCCGCCTGTTCGAACCCTTTTTCAGCACCCGTGCCAACCATACCGGTCTGGGACTCTTTTCTGCCCGGCGGATCGTCGAAGCCCACCGTGGCAGTATTCGTATCGAAAGCAAAGCCAACAAAGGTACACGTGTTTCCGTCTGGCTTCCGTTGGCGGAACTCCCTTCCGTCGAACCGGAGGACGAACCGGGCGAGAAAGGATCGAAGGGCACCGATGAGCGGAAAGCTCCTGCTGGTCGATGATGATCGTTTCGTGCTCAATCCGCTGGCCCGTATACTGGGCCTGTCCGGCTTCCAGTGCACGATGGCCGTGACCGGGGAGGAAGCCCTGCGTAAACTCGACCGCGAGTTTTTCGATCTGGTGCTTCTCGATATCGGCCTGCCCGACATGGACGGACTCTCCGTCTGTCGCCGCGCCCGAATGAAACACACTCTGCCGATCCTGATGCTGACCGCCCGCGATGCCTCGTCCGACAAGATCATCGGTCTCGAGGTCGGCGCGGACGACTATATTTCGAAACCGTTCGAACCGCAGGAGATCGTCGCGCGCATCCGCGCCCATCTTCGCCGGTCGCGAGAATACGCGACCGCGCCGCCGATCGACCCCTCCATTACGCTGGGCGGTCTGACGATCGATGTGTCCCTGCACGACGCGGTGGTCAACGGTCGGCCCGTCGGTTTGACCGCGCGGGAGTTCGAACTTCTGCATCTGCTGGCGAAAAACAAAGGCAGGGCCCTCTCCCGCGACTGGATCTTCGAGGAGGTCTGGGGTTACGATTCGGAACTGGGCATCAAGGCGCTGACCGTCTGTGTTCGGCGCATCCGCTGTAAAATCGAGGCCGACCCGGAAGCCCCGCACTTTTTGCGAACCGTCCGGGGTTACGGCTACAAACTCAGCGATGGCGACGCGTGACACCGAACGACGATCCCGATGGGCGATCCCGTGTCGTTTCGCCTATTTCGGTTGATCGCGCCAGATCCAGCGCAGGATATCCGGGAGGATCGCGCCGCCGTGGTCGTCCGCATGCCGTCCCTCCCCGAATACATAGTTCAATTCATAGCCCTTCTCGGTCAGAGCGGCGACCATTTCACGATTTTGCAGATACCAGTCGCGCTTCGGATTGTTCGGATTTCGGTTATCGTCGAAGCCGTCCTCAATGAAAATACGGAGCGGTTTGCGTTCGCTCTTTCGGATCAGTTCCGGATAGACGTGCCCGCCCCGTATATCGGTGAAACTGCCGATCAGGCTGATGACGTTGCGAAATTCGTTCGGCCGCTCCCAGGCGACCGTAAACGCGCAGATCGCCCCGCTGCTCGCCCCGCCGATCGCGCGTCCCGCCGGGTCCTTCGTCAGGTTGTACTGTTTGCCGACTTCGGGCAGCATCTCCTCGACCACGAAACGGGCGTACGCATCTCCGAGCGAATCGTATTCGACACTTCGGTTGTTCGGATTGCCGAACCCCAGACTGTCGGGATACTCCTCGCCGCGCTGGCCGGGCGTGATAAAGATACCGATCGTCACCGGAATCTGCCGTTTATGAATCAGGTTATCCAGTACGTTTTGCACCCGGAGAACGCCGTTCGGATTCGTCGCCCGCTGCCCGTCCTGAAAAACGAGAACGCAGGCCGGTTTCGCGGCCTCGTACTGTGTCGGAACGTAGACCCAGTATTTTCGCACGGTTCCCGCAAAAACCCGGCTCCGAAAAAGGAACGGTCCTTCGAGTTTCCCTCGCGGAACGTCGTCCTGTGGCAGTGAATCCGGTCCCAGGCGAAACGCCACCGTTTTCGGTTTCGTCTCCTGCGCCGCTGCCGCTCCCACCGGCAGCACCAACAGCAAAGCCGCCCACACCATGAACATCCTCCGTCGCCTCTGTCCCACTCCTTGCCTCCTGTTCCGTTTCCCTTCATGGAAACGGGATTCTCCCGGCGATTTGCGTCCTTGACCGAACAGGTACGCCTGGAATAGAATTTACCGAATCCACGACGGATTTACTCTCCATCAAGGTGAAACGAACCATGCAGTACGTGAACCTCGGCCGAACCGGCCTGAAGGTCAGCCGCCTCTGTCTCGGCACGATGAACTTCGGGCCGCGCACTACCGAATCCGACTCCTATATCATCATGGACCGGGCGCTGGAACTCGGCATCAACTTCTGGGACACTGCCAACGTCTACGGCGGCAAAAAAGGCGAAGGCGTCACCGAGCAGATTATCGGCCGCTACTTCGCGCAGGGCGGCGGACGGCGGGAGAAGGTCGTCCTGGCGACGAAGGTCTATGGCGACATGGGCGACTGGCCCAATATGAGTCGACTGTCCGCTCTGCATATCCGACGCGCCTGCGACGAGAGCCTCCGCCGTCTGCAGACCGATTACATCGACCTCTACCAGATGCATCATGTCTGGCGCGACGCCCCGTGGGAGGAGATATGGCAGGCGATGGAGCTTCTGGTACAGCAGGGCAAGGTGCTGTACATCGGTTCCTCCAACTTCGCCGGATGGCATATCGCCAAGGCCAATGAAGCGGCGAAACGACGGAACTTCCTTGGACTGGTCAGCGAGCAGAGCCTCTATAACCTGAACGCCCGCATGGTGGAACGTGACCTGCTTCCGGCCTGCGAGGACTACGGGGTCGGCGTCATTCCGTGGAGTCCGCTTGCGGGCGGTCTTCTCGGCGGCATTCTGGGCGATATCGAGGAGGGTTCCCGCCGCGCCGGGATCAAACTCGATGACGCCGGCCGCTCCCGAATGGAGAAATGGGAAGCGCTCTGCCGCGAGATCGGGGAACAGCCCGCCGATGTCGCCGTCGCCTGGCTGCTGCATCAGAAAGCCGTCACCGCGCCGATCATCGGTCCGCGCACCCTGGCACAGCTGGACGAGGGCATGCGTGCCCTCGAAATCACGCTCTCCGAGGAGACGCTGAAAAAACTCGACGAAATCTTCCCGGGCTATCGCCCCTCTCCCGAAGGGTACGCCTGGTAATCGCACGACCGCCCCCTCTCCATGGAGAGGGGCGCCTCTACCCCAGCGACGCAAACAGTTCTGCGATAGTCGTGGCGCGTTTTGCGGTGCGGAAATCCGGGAAGTTATCGCACATCTCGGCGACCCTGAGCCACTGTTTCATCCGGGAGACCAGATAGCGCTCCGCGCGCATCGGAGGAACCTCCGGATTATGAGGGGTTCGCATCACCAGACGCATGAGGTAGGGACGCCAATCGGGAACGGAGCGGGCATCGGGAATCGGTCGCGCGTCCATCGGGGCGATTCCGAGTTCCGCCGCGATACGATGTGTCAGAAACGGGTCTGCGATCGCTCCCCGCCCGACCATCACATGAAGGCAACCCGTCTCCTCAAAGCAACGGCGGAACCCTTCCCGTGTTCGGATGTCTCCGTTCGCCACGACCGGAATCTTCAACTGCTCCCTCACCTTACCGATCGGACGCCAGAGGGCGGGCGGCTTATAGCCCTGCGTCCGCGTTCGGCCATGGATGGTCAGCCAATCCGCGCCGCCTTCCGCCGCCATGGCCGCATTCTCAAAGATCGCGTCCTCGGAATCCCAGCCGAGACGCAGCTTTGCCGAGACGGGAATCGTCGGCGGAACCGCCTGACGTATGGCGGCCACAATGTCGCGGATGCGCTTCGGGTACTTGAGAAGGGTCGCGCCGCCGTCATGATTGTTGACCGTTGCGGCGGGACAGCCGAAATTTATATCGATGGCCTGCGCCCCCGCGCGACAGGCCACCACCGCCGACTCCGCCATGAGTTCGGGGTTTCCTCCTAGAAGTTGCACCTGAACCGGCAACCCGGTCGGGGTGCATCCGCCCTGCAGCAACTCGGGAATCTCCCGATGGAAAACGGTCCGTGGCAGGACATTGCCGCTGACACGAACAAACTCCGAGACGGCAAAGGAAAAAACGCCCAGTTCTCCCTGAACGGCCCGCATCGGCGCATCGGTGAGGCCGTCCATCGGTGCAAGGATGATCGCGGGTACATCGGGTCGGAGGCGGATGGCAGTGTTCACGTCCCTATTATACGGGATGCCTCGGCGCGAATACGGGAAAGGATGGGAAGCCCGGTGGAAACGCTCGGGGAACCGGCCCCTTCCGGTTCACCGAGCGTCCCCGGTTTCCCGGCCGGGTTATGGTCGGTTGGTCGAGGCCAGGTGCGGCGACGTTCGGTAGTGTTCGGCCAGCAGATCGACGCCGAAATCGCCGTTGAAATCGCGCCAGACGGTATGGATATGGTTGGCGTCGTTCTGGGTGTTGTCGAACTCGATCAGGAAGGTCGGCCCCTGAATGCGATAATAGTGTCCCTGACCCGGTTCGAGTCCTCCCATCCAGGCAAAGCGAACGCGATCCCAACCGGCCCTGTCCGCACGGTCCAGTCGCTGTTTGGCCCCTTCCGGTGTCCGGATCGACGCATGCCGGGCAACCAGTTCCCGCAGAATCCGCCGCTGAACCGGGGTCAGATCGGCGAAGGCGACTCCCCGGTCCTCCTGTCGCGCGGCCCGACGGGCGTTCCCGGTCAGGATATCCGCCGGAGCGTTCGCGGACAGTATGGCTTGCCGACGGTGGGGTTCGCTCAGGGAACGGAGCAGGTCGTACGCCAGGTCCTCCTCGCGCGCGAGCAGTCGGGTTCCCTTCATCGGTCCTTCCCGTACCTCCGCCGGGTTCGCCCCGACGAACTGCGGCGTATCGGCGATCACCTTGCCGTCGCGCACGGTCCACTGCAGCGAGATATGATGTCCCTCGTACCGCCATGCCCAGAGTCCGCGATCCGACGGTTCGCCGAAGACGGTGACGAAATAGAGATCGGGATCACGGGTCGGGCCGGTCCCCCGTTCGAGGGCGTGCAGTACGTCCTCCAGTTGTCGGATCGTCTCCAGGCGTTTCACCCCGTCCGCACTGAGTCCGGCCCGGAGCAGGTTCCAGGCGGATTTTTGCTCCTCCGCAGTCATCTCCTTGAAGCAGAGGCCGTTGCGCGACTTCGGGACGAAATGCCAGTTGAACCGCTCCTCGCTGGCGAACGGAAAGCGTACTTTCGTTGCCTTCTCCGGAGGGAGGACGGCCAGAAAGGCGCGGGCCGCGCGGGTGGCCGCGCTTTCGCGGCGCGCGGCGTGCAGGGCAAGGCCGACGACGCTTCCCAGAAGGACGGCGGCGGCGGCGTACCGAAGGGGATTTTGTTTCACGGGCTCAAGCATTCGTCCCCGCACGCCCGGTTTCCTTTGTCCTGCGGGGCGGGGTTCGATCCCCCGCCCCGCCCGTCGGGGTCAACGCCCCGTCGGGGTCAACGCTTCGGCAAGTTCAGAAAGAACGGTCGGAGGGTGTCACGGACCGCGCCCGCCACCGAGTTGCGAATCAGGCGCGCGCCGCTGTCGAAACCGGGAAGCAGATTGCTGCGGGCCTGACTCTCATGACGCACCGCGTTCAACAGAGGCTTTTCGTCCGCGACGCTGAGCACCCAGATTTTCGTTCGCGCCTTGCCGACCATCTCCTCGCCGGTCAACGGTGCCCGTACCCGCCGCTGGTCGACATCCGTAATCAGGACGAAGACGGCGAGGTCCGCCCCCGTCGCCCTGCCGACCTTCAAAATCGAGGAACGGTTATGGTACTCCTCATCGGTCAGGTCGATCCGTTCATCCGTCAGCGCCTTATCGACCGTCTCTCGCGGGATCAGCATGAACCCGCGTTCGCGGAACTGTTTCGCCAGTTCCTCCTCGGCGCGTTTGACCTGATCCGCCTTCTGTTTGTCGTCCTTTTCCCCGCTGATGTTAATGACGGGCAAAAGAACCACTTTGCTGCCCGCAGTTGCCTGGGCGGTCGGAGCCGGAGCGGCGTCCTGAGCGTACGCCACCGTGGACCACGGGGCCGAAGCCGATAAAAGAGCCGTCGAAAAGACGACGGAAGCAGCCGGGAGGAATCGTTTCAATCGGTTGGTTTTCAAGCGTTTCATGCTTCCATTCTAACGGTTGTCATTTCTTTGGACATCGGACCGCGGACGGAGTTGCGCCCGGTCGAACGACCGATTCGTTTGGCTTGTCGGCAGGAACTCCTCCCCGGTCGGGTACACTGTGGGCAGTCGGTTTGAAGGAGAAGACGAATGAAGTTCTTTATTGATTCGGCGAACCTGGACGAGATTCGAAAAGTGGCGGAGATGGGCCTGGTCGACGGCGTCACGACCAACCCGTCTCTCCTGGCGAAAGAGGGCAAAGGCTTCAAGACCACCATTCAGGAGATCTGCTCGATCGTCGATGGACCGGTGTCCGCCGAGGTCGTCACCTCCGATAATGCGGAGGAGATGCTGAAGGAGGCGCATATCGTCTCGTCCTGGCATCCGAACGTGGTCGTCAAAATCCCCTTCGGTCCCGAAGGCATGAAGGTTGTCAAGAAACTGTCGGCGGAAGGCATTCGCACCAATGTCACCGTGCTGTTCACCGTCACGCAGGCCCTGATCGCGGCCAAGGCCGGCGCGACGTTCCTTTCCAACTTCGTGGGCCGGGTCGATGATATCTCCGGCGAGGGAATGGTCGCCGTCCGCGACACCGTGGATATGGTCGATGTATACGACTTCAAAAGCGAGGTGCTGGTCGCGTCCGTCCGGTCGCCGCAGCATATCGTCGAGGCGGTTCGCGCGGGCGCGCATATCGCCACCATCCCGTTCAAGGTGCTCGAGATGATGTACAAGCATCCTCTGACCACCTCCGGTATCGCCACCTTTACCGAGGACTGGAAGAAATCCGGTCTGTCGTTCGACTGACCGCCCGCCATCGGGGCGCGACCGATCGCGCCCCGATTCGGCTCCTATTCGGACCTTATTCCGACTCCACGATGCGTAACGATCCCTGGTCCATCACCTTCGGCGATTACGAATGGATCGTCGACCGACGCACCCTTACCTTCCGGTTGACCGAAACGAAGACCGGGACCCTCTGGGCGGACGGCCTTTCCCTCGGATGGATCGAGATCGAACACCGGGAGACCGGCGGTCTTTCCCGGCATGATTTCGGTTCGCTGCGTGCGGTCTCCGTCTCGGAGAAGGCCGGACCGCAGGGGAAACGTATCCTGTTCGGGTTGGATATCGAAGGCATCCCGGTCGACCTCTATCTGATCTGCTCCCTCCGCGAAATCCAACTCCAGGTCGAATCCAATCGGGACAGCCGGACGCATCGCGTGTGTGGCTTCGGCCTCGTTCCCGGCCTCTGTTCGGTTCCCGATGCCCCCTCGGCGGCACTGGTCCTCCCCTCCGGCGCGGGCGCTCTCATTGCCGCGCGGGAAGCGCCGGAAACGCCGCTCCCCCTGCCGATCTGGGACTGTCGACGGGGCATAAACATGCCGTTCGTCGGCGCGGTTCGGAGTTCGGCCGCCCTGCGACGCTCCACCGCGCTCGCTCTCCTCACCGATTCCGCCTACGGGTCCTTCGTGCTGCAACGCGCGGGCGACGGAGCGGTCCTGAACCCCGAATACGCACGTGACCCGGAACGGCGACGCCTGGACCTTCGTCTCGTTCCCCTTCCCGACGGCGACGCTCCGGCCATCGCCCGCCTCTACCGCGAGAAGCTCATCGGTGAGAACGCCCATGTCACTCTCCGGAAAAAGATGCGGCAAAAGCCCGGACTGGCGCAATATTCGGAACGTCCCAACACCGGGGAGCCGGATTCCGTTCGGATGGAGACGCGCGATCTGACATCCGGCGATCCCGGTGAGAGCCGCTGGGAGGTCATGGACCGGCTTCTGGCCGATGCCGGACGGGCTTCGGCGACGGGAGCGGTCGTCTCGTCGGTCGGCGGCGGCGACTGGGCCAACCTCGCAGCGGACCAGGTTCGCTTGTCGTCCGGCCCGTTCCCGCGCCGCGTCCCGCTGTACGATATCGTCTATCGCGATGCCGTTCTGCTCCGGACCGACGGCGACATACCGGACCGGATCGCCGATACCGTGCTTTTCCTGAGACCGCCCGACACGGAGACGCCGGAACCGGTGGCGGCCCTCTACCCCCGCCATTTCGCCGCCCTTCTGCTGGAGCATCATCGGCTGACACCGGACGGTCGCGTCGAGGAAACGCTCTTTTCCGACCGTACCCGGGTAATGGTCAACCGGAGGGATACCGAACCGTACGAACAGGGCGACGTCCTTCTCCCGCCGCGCGGTTTTCTGATCCTCACCACGGACGGGGAGATACGGGGAACGCTCCCTCGCTTTTCCTCCGAACGCAACTAATCCCTGCCGCCATACGTTACAATACTCGGAGACACTCCGAATTATGGCGATCTTCCGATACGAAGTACAGGATAAATCCGGCAAAACGGTACGCGGCGCGATGGACGCCCCCTCCGCCCAGGAAGTGGAGATGCGACTCTGGGAGAAGGGCTTCCGATCCGTTCGCGTGCAAAGCGATGCCGGGTCGAACGTGGCCGTCTCGTCGGCGGTCGTCCCCGCCGCTCCCTCCGTTCCCTACCGGCGCAACGCCTTTTCGCTGACGACTCCCTCTCCGAGCGATTCCGCTCTGTTCTTCCGCCAGATGGCCTCGCTGCTCCATGCCGGCTTCTCGATCAGCACCGCTCTGGACGACCTGGGATTACGGACCACCAACCGGGCCATTCGAAACGCGGCCAGGCAACTGGCGGCGGCGACGGCGGGCGGGGCCTCGCTGGCGCAGGAGATGGGCAGGCATCCCACCGTGTTCGCGCCGCATGTGGTCGGACTGGTCGCGGCGGGTGAGGCCGGCGGTTTCCTGGAGTTCGCTTTTGAGGAGGCGGCGCTCAACGCCGAACTGGACGCCGCTCTCCGACAGGGACAGTGGCTTCCCCGGTTTCTTTTCTGGCAGGCCATCTGGTCGGTTTTGCTCTTCGCTCCGCTCTTTCCCTCGATCGATTTCGAGAACCTTGCGCGCAGCATCGGCAATTATGCCCGTACGGTGCTCTTTCTCTGCCTCCCGATTGGGGTGCTGATGCATGCCGTCGCGGAACTCGTCGGGCGTTTACGACATCAACCTTTTGCACGGGATTTCTTCGATCGGGTTTCGCTGAACGTTCCGATAATGGCTCGGCTGGCCCACAGGCGCGCACTGGCGGCGTTCACGCGCGTACTGCGCCGTCTGCTGATGGCCGGTATCGCCGCCCCGGTCGCCTACGCGGGCGCGGTCGAAGCCGTTCCGAACGCCGCCCTGCGCGAGCGTCTGCGGCGGGGCCTGCCGGTCGTCCAGTCCGGGAACGGGCTCGATGCCGCAATCCAGGCCACGGGGATGTTCGGCGGCGATCCGATTCAGCTGCTCGTGACCGGCCAGAAGACCGGGCAGTTCGTCGAAATGCTGGACCGGGTGACAACGTACTATCAGGAAGAGGCGCAGCGGGCGACGGATGGCGCGAAAGACGCTCAGAAACGGGCCGGTATTTTGATCACCCTTCTTTCCGTCGGCTATGTTACGGTGGCGACGGTCTACGGCCTGTCGACGATCGGCTTTCGCTTGACGGAAAACTGGACGAATTAAGAAATCGAGAAACGCATGGCGACGTATAACTATCAGGCGGAAGATGATCGGGGGAATGTTGTTTCGGGGCTGATCGACGCCACCGACGACAAAAGCGCGGCCCTCGCGATCCGGGACCAGGGTCTGCATCCGGTGCGGGTCCGTCCGCAGATGCTACTGGAGAACATCAACGGGGCGGAGACCGCCGCCCGGCCGGTGGAGACGTTCGAGACCCACGGAACGGCCACGCTCGCGCCCGCTTCCGACAATCCGATGTTCGCGCCGGTCGGCCAGCAGAGCCGGGTCGAACTTGCGCCGTTTTTGAACGCCGTGCCCCTGTCGGACCTTGCGATCATGTACCGGCAGCTGGCGACCCTGCTCGGCGCGGGCGTTCCTCTCGGTCAGTCGCTGGTCGCCCTGGCCGAACAGACCCGCAATTCCCGGCTGAACGCCATCCTCCGCGAGATGATTACCATGGTGGCCGCCGGCAGCCCGCTGACAAAGGTCATGGAGCGGTACCCGTCGGTGTTTTCCACGCTCCAGGTCGAGATGCTCCGGGCGGCGGAAACTTCCGGTCTGATGGAAGTGATGTGCCACCGGTTGGCCGACTATCTGGAACGCGAGATCGAAACGAAGCGCAAGATACAGCGGGAGACGCTCTACCCGAAAATCGTCCTGTTCGTGGCCGGGTGCGTGATTCTGCTCCTTGCCTTCCTGAAATCCGGCGCGGAAGGCCCGATCGGTCATCTGAAGTTTGCGGCGGGCGTCGGCCTGACCGGGTTCGGCATCTGGTGGTTCATGAAATACGCCAACCAGTATCCGCAGTTCGGGGCGGCCTGGGACAATATCCGCCTCCTGATTCCCGGCACCGGGGGAATCGCCCGTCGGTACGCCACCGCCCGTTTCACCCGTGCGCTGGCCGCGCTCTACGGCGGCGGCGTTCTGATTACCAGTGCGGTCGCAATCGCCGCACGGGCCTGCGGTAACCGGGCGATCGGTCAGACCATGCTGGACAACGTCCATCGGCTCAACAACGGCGAGGGAATCAGCGGGATGCTGGCCGCGTCCGGCCTTCTGTCGCCGATCGCCGTCCGGATGGCGCAGACCGGCGAGCAGACCGGCAGCCTCGATGCCATGATGGATAAGGTGGCCGACTACCTCGAGTCCGAAGCGGATACGAAAGCGCACCAGTTCGCCGTCATCACCGGGGTGGTCGCTCTGCTGATCGCGGCGCTGGTCGTGCTGTATATCGCCGTCACCTTCTACACCGGGCAGTTCGGCGACGCGTTCAAGGCCGTCAGTTAGAAACAGGCAAACCCTCGACTTCCTACGGTAGAATGAATCGTTATGCCGGAAACGCCGGAGAAGAATGCATATGAGGTGTTGGGGGTCGCGCGCACCGCGTCGCTCGACGATATCAAGAAACGGTATCGGGAGCTGGCGCGGCAGCACCACCCGGACGTCAACCAGGGGAACCCGACGGCCGCCAAAACCTTCGCCCTGGTAACGAACGCCTATAAAACCCTGTCCGATTCCGGCAGTCGCGCCACGTATGATGCCGAACTGACGCTTCAGGAAAAACGCCGGAGCGAGGCGGCGAAGCGATCCGCCGCGCCGACGACCGGTGCGTCCGGCCCGACCGCTTCGACCGTCCGTCCTCCGGCGGCGTCGGCGGCCGAGAATGCCCAGCGCAATCAGGCCGCTTCCCAGCGCAGCGTGACCGAGGCTCAGGCCGCGTTCGCCCGCGGCCGCTTCGTCGAGGCCCGCTCCCACGCCGAACAGGCATTGCGCCTGAATCGCCGCAACGATAAAGCCTACGAGGTTCTCGGCGATGTCTTCGCGCGTCAGGGCAAAACCGATGAAGCCATCAATATGTATTCGATGGCGTTGCAGTTAAACCCGCGCAACCCGCCGTTGATGCAGCGATTGGAGCGTCTGACGCGCACGACGGGCAGCGGACCCGGCCCGAACGCGCAACGGGTCTTCTTCGACAATAGCCCCGGCCCGGCTCCGCGTCCGCAGGCCACGCCCGGTCGGCCGCCCGTTTCGCCGCCCATCGGCCGCGTGAACCCCGCGCCGTCGGCCTATCGTTCCCCGGTCACCGCGTCCGGGATGCCGCGCCGCGACCTCGGGATCATCACGGTCGGGTTCATCGGCTATACCGGCGTGCTTCTGACGGTCATCTATACCGCCCTGTTTCCCGGCGCCGCGCCGGTCGCCGGCAGTTTTTTGCCGATGGTGTCGTCGTGGAACGGCACGATCTGGACGGTGCTGCCGTTGTCCGGAATGATGCTCGGTTTCACCATGACCCTTACCGGGGCGATTCGCCGACTCGAAGATGAGCTGGTCTTCAACGGCGTTCCGTCCGGCGGCGGCGCGGTCCTGCCGATGGGTCTGCTCGTCATCGTTCTGGCGGCCATCAACTTCTATATCGCTGCAATCGTCTACTCCATCGTCGGTCTGCTGCAGGAGTCGTTCACCAAAAGCATGGCGCGGGTTCTCGGCGCGGTGCTGATTCTGGTAACGATTCTGGCCCTGGTCTACTCGCCGGGCGCGATGCAGGTCTTCGTCTGGGGCGGCAATGTCGTCTTCCTTTGCTTCGTGATCGGCTGGCTGATCGGCGACGTCTTCCGCCCGGAAAGCGTCTGATCCGTCGCTAGTCCTTCCTCCCGACCGACGGACTTTCGTACGGAATCCATACCGACACCGATCCGCCACGGCATGGAAAATCCGCCTTCCCCTCGCCGTCCGTGACGATACGCTCTTCGCAGTGTCCGGTCAGATCACAGAACACGGTGTCGGGGCGATCGACAGACATCGTCTTGAAACCGTCGTCGCCGTTCGACATGACCACGGCCATCGCGCCCGGATGCTCCGAATCGCCCAAACGCACCCAGCCGATACAGGTCGGGTGGTCCGTATAATCCCTCTGTTCTCCATACGCAAACTCCCGCCGCGCTTTCAAAAACCGATCGATCAGAAACCGGTGGGACGGCATTTCCACCTCAATATCCCCCTCTCGATACCGTGCGCCATAGTAGTCGGCGTAGAAGATACAGGGATATCCGGATTCCCGCAGCAGAATCAGCGCGTACGCCAGCGGCTTGAACCAGTCCTCGACCGGCGATTCGAGCGACTGACACCGCTGTGTGTCGTGGTTCTCCACGAACGTCACGGCCTGCATCGGGCGGGTCCGAACCAGCGTCCCGTCAAAGATCTCATTCAAAGGAAAATCCCGACCTTCGCGGCTGGCCCGGTGGAAACGGAAGTGCAGAGGAACGTCGAACAGGGACAACGGGGCGGCGAAAGTGTCCAGGTAGCGGTTCAGTTCCTCCAGGTCTCCCGACCAGTACTCGCCGACCGTAAACAGGAACTGGTCCGGGAAGCGATCGCGCAGTTCCGCCAGCCACTCGCGGTAGAAACCGCAGGAGATATGCTTCAAGGCGTCCAGCCGCAGACCGTTGAAACCGGTCGTCTCGATGAACCATTTTCCCCAGCGTCGCAGTTCGTCGCGGACCTCCGGATGAGAGTGGTCGATGTCGCAACCGAGCAGATAGTCGTGATTGCCGTACTCTCCGCAGACATCATCGGCAAACCGCTTCCCTTCGAGCAGAAGGATGTTTTCGCCTGCCTCCCGGCTCACTTCGCCGTTCACCGCGTTGAAGTGCCACCAGTTCCAGACCATCTCGCTGTATTTGCCTTTACGTCCGGGATAGCGAAAGACGGTCCATCCGCGAAAGGGGCGCGGTTCGCCCTGCGGTGTCCGGCGGTCGTCACAGGAGATCGGCTGCGCGATGAAATCCTCTTCCTCATCCGCTCCGATCAGGTGGTTCAAAACGATATCGGCGTAGGCGCTCATACCGGTGTCCCGAACCGCTCGGACCGCTTTTACGAGTTGCGAACGGGTGCCATATTTGGTGCGGACGCGGCCTTTTTGTTTGAACTGCCCCAGATCGTAGAGATCGTAACTGCCGTAACCGACGTCGTTGACGCCGCCCAGTCCTTTATGGCAGGGCGGGAACCAGACGGCGGAGATACCGATCTGTGCCAGTTCCGGCGCGCGTACCGCGAGTTCGTTCCAGAAATTTCCTTCGTTGGAGATGTACCAGTGAAAGTATTGAAAGAGAACCGGCCCAGGAGCCGCCATACACCGTCCCCGTTTCCAGCAGAATGTCTATTGCTGAACGGAGTTCGGTTGTTTTGTGTTCCGGCGGTGTTGAATGATTTCGAAAACGACCGGCATAAGGGAGAACAGGATGATCAACAGAACGAAAACTTCGAAATTCTTCTTGACGAACGGCAGTTGTCCCAGGAAAAATCCGGCGGTAACACAACTCCCGACCCAGAGTATCGCACCGCCGACGCTGTAGGCGAGGAATTGCGGGTACGGCATCCGTCCCATTCCGGCGACAAACGGCGCGAAGGTTCGAACAATCGGCACGAAACGGGCCAGGATAATCGCTTTCCCGCCGTAACGAGCGAAAAACTCCTCGGTTCGGATCAGGTAATCCTTCCGAAGCAGGCGGGAATCCTCTCGAAAAAGTCGACGTCCGGCGACGCGTCCGAGCCAGTAGTTCAAATTGTCCCCGGTCAACGCGGCGATGAAAAAGAGGGGATAGAGATAGGCGACATTCAATTCTGCCTGCGGCCGGGCAGCGAATGCGCCGACCGCGAACAGCAGCGAGTCGCCCGGCAGGAACGGCGTCACCACGAGACCGGTTTCGGCAAAGACGATCGCGAACAGGATGCCGTAGGTCGCCGGGCCGTAATGGGCAACGGTGCCCTGAAGCCAGATATCGAAATGGGTAAAGAAGTCTTTTATCTGTTGGAGATCCATATCGAAGGCAGTATACCGCACGAAACGTACCGCGGAGGGACCGGGCGCGGCGCGGGTATACTGCCTCCATGCTGACGATTCGCCCTGCCCGGTTCGACGACGCCGACGTTTTCCTCGCCCTGATCGATGCCCTGGCCGATTATGAGAAACTGGCGCGTCCGGACGACGCCGCGCGCGCCCGACTGATCGAGGACGGCTTCCGGAGAACCCCGCCGCGTTTTCATGCGTATCTTATTTTGAAGCACGATACGGCAATCGGCTATGCGATCACCCTGGAAACGTACTCGTCGTTCCTCGCAAAACCGACCCTGTACATCGAGGACCTGTTTTTGCTGCCCGACGCCCGGGGCCGGGGTGTCGGTTCCGCCGTTCTCCGTTACCTGGCGAACATCGCCCTGGAGCGAGGCTGCGGTCGCATGGAATGGGTTTGCCTGGACTGGAACCGAACGGCCATCGACTTTTACGAGCGACACGGCGCGGAACACCTCACCGAATGGCGGTATTACCGTCTGACCGAGGAGAGATTGAACCGGCTGGTCGCGCCTGAGCAACCTGTGCGAGACGAAAGAACGAAAAACGAATGAGCGTCCCACCTTCGACGTTACGAAATAGAAACGGTAAAGACGGCAAAGAGAACGAACGGCAGGACCCCTGGTCACTGCGAATCGCCCGTATCTCGGGGATTCCGATCCGGGTCCATTTCACCTTCCTGCTGGTTCTGATCTGGTTCGCCGTCTCGGACTTCGGTCTGGGCGGGGCCAATCTGGTGGTGGCGATGCTGGGTCTGTTTTTCTGCGTCGCCCTGCACGAACTCGGGCACTCGATCGTCGCCCAGCGGTACGGTTATCCGGTTCGGGATATCACGCTCTACCCGATCGGCGGCGTCGCGGCCATCGAAGGCAGTCCGTCCCCCCGGCATGAACTCTTTATCGCTCTGGCCGGTCCGCTCGTGAACGTCTTCATCGCCGCGTTCCTGATGATCGTCCTGCAGTTGACCGGGTCCCTGCCGCGCGAGTATTCCTCGACCGAAGCGGTTCTGCAGGCGCTGCAGCAGAATCCTCTCGGTTTCCTGCTGGAAGCCAATCTGATGCTGATCGCCTTCAACATGATCCCGGCGTTTCCGATGGACGGCGGGCGGGTTCTTCGCGCGTTGCTGGGTCTGCGGCTCGGCAAGCTCCGTGCGACCCGGATCGCCGCCACGATCGGACAGATCATCGCGGTTCTGATGGGGCTTTACGGTCTCGGAGTCTTCGGCCCGATTCGTCTGTTCGGCATCTTCCAGCCGAGTTTCGGGCTGGTCCTGATCGCTCTGTTCGTCTATTTCGCGGCCGGTCAGGAACGGGACATGGAGACAACTCACGAGATCGTGATCGACGCGCCCGTAAGAGATGCGATGATCCGGGACTTCCGGACGCTCTCCGTCGGGGACCCGCTCAGTCGGGCGGCAGAGGCATTGCTGGAGACCAGTCAGCAGGATTTCCCCGTGCTGCATGGTGACGAAATCATGGGGGTTCTTTCCCGACGACAGTTGCTGCGCGCCCTGGCACAGGAAGGACCGACCGGCTACGTCGCCGGAGCCATGTCTCGCGATGTGGTGATCGCCCGACCGGAGGAACCGCTGGAGGAATTCATGCTGCGCACCGACGGCGTTCAACATGCGCCGATCCTGGTTCAGGATGAGGTCGGCAATCTGGTCGGCATGCTGACACTGGAAAACCTGATGGAGTTTCTGACTCTGCGCCAGATCCTTCAGACACGGGACGAACGGCAGATCACCTGATCA
Organism: Capsulimonadales bacterium; assembly: GCA_033762295.1. Lineage (GTDB taxonomy): Bacteria > Armatimonadota > Armatimonadia > Armatimonadales > Armatimonadaceae > JANRLW01. Next base: position 43,377 of record JANRLW010000058.1, read on the forward strand.
CCTGAGAGATCATGTGAGAGATCGTGAGGGCGGACCGTACCCGAATCCGGGCCGGGTCCGCCCGCCCGTTTTCACATCCTCACATAACCGGCAGCGGCTGGAACTGACGAGCCTGAATCGAGATCTGCCGGGCCAGATTTCCTGCCACTTCGCGGAAGATCCGCGACTGCTCCGAGTCCGGATAGGCGACCGTCACCGGTTCTCCCTCGTCACTTCCCTGCCGTGTCGGAATATCCAGCGGAATCTCCCCCAGAAACGGGACGCGCAGCTCCTCGGCCGCGGCCTGCCCGCCGCCGTGACCGAAGATATGGTAGTGCTTCCCCGTATCCGGCGCGATGAAATAGCTCCTGGTCTCCACGATGCCCAGGATCGGGACATTCAGTTTCAGGAATGCCCGGAGCGACTTGACCGCGATGGAGGCCGCGACATCCTGGGGGGTCATCACGATGACCGCGCCGGTCAGAGGGATCGCCTCGGACAGAGACATCGTCACATCGCCGGTTCCCGGCGGGAGATCGACCAGCAGATAGTCCAGTTCGCCCCAGGCGACATCGTTCAGAAACTGATGGACCACCTTGGCGAGCATCGGTCCGCGCCAGACGACCGGTTGTCCCGGCTCGAGCAGATACCCCATGCTCACCGTGGCCACACCGTGCCGGGACAGCGGAGCGATCCGCGGGACCACATTCCCGTCGGGCTGGCGAACCGCGGTCTGTTCGAGCTGCTCCTCCTCCAGTCCCATCAGGATAGGAACGGTCGGTCCGTAGACATCCGCATCCATCAGGCCGACGGCCGCGCCCGCCTGCGCCAGCGCCACCGCCAGGTTTGCCGCCACCGTCGATTTACCGACCCCGCCTTTCCCTGAGGCCACCGCGATCACATGCTTGACGCCCGGAACGACCTTTCCGCCCAGCGGGCGTTTCGCGGTGACGTTGGCGGTCATTCGGACGCTGACCCCGGTAACGCCGGGGACGGATTCGACCGCTTCACGGCAATCGCGTTCGATCCGCTCCTTCATCGGGCAGGCGGGTGTGGTCAGTTCGACGGTAAAAGCGACGTTTCCCTCGCAGATCTTGATATTCTTGATCATATTCAGGGAAACCAGATCCTTACGAAGGTCGGGGTCCTGCACGGTCCGCAACGCGGCCAGCACGAGATCCTCGGTCACCTCCGGTGTCAGGGGCGAATTCATCGGGTTCGTTCTTTCCATGATGTCTCATTCTATCGACAAACGGCACCCATCTTCGTTCCCGAAGGAATCCTCCTTCCGGCCGCTTCCTGCATAACGACGGAATCCGGGGTAGAGTGGTGATCGAAAGATAGAAAAAGTGAAATACGTTTTCTCCCTGATTTCGTTGATCGGTATCCTCCTTTCCTCGACCGCCGTCTCAGGTCAGACGCCGCCCGCACCTCCTACCCCCGTTCCCGCCGTCCCCTCGCTCACCGACCTTCCCGCCGGCCCGATCCGGAAAGGCGACATCGTTCGGATTCTTGTCACCGGAGCGGAGAACCTGGGCGGAGAGTTCCGTGTGGATACCGACGGCACGATTCTGGTTCCGCGTCTCGGCGAACTGACGCTGTCGGGGAAGATGCCGGCGGAGGCCGCCCGCCTGGTGGAGAAACAGCTATCCGTCCGCAAGCTGCTCCGAAGCCCGAATGCCGCCGTCTATATTATCGGTCGGAAGAACCGGGAGGTGCTGATCAACGGGGCTGTCTCGACCCAGGGACGGCAGATCATTCGTGACAACGCCGTCCTTGCGGAGGTTCTGGAACAGGCCGTTCCGGGCGCGGGTGCCGATCTGTCCCGAATTATCATTACGCGAGCGGACAACTCGGAGATCAAAGTCGACTACCGCCAGTTTCGCAACGGCATCTCCAATGCGCCCGAGTTCAATCCTCCCCTCAACGACGGAGATCGAATCTATGTGTTTACGGCGGTCCCGCCGGAGGGGTCGGTACGCCTGACCGGTGAGGTGAAGGACTCGTCGAAGCCGGTTTTTCCGATACTTCAGGGAACGACCGTCGGCCAGTTGCTTCGCATGGCCGGAGGACTCACCGACTATGCCGACTCGGAGAGTATCGTCCTGCTGCGCGGCGGTGAGCGAATACCGATTCGCTACGCCGACCTGTTGAAGGCCAAACCGGACGCGGACCCGGTGTTACGGGACCGCGACGAGATCATCGTCCCCCGACTGGATCGCCGACGCCAGTTCTCGGTGGCGGGAGCGGTTCGGGACCCGCGCGCCTTTCCCCTGTCGACGCCGGTGACCCTGCTGGAGGCGATCGGCGATGCGGGCGGCCCGACCGACGGAGCGCAGCAGAACCGGGTGGAGATCCGCCGCAAGGACGCCGACGGACGGATTACGACCATCGTCCGTGACCTGAAGAAGGATAGCGATGCGACGACGCAGATTCGGGAGGGAGATTACGTCTTCGTTCCGTTCGGCCGTCGCCGCCCGGGAATCGATGCGCTGAGCGTCGCCGGGGTGGTGAGCGCGCTGGCGGTGACCCTGGGACAGTTGCGTCGCTGAAAACGATTCGGAGAGGGTGGATACCCTCTCCGAACGGACGAGAACATTATTTTTTGAATATTATATGGTCGGTTCGTTCAGGCGACCGGAATCGGATGAGGATCGGTAAAGAGGGAAGGCAGCACGGGAGCGATCGGCGCGGGAGCGGCGACCGGCGGATGCACCGAGGACCAGGTACGGGCGGCGACGGTGGCCCAGCGCGGCGGTTCGGCTCCGGCCATTTCACGACCGAGGACGTACATCAGCCGCAGGCGTTCCACTTCCGCATGGATATCGAGGCTGACATCCCGACGGTCGAGGGCGGCGAGAATCCGTTCCGCCAGGCGAATACTGCCGATGGCGAGCATCTCGTCCTGATATTCGACGGTTACATGGAAGCGGCCGTACGGATCCTGCTGCCAGTTCCATTCGGTCTCGCCCCGCAGATGGTCGTCGGCGTTCTGCTGGGCCATCAGCTGAAGCTCGATGATCAGATGCTCGAAAAGATGCGGAATTTCGGTGTTGCGACACTCCTGCCGGAAGGATTTCCCTTTGCCGTTATGGCAGGTATGTGACGCCAGACGGGGAATCAAACGAAACAGGCCGCGCGTGATATGCGGCATCTGGGAAGTCAGAAAACAGTCCGGACCTTCCGTATCAACAACCATGGAAATGCGCCGGACCTCCGGCTTCACCGAGATCTCCAGGACCCTCACAGGAGTTCCTTTCTATTCGACGACGTCCCGGCCGCCGAATCGAAAATGACAGATTGGGATGGCGAAACGATTAAGAATGCCTGCTTATGTGAGCAATTGCCAGCATCGCAATTTAAGACGCGGACAGTTTAACACACCCTTCTTTCATAAGGCAACAAGCGGGCCAGAAGAAATTTCCCGTTGCCTGGAAACAACAATCCGGTATCCCGCCAACCGCCTGTTGACGTAATGATTCTACTGTACAATGTCGGGAAATACCCCATGCATCCCGAGAATTCCGTTAGCGATATCTTGCACATATGAATTTTTCCGTTTTCTGCCGACAATTCATGATTTGATCGCCGAAACGGACAATAAAAACCCCGACCAAACGAACGGATCGTCCGTTTGGTCGGGGTTTTTGTACATTCTTTCCCGAAATGCGTTCAAAGCAAGGGGACTTCAGGGGTTCATCGGTGCAAAAACAGGTAACTTTCTCTGTGAAGTTCCGCTTAGTTTCGTTCTTCCGTCGTTTCCGACGCCTTTTCCAGCGTTTCCACTGCGCCTACGGTCCCGTTTTCGCCCTTTTGAATAAGTTTGTCTACTTCTTCTCTCGCTTCCGCTTCCCCTTCCGCGTAGGCGGCCTGAATCTCCTTCTTGCTCAGGTGTTTCCCGGTGCGGTAAAACCAGAGTGCGGCACGTCCGACCGCCACCGTCCCCGCATAGGCGATCGCTCCCTTGATCGCCATTCCGACGCCGAGCGGGACGAACCCCACCAGTTCGCGCGCCAGAGTGCGCCAGCCCATCGCACTGCCGACGACGCCGACCACTTCCTTCATCTGCTTGACGCCCGGTTTCTGACCGAACGCCGCCGCCAGACGCATGACCAGAACGACCTGGTTCTTGCCCAGAAGGAAGACATCCGCCACCGACGAGGCCGGAAGAAACGGTGCGGCGGGGGGAAAGACGCCGGGCAACGCCGAAAGGATCGCAATCGAGGCGTTGACCCGGCTGACATCGCGAATGATCCGGTGGCACGCGGGCAGGCGGAACGCCGGCAGACGACGCGCGAGAGCGATCGCCATATCCGGTTTCGCATCCAGCATCGCTTCGATCACTTCCGGCAGGGACCCGGTGATCGGGACGGAGTTCGGCCCCCGAACCCCGAGCGGTTCCCCCGGCGCGGCGGTGTAGATTCGGAAAAGGAACGCCGAAGCGATCTCCGCGGCCGGCGACTGGTCGTACTCACGCAGATAGTTGGCGGCATCCTCCTGCTCCCAGGCGGTCGCCTGATCGGTCAGTAACGCGTCCCGCACCGCCGCCCGGTGGGCCGGGTCGCCGATCAAAGCGATGCGAAAATCCTTCAGCGCGTCGTCCTCAATCGTTCTCGGAGAGATCGTTTCGATTGTTTTCCAGTAACTCCAAAGGGATGCCATTCGTTCCTCCGACCGAAATAATCCGTGTTCCGATCTTACTTACGCCAAATCCTTCCGTAAGGTTGCCGACGGCCATCCCGGCTCAGGCGGGCGTCCCGCGAACCGCTCCGTACCCGGAGCCGACCGTTCCGCCCGCAGATACGACACGGATCAATTCGACCACGATCTCTTTCCTGGCCGGGTCCCCGTCGTAGAGCCAGTCGTTCAACGCGTCCGGATCGATCTCCTGCCGTTCCCGCTCCCAGACCTTTCGTACGATATTGCGCTCCGACTTCGCAATCAGGTCCTCCGCCGAATGGATATCGCTGGCCAGAGTGGTCCGCTGATCCCAGAGCTGTTTGTTTTCGTCGCTCCGATCAAAATGGAAACACCAGGTGTAGAACAGGTGATATACGGTGGAGTTGATCGATTCCCAGGGCACGGACGGACGGTTTTCCTCGAACCAGAGATGCAGACGGTCCTTGGCCTCTTTCAGCGAGATATCCTCATTGTTCGCCTCGGCCTCCTGGAAAAGGTCAAACATCACGTTGATGATCCGATGACGGTCGTCCGCCGGTACCGGACGGAAGTTATTGTCCCGCAGCCAGAGTCGAAGGCGTTCCGAAGCGGAAGGGGCGGGCGGTGGGGGCGGAGGAGGGGCCTGATAGGGTATGTTGCCCGACGGTTGATACGGCGTATAGTTGGGATTCGAGAAGTTCCGTTCGTTCGGACGATCCGGGGTCGCAGCGTAAGCCGTTCCGTTCACCGTGCCCATTCCTTTGGGGGCGACCTGTACGTCACCGATGGCCGGTTTATGGACATCGATGACCTCCTGATTGGCCCGCAAAAACTCCAGGAAGGACGCATGTCCGGCGCGCACCTCATCGAACAGCGGATCGATCCGGCGCATCTGCTGCTTCAATGCCGATCCGGGCACCGGCTTGTTGCCCAGATTCGCCATCGCTTTCATCAAAACAATGGTCGGATTCTCCGGGGAGTTACGCGCGGCCCGCTGCGGCAGTTCGTCGTTGCGTTCGTCCCGCAAATCGTCGTAGTAACAGAAAATATCGCAGGATTTGGCAAGGTAAGTGGAGGTATTGGAACGAACTCCCAGACCGATGACGGTACGCCCGAACTCTCGGAGTTTGTTGACCAGCGGAGTGAAATCGGAGTCCCCGGTAACGAGGGCGATATGGGTGATCCCTTCCTGGCGCAAAACGACGTCCATGACATCGATCGCAATGCGAATGTCCGCGCCATTCTTGCCTTTGAAGGTCAGTGCGAACGCCTGCACGGGTTCGGTGGCGTTATCCAGCAGGTCCGACCGATAATCCTTGAAAACGCCCCAGTCGGCGTAGGCGCGTTTGATAATGACCCGCCCCTCGCTGACCCGGCGAATCTCCTCGAAAATGCGCTTCAAATCCACGCGTTCATTGACAAAATACTCGTCGACAGCCCGCTTAATATTCTCAAAATCGATAAAGACGGCGACTCGGGTTTCCATTTGATACAGCCTCAATTCTCTTTACGCATCTCTCCACCTCCCTCACTCCAAGAATTTATCCGATTCCTGAAATGGAGTCCGTTTTACGGACTCCCACGTATCACGCGCCGTTTCCGGACGCTCCCGAAGTTTTATCACGCTTTCGGAAGCGTGCAAAGGATAATTCGCCTCTGCCGAAGATTCCCTGCGGTCGAACCAGCATCAGGAACACCAGCAACAGGGCGTAGGCGACCAGTCGATACTGATTGAACTCCGCTCCGAGTGACGAGCGAAGTATTTCGGGCAAGGCCGTCAGAACGACGGCGGCCAGAACCGATCCGGTGATCGACCCCAATCCCCCCAGAACGACCATCGTCACAAAATCGAACGAGCGAACGAAACCGAACGACGTGGTCAGAACGCTCTGATCGTAATGGGCGAACAGAGCGCCCGCCACCCCGGCGAAGAAGGAACCCAGGACGAACGCGTTCACCTTGATTCGCGTGACGTTGATCCCCATTGCCTGTGCGGCGATTTCGTCCTCGCGTACGGACAGATACGACAGCCCGCAGGCGGAGAACCGCAGGTTCCGCGACACCGTTATAACGAGGACGGCCACCAGGTAAATCCAGAAAAAGTTGGCGATTCCGGGAATGCCGATTCCCGACTGAAAATCTCGGGTAAATCCGCGCGGTCCACCCAGGGCCTCCGTGTTCTCCACGGCGACCCGGATGATCTCTCCGAATCCCAGCGTGACGATCGCCAGGTAATCGCCCTTCAGCCGAAGCGAGGGCAGGCCGACGACGTATCCGATCAATGCCGCCAGCAGACCGCCGACCAGACAGCAGATCAGCATCGAGGGCAGCGACAGCAGAAAGGACTCCGGCGTCGGCGCATCCTTCAGCGGACCGCTCGTGAAGACGGCCAGAGAACCGTCCTTCGGCAGGTAGGGAAAGAGCGTGTTGTGGGCGTACACGGTCAGGGCCGCGGATCCGTACGCGCCCACCGCCTGGAAGCCGGCATGCCCGATGGAAAACTGCCCCGTAAATCCGTTGATGATGTTCAGCGAGACCGCCATGGTGATGGCGATCCCGGAGAGCATGATAACGCGCAGAACGACCGGTTGTAGAACCGCCGGCAACAGAAAATTCAGGATGACCAGCAGGAGAAGCGTCCCCAGAACCAGGACGGACTTTTTCAGAACGTCATTCAAGGCTATACCTTTTCCAGACCGGACCGTCCGAGGAGTCCGGCAGGGCGAACCAGCAGTACCACGATCAACAGCACGAACGCGACGGCATCGGTCCATCTCGACGGTTCGAAAAGCCCGATCCGAGGCGAGCCTTTGACGAACGACTCCGACAGTCCCATCAGCAGCCCCCCGAGCATCGCTCCCGGGATCGAGCCGATGCCGCCGACGACTGCCGCGACGAACGCCTTCAGCCCCATCTGCAGACCGAGAAGGGGCAGGATCTTCACGTAGGTGAGGGCCGCGAACAGCATCCCGCCCGCACCGGCCAGAGCGGCCCCGAGTCCGAAGGTGAACGAGATCACGGCGTCCGTATTGATTCCCATCAACGCCGCCGCATCGGTATCGTGGGCGACCGCCCGCATCGCCTTTCCGATTTTCGTCCGCTGAACGATATACCAGAGAATCCCCATCAGGAGGGCGGCGACGATCACCAGCACCAGAAGATCCCTGGAGATGGTGATCTCCCCGAAACGGAGAGTCCCGGCCTCGCCCTGCGGAGTGACGTTGGGAAAGAACTTCGGGTCGGCCTTGAACAGCAGTTGCGCCCCGTTCACCAGGAAAAGCGACACGCCGATCGCCGTTATCAGGGCGGTCAGTTTGGGCGCTTTACGGAGCGGACGGTACGCGAGGCGTTCGATGATCAGTCCGAGCAGGGCGCAGCCGACCATCGAGGCGAGGAGCGGCACGGTCAGCGCCAGCAGGGCGGCGGGCAACGACGGTTGCTGTCGCAGCTTCAGGGCGTCCGCCGTAAAGAAGCCGATATAGGCTCCGATCATGAAGACATCGCCATGCGCGAAATTGATCAGACGCAGGACGCCGTAAACCATCGTATAACCGAGTGCGATAAGCGCGTAAACGCTGCCAATCTGGATGCCGTTAATGATTAACTGTATGAATTGATCCATGGTCGGGAAAGCCGCGCCCGGTCTCCGGCAGACGATGTCCGCGGAAACCGGGAGTCAGCGTATCAGGCATTCGGCTTGACGGTCGTTTTGTACACGAACTCTTCGCCCTTGATCTGCAGAACGACGGCGGGCTTGGAGGCGTTCCGCTCGGAATCGATCGTGATATCTCCGGTCACGCCTTTGAAATCGCGGGTCTTCGACAGTTCGTCCTTGATTTTCGCCCGTTCGATCGAGTTCGCCCGGCGGATGGCGTCCGCCAGGATCATCATGGCATCATAGCCGAGGGCGGCCAGTCCGGACGGCGTCTTGCCGTTGTATTCGGTTTTGAACGCCTTGACGAAGTTCTGAACACGCGGCGACGCATCGTCCTTGGAGTAGTGATTGGAGAAGAAACTGCCCTCGAGCGCGCCACCGGGGCCGCCCGCGCCCTTGACCAGATCCGGGGAGTCCCAGCCGTCGCAGCCGAGAAGCGGCGCTTTGATCCCGAGTTCGCGCGCCTGCCGGGCGATGGTTCCGACATCGTTGTAGTATCCGGGAACGAACAGGGCTTCGGCCCCTTTGACCTGACCCAGCTGGGACCGGAAGTCGGAGTCGTTCCCGCTGTAAGAGACATCGGCGATGATCTGTCCGCCGAGTTTGGGAAACTCCTGGGCAAAGACGTTGGCCAGTCCGACGGAGTAGTCCTCGCTCTGGTTGCGGAGGATCGCGACCTTCTTTACCTTGAGGGTTTCGGCAGCGAACCGGGCCATGACCAGCCCCTGAAAATTATCGATGAAGCAGACGCGAAAGATATACGGGCCGACCTTGGTGACGTTTTCGTTGGTCGAGGACGGCGAGATCATCGGTATTCCGGCCTTGTCAAGGACGGGCGCGGCGGCAAGCGACCGTTTCGAGGCCACTTCGCCGAGAACCGCGACCATCTTCGCGTCGGATGCGAACGCGGTGACGACGGTCTTCGCCTCCTCGGCCTTGCTCTGATCGTCCTGCGTTTCGAGTTTGAACGTTTTTCCCAGAACGCCCCCCTGAGCGTTCAGTTCCTTGATCGCCAGTTTGATCCCGTCGTTCGTCTCATTGCCGAAGGTGGCGGTATCGCCGGTCAGCGAGGCGAAGTGTCCGACGACGATCTCGTTTCCGGACGTGTCCTGGCTGGCCGCGCTCCCCCCGGCGGAGGCGCCTCCGGCCGGCGACCCGGCGGTTTCGGGCGTCTCGGACTTACATCCGACAACCCCTCCCAGCGAGGCGAACAGAGCGACGGCGGCGACGGTTTGAAAAAGGGCGGAACGTGTCAAGCGCATGGGTACAAAAATCCTCAAAAACCTCTCAGCGTGAAAATCGAATCGGGCGGCGGTCGGGAAGGCGGCGGTCACACGAAACGGCGACGGGTACGAAGCGGCCGCTCCCCTCTCGACGGAAATTTCGGCACAGGACCGACGATGGCCCTGACCCGGGGCAACCATGACCACCGGTCGGCGAAACGATACTTCTCCGTTTCCCCGAAAAGCCTCCGACTTCCTTCCGCCGGATCGCTCGAACCGAACATTTTCCAGGGGGCGCAGGAATCAACAGGCGAAGGCGCTCTGCTCCGTCTGATGGATGGTGAACACGCGGACCAGGCCGGTAATATGGAAGACCTTGAAAATCTGCTCGTTGGGACAGATGATCCGAATCCCCCCACCCTTCTCCGTCGCCCGTTTCAGTCCGGCGACCAGAGTCCCCAGACCGGTCGAATCAATATAGTCTACACCCGTCAGGTTCACAATAATATTCGGACTGATCTCGTCGATCAATGCGATCATTTTGTCGCGCAGTTTGGGCGAGTTATAGGAGTCCACTTCGCCGGTGAGATCCAGTACCGGGCTCCCATTCACCAGACGAGTTTCCACCACCAAGTCTGCCATCGTCAATGCTCCTGTGCCGCAGTTGCCTTTCTCGCATAGTATACCGGTACTCCCTTTGAAATACACGAAGGCTTCGGTCGGATTCTCTCCGTAGCGGTTTCCCGTCCCGGACACCCCCGAACCGCCAACCACCGCGTAATTTCTCACAGCAAGGAAACCACCGCCTCCCTTCGCGACTCCAACGACATAGTGAAATGTTTCGAGGTGTTTTTTCGATGAAAGGGCCGACCCGATTTCCGTGGCTGCGCGCCCTCCTGCCCATCCTTTTCGTTCTGATCGCGCTGAATGCGAGCGGGACCGGGGACGCGATCAACCGCGCCATCGCGGACCGTCATTTTCGCTGGCGCGCCGCCCTGCGTCCGATTCCGTTTCCCTCCGAATTGCTGGTGATCGCCGTCGACGATCGGACACCGGTAGGTCACCCCACCCGGCGCGAACTGGCGGCCGCGATCGATCGCCTCCGCCCCGCGCGTGTCGTCGCGATCGACTACCTGCTGGACGCCCACCCGGAGGAGAAGAGCGATGCCGTGCTGGGCGACGCCCTCCGACGGCACGGCAACGTCCTGCTGCCGCTCTACCGTTACAATACCTTCCGTCCGGTCGCCGGCGGTTCCCAGGCGGATACCGACCGACTCCTGCAGGCGTATCCGCGACCCGATGCCGATCCGGAGGATTTCGCGCCGATTCCCTCCATCTCTCTCCAACCCCCGTCTCCGTCGCTCGCCCGGTACGCCCGCGGCTTCGGTCTGGTCGATGTCAACGCCGGACCGGATAACGTCTTTCGACAGCCGATCCTGATGCGACGGGCGACGCCGGAAGGCGCGCTGATTCCGCACCTGTCGCTCGCCCTCGCCGCACACGCCTCCGGCGAACCCCTTGCCGACGTCCTGCACGACGCCCCGGCCACCCTCCGCCTGAACGGACATACCGTGCCGCTGATGGCGCAGGGCAGTCTGCTCCTGTCGTCGTTCGCGCGCCGCCCCAATACGCCCGCGCCTTCCGCGCTCCGGGCGCTGATCTCCGGCGACCCGGTGGGCACACCGGTTCCGACGATCAGTTTCGCCGATCTTTCCGTCCGGCCACCGGAATCCTTTCGCGACAAGGTCGTGCTGATCGGGGAGACGCGCACCGGTTCGACCGATATCCGCCCGGTAGCCACCGACAACGGACTGCGCGGCGTCGAACTCACCGCACAGATCACCGCCTCGCTTCTTCGGGGCGACCGCTGGCAGTTCGTTCCCGGTGCCGTTCACCTGCTCCTGCTCGGGATCGCCCTGTTGCCGTTCCATTTCTACCGACGCGCCTCGCTGCGTCATGCGACCGTCTCCTCCCTCCTGACCCTGGCCGGACTGGTCGCCGCGTCCGAGGGCCTGTTTCACCTGGGCCACTTCGTCCCGGACTGGGCCACTCTGTTGAGCGCCTGGACCGCGAGTTCTCTGATCTGCGGACAACAACGGGCGGCCGAGGAGTATCGTCACCGCGAAAACCTCCGGCAGGAATTCTCCGCTTATGTCGCGCCCGAAATGGCCGAGGAGCTGCTGAATGAGGGCGGCGAACGCTGGGAAAGGCCGCGTCGCTTGCCGATGGCGATCCTCTTCTCCGACATTCGCGGCTTCACCACCTACGCCAGCGGTCAGCCGCCGGATCAGGTCCATCGCCAGTTGACCGAGTACCTGAGCGAAATGACCGACGTTATCTTTTCGCACCGCGGATTCGTCGATAAGTTCATGGGCGACGGCATTATGGCTCTGTTCGACCCGTTCCGCCAGCGAGAGAACGTCTCCGCTACCGCCGTTCTGTGCGCCGTCGATATGCTCCGCCGCCTGGAACGCCTGAACGACCGCTGGGCGGCGCAGGGACTCCCGACCTGGCGAGTCGGCATCGGCATCCACCGCGGCGAGGTCCTGTTCGGAAACCTCGGTTCCGCCCGCCGCAAAACGCTGACGGCGATCGGCGACTGCGTCAATATCGCCTCCCGGATCGAGGGAGCCACCAAAGACTATCAGGTGACGCTCTTGATCTCGGAAGCGGTCCGGCGCGACGTCGAAGCGGCGCTCGACCGACAGATCACGTTTACCGATGTCGGCCTGTTTTCCCCGCGCGGTCACCATGAAGAGCTCCGCCTCTTTTCGGTGCGCCCCCGACCGGACTCCCCCTCCTCGGAGCCAAAAGGAGATTCGTAAATGCTGTTGCTCTCCGCGATCGAACACAATGAGACCTTTGCCGACCGCGCCGAACGGACCGCAGCCCAGGTCCACGACGCTCGTTACCGTGCCGAACGGGACGAGCGAGAACGCCGATTACGACGCCGGGATACTCTGTTTGCCTGGCTGCGCTTCGCGATCGGGGCGGTCGTACTGGCGATACTCGCCCTCCTGATCGATGGGATACGTCGAGAGAACGGGGAGTTGTTCGCCCATGTTCTGTCGTTCGTCCCGGCCGCCGATGTCCGACGCGCGGCGGACAGCAAAACCGAACCGGTCCGGGCGAAAATGAACCTGGCCCATCACGACCTGATCCGGACCGATGTGAACGGCACCGCGACCCTCTCCTTCCCCGATGGCAGCGGCGTCCTCGTCCAGCCGCAGACGCATTTCGAGGTACGTCTGGTCGATTACGCCCGCAACGGCCGACGAAACCGCAGTTTCTTCCTGCGGTACGGCGGCGTTTTTTCCCGCATCTCCAAAGCGTTCGGCCAGGGCGGTCAGACCCTCATCAGCACTCCGAACGCCGTCGCGGCCGCGCGCGGCACCGGATACACCGTCTTCTACGATCCGGATTCCAACGGGACCGTGGTCGAGGTGATCGAAAGCAAGGTCCGACTGACCAACGGCGGCGGGTCGATCCTGCTCTCCGCCGGACAGCGGGGCAGGGCCATCGGAAACGCACCGCCGCAGATCGACGCCCTGGACGGGCCACGTCGAACCCAGCTGACCACCTTTCTCAATCAGCTTCAGCGGAACGATCTTCCGCCTCCGGCGATCCTCCGCCCGATCCTCGAGCCGATCCTCCGGGCCGAACGCGCCCTGCTCGGGGTTCTCGATCCGGGCCTGCAACTGGTGGGGGTCATTCCCGGTGGCTGGAACCTACAGGATAACGATAACGCCCGCCGCCTGCAGGCCAATCGGCGGCTACAGGATCTGCAGAAGGGATTGACCGACGAGGTTCCGGAGCGTATTACCCTGCATACGCTGGCCGAACTGTCGCTTCCGGAGGAGGAGCGTCAGCGAATACTCGCCGGTTTCGCCCATGAGATGCTGGAGAGTTACCGGAAAACGGGCGCGAGCGGGTATATCGTGCGGGCGCGGGCGCGCGACAGCCGGAATACGCTCTACGAGTTGACCGAAACCGGGGTCCGGGAGGTCAAGCCCTGAGTTCCCGCCCCCGAGCCGCACGGACCCGACCGCAATCCGATCGGTTCATCATCGGTCAATCGGTCCGGGCGTCTCGCAGCCATTTGACATGACCGTCCAGGAACACCCGGTTTCGGCCGCCCATATGCGCGGATTTCCCCCGGATGCCGCCGGGGATACTCGGGATGGTTCGCGGGAAATAGGGATCGACGACCAGTTCGACATCGGCGGGTCCGAGCGGGTCGCGCGGCGTGATGGTCGTGTTTCCGGACGCCCGGAGGTCGTCGGCGGCCTGCTGCTCCGTCTTGCCCCAGAAGTTATCGAGCGGCACCGGATCATCGGGCCGGTCGAAGCGCCAGATCCAGTAATGGGAGTCATCGGTCGAATCGGGCGCGCCACCCCCGACCTTCTGAGCGACCCGCACCTCCTGCCCGAATAAACCCTTCACGGAGGGGCAGGAGAACATCTCCCCGCTCTTCAGGTAGGGATTCAGCACCTCGGCGGCCCACCCGGCACGCGGATCGGACGGCGGCCAACCCGTCCATTCCGGTCCACCGGGTCCGTCGGACCGGTAGCCGAGTTCGATCTTCAGATCTCGCCGATCGGGCAGACGTTCATCGAAATCCTGCAGGTACATCCCGAACGCCAGACCGATCTGCCGCAGGTTGCTCTGACAGGTCGCCTGACGGGCCTTCTCCCGCGCCCCGGCAAAGACAGGGAAAAGAACCGCTGCCAGCAAGGCGATGATCGCCACAACGACGAGCAATTCGATCAGCGTAAATCCCGGATACCGGCCAAAACGAGTATGCATCAAGGAAAGTGTATCGCGGTTTCGCGCTTCCGTCCGTCGGGATCGTCCGGGTCGCTCCCGTGCGTTATCGTCGCCGGAACGCCCGCCGGGCGACGAGCAGGCCGATACCCCCCAGAACGAGCAGCGCGCTGGCCGGTTCGGGCGCGGCCAGCGAGAGCAGGAACAAGCCGTTGTTCCGGTCCCCGGCGAGGATCGTTCCGGACGGCAGGAAGGGGTAGTTCCCCCACTGGCCGTTAAAGGTGGTTTCCGGTCGGGCATCGTCGGCGGGGTAGGTGTCGAAATACGCGGCAGAGGAGAGCGACCTTTGAATGTCGCGTGCGGTTCCGTCAGCGTTACGCGGTCCGTCCGCCACCGCCGCCAGTCCGCTCAGGTCGAAGACCCGCAGACCGTCCGTGTAGTTGGACATATAGACAAGATTCTCTTTGATGAACAGATTGTGGTCGATCACCCGGCTGTCATGGACGAACGCGCCCAGGTAGCGCGGACGGTCCAGTTCCTTCAGGTCCCAGAAGTGCGTTCGTGTCCGCATGTTCGGATCGCCCACGGTGTTGTTTTCATCGAGTTCGTCGTTCTGGATGAAGAATCGCTGATCCTCGGTGAGCCATCCCTGATGGGTATAGCCGAGTCCGGAGTAGCGGGACGTCGCGAGAATGGTCCGCTGCGCCTTGTCGGTCATATCGACGATACGCAATCCGGTCGTTCCCTGGGAGTTGATCGCGATCTCCTTCCCCTGAAAGCGAGCGTCCGGACCGTCGTACACCACGACCAGGGAGTCATGCACATAGTTGGCGGTAAAGTTCGCCGCGAGGCTGGGAGTCAGCGGGTTGGCCAGGCTGACGATCTGCTGGCCGGCGTTGGAACCGTTCAGGTAGGCGAACCCGGTCGCTTCGTTGATCGTGATGGTATGGACATTGGTCACGCCGGTATAACGCGCATCGGGGGTCCAGGTTTGCGGTGTGGTGACGCCTCGCAGTCGGGTCAGGTCGAGGATCTGGACGCCATGCGCGCCGTTGCCGTCGGAGACCACATACAGGTAGTTTCGGTAGGTCGCGAGTTCACGCCAGACCGAGACGCCGGTCGCGGTCGGCATCTGCCCTAGATAGACCGGGCGGTTCCGGTCGGTCACGTCGATGATCGAGGTTCCGTTGGACAGGCCGTACAGGGCGTACTCCCGCCCGGTCTGCGGATCGCGCCATCCCCAGAGCGCGCTTCCTCGCTGTCCCGCCCCCCCGATCTGATCGAGCGGCAGCCAGGCGTTGAGTTTCATCCGGTCGGAACGGAAGGCCGCTCCTGAGGCCGCCGGATTGCCCGAACCGAGGCCGCCTCCGGTGGACGAGCCGCCGCAGCCGCAGACGCAGGCCCCCTCGCAGGAGGTGCCGCACCCTTCACAGGCGACCGTGACTCGTACGGACCAGGAAACCAGCAGAAACGTGAGAACGGCGAAGCGAATCAGTTTCACGGGAGCGACTTTCTATGAGGCAATTTTGCCGGCAGGATTTGTACTCACCTGCGGAATACTCCCATTATACCCATAGACCGGCCCGCCGACCGATGCGCCAACCGATCCGCGCACAAAAAAGCGGCCCCGATTTCGGGGCCGCTTTTTTTTGGTTTTCCGAGTTTAGTTGTCGGACGGCGCGGGCAACTCCGGCATTCCGATCGGCGGTGTGAGCGCCGCCGGTTCGCCCTCGTCCCCCTCCGCGCTTTCGACCTTACGGAAGATGACCACGGCCTTTTCGCCTTCGCCATCCAGTTCGGCGCGGATCGTATCCCCGTGCGAGAAGCGTCCCAGCAGGACCTCCTCCGCCAGCGGGTCCTCGATCAGCCGTTGAACCGCGCGGCGCAGCGGACGTGCTCCGTACTGCGGATCGTACCCCTCGGTCGCCAGTCGCTCCAGCACCGCATCGCTCAGTTCCAGTTCCATGCCATGCTGGCGGATCTGTTTCCGAACGCTGTTCAGCATCAGGCCGACGATCTGATGGATATCCGCCGAGGTGAGCGAGTGGAAGACGATCGTCTCATCGACACGGTTGATGAACTCCGGCCGGAAGACGCGTTTCAGCTCCTCCTGAATCCGGGCTTTCATCGCCTCGTACGACTTGGCATCCTCATCCCTCGGTTTCTGCTGACGCAGGCCGATCCCCGGTTCACGGTTGATGATATGCGCCCCGATATTCGAGGTCATGATAATCACCGTGTTCTTGAAGTCGACCACCCGGCCCTGCGAGTCGGTCAGGCGTCCGTCCTCCATCACCTGAAGCAACAGGTTGAAGACTTCGGGATGCGCCTTCTCGACCTCATCGAGCAGGATCACGGAGTACGGCTGGCGGCGGACGGCTTCGGTCAACTGCCCGCCCTCATCGTAACCGACATATCCCGGAGGCGCGCCGACCAGTCGGGAGACGGCGAACCGCTCCATATACTCGGACATATCGATCCGGATCAGGGCGTCTTCCTTCTCGAACAGGAACTGCGCCAGGGCGCGGGCCAGTTCGGTCTTTCCGACACCGGTCGGGCCGAGGAACAGGAACGAACCCATCGGCCGTTTCGGGTCTTTCAGGCCCGAGCGGGCGCGGCGAACGGCCTTGGAAACGGCGACGATCGCCTCGTGCTGGGAGATGATCCGCTTGTGCAGTTCCTCCTCCATTTTGAGGAGTTTCTGCGTCTCGGTTTCGACCAGTCGGTTCACCGGAATGCCGGTCCAGGAGTAGACGATCTGAGCGATCTCATCCTCGCCGACCAGCATCTGGGCGGCAGCCCGCTCTTCGTCCCATTTGGCCTGCTGCTGGGTGATCCGGTCGCGGAGGTAGGCTTTCTCCTCCTCCAGGAACTTGACCCGGTCATAATCGCCGCGCTGTGGCAGGCTGTTCAGTTCCTTCTCGATCTTCGCCAGTTGCTGCTTGGCTTCGCGCAGCGCCTGCGGAGCCATCGCCGAGCGCAGGCGAACACGGGACGCGGCCTCGTCCATCAGGTCGATCGCCTTGTCCGGAAGGAAACGGTCGGAGATATAGCGGTCCGCGAGTCGCGCCGCCGCATCGAGGGCGGCATCGGTGATCTCCACCTTGTGATGCTCCTCGTACTTGTAGCGCAGACCACGCAGAATCTCGACGGCCTCATCCACGGTCGGCTCGGAAACCTTGACCATCTGGAAGCGGCGGGCGAGAGCGGCATCGCGTTCGATGTACTTGCGAAACTCGTCCAGCGTGGTCGCGCCGATGCACTGGAGTTCGCCGCGCGCCAGCGCCGGCTTCATAATGTTGGAGGCGTCGATCGCCCCCTCCGCCGCTCCCGCGCCGACGAGCGTGTGCAGTTCGTCGATGAAGAGGATGACCTCGCCCGACGCTTTCCGCACCTCATCCATCACGCGCTTCATTCGCTCCTCGAACTCGCCCCGGTACTTCGTCCCCGCGACCAGACCGGCCAGGTCCAGCGCGACGATCCGCTTGTCCTTCAGCATCTCCGGCACGTCCTGCGCGATGATGCGATTGGCGAGCCCCTCGGCGATGGCGGTCTTGCCGACGCCGGGTTCGCCAACGAGCACCGGGTTGTTCTTGGTGCGCCGGGAGAGTATCTGGATGACGCGCTCGATCTCCGCGTTACGGCCGACGACCGGATCGAGCTTGTCGGAACGAGCCAGTTCGGTGTAGTCCCGACCGAACTCGTCCAGGGTGGGCGTGCGCGACCGCTGGGGGCGTCCGCCCTGCTGCCCGACCTGCGCCGGTTCGGCATCCTGCAACTGAATCACCTCGCGCCGGGTCCGCTCCAGGTCGACGCCCAGTTTGTTGAGGACCCGACCGGCCAACCCCTCGCCCTCCCGGATCAAGCCCAGAAGCAGGTGTTCGGTACCGATATAGTTATTGTTGAGCTGTCGCGCTTCGTCATACGCCAGGTCGATCACCCGCTTGGCGCGCGGCGTCAGTTGCATATCCTGCCCCAGACGTCCGTCGCCTCGCGCGACCTGTCTTTCGATCTCCGAGCGGATCCGTCCCAGGCTTACCCCGAGCCGGTCGAGAATCCGTGCCGCCACGCTGTCATTCTCTCGAACCAGTCCCAGGAGCAGGTGTTCCGTCGATACGTAGTTCTCGCCCAGCCTGCCGGCCTCTTCCTGTGCGAAAAAGACCAC
>JANRLW010000059.1:0-30928 GCA_033762295.1 Capsulimonadales bacterium
GGCGGCCCACGTCGCCGACCCCCGGCGGGCATTGGCCGACGACTTTTTTTTTTTGGAGGGCGGCCCCTGGTGGGTGGTTTTGGTGTCCACGGTTCTGTTTTTACGGGTGGAGCCGCCCGTTTTTGTTGGGCGGGGGGGGATCGACCGGACGCTCCTACGGGCGGTCGTGGGAGATGTCGAGGAGGACGATGCCGGGTCGGATATCGCTCGCTCTCCGGGGCAGCGGGCGCGTCACTATGCGCCGCGCGCCAAAGTGCTGCTGGTTCGCACGGACCTCCTTTCCCTGGTTCTTGCGCCGGGCGACGGCCTGATCGCCGTCGGGAACCGTTCCTCCGTGGAATACGCCGCCGCGCTATACGCCGACCTCCGGCGTCTGGACCGACGTGAAGTCGCCCGCATCATTGTCGAAATGCCGCCGCAAGGCCCGGAATGGCAGGCGATTCACGACCGCCTGAAGCGAGCGGCAACGCAGAAGGTGGACCGGTGACGCCGGTTGTCGTGATCGGCGGCGGCGCGGCCGGGATGCTTGCCGCCTGGCGGTCCGCCTCGCTCGGCGCGCCGACCCTGCTTCTCGAAAAGAAGCATCGGCTCGGCACCAAGATTCTGATCTCCGGCGGCGGCAAGTGCAATCTGACCCATGCCGGGACGATGGAAAGCCTTCGTCAGAAGTTCCGTGCCAACGAGGGGCGTTTTCTCCGTCCGTCCTTCTATCGTTTCACCAACGAGGACTACCTGCGTCTCCTGACCGACCTGGGTATGGAGGTTTATACCCGTCCGGACGGGCGAATTTTTCCGGTACCGCCCGCCGACGCGCACGATGTCGTCGCCCTGATGGAGACGGTCGTCCGCAATGCCGGCGTGACGGTGCGCCTGGAGACGCCGACCTCCGGGGTCGCGACCGACTCCGGCGGAATCGTCGGCGTCGATACCGAAAGCGGCGAGCGGATTGCCGCGCGTCAGGTCATCATTGCGACCGGCGGTTCCTCCTTCCCGGCGACCGGTTGTACCGGAGACGGCTGGCGATGGCTCGGAAACCTGGGGCATACGATCGTCCCGCTACGCGCCGCGCTGGCCCCGCTGTATCTGGACCCGACACCGTCCGCCGATTGGAGCGGGGTCGCCCTGCGCGACTGCGTCCTGAAGGCGCGTGCCGCCCATGCCGACGGAACGCCGGGCAGGGAGCGGATGCGCTGGCGCGGCGATCTGCTGTTCACGCATAAAGGGGTCAGCGGCCCGACCGCCCTGGGGGTGTCGCGGGAGGTAGCGGAAGCCATCCCGGAGGAGAGCCTGGTCGAGGTCGATCTTCTGCCCGACGAACCGCACGACCGACTGACCGCCGCCCTGATCGCCCACTGTCGGGAGAATCCGCGCCGTTCGGTCAGCGACTTCACGGAACGGTACGTCCCCCATCGCCTGGTTCCCGCCGTGTTCGGCGCGGCAGCGACCGAACCGTCCGTCCGGGGCGCGCACCTCGGACAGAAGGAGCGCAACCGGCTGGTCAACACCCTGAAAGCCTGGCCTCTGGGGCGTGTGCGCCATGTTCCGCTGGAACGGGGCGAGGTCGTGGCCGGTGGCGTCTCCCTGGACGAGGTCGATCCGCAGACGATGCGCTCGAAAATCGTGCGCGGACTCTACCTGTGCGGCGAGGTTCTCGACATCGCGGGGCCGGTCGGGGGGTATAATCTACAGGCAGCCTGGTCTACCGGTTTCGTCGCCGGAGAGACCGCCGCCCGGGACGCCTTGTCCACCGAACAGGAAAGAACATGAAGATTCGTCACCACTGGTTGTCGTTCGTTGCCGCCGCCCTGCTGTCGGCGGCGCTGATCGCGGGCTGCGAGGAGAAACCGGCCGCCCCCTCGGGTAACGCGGGCACCGAAACCGCCGCCTCGCCGGAACCGACCACGGAGGCCGCCCGTCCCGCCGAATCACCGTCCGGCGAGAACGTCATGGGTCCGCCCACCCCGCCGCCGGCCGCGCTGGCCACTCCCGCGCCCGATCCCGTCAACATGCCCAAGGTTCCGTTCAAGGGGAACGGCCAACCGGTCACGACCAAATCCGGGCTGATCTACGAGGATATGACCGTCGGCACCGGAGCGGCTCCGAAGACCGGCCAGAACGTCAAAATGCAATATGTCGGCTGGGACGCCACCGGCACGATCTTCGACAGTTCCTACAAGCGGGGCGAACCGTTCGAATTCACCCTCGGTGTGGGTCAGGTCATCAAAGGCTGGGATGAAGGCGTCGGTTCGATGAAGGTCGGCGGACGGCGCAAACTGATCATTCCGCCGGACCTGGCATACGGCGGCCGCCCCGGCATGCCGTTCGACACGGCGAAACCTCTCACCTTCGATGTCGTTCTGGAAGGAATCGCGGAGTAATCGTCGGACCGGGTGTCGGGTCGGGCCTTCCTCGTCCTTGACACCCTCCGTCGCCGAACGTATAATTTCCGCAGAATTTCGACGAAGGTGGGGACCGGGTTCCGCGCCTTCGTCCATGCAGAAAGGCCGTTGCGGACGAACACGGATCGTTCGTCCGAGCGTGTCAACCGTCCGACTATGGCCCGCGTAACCCTACGTAATCTTTTCAAGATCTTTACCGACCAGCAGACCAAAAAAGAGGTCAAGGCGGTCAATAACCTGAACCTGGAAATTCACGACGGGGAGTTTCTGGTGCTGGTCGGCCCGTCCGGCTGCGGCAAGACCACCGCTCTCCGCATGATCGCCGGTCTGGAGGAGATCACCTCCGGTGAAATACTGATCGGCGACCGGGTCGTCAACGATGTCGCCCCCCGGGACCGGAACATCGCCATGGTGTTCCAGAACTACGCGCTCTACCCGCATATGAGCGTCTACAAGAACATGTCGTTCGGTCTGGAACTCCGGATGCTTCCGAATCTGCTCCGGCAGATTTCCAATCCGGGCGAGACCAAAAAGATCAAGGAAGAGATCGATACGCGCGTTCGCGCCGCCGCGGAAACGCTGTCGATCGGTCACCTGCTGGATCGGAAACCTAAACAACTGTCGGGTGGCCAGCGACAGCGCGTCGCGCTCGGCCGCGCGATCGTGCGCGAACCCCAGGTCTTCCTGATGGACGAGCCGCTGTCCAACCTCGACGCCAAACTGCGCGTCCAGACCCGCGCCGAACTGATCAAACTGCACCGGCAACTCAAGGTCACCACCATCTATGTCACGCACGACCAGGTCGAGGCGATGACGATGGGTCAACGGATCGCCGTCATGAAGGACGGCGTCCTCCAGCAGTGCGACACCCCGCTCAACCTCTACCACTCGCCGGCCAATATGTTCGTCGCCGGGTTCCTCGGCACACCGTCGATGAACTTTGTGTCCAATGCCACGGTCACGAAGAACGGCGCGGGTCCGGTCGTCGATACCGGGGCCTTCAAACTCCATCTCCCGGAGGATCGCGCCGACGCGCTGAAACCCTACATCGGCCGCGAGGTCGTCCTCGGCATCCGGCCGCAGGACATCCACGACAAAAACTTCGCTCCCGCCCACCTGAACGGGCAGGACCCGATCCGGATGTCGGTCGATGTGATCGAGCCGATGGGCGCGGTGTCCACCGTCTTCCTCAACGCCGGTCAGCAGACGCTGGTGGCCGAGGTGGACGCGGAGACCCGCGCGAAAGAGGGCGCCCCGATCGACGTCCTCATCGATGGCGGAGCCGCCCACCTCTTCGACCGCGAAACCGAAAAGACGATCGTCTGAAAACGCCGGACCGCCCTCATCCCGGCCGGGGATGGGGGCGTCCTTGCGTGCGGTAAAATAGTCGATCATGCAGGAACAATCCCGACAGAAAGGTCCCGCACCGACGCCGGAACCGCCGATCGATTCCCCGCCGCCCCGAAAACTCAGCCCGACCGAACTGAAAGCCGCCCAGGCCGAAGCCCTCGCCCGACTCTGGGAGGAGTTTCATCGGCTGAACGCCACCTTCTTCGAGGGAAAACTCACCCTCCGCGAAATCCGCTTCTCCACCCGAAAACAGTACGGGGGTTACTACCGTCCGACCGAGAGCCTGATCGTTCTGTCCTGGCCGTCGTTCGTCGCCTTCGGCTGGGAAGAGACGATGAACACCTTTCGTCATGAGGTGGCGCATCTGGTCCACTGGAACCACACACGCGAGTTCTGGACGCTTGCGGAGAAGCTGGGGAGCCATCGCAAGTACGCCCGGATTCCGGAGAACCGGGAACATGCCTACTGCCGATACGTTTACGAATGTCCCGCCTGCAAGACGAAGGTGTTCCGGAGGCGGCGACTGGTCCGATCCTCCTGCGCCCGTTGCGACCGGCAGTTCAACCCTGCCTTTCTGCTTCGTCTGATCGAATCCCCGTTTTCGCGTCAGGCAAAGAAACGGCCGGGACTTCCGTAAAGCCGTAACGGGCGTACAAACGAAGGGCGGGAAGGCGTCCGGACGACGTTTTCAAACAGACGCGCGAGTGGCCGAGTTCCTTCAGGCGACCAAGCGCGAACGTCAGCAGGACTTTGCCCAATCCCGCTCCTTGAAACGCGGGCAGCACGTACAGCCAGTGGATTCGTCCCCAGCCTTCCCACTCGCCGGTGCCGTACCAGGCACCGACCGTCGCCACGGGCAGGTCGCCGCTTTGCAGGAAACAGACCCGCTCCCGGATGTCGGCGTCGTTCGCGCCGTACGCGCGGGAAAAGGCGTCCGCCTCGACGGGGCCGAACGTTTCCGCGGCCCGGATTAACGCGAGCCAGGCGTCGGCATCGTGGCCTCCCTTCAGGTAACGCCATGCCAACCCGGAGGGCAGGTTCGCTTCGGGAATATGTTCCAGGTCGGGCCGTCGGAGCCAGATCGGACGATTTTCTACGGTTGCCTCCACAAACCTATCATACCGGAACGGAACGGACGAAGGAAATCGGGGTGGGGATAGTGCAACTTAGCGTCGTGGCACCCTCCGTCTCCTCACCGATCCGTATCGCGGTCCTGTCCGATGTCCATGGTAACCGGGTCGCCTTTGACGCCGCCCTGCGCCGCGTTCGGGAGCTTTCACCGGATCTTCTGGTCTTTGGCGGCGATATCGTGAACGGCAGCCCGGACAGTCGGGATTGCTGGGATATGGCCCTCGGCTACGATGCCCCCCTGCTCCGGGGAAACCACGAACGCTACATCCACCAGGCGGACCGACCGGACCGGCCGGCGGAATGGGCGCTGGAACGGTTCGCGCCCGTTCGCTGGACGGCGGAGCGTTTCACACCGGCCGAACGGGCCACGATGGGCGAACTTCCGTTGCTCTACCGGCATCCGGGTCTTCCGGAGATACTTTTCTGCCATGGCAGCCCGCGTAACGACAACGACGCCATTCTCGCGCATACGCCGGAACCGCAGCTGGCGGAGATGCTCGCCGGGATGGAGGAACCCCTCCTGATCCGTGGTCACAACCACGCGGCGCAGACACGCTTCTGGCAGGGCAAGATGATCGTCACCTGCGGGTCGGTCGGGTTGCCGCTCGACCACTTCCCGACCGCGCAGTTCCTCCTCCTGGAACGACGGGGCGGTCGCTGGGAGACATTGCACCAGAGCGTGGAGTACGATCTCCGGGCGGCGGCGCGGCGGTTCGAGGAGACGGGATACCTGCGGGACGTCGGCCCGGTGGCACGGCTCTCCCTTCGGGAGGTGATGACCGCCTCGTTTCACTGGGTCCCGTTCCTGAAGACCTACTCGAAGTGGTCGCCCGATCACTCCCTGCCGCTCGGCACCGCGATCGAGCGATTTCTCAACGAAGATACTTTTTGAGACCTCCGTGAGTATGTTATGAGCATTTGTTTCGGAGCGCTGGCCGCTCTCCTGCTGATCATGGAAGGAAGTGTCATGGGGCGGAACCCGTCGACCGGCGCGGACCGCGCGCCGATTTTCTATGTCGCCA
The DNA here is from genome assembly GCA_033762295.1 of Capsulimonadales bacterium. Taxonomy (GTDB): domain Bacteria; phylum Armatimonadota; class Armatimonadia; order Armatimonadales; family Armatimonadaceae; genus JANRLW01. The sequence continues at coordinate 5,903 of JANRLW010000059.1, forward strand.
CCAATGGCAGCGATGCCTGGTCCGGAACGCTCCCGACGCCGAACCGGTCGAAAACCGACGGTCCGTTTGCGTCGGTGGCTCGCGCCCGCCAAGCCGTCCGTGAGGCGAAGACGCAACCCGGCGGCCCGATGACGGTGGCGATTCGCGGCGGTTTTTATCCCCTCGCGGAACCGCTGACGTTCACCGCCGACGATTCCGGGACGCCGGAACGACCGATCACCTACCGGGCGTACGAAAACGAAACGCCGCAGTTGAGCGGTGGCCTCCGGATTACCGGATGGAAACGGACATCAAAAGGTGTCTGGCAGACACAATTACCCGAGGTCGTCCAGGGGCAGTGGTACTTCTCCCAGTTATATGTCAACGGGGAGCGGCGCTACCGCCCTCGCCTCCCGAAGGCAGGCTATTTCCGGGTGGCGGAGGAGGTTCCGCCGACCGAGGCCGTCCGGGACGCGGGCGACAACCGTTTCCGTTTCCATCCGGGCGATGTCCGCGCCGACTGGTACGACGCGGGCCGCATCGAGGTGCTGCCGTTCCATATCTGGTCGATGAGCCGCCTGCCGCTGGAATCGGTCGATGTGAACGAACGCATTGTCACGCTGGCCGGGCGGACGAGCGGACGCGTTTCGTATCTGGCGATCCGCAAGGGCAACCGGTATCTGATTGAGAACGTGCGCGAGGCGCTGACCGACCCCGGACAGTGGTATCTCGACGCGCGGAGCGGCATCCTGACCTACCTGCCGCTTCCGGGTGAACGTCCGGACCGGGCGCGGATGATTGCGCCCCGTCTGGAACGTCTGCTGGTTGTCCATGGCGCACGGCATATCACCTTTGAAGGGCTCGATTTCGCGCATACGGGCTGGAACGTGCCGCCGACGGGGAACACCTTTCCGCAGGCCGAGGTGAACCTCGGAGCGACGATCGAGGCCCGGGACGCCGACTCGATCCGGCTCGTTCGCTGCCGCGTTCGGAACACGGGTAACTGGGCCGTCGCGCTGGGAGGCAGCAGCCGGAACTGCGTCGTGGAAAGCTGCGAACTGTCCGATCTCGGCGCGGGCGGCGTGAGGATCGGTGAAATGGCGTACCTCCCGGACGAATCTCAATTGGCCCACCGCAACACGGTCTCGAACTGCCGGATCGCCCACCTGGGCAGAATGCACCCCGCCGCGGTCGGTATCTGGCTCGGTCATTCCCATCACAACCGACTCCTGCACAACGAGATCGCCGACCTCTACTACACCGCCATCTCCCCCGGATGGAGCTGGGGCTACGGCCCGAGCGGGGCGCATCATAACGAGATCGCCTTCAACCACCTGCACGACATCGGTCAGGGTGTCCTCTCCGATATGGGGGGCATCTACACCCTCGGAGTCGCTCCGGGAACGACGCTTCACCACAACCGTATCCACGATATCCGGTCGTTCGATTACGGCGGCTGGGGCATCTACTACGACGAAGGCTCGACCGGCGTCGTCTCCGAGAATAACCTTGTTTTCCGGACCCGATCCGCGCCGTTTCACCAGCACTACGGGCGAGAGAACATCGTCCGTAACAACATCCTGGCCTTCGGACAGGAGGCGCAGTTGATGCGTACGCGAGCGGAGGACCACCTGTCGTTCACCCTGTCGAACAATATCGTCGTCTGGACGGAAGGCCCGCTCCTCGGTTCGAACTGGTCCGGCGACCGGTTCATCCTCCGGGACAATCTGTACTGGCGCTTCGGTCAGCCGGTCACCTTCGCCGAGGGCATGGATCTGGCGACCTGGCAAGCCAGGGGGTTCGACGCCGGTTCGCGGATCGCGGACCCGCTGTTCGTCGCGCCGGAGAAGGGGGATTTCTCCCTGAAACCGGACTCCCCGGCGTTGAAAATGGGGTTCGTGCCGTTCGACCTTTCGACCGTCGGTCCGGACCCGGCGACGGTGAAATTCTTCGGCTGGAAAGGGCCGGTTCGCCTCGCTCCCCCGGCGTTCCCGACGCCGCCTGCCGGGACATCCCCACCCCGTGGGACCGCCCCCTGACCGGCCGGGAACGCCGCGTCAGGATTTCCCCGAAGCGATCGGAAACAGAACGGAAACAAATTCGGAAAATTGTCTTAACATTTTCTTAAAATACCCTTGACAGGGGGGGGTCGCGTTTTTATAATCTTGCGTGACGCCGCACAATGAACGCTGCGGTGTCGTTCACGAAAAAGCGTGAACGGATTCCCCCAGAATCAGTCGTCCGGCAGACTTGTTACCAGGGCAGCGCTGCACCCCAACTCAGGATGGTCGCCCCGGCTGGTGTCCGGTCTTTCATGGGAAAGACCGTGTTATCGTTCAAGCGGAAACGGTAATCATGACCCCAAAAGAAGTTATCGAATTGGCGAAAGCCAACGATGTCAAAATCATCGACATCAAATTCTGCGACCTTTTCGGCACCTGGCAGCACTTCTCCGTCGCTGCGAAGATTCTGGACGAGGATCTTTTCAACGAAGGTATCGGGTTCGACGGTTCGTCGATTCGCGGTTTCCAAAAGATCAACGAATCGGACATGCTCCTGTTCCCCGATCCCAACTTCGCGTTCATCGACCCCTTCACCGATGTCCCGACGCTGTCGCTGGTCTGCGATATCAAGGACCCGATGACCGGTGCGCCCTACTCCCGCGACCCGCGTTACACGGCCAAGAAAGCCGAACAGTATCTGAAGGACTCCGGCATCGCCGATGTCGCCTATTTCGGTGCGGAATCCGAATTCTTCATCTTTGACGAAGTCCGCTTCGACTACAAGCCGAACTCCTCGATGCACTTTGTCGACAGTTCGGAAGCGGCCTGGAACACGGGTCGCGCCGAGGAGGGTGGCAACCTCGGTTACAAGATTCCGTACAAGGGCGGGTACTTCCCGGTCGCGCCGTTCGATAAGTTCCAGGACCTGCGTACCGAGATGATGCTCACCATGATCGAGGCGGGGATCGATGTCGAGGTGCAGCATCACGAGGTGGCGACGGCAGGACAGGCGGAGATCGACCTGAAGTTCGGTCCCCTGCTGAAGCATGCCGATGACATGATTCTTTACAAGTACATTGTCAAGAACGTTGCCGCCCAGAACGGTTACACGGCGACCTTCATGCCGAAGCCGCTGTTCCAGGACAACGGATCGGGAATGCATACCCACGTTTCGTTCTGGAAGGACGGGGAAACCCTGATGTTCCAGGAGGGCACCTACGCCAACCTGTCCGATCTGGCTCGCTGGTATATCGGCGGTGTCCTGCTTCATGCCCCGGCGGTCCTGGCGTTCGCCGCTCCGACCACCAACTCCTATCGCCGCCTGGTTCCCGGCTACGAAGCGCCGATCTACCTGGCCTACTCGAACCGTAACCGCTCCGCCGCGTGCCGCATCCCGGCCTACTCCAACTCCCCCAAGGCGAAGCGCGTCGAGTTCCGCGCCCCGGACCCGTCGAGCAACCCGTATCTGTGCTTCTCCGCTCTTCTGATGGCCGGCCTGGACGGTATCAAGAACAAGATCGAACCGCCCGCCCCGGTTGATCATGACATTTACGAGATGACCCCGGCAGAACTCGAGGAGCGGGGCATCAAGCAGGCGCCCGGCAGCCTGGACGAAGCGCTGTCCGCGCTTGAAACGGACCACGACTTCCTGCTGGAAGGCGGCGTCTTTACCAAGGACCTGATCGAGAACTACATCGAGTACAAGCGAATCAACGAGGTGGACGCGATCCGTCTGCGCCCGCACCCCTACGAATTCGCGCTGTACTTCAACGTCTGATCCCGATCGTCGGGACGTCCTCCGGCGGATTCGATCCCTCCCCGCCGGAGGACGCCCCTAACCGACGAAAAACCGGCCGTAGCACAAGGCGGTGCACGGAATCCCCCCTCTTTTTCTCCCGTCGAACGGTGTCGTCACGGGAATTCGAAATCGGACACGGCGTCACGGATCTCCCGGAACGACCTCGTTGCCTGCAGGCAGCACGGAACGCCGATGCGACCAGGATAACCAGGGAAACGTATCCTGATAGGTCGCCGTCCCAATTACCCTGAATACCCGAAACACCATTACGACGAACGGACGACGAACAGAACCCCTGCTCGACGTACGACCCGGAGGCATTCATTTCATGCGGACACACTCTTCCCGCGTTCCGTCCCCGGTGCGCGCCATCTCTCTGGCGACGCTCCTGACCACGTGCGCTCTCCCGACCTGTGCGCAGTCGTCCGCCCCGGCCGCGCCCCCGATCACGATCAACGCGCAGGTCGAGGCGAACTATACCGCCAACTTCAACAAACCGTTCAACGGCAGCAACCTGTATCTCTACAATACCAAGGAAGGTCAGTTCTCGGTCAACCTGGCCGAGATTCGGGTCGGCAAAGCGGCGACTCCGGAATCCCGCACCGGATTCGTCGTTCGCCTGATCGAGGGCGAGGTACGTACCCTGCGAAACTTCAACGTCGGGGAGTTCGGCGGTCTTCCGAACGTGCTGGAAGCCTATGCCACCTTCCTGGCGCCGGTCGGCGGCAAGGATATCAAGGTGGATGTCGGTCAGTTCGTGACCCACGTCGGGTACGAGACCATCGATATCGGCACCAACAACTTCTTCTCGCGGAACTTTCTGTTCCAGTTCCCCTCACCATTCTATAACGCGGGTGTTCGCGCCGCCTATCCGGTCGGCCCCTCGACCACCGTTTCCGGCTTCGTCCTGAACCGGTACAACGGAACGAACGACACCGGCAACCGCGATGTCGCTCCCGGATTCCAGGTTGCCCAGACCCTCTCCGGCGGTTCCTCGCTGATTCTGAACGGTCTTTACTCCCGGGATAACGTCACGTATGACGGTACCCAGCAGCCCGGCACGGCCATCAACCAGACGAACAAATCCCTGGGCGTGCTCGACCTGGTTTACACCGGTCAGTTCGGTCCCCGGTTCAAGGTGGTTGCCGAGGGTCTGTATCGATTCGGCAAGACGGTGGTCCCCGGCAGCCAGAACGGTACCACTCAGGACGTCTCCTACAACGTCACGGGCGGCGCCCTTTATCTGATCGCGACCAACCGATCCGGCAATGTCGCGGCGCTCCGGGGCGAGTACATCACGCAGAGCAAAACCAATGCGGGGGTGATTCCGAGCGGAGACGCGTCGAAGAAGCCCAACATTTCCAGCATCACGGCGTCCTACGAACTGCGCTCCGGACTGTTCCCCGGAATGCGGACGATCTTGGAATATCGGTATGACAACGCCAATACCGAAATCTTCGCGAGCAAGGACGCCAATACGTTCAAAAAGAACCAGAGCACGCTGACCGTCGGACAGGTCTTCGCCTTCTGATCGGACGATCGGCGCGCCGCTCCAATCCACCCGTGGACGGCGCGCCGATTCCCTCACGGATTCCGGACGTTAGAACGTCATATCATCCAGAGATGGCTGGTGACTCCGCGCGGGTAAAATCGCGATCCCAGGTCCGCGCCATCGGTCGATCTTACCTGGTCGGTGAACGCATGGTTACGCGCCTCGCCTTCCCGCAGCCAGCGGGCATGTGCCTGATCGGTCGACGGCGGCACTTTCAACCCCAGGATCGTTTCGGCCACGAACTGAATGAGAAACAGCTTGCTCAGCCAGGTGTTTTCCGAAACCGATGTGATCTTCAGACCGCCGCTCACCCGGTCGATGCAGATGCCGGGAGTTAACGCCGCCTTCATATGTCGACGTAACTGGCTGATCAGCTGTCCGTACCGCCCGTACGGCGACACGGCGTCCTCATCCCCCCAGAGATACGGGTAGACTAACGACTCGACGACGGGCAGGGTCCGGGCCGCGCCGCCCGGACTGTCCTTTTCAAAAAGCGCGGGAAAAAACTCATCCACCTCCCGCCACTGCGCGGCGATCGTCGCTGCCGCGCAGGCCGCTCTCTCCTCGGCCTCGACCGCCGACGGTTCCTCGCCGAGGGTGTCGAAACAGCGCGACAGGGCAAGATAGGCCGCCCAGGTCTTTACCGCCAGATACGCACTGCCGCGCGCCTGACCGAGGGACGGGTCGAGCGAGTCGTAGGTCGTAATCTCCTGTCCGTTTCGGCACCGCCCCGAATCAAAGGACATCAGGCCGTTGCGCAACGCATCCGGCCCATCCCGGTGGAGCAGACTTCTCAGGCAGGCATGCAGCGTATTGCGGTGCGCCGCCAGCCAGAAGACATCGCCTTCCGCGAGCACCGTCGGCAGACCGTAGAGCGCAGCGCAAAGGCAGAAGTTACACAGCTGCTCATAGGTCATGTAGGAGAAACAACCCGACAGATCCGGGCGTTCATAGGCCGAGAAACGGGCCGGCGCGAACTGATTCGCCACCCCCATGTCGTGGGTAAAGGAGATTCCGCCGGGGAATCGGGGACGCGCCGGATCGGTCGCATCCTGAACCTCATCAGTATAGGAATACCGATGGATCAACAGATCGAGGGTGTTCCGCAGCGTCCACGGATGGTATAGAAGCTCGAAGAACGCCTGGTCCACGGTCAGGTCGAGCGTGTTGAGCATCCGATACTCGCCTTCGTTGACCACCCAGATCGGCCGATGCACCGTCGTGGCGAACGGCGACCGTGGCAGCGCGCCGCGTTCATCGTGCAGCAGCATCGTTGAGCCGAGATAGGAATGGGTGCTGTGGGCCACGAGGAATTTTCGCTCGTCGGAGAGACCGGTCGCGTCCAGTTCCTCGTCACAGAGACGCGCCGTGTCGATATATTCGTCGATATTTTCGACGGCGAAGGCCAGCGCAGTGTCCAGGTCGCTGAACAGCCGGGAGTAAAGGTACGTGGTGGCGATCCCCGAAGTCACGATTCCGTGCCGGAAAAACCCGAGAGCCAGACGGCAGGTACGTATCTCCCCGGCCGGGACGGTCATCAGCAGGCCGCCCCGGTTCGCCAGCCGTTCGATCGGCGGCGCGGCATCGGAATCGGCCAGGGCGACCGCCGTTTCCAGTTCCCAGGTCTGGAGTTCGCGCAGTGCGCGGCCCGGCAGCGGAGCGGCGGCGAAACCGTATTCCCCGCCGCGAGCCATCCCCAGGAGGCCGTTACCCGCATCGGAGAGCGGTCGCAGCGGATCCGCCGCTCCGATCCCGAAAAAGCCGAACGCCTCCCCGTCCCCGTCCCGGTTGTCCACGGTCAACTCGGCGAAAATGGCCGGGCACAGATGTCGACGCATCTCTCCGTCGCCGATCTCAACCACGTCGGGCACGGGGCCGAAAGGCGTATGGAGCGTGAAGGTCAGGGAACCGGCGGCCCAGCTATCGGTCGCCCATCCCAGGGTTCGGACGATCTCCTCCGGACCGAAGGTTCGCCAGTGGGCGGAACGCGCGGAATCGGACGGAGCGACTTCTCCGGTATAGGCGATCGAGGGCGAGGAGGACGGTCGGAAAAACGGCAGCGCCTCCACCCCTTTTCCGGGCCGAACGACCGCGATATAGACGTCCTGGTCGGCGGGACCGGCGAGTTCCGAGCCGAACCCGCCCCGGAATCCGTGCCGCCCGAGCGTGAACGACGCGAACGCGCCGAAAGGGCTGTGATGCGCATAAAAGTCGGTTGTCGGAAGCGGTTTTGGCACCGGGCCCCTCCTTCAGTAGCGATTAACGACGCAAGGGGTTCTTCAAGCGTTCGTAAATACGTTGTTCGAGGTGAACGAACGAAGCCTCGCCCGCCATGATGCGCCCGACCAGGCGCGTCCCTGCCGGATTCTTGACACCGAGTCGGTAGGATAGATACGGGGCGCGATGGAAGACACGCCCGACACGCAGCGCGGCATCGAACTCCGCCCCGAACGCCGCCGCGACCGCCCCCGTATATTCCTGTGTCGTACCGGCTGCCAGGTGGGCCGCCGCCAGTGCCCCGGTTCGTACGGCGTACTGGATCCCTTCGCCGAACAGCGGTTGCACGACCCCGGCGGCATCCCCCACCAGTAGAACCCGACCGTCCGCCGTTGCCAGCGGCTCGGTTCCGGTCCAGAACGGTATCGGATGCGCCCATAACTTCGGCGCGTCCGCTCCGTCCGGACAGGTTCGACCGACGGAGCGCATCAGGATATCGATCGCGGATTTCAAAAGATGGCCGACACGGTTCTCCATTTTCGCCGAGGGGCGCTTCGGCAACAGCATTCCCGCGCCGACCGAGAGAAAGCCCGTTTTGGGAAAGATCCAGGCATATCCGTTCGGTACGGTTCCGTAATCGAGATAGGCGGTTTCCGGGTACAGAGGTTCGCCGTCCTCATCCGGGATTTCGATCTCGCGAGCGATCCCGTACTGGCGGCGGAGCCGAAGCCCGACCCGCGGCCCGACGATCCCCTTCGCGCCATCCGCCCCGACGACATAGCGAGCCTGCCAGGTCTCGCCGTCGGTTGAAACCACCCGAACCGCTTCCGACTCGGGCAGTACGTCCCGGACCCGCACGCCGGTTCGGATGTCCGCGCCGGCGGCCCGGGCGCGTTCGGTCAGGAAATGATCGAACTGCGGCCGTTTCACCATCCAGACGGGCGCGAGCGTTCCTGCCGTGGTCCGCATCTCCGCGAGAACCGGGTCCTTTCCTTTCCAGGAATGGCGTAACCGGGTCACCGTCAGGTCGGAGAACACCGACGGATCGTCGAATCCCGCGATTTGCTCCGCCAGCGAGGCCGGAATCCCCCCTCCGCAGGGTTTGTAACGCGGTAAAGTCGCGGCGCGTTCCAGCAGCAAAACCCGCATGCCGGCGTCGGCGGCCTTCCAGGCGCAGGTCGCGCCGCCCGGACCGCTACCAACGACAATCACATCCCAGATCGGCATCTGTCAACCGGCTCCATTCTAAGGTTCACATGGATCAAATGTTCGCCGTCGATTATATCGGTTATATCGGTTGAAAACGAGCGGCGCCCAACCCCGGATTTGTCCTTTTCCTCGCCGGACGACCATGTTCCGGGACGGCTACGTGATGCTTAACGTAATTGTACCGGGAATACCCGCCGTTGAAACCTTTCCGAAACGCTGGCCCGTTTCCTGCCTTCGAATGATTGGCCCCATGCCGTCTCGTCACCATCTTAAAGAGGAAGGATTTACGCTATGAAATCTCCCCGGTTTTCGCGACGGGTGTTTTCCGTTGCGGCTCTGACCGCTCTTGCCGCTGTCGGCAGCGTTCCCGCGCTGGCCCAGTCGGATATTACGTTCGGAGGGGACGCCCGCGCTTTTGCTATGGGCGGTGCGGGAATCGCGCTTCAGAACCTGTCCGGAGCCAACCGCATCAACCCCGCAACCCTGGCCTTCGAGGTACGCCGGTTCGACCTGATCGCCCCCTCGATCGCCGTCCGGACCGAAAACGACCTCTCCGTCAGCCGTGTCTACGACTATTTCTTCACCGGGCGATTGAAAGATGGCGGCGACCTCAACGACATCGTTCGGACGTTCAGCGGGAAAGATTCCGTCTTCGGCGTCAACGGCAGCGCGGGAATCCGCGTTGGCAGTGTCGAGGTGTCCGGCTTCGCGGTCGGCAAGGGACGCCTGCTGATCAACAACGATCTGCGCAACTGGATCGAAAGCGGCCGGCCGGGCGAGGGCAGTAGCACCGCAATTCGGGACAATGCGCCGAACTCCCGTGCCGATGTCATCGCCGCCGGTTACTACAATCTCCCGGCGATCGGGGTGGGAGTCCGCCTCCCGATGCCCGAATCCGCCCGACAGCATGTCGCCGTCGGCGTCCGCGTGAAGGTGATGCGGGCCTATTACGCCCATTACCTCGCCGATGCCGCCGTCCTGGATGCCGCCGCCGATGCGTTCGCCGCCCCGGAACTCCGGGGCAGGGACTATCTGGACAAGCGGGGGGTCGGCGCGGATCTCGGTTTTCTCTGGCGGCAGACGCCGCGACCGGCCGGTGTTTTCAGTGCGGGGTTGGTCGTCGCCAATGTCGTCAATCCGCGCTTCAAATTCTCCGGCACCGATCGGAACGGCGCTCCGACGACGGTCGATCTGCTCAAAACGACGGCCAGCCTCGGCGCGGGCTACCAGTGGAAAGGCTTGACCGCAGCGGCGGACCTGGTCGACGTCACCGGCGGAGGTGATTCGCGCCAGTTCCGGACCGGTGCGGAGTACGCCTTCGGGAGAAACCTCGCCCTGCGTGGCGGGTACAGTTCCGCCGGAGGCTTTACCTACGGCGGCGGACTGTTCGGCTTCAATGTCGCTTTCGGTCAGCGTCAGCCGCTCGAAGTCGTGCGAACCATCAATTTTTAGTTCGAAAGGACCGGTCGCCCCGATCGCGCTTTTTGCGCGGCGGGGCGACCTGTTTTTTCCGCGCCCGGAACGATACAATAACGGGACGTCCCCCGAAAAAGATGCCAGCGGGCGTCCGAACGGGTAAAATGGCGCAGTCATGAGTCGATCGAACAAACGTTACTACATCACGACCCCCATCTATTACGTCAACGGTTCTCCGCATATCGGCACCGCGACCACCACGGTTCTGGCCGATGCCACGAAACGGTACCATCTCCTGCGGGGCGAGGACGCCTTTTTCCTGACCGGGACCGATGAAAACGCCCGGAAGGTGCTGGATGCCGCCGCGAAAGTCGGGATGGAACCGCAGGCGTTCGTGGACGAGGTATCGCAGCGGTTCGTCCGCGCCTGGCAGTTCCTTGGCTGTGATAACGACGCCTTCTTTCGTACGTCCGACGATCGCCACTTCCGATGCGTTCAGGAGGTCTGGCGTCGTCTGTGGGAAAAAGGCGACATCTACAAAGGCGAGTACGAGGGCTGGTACTCCGTTTCCGAGGAGACCTTTTTCCGCGACACCGACGTGGACGCCGAACGTAAGGTCGTGACCGCCGAGGGTCCGAGCAAGGGCGCGGTCGTCGAGCGGGTCAAAGAGGAATCTTTCTTCTTTCGTCTTTCGGCCTATGGCGAACCGCTCCGGCAGTACATTCTCGATAACCCGGACTTTCTGATCCCGGAGACGCGAAAAAACGAGGTGCTGGCGTTCATCGATCAGGGGTTGCGCGATCTGAATATCACCCAGAGCCGAACCGGGTGGGGTATTCCGATTCCCGGCGTTCCCGGCAAGGTAGTGTATGTCTGGTTCGATGCGCTGATCAACTACCTTACCGAATCCGGCTGGCCCGACGATCCGAACTGGGAGACCCTCTGGCCGGCGGACGTCCACCTGATGGGCAAGGAGATCTATACCCGCTTCCATGCCACGCTCTGGCCGGCGACCCTGATGGCGCTGGGGCTTCCGCTGCCCCGTCACGTGGTCGGACATGGCTGGTGGCTGGTCGGCGGCGAAAAGATGTCCAAATCCAGGGGGCCGATGCCGGAACCGCAGGAGGTCGTCGCGTTTCTGCACGGACGGTCCGGGGCGGCGGAACCGATCTGCATCGATGCCCTGCGCTACTACCTGCTGCGCGATATCCGATTCACCGATGATGCGGAGTTTTCGCTCGATATGCTCGTCACCCGGTTCAATTCCGACCTGGCGAACGATCTCGGGAACGTCCTGAACCGCATTTTGCGCGCCGGATTCTTCGAGGGGGTCATTCCCGAAGCGCGCGTCCTGGATTCCGAATTGAAGGCGACGGCGGACCGGGCGGTGGCGGACTATGAAAAAGCTCTGGAGCGGTTTGACTGGGGCTCCGCCCTGCAGTCGGCCTGGTCACTGGTCTCGGCGGTCAATCTCTATTTTCAGGAGCAAGCCCCCTGGAACCTGGCGAAAAACGGCGACACGGCCGGGGTACGGGATGCCGTTTACAATGCCCTGGAAGGGGTCCGTCTCGCCTGTCTGCTCATCCATCCGGTCATGCCGCAGGCGACCCGGGCGATGGCATCGCAACTCGGGCTGACCGATTTCGCGGAGCGGGGCAGCTGGGCGCAGGGGTCCCGGTTCGGCGCGCTCGTGCCGGGAACGGCGACCGGCGAGGCCACCCCGCTCTTTCCGCGCATCGAAGTGAAGAAACCGGTGCCCGAACCGAAACCGACCCGCGAGACCAAAACGAAAACGGAAGCGAAACCTGACGTGAGCAACATACCTACCGCCGAACCCGAGGGCGGCGAACAGATTACCATCGACGAATTCGCGCGCGTGCAGTTCAAAGTGGCGGAAATCGTCGCGGCGGAACGAATCGAAGGGGCGAAGAAACTCCTGAAACTGCAGGTTCGTCTGGACGGCGACGAAACGCGACAGATCGTCTCCGGAATCGCCGACGCCTACGCGCCGGAGGCGCTGGTCGGAAAACAGATCGTCGTCGTGGCGAACCTGAAACCGGCCGTGCTGCGCGGTGTCGAGTCGCAGGGAATGCTGTTGGCGGCCACCGATGCCGAGGGACGCGCCGTCCTGCTGCATCCGGACAAAGTGGTGGCTCCCGGCAGCAAGGTGAAATAGTACATTCGCTTCGGGACAGGTTTTTCTCTACGACAGGACGAAACGAATCTCGTTCGACTCTTTTCGGAATGAGGTAGCCAGTCATGCAGGCGATTCGAATACTATCGGTCGTTGTCGCGGGGCTTGCGTGCGCACCGGTTTTTGCGCAGAATGCCGGAAAAAAGAAACCGGCCAGGCCGACGCCCCCGGCGAATCAGGTGAAGGGTCAACAGCAGTTGGCCGGGGTGAACGGTCGGTTCGGAACGGTCTACACCCTGAAGTCCGGATTTAACTATGCGATTTTAGGAGCGAAGTACACTATGGAACCGCTCCCCGCCTATTCCGTTCTCTATGTCGGTCGTGACGAAAAACTGTTTGTCGTTCAGGTCGCGATCAAGAACTCCAACCCGGACGACACGCCCTTCGATGGCAGCCAGCATCGTCTGACGATCGTGGACGCCGATAACCGGACCTACACCGGTTACGATTATCTGTTGCAGAGTCAACCGAGTGTCTCCTTTTTCCCCAATGTCCGCCCCGGACAGGGATACGGACAGGGAACGGATCTGCTTCAGGTCGGTGTCAAAATCCCGGCAAAGGCGAGGATCGTCAAAATCATGCTCGATCAGGGTCGAAAAGGACGCAACGAGGAGGTCGTTCGCTACTACCTCGCCGGAGCGACGAAGGCCGAAGCGGGCGAGGACGGCGATCCGGCGAATAAGGTCACTCCCCTTCCGGCGGAGTTTCGTGCCGAGGGCGATTCGACCGGTTCTCTCGTTGCCTCCCCGCTGAAGGCACGTATCGGTGCCTTCGTTCCGTCCGGCGCGTTCGCGCTCCGCCTCGACGGCGTTACCTACTCCACGACGGAAACCTACAACGGAGCCGCGCCGGAGGAAGGAAAACGATACCTGATCGCCACGGTCACGGCCCGGTACATCGGAACGGGTGAGAATCAGATGTACTACGTCATCAGCACCGGCGAGCAGGCGAAACTGGTCGATGCCACCGGTGAGGATAGTACGTTTGTCGGGGTTCGTAAAGCGATGAGAGATGAAGACCCGGAAAAGACCTTCAAACCGGGCGACACTTACGCGTTCCGTGTCTTTTTCTCCCTTCCCAAGGATGCCACGGGCAAAACGCTGAGCCTTTCGGCCGGGGACGGTCCGCTGTTCGACTTCGATCTGAGCGACTCAAAATAACGGCGGCCGACACCGTTCGTCGCCGGAAAGCCTGAATCCGGAGGAGACGCCGCCTTCCGGGAACACGACGGATTAATGGTACACTGACGGTGTACCCGTTATGTTGAAATCAGGCATTTTCCGTAATATCTGGCAGAGCGTCGACGCCCTCGTGACCGGACGGGGGCGTGTCGACGAGAACCTTTTCGACGAGTTCGAGGAGGCTCTGCTATCGGCCGACCTCTCGGTCAAAACGACCGATAAAATTCTGCGCGACCTTCGCTCGTTCGTTCGCAACGAACGCCTTCCGGACGCCGCCGCGGTTCGGGATCGCCTCGCGCAATCGCTCATCGCCGCTCTCGGCAATCCCGCCGATACCGGCCTCAAAATCTCCGCGACGCCGCCTACCCTGTACCTGATGGTCGGCGTCAACGGAGTCGGCAAAACCACCAGCCTGGGCAAACTCGCCTACCGCGAAGCGAAAGCGGGCAAAAAGGTGATGCTGGCGGCCGGAGATACCTTTCGCGCCGCCGCCGCCGACCAGCTGGGAATCTGGGCCGAACGCGCCGGAGCCGATTTTATCCGCCAGCATGAGCATAGCGACCCGGCCGCCGTCGTCTATGATGCGATCAACGCGGCGAAAACGCGCGGCACCGATCTGATTCTGGTCGATACCGCCGGACGCCTGCATACGAAATCCAACCTGATGGAGGAACTGCGGAAGATCGGCCGCGTCTGCGAACGGGAACTTGGCCGCAAACCGGATGAGATACTGCTGGCGTTGGACGCCACGACCGGACAGAACGCGGTTCGTCAGGCGCAGGAGTTTATCGGCGCGGTCGGCGTTACCGGCATCGTCCTCGCCAAACTCGACGGGACAGCCCGCGGCGGAATCGTCATCACCCTGCGCGAGCAACTCGGCGTCCCGGTCAAACTGGTCGGAGTCGGAGAGCAGCCGGGCGATCTCCTGCCCTTCGACCCGGCGACCTTCGTCGAAGCGATGATGTCGGATTAGACATCGGTTCGTCGAAGGTCGTCAGCGGTGGTAGCCCACGAGTTCCATGAAACCGCGCCCGGTCAGCAGGTTGCCGTCCTTATCGGCCCCTTCGACTTTCACCGCCCCCTCCCAGATCGCGTCACCGATGCCGATCACGGGAATCGTCTGTTTCGGGAACGACGGGGTGACCCGGAGTTTGTAGCCGACGGTTGGAAGCGAGATCTCCCAGCGGGCCGGGAACGCGATCCTCGAAACCGGGTCGCGCCACGCTTCGCCCGTTCGCTTGATCTCCGGTTCCGTTTCGACGATCTGCTTGCCCTCGGCGGTCAGGAGCGTGGCCCGGTACCGAATGATCTTGCCGGTACCGACCTCGCGGATGCGATCGATGATCAGATCATCGCCGTTGTCCAGTTGCAGACCGAACCAGTCCCAACCATAGGTCGTGACGAAATCCCCCAGTCCCCATTGCCGGTCGAGCCAGCCGCTTCCGGCGAACTTTTCGACCACACCGTCCCCACCGGTAAGCGTTCCCGACGCCTCCATCCGGGTCAGGGAAAGGTAGTAAAAATCCTCGGGGCGTCGGATACCGGTATGTCCCTTACCGCCGGGCAGCATGGCCGGACGATCCGGCTGGGAGAGGTGCAGGTCGAGCATCCAGTCCTCTCCGTTCAACTGAACATTCCACTTGCGTCCGTCCGCCGAAACCTGGGACAGCGTATTGTTTTCGAAGGCGATGGAAAAAAGGTCCGATTTCGAGACGACGGCATTGCCGTTGAGAAGCTGGTGCGGTGCCGGCAGTTCGCCGCGCTGCAACTGACGAAGCAGACGCATCGGACGGGGATCGTCGGGACGCGCGCTCGCCGCCAGAGCAACGACGCTGGTCAGCTGCCCGATCTCGTTCCGGTCCAGAATGGAATAGGAGTCATGCTCGCCGGTTTCCAGGTCGATTTTGGAGAAGATGAGATAATGCCCTTTTTTCGTCGCGGATAGCCCGGTTCGAAAGAACGAGCCAACGATCGCCAGATTTCGCCCGGTCTCGGTTTTGACGAAGGTATTGAAGTACCACCATTCGATGTGGGCCGCGCCGTCGTGCGGCCCGGCATCCTTCGGAAAACCGACGGTCTTCTCCGCGCGCGGTTCGGTTGGTTCGCTTTTGACGGCGACGGTCGTTTTTTTCGGGGGAGTTTTTTGAGCGAAGCCCGACGCAATGGGCCACAGGCCGACGAGAAGGAGCGCCAGCGCGGCGCGAACGTACCGGTTTCCTCCGGAAAGTCCGGGCAAATCGATCATTGTTTATGTCTCCCTCGTTTCCACTATTCACTAGATGCAAACGCGCAAAGGTCGTGCCATGGTTCCCACGCGGCGGCCTGTTGATTATTTCTCCGACCGTCTTTTTTCCACGGCGATCCGTGGGCCTGTCCGAAAAACGCAAAAGGGACGGAAAACTCCGTCCCTTCGAGTAAACGCCTGCCAGGAAGTTCAGTCTTTGGCCCAGAACATCGGACCGGGCTTTTCGTTGACGATGGACCGTTTCAAGACATCGAGGGCCTTGTGCAGACCTTCCTTGGTTGAGAGCATGCCGTCTTCATGCTCGATGGAGAGGACATAATCGTAGTCCACCATGCGGAGCGTGCTGACGAAGTCCTTCCACCAGGCCTCATCGTGGCCGTAGCCGACCGAGCGGAAGACCCAGGAGCGTTCGAGAATCGCACCGTACGATTTGGTGTCCAGGTTGCCGTTGTGGGCGGCGTTGGTCGGGTCGATGCGGGTATCCTTGGCATGCGCGTGGAAGATCGCGCCGTTCTTGCCGAGTTCGCGGACCGCCTGCAGGGGATCGATTCCCTGCCACCAGAGATGGGACGGGTCAAAATTCGCACCGATATTGTCTCCGGCGACCTTCCGCAACCGAAGGAGCGTATCGTTATTGTAGACGATGAAACCGGGATGCATCTCGATGGCGAAGCGAACACCGTGCTGTTTGAGGAATCGATTCTGCGCACGCCAGTACTTGCCGGCGGTTTTCCACTGGTAATCGAGGATCTCGCGGTATTCGTCGGGCCAGGCGCAGGTGACCCAGTTCGGGTTTTTGGCGCGCGGATTGTCGCCGGGGCAGCCGGAAAAACCGTTGACCGTCGCCTGCGGCATGATACCGTCCTGGTACAGCTTCTCGGCGAGCAGAACGGCGTTTTCAAACGCGGCATGGTGCTCCGCCGCGACGTCCCGGTTCGGATGCAGCGGGTTTCCGTGGACCGAAACCGCCGAGATAATCAGGTTGCGGCTTTTGGCGGCATCCACCAGAGCCTTTCGTTTCCCGTCATCCTGGGCGAGGGCGACGATACCGCCGCAGTCGTCCAGGTGTCGCGAACCGGGATAGGCGCCACCGCCCAGTTCCACCGATTCGATTCCGGCACCGGCAATATAATCGAGCGCTTCCTCAATGGGCCGGTCATGGAATAAAGCCGTAAAGATTCCGATTTTCATTGCGTTTGTCCCCACAATAAATTAGTGGCTTCGAAAGTGAAATCCTGCGAGATTGCCGGGTAAGGCATCCGCTTCGGGGAGATAATAACACAATTGTTCGTTCTCTGTAAACTCTCCGGCCCCGGGGTGTTATAATGCACCGGTGATACGGATCGCCCATATTATAACGGGTTTGCGAACCGGCGGCGCGGAAACGATGCTTTTCAAGCTCCTCTCTCGAACGTCCCCGGACCGCTTCCGTCCGTCCGTCTGGTGCCTTACGGACGACGGTCCGGTCGCCGACCGCATCCGCGAACTGAACATCCCGGTCACCTGTCTCGGGATGCGCCGTGGCCTGCCCGATATGGCCGGCGTCCTGCGACTTTCGGCGCAGCTTCGCGCCTTCCGCCCGGAGATCGTCCAGACCTGGCTCTACCATGCGGACGTCGCCGGGGGCATCGCCGCCCGGATGGCCGGATGCCGCACGGTCGTCTGGAATATCCGTAACTCCTCCTTTGACCCGTCCCGCGCCAAACGCGCGACCGTTCTGCTCGCCCGGGTCGGCGCGCGGCTTTCCCGGTCGATTCCGGACGCGATCCTTTGCTGCTCCGAGGTGGCGAAACGGGAGCATATCGCCCTCGGCTATGCGTCCGAACGGTTCGTCCTCCTCCCGAACGGTTTCGACATCCGTCAGCTAAAGCCGGACCCCGACGCGCGCGTAGCGGTCCGGTCCGAACTGAAATTTCCGGCGGAGACGCCGCTCGTCGGCATGGTCGCCCGATTCGATCCACAGAAGGACCACGACAACTTCCTTCGGGCGGCGGCCCGAATCGCCGCCGTTCGTCCGGACGTCGGCTTTGTCTGCTGCGGGGATGGCGTCGACCCCGACCAGCCGGCGCTGCGCTCACGGGCGGCGTCGGGCGGGATCGGCGAACGGGTTCGTTTCCTCGGACGGCGGAGCGATATCCCGCGTCTGAACGCCGCCTTCGATGTCGCGGTCTCCTCCTCCCGGTACGGTGAGGGTTTTCCCAACGTGATCGGCGAGGCGATGGCGTGCGGCGTTCCCTGCGTCGTCACGGAGAGCGGCGACGGCCCTTTCCTGGTCGGCGACACGGGGAAAGTCGTCCCAACGGGGAACGATGCCGCTCTCGCGGACGCCCTTCTGGAACTTCTTTCTCTTCCGCCGGAACGACGTGCCGAACGCGGTCAGGCCGCCCGGCAACGGGTCATCGACCATTTTGAGATCGGGGCGGTCGCCGAGCGGTATGCGGAATTCTACGTCTCCCTCCTTTCCCGTCGCTCCGGAGTTCCCGCCTGACATGTGCGGACTCGCCGGTTTCCTCGATCCGTCCGACCGCCGATCCGTCGAGGAGCGCACGACCATTATTGAGAGGATGGCGGGCGTCCTCGCTCACCGCGGCCCGGACGACTCCGGCCTCTGGCAGGACGTCCGTGCCGGGGTCGCCCTCGGGTTTCGCCGCCTCGCCATCCGCGACCTGTCCCCCGCCGGTCACCAGCCGATGCGGTCCGCCTCCGGTCGTTTCGTCCTGGTCTTTAACGGCGAGGTCTACAACTCCGAGGAGATTCGCGCGGAGCTTGCGGCGACCGGCCGTTCCCCCTCCTGGCGCGGCACCTCCGACACCGAGACCATGCTTGCCGCGATCGAAACCTGGGGCCTTTCCGCAGCGGTGGGACGGTTCGTCGGTATGTTCGCACTGGCGGTCCGGGACAACGAAAGACGGACCCTTTCGCTGGTTCGCGACCGCCTGGGGATCAAACCGCTGTATTACGGGTCCGCCGGTCGTGCCATCGTGTTCGGCTCGGAACTCAAAGCCCTTTGCGCCCACCCGGACTTCCTGCCGGAGATCGACCCGGTCGCCCTGACCCGGTTCCTCCGGTACGCGTATGTGCCGACGCCGCTGAGTATTTATCGGAATGCCGCGAAACTTCCCCCCGGCACGATCCTGACCTTTACGGAAAACGACACCGCGTTCTCCCCACGCCCCGTTCCCTACTGGTCCCTGACGGAGACCGTCAACACCGCCCTCCGTGAGCCGTTCACCGGTTCCGAGGAGGAGGCGACCGACGCCTTTCTGGAACGGGCGCGGCAGGCGGTCCGACTGCGTCTGATCGCCGATGTTCCCCTCGGCGCGTTTCTCTCCGGCGGCCTCGACTCCTCGCTGGTCGTCGCCCTGATGCAGGAGGCGTCCTCTCGTCCGGTTCGAACTTTCTGCATCGGTTTCACGGAGGAGGCGTACAACGAGGCGGACCAGGCGCGAGCGGTGGCCGCGGCATTGGGTACCGACCACACAGAGCGTCTGGCGACGCCGGAAGAGGCGATGTCGGTCATCCCGCGCCTGCCCGCGATGTACGATGAACCGTTCGCCGACCCCTCGCAAATCCCGACGTTTCTCGTCTCCGAACTGGCGCGGCGGCAGGTAACGGTGTCGTTGTCCGGTGACGGCGGCGACGAACTGCTGGCGGGTTACAACGCCTACACGCACGGTGAGGAGATCCGGCAGATCGCCCGCCGCCTCGGCGTCTTCCGTGGGGCGGCGGCCGGGGCGATAAAGACGTTCCCGCCGCAATTCTACCGGCACGTTTTGCGCGGTCGTTACACCGGCGACCGCCTTCATAAGCTGGCGGACCTCCTGACGCAGGACCCCCTGGTCCATCACCGACAGCTAATGAGCCACTGGAAGTCTCCGTCCGCCCTGACCGGCGTTCCCGAACCGGAGGAAGCCTGGCTTTTGCCGGAGGTCGTCCCGCCGCCGCATCGGTCCTGGACCCCGATCGAGGAGGCGATGTTCCGGGACACGCTCACCTACCTTCCGGACGACATCCTGACCAAGGTGGACCGGGCGAGCATGGCTGTTTCGCTGGAGGCTCGTGTACCGTTACTGGACCACCGGCTGGTGGCCTTTTGCTGGTCGCTACCGATGTCGTACAAACGTCGGGACGGTCGGACGAAACGGGTACTTCGCCGGGCACTGGAGCGATACCTGCCGCGCGAGCTTTTCGACCGACCGAAACGGGGTTTCGGAGTGCCGATCGACGACTGGCTTCGTGGGCCGCTTCGTCCCTGGGCGGAGGAGTTGCTCTCGGAAGCCGCGCTTCGGGAAGACGGTTGGCTGGACCCGAAACCGATCCGCGCCGCCTGGGAGGCTCACCGGACGGGCGTACGAAACTACCCCGGCCCGCTCTGGTGCGTCCTGATGTACCGCGCCTGGCGCGAATCGGGCGCGTCTACCGCCTGTCGGTCAGAGTATTGATCAGTTTTCGGGCGTCGAAAATCAGGAAGTTTTTCGGTCCACTGTTCATCGCGACCAGGATTCCGGCGGGGAACGCGTCGCCCAGCCGTCGCGCGGTTATCTCGATCCCGTCGGTTTCGTCGGCCCCGCCGTTCCAGCGAGCGATCTCGCGGTGGGCGTGCGGATTGCCCGGTTCCCCTTCGCGCGTGAAGACGCGGTAGACCGATCCGCCGTCCGCCGCCGGGATCTGGTCGGTACAGATCAGATACCCGCTTTTCGGCCCCGTCGGATAGAGAGCGATTCCTTCATGGTCGCCTTTGAAATCGGCGGTCGCGAATCGGGCCAGCTCGCGGTCGGGGTCCGGTGCGTCGGGGTCGGCGGCGTACTTTCGGACGCCGACGCCCTCGTCGGAATAGTAGACAAAACCAAGGTCGTCGTCCACGGCGATCGACTCGATCTCCTTCTTTCCGGAGTAGTTGCCGAACGCTCGCACCTTTTCTGCCGTGACCTTGCCTTTGCCGTCCTCCCTGAGGCGGTACTGCCAGAGGTAGCCGGTGGTCGGACCGGACTTACGCCCGACAATGGCGAAGATGGCGCCGTCTTTCGGGCGTCGATAAAGCGCGACTCCCATCGGGGCGGCGGCATCGCCGGTTTCGCCGCCGAAGACCGGAATACCGTTCGGGGCGATCTCGGAAAGCGTCCCGTCGTCCGGCCGCAAGGCGAAGAGGCGGATTCGGGACGTGTTCCGCTCGGTGACCACCACAAGGTCGGTTTTTGTTCCGTTCAGGGAGAACCCGTACTCGATATCGACATTATTGGGTCGGTCGAGTCCGCGAACGATCTGCCGGATGTCGCCTTTCAGATCGAACACATAGAGTGCCCCACCTTCGGTGGCGGAAACCTTGTTGGTGCCGACAATCCGGCTTTCGGCGGGGTTTACGGGGTGGACCCAGATCGCCGGATCGTCCGGATCGTTGGCGACGGGTCGGGTCGCCAGGGCGGGAGTGACGGCCACGGTCGGGGTCCGGGCGACGGAGGGCAGCGCGACGATCAGGGCGAGGGTCAGGAGAGTCAGGCAGGGGGGACGATGCATAGGGGTGGTTCCGGAGGTAGGAAAGTGAAAATCAGGCGGGGGAAGCGTCCGACGACGCTTCCCCCGAACGGTTTCAAGGGGTTCTTACGGCAGACAGGGCTGACCGTTGTCCGGGCGAACGGTGTCATTTGCCGGCTGAGTCCAGGGTCCGCAGTCGTTCGTGGAGTCGCGGGATCCCGGAGGCGTGACCCAGTTGGCGCGGGTGCCGGAGGAGGAGGTCAGCGTTCCGGTCCAGGCGGCGCGACGCCACTTGGCGTGTCCGTCGACGAACGTGACGTTGAAACCGCCGGTGTGTCGGACCTGGAGTCCGACCCAGTTGTTCGGGACGCCGACGACATCACGGGAGAGTTCGTCGCCTTCGAGTTCGGACTTGTTGCCTTCGAGGAGCATGTAGGAGTCGGCGGGCGCTTCCCATCCGGCGAGGACGGGACCTTCGCCCGGATAGACCTGGTCGCAGAGATGCTCGTTGATGGAGTAGGAGTTGTACCACTTGAATACACCGTCGGCATCCTTGATCAGGTTCCAGTTATCCCGGAGCCACTGATCGGCCGCCGCCTCGGAGCCATACGGGGTGAGGAAGTAGTAGCCGTAGTCATCATCGGCGCCCATGCTCATCTGCTGCGGGTTGCCGGTATCGCTCGGGCAGTTAAAGATGGAGCCGCCCTTCTGCTGAATGTTGCCGGCGCGCTGCTTGATGTAGGGATAGAAATGGAACATCCAGAAGTCCTTGCCCCAGTCGCCTTCGTTGGGTGCTTCGGGATCGGGGTTCACGCCGGCGTTGGACGGGAACCGCTCGTCATAGTCCTGAATGTACATCAGGGCGGCGAGTCCGATCTGCTTCATGTTGGAAAGGCAGGTGATTGCGCGGGCTTTTTCGCGTGCCTGCGCAAAGACCGGGAACAGGATGGCGGCGAGGATAGCGATGATGGCGATAACGACGAGCAGTTCGATCAGCGTGAACGCTGCCGGGCGGGTCGTTCGGGCGAACGGATTTCGGGACAAGGATTGGCCTCCAGGGTGTGAAAATGCTTCGGGTTATTGAACGGACAGCAGACACGACAAAATCGCTTGCAATAACTCCGAATTATATAATCATCGATTGGCGAGAATTTGTTAAGATAAGGTTAAATTTTTCTTTTTTTTCGAACGAGGGTTGTTTTCGGGAGGGAGTTTCGGCGACCAGGCGGAACATGGTTGGAAATCTCTCCACGCCGGCGTCCGTCGGCTTTTTTTGGCCGATTGTTCGATCCTGACTCGGGTCGCAAACCCGTTCGATCCGGACGCGAGCGTTTCGTGATTCCGGTGGACCGGCACAATCGTCAGCAGGCGAAAGGAAGGGATTGGCAGCAAGCGACAACGCGATCGATTCTATAGCCTGCATTCGTTACGAATGAAAATGTAGCCGTGTTCGCTTCTCGGCTTCATTCATTGAACCATTGTCGGAATTGTTCCGTTAGCGCCATTTGCTTCCTATCGGCTTTATATTTTGTGCGGCAGGCATTCGAGGGATGGGCAAAACTTTGATGACCGAACTCGCATTTCGGACCGAATCTATCGCCCCGAAGGCGATCTTTATTCGCCGACGAAGGAAATAATGCCCGGTTGCCGTTTTACCATGCCGTGTTCGAAGACCCAACGCCAGATTTGCCCGTCTTCACCGGCCATTCGGATCTCGCTTCCGGGTGCGACAAAAGGAGCGATACTTTCAAAAATTGAGGATTCGTCGCCGAGCTTCTCCCCGGTAAAGAAGAGTGAGACGATATTTTCTTCGTCATCCAACTCGGGTTCCCAGCGCACTGCCTTCAACGCCGCGACGAGGTCGGTGGAGGATCGAAATTCGGCGGAATTTAGGAAAGGAAACGTATCCTCCCCTCGGGTCACCACCAGCTTCTTGATTGCCTCGAAAGCCGCCGCCTGCCGGCTTTTTTCGATGGTTGCCTTCCCCTTCAGCAAGAAAACGACGTATCCCATTTGTGCACCAGATTACGGTTGAATTAGGCCAAGAAGCTCGCGAAGATTGGACGTTCCCAAACCACCTGCCGCTTCGATATCTCTGATCGCGAACTTTCCCAGCTTGGGCGACTACCCGATGATGACCTTCCCCGGATCGGGTGTATGAGTTACTGTGTTTTACTGGGCAATAACCTGACACGATGATTGTCTAAATAGTCTAATAATTTCCACATTGGCACATAAAGGAGTTCTAAGGGCAACCAAATACCGTAGTATCCTTCGCAACGTTGCCGCACCTCTATGATGTCTACTATATATATGTAATCAAAATCATACTCATCAATGACGAATGCAGGCAGGTAATCAAGATCACCTACAACAAAAAAACTCAAATAACTGAATGCAACGCGCCGTGATTTGCGGGCTGTTACTCTTATCAAAGATAAGAGATGTATATATAGTTATGGCAGTTGAGTATAGTTTCCATTGTTGAGAGAATTTATAACATTGCGTGGTTGATAAGCCAGTCTATCTGCCACATCGCCTCTTGAAAGAAGTCTTCCAGTTCATCTTTTAATACCCAGTAGTCATGACCGTTATTAGACGTGAAGTCCCACGTGTCTGATGTTAGTACCAGATAGCCGCCTGTGTTATATACATCATCTTGCACAAGGACGTAAGGCTCTGCTTCACCTTCATTGAGAATGCGCCCTTTTACACCAACAGGAATATTTGTCATAATTCAGTTCACAATCCGGACATGATTATTGACAATTGGCACTCTTCCACCGGGCCGATATACCTCAAAATGAACATGAGGAACACCAGGATCATGGTTCCCTGTTATCGAATTTGGGTCAATGCGGAATTGTCGTAAACCATCAGCACTCCGGTAAACACCGCTGCCCGCATTACCTATTTCACGGTAGCCCGGTCCCAAGAACTGCGCTGCACCTTCTAACGCTTCGTTTGCTGTTAAATATGTGCGCTCGTGATATGGCCTCGTCCGGCAAGCGTCTCAGCAATAACGTCGCCACAATTGTTGTGAACCCAGATACCGCCGTTCGCTTTGCCGACGAAATAGGTATGGTCACCTTCGACTTAGGTGGTCAGACTGTTCTGTAATCGCCGGGATTTTCTGTGAAATGCATCACGCCGACGAAACAAGGGGCCAGGGAAGAATTTCATGATATTCGAACTCCGCTTGATAGTCTGTATCACTCGAACCTATCCATCTAATTATGTTATCAGCAAGTGTGCCTACACCGTAACGAACATCTTCGTTCTTTAACCAGACGGTATCGCATTCATCGCAAATGTACGAACAAATTTGTATTTTGCGAATTGTGATGCGATATAGACTTCCTTGACCACAATATGGGCAGGCTTGTTCGCTCATTTTTATCGGAAAGAAAATGCCGTAATAATGTCACTTGTCCCCCGACGCACAACTATGCGAAGGTTGGTTTCTCGGTTCGTACCTATAACGCGCCCCATCGGAACGTTGAAGACCTCGTTACCGTTTGGTTGCATCACAACGGCTCCGCGCATCCCCCATGCTTCATCACGTGTTCTAAGTAGTTATCCAAAAGAAATGCGGTAGCGTCCTCCCACGTTATCGAGTACCGAGCGAACGCTCTGGCACAGGAAAGGGAAACTTCGGTAGGCATCCAAACCCAGCCACCGATACTTCACCTGACGCCAGAGCACCTCGATCCTGTTTAACTCAGGACGATACGGCGGCAGAAACAACAACCGCAACCCT
>JANRLW010000060.1:0-44563 GCA_033762295.1 Capsulimonadales bacterium
CATTTTGTGGTACCTGTCGGTATTTTCCCGCCCGACGGGCGGCGGTGTCTTGTGGGGTCGCGGGTTTTTCCGGGACGGCCCTGGGCGCGTCGGGGCGGGGGGGCGGGTCGTCTGCGGCAAGAAACCGGTCGAACGCCGGGCGAATGCCCGTGATCCGGCGAACCGTGTCGTCCTCCTCGTGAGGGCCGGACATCTCCAGCCACGCGGGATCGACATCGATCCCCCCACCGGACCGGAAGTAGGCGGAATGATGGAGGCGGACGAAAGCCCGGCAATCCTCCGGACGGGTGACCGGCCGATCCTCGATGCCCCGAACATACCGGAAATAGCGGCGCAGGTTCTCGGTCAGGTGATCCCGGTCGGTGGCGGGAACGATTTCGAGTCCCCGTTCCCCGGTGATTCGTATCGTCGTATCCGTGGCGATCTCAATGTCGGCCCGGTCGCAATGAACGGTCTCGATGTTTTCGGACGGCGGGGCCGCGGCATGTGTGACGGCGAGACGGAGTTCGACCCCGTTACGGGTGACCGTGCGCAGGAAGGCGGTGTCGAACGTTTCGATCGAATTGGCGCGATAGAGTTCGGCGTCCGGCTCCCCGGCGAAGTGGGGATCGGTCAGGGTGTCCGGTGCGTCGCCCCCCGCCCAGAGCAGGCAGTTTTGAACGTGGTGCGCCATGGCGTTGCCCGGACAGGAGTCCAGGATCAGCCTGCCGTCCTCACCGTAAAGGCGTCCGACCCATCCGGCGCGTCGAAAATACCCCTGGGAGCGGGGCCAGAGGCCGCGAAAGGTGACACGCCGGACGGCTCCGAACTCGCCGGAGCGAATGCGCCGGAGAAGCGCGACCCGGCGGGGTTCGCCGACGAAGTTGAAGCCGACCTGGGTCTTTCCGGGGGCTTGCGCGTCCAGATCGATCATACTTTCCAGTTCGTCGGGATCGAGGGTCGGCGGCTTTTCCAGGTAGCAGGCGACTCCGGCGAGGACGCAGGCCCGATGCATGGGGGCGTGCCAGGGGATCGGCGCGGCTACGGTGACGACGTCGACCTGTCCGGCCCACGTCTCCAGCATTTCCCGGTAATCCCGATGAACGGTCACGGAACGCTCCTCGAACTGCCATCGTTGTTGCTGCTCGGCGAACCGTTCGGGCAGAGGGTCGCAGGTCGCGAGGAGTCGGCACTCCCCCTCCCGTTGGAGCAATTGAACCGCCCGGTGATGTTCTCCGGCGAAGCCTCCCATGCCGATGATGGCGATTCGCAGGACGGAACCGTCGTTGCGATCTTGACGCATCGTCGTCTCCCGTAAGAGGTGCTTGTGTGTACCTGCATCTTACCCGCCTCGCCGCCAAATTCTCCGTTGCCGCCGAAACCTACCATCCTCCGGGAAGATAGGGCATAATACGGACGGAAAGGTACCTACCGGTATGATGTCAGGTTTGCGGATTCACCCCGCGCACGGGCGCGATTTTCTCCGGGCGGCGGCAATGGCCCTGCTATGGTTTCCGGGCGTGGCGTTCGCCCAAACGCAGTCACCGCCGAAGACGGTCTCCGCGTCGGTCCCGGACTGGCTGCAGCCGCCGTTGCGCCGTGCCGGAGCGAACCGCGTCCAGCTGATCGACGCCTGGAACCGGACGCCGAAGGAGGAGCGGGAAGGGATGCGCTTCCTGCTGGAAAACATGCCCGACCGCGATCTGCAAACGCTTTCCTCCGCCTATCTTCGGGAGCAGGTGTCGCTGGGGTACCGGGCGCTGGCCGACGCGCCGTGGAAGGACGCTATTCCGTCGGCGCTTTTTCTGAACGATGTTCTGCCGTATTCGGTTCTGAACGAGGAGCGCGATACCTCGCGGCGAATGTTGCGCGAGACGTCGCTCCCCCTGATCGCCGACTGTCGTACGCCCGGCGAGGCCGCGCAGCGTCTGAACGAACGGCTTTTCCCGCTGTTGAAGGTTCGGTATTCGACCGAGCGGAAGCGTCCGGATCAGAACCCGACGGAGACGATCGAAAGCGGCAAGGCGACCTGTACCGGTCTGTCGATTCTTCTGGTCGACGCCTGTCGTTCGGTCGGCATTCCGGCGCGGGTGGTCGGCACCCCGCTCTGGACCAATCTGCGAGGAAACCATACCTGGGTGGAGTTCTGGGACGGAACGCGATGGCGATTTACCGGCGCGGCGGAACCGGACCCGCAGGGGCCGGATCGCGGCTGGTTTACCGGGGATGCGTCGAAGGCGCTCAAGGATAATCCCCGGCATGCGATCTATGCGAGCAGTTTCAAGCGGACCGGTGTCGCCTTTCCGCTCGTCTGGGCGAAGGATATTCGCTGGGTGAACGCCGAGAATGTGACCGATCGCTACACGGTCTCCGTCCCGACGACGGACGACGGCAAGACCCGCCTGCTGGTGAAAACGGTGGATGCGACGGGCAAACGGGTCGCCGCGCAGGTCACCCTGCGGGCGTTCGGCGGAACGGAGACGCTGGCCGAGGGGCGAAGCAAGGGCGATACCGCTGATATGAATGATTATTTGACGTTCGAAGTGCTGCGAGTCTGCCCGCCCCGGCAGTACGAAATCACGGTGGTTTTCGGGAAGGCGACGGTTCGGCGGACGATTTCGGCGGGAATGGAACCGGAGGAGATGGTCGTCATCCGACTGGGGAACGGGTGATTCGACGGAATCAGGGGACAACCATGGTGTCCCCTGATTCACGGAGGTTATTTTTATGGTCGGCGGCGACGTGCGACCAGACCGCCCAGTAGCGGCAGGAGGAGTGCCAGGCTCCCCGGTTCCGGTGCGGATACGGTATTCAGAAGGGAATGAAAACTGCCGGCGGCCCAACCCGGACCGGTTGCAATCCGCCCTTCCGTCGGACGAAGGAGTGTTGGACTGTCGATGATGCGATCATCCACATAAGTGAGGCCGGGCGCCATCACCGTGGACCCGGTCGGCCAGAAAAAGACCGAAAAATCGGGCTGGTTGAACTGACCGATACTGGTGGTTCCGCCCACAATGTAGCCCGCCGCCGCCGGAAGGCTGATTGGGGTAATGTTGACAAAGCGAAAACCGGCGCTATCCAACCCTGTTTCCGAACCGGCAGGGATGACTGTGGAAACGAGCAGGTCGCCGGCCGGATTCCAGATACCAACCTCATGCGCCTCGACCAGACCGTCGTTGCCCCGATCGAAGTACGAAAGGGCGGTCACGGTAACGCCCTGCGGGGCGGTAACATCGAACTCATAGCCCTGGACACGCCACGGGAAGTTATTGGTGAAGGAGCCACCGGTAAAGGAAAGAGCCGGGGTCTGCGCGAGAACCGGTGAAGCGACGACCATGGCGACGAGACCGGCACCGAGAAAAGTGGGTAACAGTTTCAATGTTCGAATCCTTTCACGAGGCTATTTCCTTCGACATGGTATGTCTTCCTGCTTTCGATGGATATTTTCTCCCCGGCTGACCGCTTCACGGGAGAGACCGGGATTTTTGAGGAACCGATCCTCGGGTTTCAGTTCTTGCCGCCGGTGGTGGCGATACCCTGGATGAACGTCCGTTGCGCGAAAAAGAAGAGGAGGATAATCGGCAGGGTGAAGAGGACGGAGGCGGCCATCAGGTGCGCCCACTGCCCGCCGTGCTGAGAGAGGAACTGCTGCAGTCCGTAAGCCAGGGTGTAGCGGGAAGAGTCGTTCAGATAGAGAAGCGGTCCGAAAAAATCGTTCCAGGTCGCCAGGAACTGAAACAGAGCGCAGGTCGCGATCGCCGGCCGGGACAGGGGCAGGATGATCCGGAAGAAGATACGCCACTCGCCGGCCCCGTCCAGACGGGCCGCCTCGCTCAACTCCTCCGGGATGCCCCGGAAGAATTGTGTCAGGAGAAAGATGAAGAACGGCGACCCGAAGAACGACGGCACGGTCAACGGAAGGTAAGTGCCGTACCATCCGAGCCAGCGGAACAGGGCGAAGACCGGAATCATCGTCACCTGCCCCGGCAGCGCCATTGTCGCCAGCAACAGAAGAAACAGGAAATCGCGGCCTTTGAATCGGAGACGGGCGAACCCGTAGGCGACGGTCAGGCTGGACGTCACCGCTCCGACGACGTTGATCAGGCAGAGGCAGAGGGTGTTTCGCAGGTAGAGGCCGAACGGAACCGTTTTCAGCGCGTCCGGGTAGTTCGTCCACCGCACCGGATGGGGAAGAAGGTTTTGCAGGAAGGCGGTCGCGTTGTCCGTATTGCCTGTCGCGTAAATCTGGGAATCGGGCTTCAGCGAGGTGGAAATCATCCAGAGGAGCGGAAGCGCCGCCGGGATGCTGAGAAGGATCAGCAGAGAATGCGCGGCGAACTCCTGCGCCGGTGACAGATCGAACGGACCTCTATTCCGCATATCCCAGCTTTCGTCGTCGTTGTCGTTCCTGGCGGATGTCCGTCTCCAGGGTTTCCAGCGCCCGTTCCGGTGTCAGCGTTCCTCGCTTGACCAGATCCTGCATCCGGCTGATGCTGTCCGCCAGGAAGGCCTGATAGGGGACCGGTGGGGGAGGCTGAAGGTTCGGACTCGGCAGAACCTCCAGAAAAGTCCGTAGCGCAGGGTACTTCCGTACATAATCCCGGTAGATCGGGGACTCGGCGATGGCCGGACGGATGGGGAGCCAGCCGCCGCGCAGAAAGAACTCCGCCGCCGTCTCGGGTCGGGTCAGGCCGGACCAGAAACGAATGAACTCCCATGCGCCCTCGGGTTGGCGGGCGTCGCGCGGAATGAGCAGCATGTCGGCATTGGCCCATCCGGCGTTCGGCGTGCCTCCGTTCGGCGGCGGGAGCGGCGCGGTCCGATACGGCAGATCGGGCGCGAATTTTGCAAGCTGTTCGATGCGCCACTGACCGTCGACCACGATCGAATACGCGCCGGAAATGAACGGCCAGTCGACCGACCCGCCGGAGTCGCCGGTCAGGCCGGACGTGAACCGGACGATATTCTCGAATCCGAGTTTTCGGTGGGCTTCGGCAAGGTACTCCAGGGCGCGGCGGTTGGGCGGAGTGTTCAGGGAAACGGTCCCGGTCGTCTCGTCGTAAAAGCCACCGCCGAACAACCCGGCGAACTGCGGATACTCCGTGGGCAGGAAACCGATACGTTTCAACCGACCGGTGCGGTCGAAACGTGTCAGTGTCTCTCCGGCCTGCGTCAACTCCTCCAGGGTCGTGGGGAAACGGTCGGGGTCCAATCCGGCGTCCCGGAAGTGGTCGGTCCGGTAAAAGCAGACGCTCAGGTTGGGGCCGATGCCGATCGCGTAGAGTTTATCCTGAAAGCGACCGACCTTGCGGACGAACGAATAGGTGTCCGTCCGAAGGGTCCGGCGGTCCTCGGCGGACATCAGTTCCTCCAGCGGAAACAGGACGCCGTTCTCGGCCCAGGTCGCCAGAACGAGATTCCATTGCGCCATCATGTCGGGCGGATCGCCCCCGACGGCGGCCAGGAGAAATTTGGAGTCGGCGCTGGCCGTGGGGACGGACAGCGGAATCACTTCGTAGCGACTCTGGCTTTCATTGAAGCGATCGGCGATCTCCCGGATCACGGCCTCCCATTCGGCCGTCCACATATGCCAGAAGCGGACGGGAACCCGGCGCGTCCGGGGACGGGGCGGAGGCGGCGTTGCCAGCACGGCCACGGCGGCAAGGGTTCCGGCCGTTCCCAGGAGCCGACCGAGCGCCTCGCGTCGCGTCGATCGGGCGTCCGGAATGGTCGGTTCCTCCGGAGTGGTCGGCTCAGTCGCCATAGTGCACCCATCGCCGCTGCGTGACGAACAGGAAGCCGGTGAGCGCCATGATTAGAACGAACAGCACCCAGGCCATCGCGCTGGCGTACCCCATGTCGAGGTAACGCCAGGCGCGGTTGAAGAGGTAGAGGGCGTAAAACAGCGTACTGTCCTCCGGACCGCCACGGGTCATCACGTACGCTTCGGTGAAGTACTGAAACGATCCGATCGTTCCCATGACCACATTGAAGAAAATCACCGGCGTCAGCATCGGGAGGGTGACATGGCGCAGACGCTGCCACCGGTTCGCTCCGTCGAGGAGAGCGGATTCGTAAAGATGCACCGGAATGTCCTTCAGCCCCGCCAGGTAGATGACCATGCTGCCGCCCACTCCCCAGAGCGACATGAAAACAAGGGACCAGGGCGCCCAGTGCCGATCCTGCAGCCAGGCCGGTCCGACCACGCCGACCAGACCGAGAAGGCGGTTGACCAGGCCGATCTCCGGGTTCAGAATCCAGAGGAAGACGACGGACACGCCGACCGTCGGGACGATCGTCGGCAGGTAGAAGAGAGTCCGGTAGAGGGCGATGCCACGCAGGTTGAGGTTGAGCAGAAGCGCGAGGGCGACACCGGCGACGGTTCCGGCCGGAATCGCGACCAGCGCGTACCGCAGCGTCACCCAGAGCGACTTCCGGAAGAGCGGGTCGTCGTAGACGAGCGTTTCGTAGTTCGTGCCCCCGACCCAGACCGGGGGAAGAACGATGTTGTAGCGGGTAAACGATAGGAACAGACTGGCGGCGAAGGGGAAGGCCGTGAAGATCAGGAAACCGATCAGCCAGGGCGCGATAAACGAGTAGGCGACAAGTTGTTTCCGCATTCCCGAATCGCCTAGGATGGGTAGTTCCGTCGCCAGTTCCAGCTGTCGCTGCCGGACAGAACGCGCCGCGTCTCCTCGGGGAGGGTCGCCAGGTAGGCGGGATCGATCTCGTTGCCGGGCCATTCGCGGAGCATCGGCGGCGTATAACCGGCGACGCAGATGACGCGTTCCCGATCGCTCCAAACGGCGGTCGTGCTGTGGATCAACGATTCGGCGAAGAGGAGCACGGACCCGGCCGGCCCCTGTACCTGGCGAATCAGATGCTTCGGGTCTTCGAACGCCGCCTCGATCATTTCGTTCTGCCGCCAGGCCATCTTATGGCTTCCGGGAATGACGGCGGTGCCGCCGTCGCCGGGGCCGACATCGGTCAGGTAGGCGAGCGTTTTGACGAAGAGACAGTGGAAGCGATCCTGCTCCTGGTAGGTGCCCCAGCCATGCCGGGTCCCGGTATGGAAGCCGAGCGGAACGATGTCGCGTTCCCTAAGACCGTCCGTGTCGGATTTCGGGTCGCGCCGGTTGATGATGGCTTCGGTCTCCTCCAGGCGCACCTCGCCGCCGACGACATCCCGCACCAGCGGAAGCAGGAGCGGATGTGCGGCGAACCGGGTCAGCGACGGGTCGTAGGCGACCAGATTGCCCATATGGATGGAGTGATCCTGTTCGTGGTTCAGATAGATGCCGCGCGCGGCCTTGTTCGGGTCGGAGCGCATCCGGTAGAGCGCCTCCTTCATCGCCGCGACCTCGTCCGAAGGAAGAATACTTTCCAGAAGGACATAGCCGTAGACGTCGAAGTGAAATCGCTGGGCGGGAGTCAGGGCGGTGTGAGGGGCATTGTCTTCGAACATGGTTTGCAGGATAAGCGGAAGGAAAGCCGCAGGCCATGAGCGACCTGCGGCAGGGAGGTCGGAGAAGATCAGGGAGCGGGCGTTCCGGACGGGGCGGACGACGGACGCTTCCCGGCCCGGATCGCCAGCCCTTCACGCCGGATCCGTTCCCGCTCTTCGGGCGAGAGTTTGGCGTAGGTAGGTGAAACGGTGGGCTGGGAGTTGTCCTTCAGCGAGTTCCACCCGAAGTACCCGGCCGCAGCGACCGCCAGAACGGTCACGACCGCTATAAGGATGGTTTTCGTTTTTTCGTTCACGTCATTACTCCGTCGATCAGCGGTGGCGTCCGACCGATCCGATCGATGTGACTACGGTCGCGGTCGCGGAACGACCGTCCAGGAGATGCCTTTCGCGCCCCGGGCGAACTTGACGTGGTAGTCGGCGAACAGCACGTTGTTGCCGCCGGTGTGTCGGGCCGGAACGACCTGGGAGATCGCGCCCACGCCACCGTAGTCCGCGCCCGGCGCGTTATAGACCTGCCGCCAGGTCACGTCCTGATCCTGGAAGGGATTCGGCGAGTCGTAGCCGTTCTCGGAGTAGCCGATCATCCAGGCGGTGTTGTTCG
The DNA here is from genome assembly GCA_033762295.1 of Capsulimonadales bacterium. Classification (GTDB taxonomy): domain Bacteria; phylum Armatimonadota; class Armatimonadia; order Armatimonadales; family Armatimonadaceae; genus JANRLW01. The sequence goes on from JANRLW010000060.1 coordinate 8,049, forward strand.
GGTCGGTCTGGAACGGGGTGCTGTTGGTGGTCCAGACACCGAACAGGCCGGTCGCCTCGCTGATCAGGATCTGCTCGGAGGGGCGGTCAATCGCGGCGTCGGCCAGGGCGTTCCCCATGTAGTTCCAGTTGCCGGAGGAGTCGGACCATCCGGTTTCGTTGAACAGGTAGGACATGGAAAATCCGCCCGGCGTTCCACGAAGCGGGTCCGGAATGCTGACATAAGGCGCGGTCCCGGCGCTCGGACACTTGGTGATGTCACGGTTCTTGAAATAGGGCCAGAGCACTTCGTAGAAGGAGTGGTCCCAGTCCCAGACGTTGGGAAGGTCCGCGGGCGGGTTCGGGTTCTGACCGAACGGCCACTGGTGGACGTTTCTCTCGTCGTAGTCCTGCTTGTACATGGCGAGCGCGAGCCCGATCTGCTTCAGGTTCGAGATACAGGCGGTGGCGCGGGCCTTTTCACGGGCCTGGGCGAATACCGGGAAGAGGATGGCGGCGAGGATCGCGATAATGGCGATGACGACGAGCAACTCGATGAGCGTGAAGGCGCGGCGGACAGGAAGCAATGCGTTACGGTGCATTGAACATTCTCCTTCGTTAGAGATGAGGAGTGCCGACGTTACTCAACGTTAAACGAGAAAACTTGAGTAATGACATTGGGCCCCTCGCATCGCATTCTACATTGCTTTATTGCCACTTCGCAACCACTTTCACCGGTAAAATATAGCCCGACGATGCTGCAATAGCGTTTTTGGACCACTTATCTGCCATAATGGGGACATAATGACCGGAGCCAACCTGACCGGGAGCATCCCGCCCGGAGCCAACCTGACGACCGAAGGGATTCCGCCGTTGCCGCTCGATCTGGTCGATGCGGTCGGTCCCTACGCCGAGTTTCGCGCCGCCACCTTCGAGGACTGGCACCCGACCCGACGCGAGATCCTGATCGGCACCCGCTTTGCCGATACGCAGCAGATCCACCACGTTCGGATGCCCGGCGGGGCGCGGATACAGCGGACGTTCTTTCCGGATAATGTGACCGGCGCGTCGTTCCAGCCGACACACGGCGAGTACTTCCTTTTTTCGAAGGATATCGGCGGCAATGAGTTCGCGCAGATCTACCGCGCGGACCTGGCCGACGGACGCATCACGCTTCTGACCGACGGCACCTCGCAGAACCTGGGGTATGTCTGGTCGCGGCAGGGCGACCGCATCGCCTATACCACGACCCGGCGTAACGGGCGGGATCGGGACGTCCACATTCTCGATCCGCTCGACCGGACCTCGGACCGGACCGTCGCCGTGCTGACCGGCAGCTGGTCCGTCGCCGACTGGTCGCCCGAGGACACGCGTCTGATTCTGTGCGAATACCGCTCGATCAACGAGTCCTACCTCCGGATTCTCGACCTGGCGACGGGCGCGTTGACGCCGTTAACGCCGTTGACACCGCAGACCGGGGAGGAACCCGTCGCTTACGGCCAAACCCGGTTCGCCCCGGACGGACGGAGCGTTTACACCGTGACCGACCGTGCCGGGGAGTTCCGGCACCTGGCGAGGATCGATCCGGAAACCGGGGAGTGCCGGTATCTGACCGCGGATATCCCCTGGGATGTCGAAACGTTCGACCTGTCGCCGGATGGCAGGACAGTGGTTTTTTCCGTGAACGAGAACGGGGTCAGCGTGCTCCGCGTGCGCGATACGGAGACGGGTGAGGAACGGGTCCGTCCGTCGCTGCCGGACGGGGTGATCGGCCCCCTGAAGTTCCGGAGCGACGGGACCGAGGTGGCGTTCGCGCTGGCATCGGCGGGTTCTCCGAGCGATGTCCATACCTGCGACATCGCCTCCGGCGCGGTCACACGCTGGACGTTCGGAGAGACCGGCGGCCTGCCGTCGTCGGCATTTTCCCGACCGGCCCTGATCGAGTGGCGCGCGCCGGACGGCCTGACGATCACCGGTTTTCTCTACCGACCCGACGCAACAAAATTCCCCGGCAAACGACCGATCATTGTTCTGATCCACGGCGGACCGGAAAGTCAGGCGCGACCGGGGTTCCTGGGTCGATGGAACTATTTCCTGAGCGAACTCGGGGTCGCGCTCGTGTTACCGAACGTGCGCGGGTCGAGCGGTTACGGAAAATCGTTCCTGAAGGCCGACAACGGAATGCGCCGGGAAGCGGCCTATACCGATATTGAGGCGCTGTTCGACCGGATCGCTTCGCTGCCGGACCTGGACGGTGATCGGATCATGGTGACGGGCGGGAGTTACGGCGGGCATATGACCCTGGCGTTGGCGACCCGTTACCCGGAACGGATCGCCTGTTCGCTGTCGGTGGTGGGTATCTCGCACTTTGTCACCTTCCTGGAGAACACCGAAGCGTATCGGCGCGATCTGCGGCGGGCGGAATACGGCGACGAACGCGACCCCGAAATGCGGGCGTACTTCGAGCGGACCGCTCCATTGAACCGGGCGGGAAGGATCACGCATCCGCTCTTTCTGGTTCAGGGGCGGAACGACCCGCGCGTGCCGTACACCGAAGCGCTACAGATGAAAGCCGCCGTCGCCGACAACGGGGTTCCGGTCTGGTTCCTGATGGCGGACGACGAGGGGCACGGGTTCGTCAAGAAGCGGAATCTGGATTTTCAGCTGTATGCGACCATCGCGTTCGTTCGGGAGTTTCTGTTGACGGACGGCAGGGACGGCGTCCCCTCGTGACGAATGTGAGGTCGGGGCAGGAGAGTATCATGGCCATTTTGACGACGGAGCAGCGTGCCGCGTTTGCGCGCGACGGGTTCTTGCTGGTTTCGGGGCGGATTCCGGAGCCGGTTCTGGCGGACGGGCAGGCGGCGATGCGCCGACTGCTCGCCGAACGGGCGGACGCCTATGCCTACGGAACGAGCGACTTCAATGCGTGCTACACCGAGGCTCTCTGCGCGGCGGCGGCGGAACTGGGCGGCGAACCGGAGCGGGGGGCATACTACCCGGTGTCGGGCGCGCTGGCGATCCTGTCGCATCCGGCCGACGGCGAATGGACCTGGCCCGGTCCGCATATCGACCATGCCATCCCCGAACACGGGCATAAGGTTTTTCCCAGGCCGTTCCGTCTGGCATCGCTCCTGTATCTGAACGATGTCGGACCGCGCGGCGGGGGAACGGTGGTCTGGCCCGGATCACACCGCAAACTGGAAGCGCTGGCGAAGAGCGACCCGGAGCGATTTACCCTGATGGCGACGCTCAATCAGGCGATCGACGAGGCGGGGATCGGGGAACCGCAGGAGGTGCTGGCGAAGGCCGGCGATATTCTGTTCTACGATTACCTGCTGGCGCATTCGGGCAGCAAGAACATCACGTCGGTGCCCCGATTCGCGCTGAATCACAAATGGTAGACCGACGGCGACCGATCGGTCATTCGTCGGCGATCAACCGGAGCGATTCCAGGTAGCCCGCGCCGTCGGTCTGGTAGATTTGCATCTCCGGTAATCGAAGGGCGGTCAGCAGGCCGCCGTAGGCCGCGCCGGTGTCGATGCCGATTTTGTCCCGCTGCACCCGGACGTTCCGGTACGGCGTGTGTCCGTGGATGACCAGGCGACCCGACGTGTCCTCGTAGTCCAGAAAGTCCTCGCGAATCCAGAGCATGACTTCGCCGCTTGACCGTTCGGGCGTCAGGCCGGGCAGGATGCCGGCATGGACGTAGATGCAGTTCTCCAGTTCGGGAAACCGGTCGGTCGGCGGTCGCCAGTAGACGTTCAGCAGGGGGAAGAGGCGTTCCAGATCCTCCGGGCAGGGGGCGGAGAACAGTTCGGGCGCGGCGTAACCGTAGGACTGCATGGCCTCCAGACCGCCGTTCCGAAACCAGTCGTAGGGATCGTATTCCAGGTGGGACGGCGCATCGAACCCGAACGTGGATGCCGCCATGTCTTCATGGTTCCCCCAGAGTAGAACCGTATCGTCCGGCGCGGCGTCGTGTTCGGCCAGGACCCGGCGGACGACCCCGGCGCTGTCCGGACCCCGGTCGATGTAGTCGCCGATAAACAGTGTCACGTCACCGGGCTGTCGCGGAAGGGCCTCCAGAAGGGCCTCCAGATGATGAATCTGACCGTGAATATCGCCGATGGACCAAACCGAAGCCATTCAGTCTACCTCTTTTTCCTCAAAAGAAGATTCGTCGTTTTCGGTGGGACCACCTTCTTTCGAAAATACGCCCGGACGTCAGGGAGCAGGCTGCTCCCCACTTCCTTAGATCGGAAATTTTCGGCGATTCCCCTACCTGCTGTGGCGAAATTAACGAAGAAACGGCGACCTCACCCCGCTCAGGGTGAGGTCGAACGACCGGTCAGGGTCAGGCAAGGAGGCGAAACAGGTCGTCCGCGCCGCCGGGCAGTTCGTAGATGGCGGCAAGGATGCCGGCGTTTTCGCGGATCGGTGCCTCGTACCGCTCGCCGATGATTTTGAGGGCGTCGCGCAGGAAGTCGCGATGGGCGTATTCGTCCGTCAGGATCTTCTCGAGCGCGTCCGTCAGGGCGGCGTCGCCGGACTCTCGGGCGAGCGTTTGGGCGGCGGTGATCCGCTCGATCTCCCGGGTTTCGCGGAGAAGCATATCCCAGAAGATGCCGGGCGCGTCCTCGACGGGCGGCTCCCAGCGGTGGGCGGTCAGTTGTTCGGCGGCGTACTCGCGCAGATAATCGTCGTTATGCACGCCGGAGCGGACCATCCATTCGATCCAGACCAGGAGATGTTTCCCTTCCTCGTAGCTCCAGCGGGTCCAGAACCAGGCGCGGCCGCGGCTGGCGCGCAGCAGATGCAGGGATCGGGCGGAATAGTCGGGCAGGAACAGGTCGGCCCGGTACAGATCGAAGACGGCGGTCGCCAGGGCGGTCGGCGGCTCGGGAACGACCGAATCCCACGGGATATCGGTCCAGAGGTTCCAGTTGCGCCGGTCCTCGGAGTCGCGGAAAAACTGACGATAAAGCTGGTAGAGACGACTTTCGGTCTCAGGGTCAAGCATGGCGGCAGCGGATTGCCGGGTGGTTCCCATCTGCCGGGTCGTGATGTCGTAGGTCTCGTTCGTACTCATGATAATGGGTGGTTTCCTGTGGAAGGGTCAGCCCCAGTAGCGAAACAGGGCCGGCAAGGGCAGAGATGCCTGCCCCCAGAGGCGGAACGCCTCGAAGAGGCAGAGGATCGCCCAGAAAAGCGTCACATAAGGCGGTTTCGCCCAGCAACGCCACTCGCGCACGCCCTTCATCGCGGCGAGGATATAAAAAACGGTCGCCAGGGCGGACAGAACGAACAGAGCGTAGCGTCCGCACAGCAGCACCAGAAACGCCGCCTTGCAGAAGGTGAACGCCCATCCCTCGTATCGCTTTCCCTGTCGCTGACGATCGAATTCGCTCATGCGTTCGCCCTATTTCGCCATCGTCAGCGTCCGCAGACCGGCGGTTCTGTTCGGAAGGCGTCCTCGATGGAAGACATTGTACTCGCAGAAGGAGACGGCCTCGCCGTGTTCGTTGACGATTTTGGTGCAGCACTGCGCGATCCGGCGATGGTCGTAGGTATGGGCGTCCATGAACGGTTTGACGACGATGCGAAAGACACGTTTCCCCATCCGTTCCGGGTCGCGAAGCAGCGGGAGAGCGTCGGCCAGTCCGCCGCGCGTGAACAGGATCGCCAGGTCGCGCAGGGTACGTCCCGCCCGCAGGTTGGCGACATCGGACCAGACCCGTCGCGCCGCGCCGCCCAGAATACCGGTGAAGGTAATCCGGTCGGAGAACAGATCGAGGTACCGGGCGACGTCGAGGTGGCGGGGCAGCGGGGTCAGCCGTTTCCGGTCGGCGTCCAGCAAGCCGTACGTCAGGGCGCAGCAGTCGGGATGGGAGCAGGGCAGACCGACGAAGTCCGTGGTGCGGACGGCCCCGTCGGTCTGCGTTTCCAAAGCCTGCAGGACGCCCGTCAGCGTCAGGCGTTCGGCGGCGGCGTAGCCGTGAAGGTAACGACCGTTGTCCATCACGGGCTGATAGGTGATACCGCCGATATTGTCCACGGAAAGCGCATAATGGTACAGTTCGGCGATCTCGTCGTCGTTGATTCCGGCTTCCACCGTCGGTACCAGAGTAACGAAGTTCCCGGCCTCGCGAATCCTCGAAATGGCGGATTGTTTCTCCCGGATCAGGTCTTTGCCATACAGACGAATATGGGTTTCGGGGCGGAAGGAAGCGAACGAGAAGTAGTACTCGACCCGTTGCCGCCGTTCGCCGAGGAATGTCAGCAGGGCTTCCCCTTTCCGTCCGGCGTAGGGACTGTCGGAGAGGCGAAGTCCGTTCGTGTTGATGATGACCCGGTCGATCGGGTAGGTGAGGGCCAGGTCGAGGATCTCGCCGAACTGCGGGTGGATCGTCGGTTCTCCGCCGGAGAGCATCAGGAGGTCAAGGCGCGGCTGTTGTCGGAAAAACGCCTCCAATCTCCGGCGGGCCTCCTCGACCGACAGAAAGCGATGCGCGGCCCCGTCGTCATTGTCGTCGCCGTTCGCGTCGGCGTAGCAGGTCGGACAGCGGAGGTTACAGGCCGAGGTAATCTCCAGCAGGAGGACGCAGGTCGGCGGACCGGTGACCGTATCGCCGCACTCCTCCTCCGGGCCGCAACAACAGGCCCCGGACAGACCGGCGAGAGCACGCTCCGGCACATATTTTCGCAGGCGCAGGTACTCGTTCGCATCCGAAGCGAGGAGGGCCTGGGATGTACCGTGTCGCGGGCAGGTCCGCTCCATCCGGATGCGTCCGGAATCCGCGAACAGGCGAACCGGGACGGTGCGCAGACATTCCGGGCAAAGTCCCGTCGACTCCTCGAACCAGTGGATGTTGTCAGCCATAGAACCTCCTTCGATCTCTGCAATCTCCTCAGCTTCCTCCGGTCACCGCGTATCCGGCGAGAATTCCCAGACAGTTCGAGAGCAACCCGAGCGGGAAAAGGATCGTGAATACGAGGGCCGTGATGCCGTACGTCCGGCCCAGAATCGGGAAACGCCGTCTCAGGGCAAAATACAGGGCCGCGTAGAGTCCGAGGCAGACCGGTATGGTGAAAAGCAGGACGAGGGTTGCGGGTTCCCCGGTGAAGTTCCCGAACCGGTTGGTCAGGTTGGCGGTGATTCCCCCCGGCAAACCGACCAGGAACGGCGTGATGCCGGCAAAAAACACTCCGACCACCCCGTCGCCCCACGCAGTGCCGGTCAACCGGCGCGGTTCCTCGACGACGTTTTCCGTTTTCCCTTCCAGGACGGGGAGCGGCGGCAGGGCCTTGCCACAGTGGGAACAGGAGGTGGCAGGCGCGGGGACGGCCGTGCCGCAGTTGGGGCAGGGGCGTTCGTTCGAATCGCTCATAGTGATATTTCTACCTTTTCTTCGTGGGAATTACGCGCGAAACAGGTCATCCTCTGCCTTTCAGCGCGATCATGCAGATCGCCAGCAGACCAAGAAAGATCAGGAGCGGAAGAAGAATGAAGAGGATTCCTCCAACGATGCCGAAGGCGCGGGCGACCACGGGGTACCGTTTGCTGAGGAGGAGAAAGCAGAGGATCGGCGGCGCGATCACGATCGGGCCGGCGGCCTGAACCCGGTAGCGGGTCAGCACGGTCAGGATCCCGCCCGACACCACGAGGCAGGCGAAGGCGAGCAACACGCCGAGGGCGGCGTCTCCCGGTCGCGACCCGGTCATCAGCGGTTCGTCACGAAAGGTCCGGAACGGTCGGCCGCAATGAGGACAGAGGACGGCCGACGGCGGAACGGTCTGCCCGCAAGACGGACAGCGAACGGAATCACCCAGGGCGGACGGCATGTTTCCCCTCCGTTTCGGATTGCATCTGGCGCCAGCGTACCAGAAAAAAGACAAAACCGGCAAGGCAGCACCACTGCGCCAGGGTCAGTCCGAGCGCGAAGAGGTGTCCCTCACGAAAATACTCGGCGAGAAACCGGGCCGGACAGTAGAGCAGACCCTGCAAATAAAAGAGTCCGTTTTCGGGCAGGGGGCGGCGGAATTCGACAAAGAGCAGAATACCCAGGATAGTGAAACAGGCCAGCGACAGATAGAGTTGGGCCGGATGCCGCCAGGCGTCGTGCTGATAAACGGCGAAGGGAAGGTCGCACGTGCGGCCGAAGCAGCATCCGCCGAGGAAGCATCCCCAGCGACCGACTCCCTCGCCTGCCATCAGGGCGACGGCAAACAGGTCGCCGGTCGGTCGGCGCAGACCGATCATCCGTTTGTAGAGGACGACCGAGAGGTACCCGCCCGCCAGCCCGCCGAGGACGGTTTTGCCGGCGGAACCGGAGGCGAGGTACTGGGTAACGTTCGCGCCGACCAACCCGCCCACCAGAGCGACCAGGGAGGTACGACCGATCCCTTCGGTCAGCAGACGCCGGCGTTTCGCCATCAGGACGAACGCGAGGCAGCCGACGAGATAGGCGGCGAGGTAGCAGCCGGCGGACGGAGTCAGGGCCGGGAGAGCGACGATCGGGAAGAACCCCATGCCCTCAGTGTACGGCAATTCGCCACGAAAGCGTTGGGTCGAAAGTCCTGATCGAAAGGGTCGGCATCTATCGTAGGAGGATCGGGCGGAGCGGAAAGACGTCGACCTCGACCCCGGCAGCGTAGTGGACAAGGGGCGGGGGACCGTCGAAGGCGAAGCCGGCGGCGCCGGTAAGCGATTCCGTGAGCGTTTCCAGCCGTGCGGACCGTAGGGGATAGGGCGCGTGATGGACCCGGCCACGGTACAGGCGGCCGTTCGCACGCGAATAGAGAAGATAGCGTTCGGCCAGGAAGTGTTCGAGCGTGCCGGGGACGGCGAAAAAGGCGTTTCCGGTCGGAGTGATCGTCGCGCGGCAGTCGCCCGGCAGGGGACCGGGTCGACACCGTTCGGAAGCGTAGACGATGGATTCGCCGTCGCCGCCCAGCGACATCCGGGCGTAGTGGTAGGGCAGTTTCCAGACCGTTCGGGCGATCCGGACGGCGATCTCATTGGCGGCGTCCAGACTGAAAAACCAGACCCCCGGATGACCGCCCCGGTGGTGGACGTACGTCCGCACGTTGGTCTCGTGGAAGTACGACAGACCGCGCACGGCGGGAGCGCCGGCGGGCCGAACGTTGCGCATCGTGAACGGAACCAGCCCGACATAAGCCCGACCCTCGAAGGTGTCGACGGTCAGATCGTCCGGCAACAACGCCCGAACGACCTCCGGCGCGACCGGCCAGTGCAGAAACGAAAGGTGCCGCCACTCCTGACGCATGACGACGGGTTCGTGCGGACGGTAGGTCGGCGCGATCCGATCCGGGAGATCCGTTCGATCCGAGCGGTGCGATCGGTTCGTCACGGGGTCAGACGCCGTCCTTTCCGGCGGGCCGGGCCGTCGTCGACGGCAGGGAGCAGGATGCGGCGGACCCGGCGCGGGGAAAGAACACGCGGGAAAAGAACTGTCGGTTGGCGGCGACGACTTTATAGCCGATCTCGACCCCCCAGACGAACGGGGGCCACATCAACGGTCTGGCGACAGCGCCCCATCCGATCCGGTCGAGCAGATAGAGCGCGGCGCGACCGGCGCGCAGGACCTTACCTTCAGGCGTGAGGACATGGACGGCCTTTTTGCAGGCGGCGGCAAGTTCGGGCGTCATCGGCGGCGACGGCGCCTCCTGGTACGGCACCGGGTGAAAGGCATCGTTCGTGTCCCGCGCCTTGAGCCAGTCCACCGAGTGGCGACAGAACCCGCAGTCCCCATCCCAAAAAATCCAGCTCTGATCCGGACGTTTCATGCGTACGCTCGCTTTTCTTCAGGATTCGCGTGGCCGGCGGCGGTCCGATGACCGCATCGATTTTTCTGCGACGCGGCAACGAAACCTTGACTTTCGGCGTCTAAATGACAGGATTTCCGTGACATAACGACGGAATACACCTTTAAGGACGATTTAAGGACGCCCATGGAACGCGAAAATATCCCGTTTTATCTGAAAAAACTCGGCGAGACGGTGGAGAACCGGGTCACGGAGGCCATTCGTGGCAAGGAGACCGACTCCGAAAAGTCGAATGCGCCGATGCCGCCGATGCGTGGCGACAACCAGGAATTCATGGAGCCGGACTGGGACGATCTGGATCGGAAGGCCGACCTGATCATCGTCCGCTACACCGCCGTTTCGGCGGTGATGAACATCCTGCCGATGCCCTTCGATGTCATGGGGGTCACCGGGACGTTCACGAAGATGGCGACCGAACTGGCGGGGGTCTACCAGGTGATCGTCTCCAACAAACGGGCGCGCCAGATGGGCTGGGCGATCGCGACCACGACCGCGTCCGTTCTGGGGATCGCATACGCCGGGTCCAAACTCGCGAAGATGCTGCCGGGCGGGTACTGGATCGCGACCGCCGCCCAGGCTCCCCTCGTCGGAGCGATCGCCTGGGCCGCGGGCGATGCGCTGAAGAACTACTTCAAGCAGTGCCGTCAGGGACGCGAACCTTCCGTCGCCTCGCTGTCCGAGTCGTTCGCGCAGACGCTGCGTATCCGGCTGAAAAAAGCCTCTCCGGAGAAGACCGTAGCGACCGCCGCGGAAGCCGCCCCGACGACCGCCGCCGGAACGGTCACCGGCCCAATGGCGGTGGGCGATGTCGTGGAAAAGATCGCCGGACTGCACGAACTGTTGCGCGCCGGAGCGATCACCCAGGAGGACTTCGACCGCAAAAAAGCCGAACTGCTCTCCAAACTGTAGGCCGCTTGAACGGCTACCGTTCCTGCGGCGGAAAAAAACGAACGAAGAGGGAAGAGAGGGAAGACGCGCGGAGCGAGGCGGTGTGATGCCGCGTTCGTTCCGCGCGTTTCGACGTAACGCCGCTTTTCTACTTTTCGCCGCCGCCCATCGCCATCGCGCCACCCATTGCGCCACCCATTGCCATTCCCATGCCGCCGCCCATGGTGACCGCATGAACCGTCTCCGAGGAGGGCCGGGTCGTCGCGCAGGACGGGTCGATACCGCGCAGCATCATGCCCTGTCCGCGACTTTCGTGGGTGCGAACGGTCGGCGGGTCCGTCGGGTCCCGCATCTGGATCAGCAGGGTGGTACGCGCCTCGTTCGATTCGTTGATTCCCGACCCGTGGATCGTCAGGTAGGAGAAGAACAGGGCGTCTCCGGCGCGGGCGGGAAGCGGGAGGGCATCCGCGACCGGATACTCCTTCGGATCGAGATGCCAGCTGCCGTCGGCGATATGGGGCAGCAGACCGTTCTTATGGCTGCCGGGAACGACCCGGACGCAGCCCTTCTCCAAAGGAGCGTCGTCGAAATGCACGATGGCGGCGATCATCGAGTGGCGATCGTGCGGGAAGAACGGCGCGTCCTGATGCATCGGGAACGGACTGCCCTTCTCCGGCGGCTTGACGAACGCCTTGGTATGGTGCAGCTGGACGTTCGGACCGATAATATCGGCGGCGACGCCCGTAATCCGCTCGTCGACAATCAGGCGGGCGAACGCCGCGCTCTGGAACTGAACATCGTGGCAGTGTTGGAGAACCGTTCGCTTTTCGGTCATATCGCGCGCCGCGCCCCAGGTCGCATCATTGCTCCGGAAGTGAGCGATCCGCTCCATCAGGTCGTGAATCTCCTGACGATAGGCGGTCGCCTCGTCCGGGGAGAGTAGCCCCCGAATCAGGATATAACCATTCTCCGCATAAAAATTTTTCTGCTCGTCGGTCAGCATTGGCTTTACCTCCGCCCGGCGAGTCGGATGCTCGATGCGGGCGTTTTCCCGGAAATACGTCGCCATTATAGGAAAAACCGGTGGGCGGCGCATTGCCGGTTCGTGTCGTCCTTTTGACGATTTGCGACACGATTCGCCTACCAGACAAGCTGTCCGACCGTTTCCGGGGAGGCGGAATGCAGCTTCGGGCCGCCGCCCTCCCGGCGGAACCGACCGGGAGGGCAGCCCAGGGTCCGGGTAAAAACGCGAGTGAAATGATGAATGTCCTCGTATCCGAGCAGAGCGGCGATCTGCTTGATCGGATCGTCGGTGCGAAGCAGCAAGGCGGCGGCCCGGTCCATGCGCGCGCGGGTGATGTACAGGGCGGGCGAGACGCCGACGAATCGCAGGAACAGGCGTGCCAGCTGACGCTCGGAGACGCCGAGGGCGTCGGCGACCTCCGAAACGGACAGGGGGCGGTCCAGGTGGTCGTGAACGTAGCGAACCGCCTGCCGAATGCGGACGTCGGAAGGTGCGTTTCCGTTCCGGTCGGCGGTCGTCGCCGAATCGCATCCGGCCTGCGCGATGGCGATCAGGAGCGCGGCCATGAGCGCGCGAAGCTGCGTTTCCATGCCAAAGGCGAACTCCGGGGCGTTCGACGCGGACTCGGCGGCGAGTCGAAGGCTATGCCAGAGCGACCGGGTAGTGCCGGAGGTGTCGGCATGAACGAGAACGGAGGAGCGGGCGAAACGATCGAAAAGGGAGTCCGCGCCGCCCGCCCGCGTACCGCCGGCGGTCCATTGAAAGCAGACCCAGTACAGTTCCATCCAGGGCTGGACGGTATTGACGATCTGATGCAGGACGCCGGGACGGGCGAAGAAGAGGGTCCCCGGAACCAGGGAATACGGCACCCCTTCGACACGATAGAGTCCCTGGCCCCAGCCGTCGACGTAGCAGACCTCGAAATAGGTATGCCGGTGCGGAACATTATCCGCCAGATGCTGGCTGTAGGCCCAGCTGCGCGCCTCGATGGTCGCCTCGCCGAGGACGATACGTCCGGTGACGCGATTCAGACGTTCGATCCAGTTCACCCGGGCGAAACCGTATCCTTTTCCGTTGGCAGCGGCGCATCGAGCCAGGCCCGAAGCGCGGCGCGAAGACGGCGACCGTCCTGCAGGGTGGCGGACAGACGGGCGGCCTGATCGCGGGCAAGAAGCCACACGTGGGCGGACGTCCCGGCCAGACGGAGGCGTACATGCGCCCCGGTCAGGTCGCCCGGACTGCGCCGCAGGGTGACTTCGTCCGCGAGACGGTTCCGGGGAATAAGGACCTCCTGCCGCTCGCCCGCGAAGAACAGCGCGTCCGGAGTCAGAACCAGAAACCCGACGTCGGGAGCGGGCATTCCGGCATCGCGCGTTTCCCGTGGCGAGGCGCGCAGTTCGACGAAGAAACGCGGTCCGTCGGGAAGTTCGACCCGCGTGAGGAAGCGGCGTTGCGCCTTCCGGTTGCCGATCATGGCCAGGTGATCCAGCGCGAGGTAGAGGCAACACCAGGTCGCCACCAGCGCGGAGAGCGCCGCCACATCCAGCGACCAGCCGGCGGTCGTCGCCGGATCGGTTTGTCCGCCGAAACGCCGGACCAGGGCCGCCAGGAGGCTCCCGCCCCGGTCCCATCCGAACGCCAGCGTCGCCGCCCCGAGAAGCGTGCGAAAGGTGAAGCCGAAAATCCAGACGAGCGGCCCCCCGGCGATGAAGAGGAGCAGGGTCATCAGGTGAATTGCCGCCTGATGCCGTCCGGAAAAAATCGGCCGCGGCCCGACGGTCCGTACCCGAATCGGGGGGCCGGACAGGACGGCGGGCGGCGACGGGTCGGACGCCTTTGACACTGTGGTCGCCATGCTTAGTATTCTACCAAGCCTTTCGCGGGAAGGGAAAGCGGGACCCCGGAGTGAAAATGAGGGAAGGTTCCGAAGTACGCTTCGAACCAACGCTTTAGAAACAGGACCAAGGACAATGGCGGAAAAGATCCCTGTCGGCTTACAAATGTATACGGTTCGCGACGATGCCGCGAAAGACTTTGCCGGGACCGTCAAGACGATCGCCGAGATCGGTTATGCGGGCGTGGAACTCGCGGGCTATGCGGGCCTGACGGCGGCGGAGGCAAAGAAGGTTCTCGATGACAACGGTCTGGCGGTATTCGGCGGTCACGTCGGTTACGACCAGATGACGAACAATCTCGAACAGGTCATCGACGAATTTTCGGCGTTCGGAGCGAAGTATGTCGCCGTGCCGTGGATCGGCAACGAGTGGCGGAACTCGCTCGATGACTATCGCCGCCTGGGCGCGGCGCTCAACGAGATCGGCGCAAAGTTGACCGCCGCCGGAATCACTCTCTGCTACCATAACCACGATTTCGAGTTCAACCGCTTCGGAGGCGACGTCTACGGGTTCGACGCTCTGTTCGCGGCGGCCGAACCGGCGAATCTCCAGGTGGAGATGGATACCTTCTGGGTCAAGAAGGCGGGCGAAGACCCCGTGGCGTACGTCACGAAGTACGCGGGCCGCCTGCCGCTGGTGCATCTGAAGGATATGACCCCGGACGGCGACTTCGCGCCGGTCGGCGAGGGAACGATCGATTACATCGCCCTCACCGGCGCGGCGGAAGCGGCCGGGACGAAATACTTCATCGTCGAACAGGATGTCTGCAGGACACACCCGCCGCTGGAGTCCGTTCGCATTTCCTTCGAAAATCTGAGAAAACTCGGTAAAGTCTGAGTTTAAGGGTATAATGAACGGAAGGGCAGGAGATGACGCGATTTCCTGCCCTTTTTCGTCGCATGCGCGAATATGAGGAGGAGCGGTTCGATTATGCTGGGGACGATGCGCTTGTGTCGCCGCATGGTATCGGCGACGTTTCGACATCCGGCCGCGCGGTTCGCGGTCGCGTTGAGCGGTCTGTGTTTTCTGACGGGTCCGATCCGGGCGCAGGTCTATGTCACCTCGGACACCACCCTGGATACGGAAATCAACGATCTGGTGATTGTCGGTGAGGATAGTTTCGGTCTGCCCTTTCCGGGGGTGCAGGTCGGGGTGGTTACCGGCGCTCGACTGACGGCCGGTTTGAATGCGTTTAATGCCAGCACCATCGACATGACCGGGGGAATTCTCGATACCGTGCTGGCGCGCGACAGCGCCGTCAATATCTCCGGCGGGTCGGTCGAGTTCACCCTGGAAGGGATGAATTCGGCGATTTCCGTCTCCGGCAACGCGAACGTCGGCAATATTCTGGACGATTACGCCAGCTCCCTCACCGTGAGCGGTGGCGCTCTGGGCTATGCGGTTCTCAGGGGAACCGCAACCATCACGGGCGGAACGTTCTCCGACACGTTCGCGACGCTGGAAGCGCGGGGAAACGGCGTCGTTTCGGTCGAGGGAGGTTCGTACGCCTCCGGGTTCCTGGTCTTCGATAACGGAACGCTGACGGTTCGCGGAAGCGGACTGGCATCGTCGGTTCTGGAAACGGGCATCGCCCACTACGATGCCAGTACCACGCTGAACTACCTGGCGAACCGCTACTCGCTGCAGGGAACGCTGGCCGACGGAACGGCGATCGATACCGAAGTGCAGCTGGCGGGCGGAGTGACCGGGAACGGTGCCGCCCTCACCTTTTCCGGCATCGCGACGGGAACGCTCGCTCCGGACCTGTATGTGACGGCCGATGGCAACGTTTCCGCCGTCCTGAACGATGTTTATGTCGGAGTCAATCAGGCCAGCACGCTCCTCACCAGCCCGACGGTAATTGTCGATGGCGCCGCCGACCTCGCTCGTCTCACGGCCTTGAACTCCAGCCAGGTGACGGTCTTCGGCGAGGTACGGGATACGGTGTTCGCCCGGGACGGCAGCCATGTCGATATCCGCTCCGCGCTCGGGGCGGTGATTGCCGGCGTCGCGGTGTCCGACAGCGCCTCCGCCACCATCCGGAGCGGGAACGTCGATAATCTGAGCGTTCGCGATACGGCCTCGGTGGTCGTGTCGGACGGCGGTATTCTCGTCCTCTCGGCGTCCGGACTGTCCGATGCGACGGTCAACGGCGGAGTGATCGACCGGATCGTCGCCCAGGAAAACGCCCTGGTTTCCATAAACGGCGGTTTCGTTGAAGAAGCCGTCGCCTACGATACGTCGGTCATCGAGGTCCGCGGAGGATCGATCGGGGAACTGGTCGCGGTCGGCGCGACGATCACCATGACCGGCGGGACGGTCGCCAACAGCACGCTCGTCAACCTGCGGGATACGTTCGGTCAGTACGGCCTTTTCCAGTTGCTGGGCAGCGATTTCGTGGTCGGGACGAACGGCGTCGAAGGAACGTATGACGACGGCAACCTGGTATGGTCCGGCGTCTACTGGACCCTGACCGGACGGCTGCTGAACGGCGATATCCTGGATACGCGTTACTTTGAGGCGGACGGGGAACTCGTTCGTCCCCGGTTCCGGTTCGAGGAGGGCTATCTGCTGCTCGGACGGATCTCCGCGCCGGAACCGGGCTCGCTGGCGTTGCTCGGGTTCGTCGGTCTGCCGGTTCTCACCCGGTTTCTGCGCCGGTCGCGCCGTTAGCGTGGTGGGCGGAGGGGACGACCGGGACGGACGTTCCCTCCGCCATTTCCAGCAGGCGGCGTACTTTCCGGTTCAGGTCGAATTTGCCGCACTGTTCGCATCCGGGGACGAACCGTCCTTCGCGCAGCCTGACCCGGATCTCCTGCCAGCGTTCGCTGTGCCACAACTGAGTGAAGGAGGTTTCCTGCAGGGAACCGATTCGGAGACGAGGGAACTGATTGCAGCAGTAGAAGACGTCGGCGTTCGCGGTGATCCGGGCGTAGTAGTGTCCGGCGTAACAGCCGGTCGTCGCGATCGGAAACTCGGTCGGGGTCGCTCCCGACAGTTCCGCGATCAGGGTATCGAAATTCGCGGAGACGTCGCGCCGGTCCGCCCGTTCGATCAGGGCCGCCACCTCGGAGCGCAGAGCATCCCGACGTTCCCCGGTCAGGGCGATCGAGCGCGTATCGTCGGTCGCGCTCATCAGTTTGAACTGAATCGATGCCCCCAGCTCCCCGGCCACGTCGATGACCTTCGGAAGCGCGTCCGCATTCACCGAACAGATGACGAACACCAGTTTAACCTTCGTTCCACCGGACGCCATACGCGCCAGCAGGGAAACCAGTCGGGGGAAGTCGGCGGCGGTCCGGTTCGGGTGAAACGCGACGTAACTTTCCGGGTCGCCGCAGGAAAAGTTCGCCAGTAGGGTGTCGATCCCGATCGCCGCCAGACGTTCCGGGTCACGGGCAAGCGTCAGGTTGGAGATAAGCGTCACCTTCAACCCGGCATCTCCGGCATCGCTCAGGATCGCCTCCGCTTCGGGGTGTGCCAGCGGGTCGCCGCCGCCCGTGAAGATGGCTCGTTCGGTACCGAGGGTTTTCGCCTCCCGGAACAGATCGGCGAGGAGCGTACGGGAGAGACGTCGCCGCATCCATTCCGCGGACGGGCGTTCGGCGCGCAGAGCGGAGTACGTCCAGCAGGTGATGCAGTTCAGATTGCAGGCGTTCGTCAGGGCGATCCCGAGGCTCTCCGGCCCCAGGGTCGGCGGACGATGCTCCCGTACCTCGCGCAATCGGATCTTCGCCGGGGAGGTGACCACGGGGATTTGCGAACCGGTTACCGCTTCACCCAGGTCTCGCCATTAAGCGAGTAGGTTTCGGTGAAGTTGCCGTCGTCGTTCGGGGAGACTCGCCGCTTGATCTTGCCGTCCTTTGAAATGTCCCAGCGTTCATCGTCCTTCTTGTTGCCGTCGTAGTCGATTTTGACCCGGTTCCAGGAGTCGAAACCCTTATCCTTATCGCAGCGGAACTCCGCCTTGATGCCACCTTCCTTATAGACCCATTTCACGGTGTCTCCACTGGTCTGCCCGTTGGAAAGCGGCTCCTTCCGCATCCGAAGGATCGCCCGGTGGACTTCGGTGAAGGCGGCGGTATCTCCCGACACCTCTCCGGGCGCAGGGGCGGCGTTTCCGTCGGCGGACGGCGCGGGCGCGTTGTCGACCGGAGCGTTATTCGATGCGGTCACCGGCGCGGCCGGTTCGGGGTTCTGCGCGGCGGGCGTCTGCGCCCGACAGCCGAGCCAGACGAGCGGGGCGGCAATCAGCAGGGCGATCGCAGCGATACGCAATTGAGCGAATGTTTGGTATTTCAATGGTGGGTGCCTTCCGAAAAGGCCAGCGCCTTCTCCGTAATTTCGTCGATACGGCTATCTTCGGCAATGTCTCTGATCCTGCGCAGGGCGGTCAGGGCGCGGTCGAATCGAATCTGCCGTTGTTGAGACTCCCGAAGGTAACGAAGAGTTGCCGCCAGCACTTCGTCCGCCCGGTCCGGCGTCATCGGCTCGGAGTACTTCTCCCGGATCAGGCGCGCCGCGCCCAGGAAGACGTGTTCGGGAATGTCCCGGCGTCGAGCCTCCGTCAGCATCTCCGGATCGCATAGAAGCGACGCCTGCTCGGTCGGTTCCTCCTCATAGATGAGGGACAGAATTTCCTCGGCGGCCCGCAACGCATGGTTGGTCGGGACCAGCGAAGCGGCGACGCGCGCCGCGTCGGCGTTGCGCTCCGGCTCCAGCAGTTCGGAAAGGGCGGCGGTCAGCGCCTCGACCGTTCGTTCGGGCAGGGAGACGCCCGCACCGGCGGCGACGCACCGGGCGACCCGCCGCTCCTGATCGTCGTGGGACCGTGGTTGCGGCAGGAAGACGCAGGGAATGCCGCAATGCATCAGTTCGTTGACCGAATTGAACCCACCTGCCGTGACGGCCAGATCGAACGCCCGGAAGTACTCCATCATTGTCTGCCGGTAGGACCAGACGACGTTGGCCGCCGGGTATTCGCGGCCGCGATACAGCGTTCCCGCGCCGATCAGGAACCGCACATTCGGCATCCGCTCCGCCGTTTCGATGACCATCCGGAAGATCGTTTCCGCCGACGTATCGCCGCCGCCGCCGGTCGAAACGTAGACGACCGCGCCCGTTTCCGGCAGTCCGAGGGCGAGACGGGCATCGGCACGCGTCAGGATCTCCGACGCCGATCGGATCAGAATCTCCCCGACCGACACCGCGCGTTCCCCGGTCCCTTCCGGCAGCGGCGAGCCGTGCTCACCCTGCTCCGCCGGCAGGAGGATTCGGTCGTAGCCCCGGAGCGCCGTCTGAAAGGCGGGCTGCAGGGCGGCTTCCGGACGGACGGCCCGGTAGATAAAGACATTCTTCTGCCCGAAATCCAGAACGTCATACAGTTCATGGAAACTTCCGGAAGGGAAGGTATCCACGATCAGAATATCGGGGGCGATCAGGTTGATCGCGTTCCATACCCATTGCTTTCCGATTTTCCGGTAGCGGGCCGGGTCCAGTCCGCAGGAGCCGACAATCCCCCGCGCCGGAATCTTGAAGGCGGCGAAGTCGTGGGCGAAGGCCAGCGAGTCCGCCTCGGAGGAGGTGAGAAAGGTGATTTCGGCCGGATGCGGGGCGAGCAGAGCCGACAGACGGCGCAGCTGCCGGTTGATCGCGAGGAGCCGGGTCAGATGGCCGAGCCCGAGCCCGTTGATCGCGTAGTTGAGGATGCGCAGGGGCGGAGCGTCCCTGCCCCTGCCGCCGGCTGCGGGCATCTCAACTGTTATCCCCGAAATCGGAGAATCCGCTTACGCTCGACGTGTCCTCCGGCCGTTCGTACATCGGCCGTTCGTAGACGTAACCGGGGTTCATCGCGCGATACTCCTGCACCTCGGGAATGAAGTTTCCGTCGATTCGCCCGTCGGTCATGACATCCCACCAGAGGAACTCCTCCAGCGGGGAAGCGCGGTAGTAGTCATCGAAGACGTAGATGGTCGTTCCGGCGCGGTTATACCGGTTGTACAGGACATCGTAGCGCTCGATCCGTCGGCGGTCGAACCGCTTGTCAAACTGCTCCTGGGAGAAGCGTTTGTTGCGATAGCGGTACCGATCGGAGGCGTACC
Organism: Capsulimonadales bacterium; assembly: GCA_033762295.1. Taxonomy (GTDB): domain Bacteria; phylum Armatimonadota; class Armatimonadia; order Armatimonadales; family Armatimonadaceae; genus JANRLW01. The sequence continues at coordinate 27,784 of JANRLW010000060.1, forward strand.
GTTGTTGTTCGTCTTCCAGTCGGTTGGCTCGCTGCGCCAGTTGCGAAAGGTCCTGCCGGACCTTGACCGACAGGTCGTCCAGGTATCGAATCTGGTGTTCCATACCGTCGAGCACGACGCCCCGTCCCTTCAGTGTGTCCGCGTTCGGAAGGGCGGTCAGGTCGATTTTATCGAGAAGAGGGGCGACGGTGCGACCGACCTGTTCGTGGACCCGGGCCGGAAGCTCGTTCCGTTCCTGCAGAAGATTGTCGCGTTCCTGAAGCACCGCCTGAATCGCGTTCAATCGAGACTGCAGATCGCTGACCGAACGGCCCAGCACCTCGACCTGTTCCTGTCGTTCGCGATAGCGATCGATCACTTCCGGGAACGCGCTGACACGGAGCGTGGCGATGATCTCATCGGCGTGTCGCCAGTCGGAGAGATACTGTCCGTTGAAGAAGCGGAGCCAGCCGCGGTGAGGGTACTGTGGGGTCCCGTACTGTCGTTCGACCAGTTCGCGACAGCGGGGCAGTCGGTTCAGCGCGTCCCAGTCGGCCCGCGCGTGTTCGAACGCCGGGCGGACCTCCTCCAGCTGCTTCTGCAGTTCGTAGACCTGTTGTTCGCGGGTGCGGTAGAGATCGGACGTCTCGATCTGATCGAGCCGCTGATCGATCCGCGCCTGCCGTTCGGAGCCGTTGCGGAAGATGCCGTTCAGTTCGGGCAGGCCCAGACGCGCGGCCAGATCGGAGAACGCAGTAGCGGAAAGGTCGGGGAGGAGCGCCGCGCCCAGGTCCGAATAGGCGGTCATCAGGCGCGTCGCCAGGTCCCGGCGTTTCGTTTCGGTGTCGCGTGCCAGTTCCTCGAAGCGGACCATCCGCTCGCGATAGCCGTCCATCTGCCGGTTGGCTTCGCGCAAAAAGTCATCGGTGGTGTAGAAAGCCATGGGTTTTCCCGTTCGTTCCACCTCAGGGTACTACACCACGGGAATTTCTGTCAATTCCGGCAGCCCGTCGGACCGAATCCGTCAGGACATCGGGAAGATTTTAACCGCTTCCTCCTCGGACGGGAGGCGCAGACCGTCGGTGGGCATCAACGCACTGAATTCTTTAACCCGGAAGATTTAATCTTCTGATAACCTTTGACTTAATCAAGTTAGGTATAATCTCGTCGTCTACCTCCACAAAAGGTGGAGCGACTGGAACAGGAGAACCGTATGCTGTTGAAATCCTCCGTTACGGTCAATGCAAACGCCTCAAAGAAGGCATTTACCCTGATCGAACTTCTCGTGGTTATTGCTATTATCGCGATCTTGGCCGCGATTCTCTTCCCGGTGTTTGCTCAGGCTCGCGAAAAGGCGCGTCAAATTACCTGTCTGTCAAACCAGAAGCAGATCGGCCTCGGAATAATGATGTATGTCCAGGACCATGACGAGCAGTACCCGATCAACTTCCGCGACTGGTGCGTGCAGGCAGGCATGACCACAGGCGAAAATGCCAACAACTGTCGCTGGGCTTCCTGGACCCACCAGGTGTATCCCTACATGAAGAACATCGGTATCTTCTACTGCCCGACCACCAATATTGGCGCCGGGAATACAGCGGCGGCGCTTTTGTCCCAACCCGCCAACAATGAACTGGATGTCCCCGGCCCCCAAAACTCGGCTCCGTTGCGGGTCGTCGTCTTCGGTAGCCTCGGCGTTAACGAGTTCATCTTTAAAAACGGCAACACCGACGCTTTCGGCCGGACTGCGATCCCGCTCGCCTCAATCGGTCGCCCCGCAGAACTGGCGATTGTCGCGGACAGCACCCACCTTCTGTTTACGGATGCTCGGCGTATCATGAGCCCGAACTGCGTCGGCCCGAACAACAACCCCGGTAACTGCTGGTGGGCAGGACCACGCAACTCACCGTCCGAAAACGACTACTTCCCGGTGCCGAACCGACAGCGACATCAGGGCGGTTCTAACGTCACCTTTGGGGACGGTCACGCCAAGTACTTCAAAGCCGAACAGATGGGACCCGATCCCGAACGTCGCGCCCGTGCCAACGCCGGCATCCCGATCTGTACGGGCGCCTCTGCTGCACAAACCCCGCCCTGTGGGCGTCAAGACGGCGGCCGTACCTTCGCCCGCGACTTCTTTTTCAGGCTGGCCACCCATCCTGATGACGATCGCGTCAGCCAGTAAATCCGAATAGTTTAGGTGCGGAACAACCCAAAAAGGTATGCCCTTTCCGGAGGGCATACCTTTTTTGCCGATTCGAGAGGGAAAAGAACACTTTAGCGTATGGTTTTCGTCAGGACATCGGGAAGGCTTCGTATGCGCCGTCCCCGTACGTCTCCCGGTAGATTTCGACCGCCTCCTCCTCGGAAGGGAGGCGCAGACCGTCGGTGAATCGGTTCATGAAGCTGAACGCACAGGTCTGCAGGACGATTTCCAGAGCGGCCCGGTCGTCGGGGAACGCCGACTTCAGCCCGGCGACATCGGTGTCGTTCACCGACTGCGGCGAGCGGGCGAGCTTGCGGGCAAACGTGACCGCCGCTTTCTCCGTCGGTGTCAGGACGGAATCGTCCTTTTTCATCGCCTGCAGTTTCGCGATATCGACATTCAGGCGACGAAGGCCCGCCACCTGGTGCAGGACGCAGTACCGGCAACCGTTCGCCATCGAGACCGCGAAGGACACCTGTAACTGCATCTCCCGGGGAACGGTCGCGTTTTCACGGATCGATTTCCAGTAATCCCACCAGGCGGAGGCCATATCGGGTACGCGCAGCATCGCGCGTTGTGAGTTGGCGATACCGATCCCCAGCCCCTTTTTCAAATCCGGCGACGGATTGACCAGGCCGGCCGCCATTTTCATTTCGTCATCGGAGGCCAGCGAAACACGGGCGACGTTCGATAATGCGGGCGGTTTCGGTGCGGGAACGGCATCCGGCGGAAGGTGGAGCCACTCCTCCGTCGTCAGACCCGCGCCCTGGCAGAAGCGAGCGAAGTAGTGGAAAAAACAGGTCGCGATCGTCAACTCCACCAATCGGGCGTCATTATAGACGGTCCGTGCCTCGGCGAAGCGAGCGTCATCGACCCCGTGGATATCGTACGTCAGGCGGGCGGCGTAGGCGAGCGCAATCCGCTGCCCGGCATCGGTCGGCGTTTTGCCGGTTTCGACCGCCGCCCGCAGGCTCCGTCCGGTCGCGGTTCGGTCCAGCAGGCGGGAGAGATGCGCGGCCAGATAGCGCGATCCGGCGGACCGGGCAACGTAAAGTCCCATCGCCGCCTTGGTCTCAGGGGCGATCGTGCCCCCGTACACTACCGTTTTGAACAGGCGGGCGAACGGAGCGACCGATTTTGGGTGGGTGGCCGCCAGAACGCGCAGGTAGCCGGGGACCCGTCCGGACGTCGGGGAATCGAGGGCGTCGCCGCCCGGAATTGCGAGGGCGGGCGTATCGAGCGGAGCCAGCGGAAAACGGGTAACGTCGACCGAGGCCGACGAGGGAAGGGGGACCAGGGTGAGAGAAACGAGCGCAAGGACAGACAGCGCGGGAAACTTCATAGCGATTTCCTTTAACGTGTAGAGGGGACAGGGACGGTGGTTCCCTGTCCCCGGAACATCGGACCCGGTTCAGAAGGCGGCCCGATATTCCAGCGTGTTCAGCGTGTTGGAGTCGGCATCCGAGTCGGCGAAGTGGGTCGGCAAACCGGGGTTCAACTCCGGCGTCGCGCCGAACTGGACGAATCGGATGGAACTGCGCCGCTGGAACTTGGCGTGTCCGTCGCAGAAAAGCAGGTTCGCCCCGCCATTGTGGAGATAGTCGTAATACTGGTGGGTGAAATTGACCCAGAGTCCTGTGCTTTTCCGCTGACGGGGCTTCTCCTGCGCGACGCGGTTGTAGTTGCGCGTTTCGTGCAGGAAGATGGTATCGGCGGGAGCGGGGATTGCAGCCAGCGACTTGCTCGCCGCGATGCCGTTCAGCAGGAGGTTACCGTTGCCGGCATTCGCGACACCCGTCACCTCGCAGGTGTTCGCCGTAGGGGTGCAGGGACCGTCGGACGAACGGGGCTTGGTCTCGGGGCATCGGAAGATACCAAGGTTCTTCGTGTACGGCTGGACGTCACGCGCCCAGATGCGGTAGGTGCCGACGTTGTTCACATCGAACGGCTGCATCCACCCCATCGGTTCGGAGAGGCCCGCGCTATGGGCGGTGGTCGCATCCGGCCATCGCGGATCGGAAACGGTATCGAGCGTCGTGTTGCCCGGCAGGATCTCATCGTAATCCTGGGCGTACATCAGGAAGGCAAGGCCCACCTGTTTCTCGTTGGAGAGGCAGGAGGCTTGCCGGGCTTTGGCGCGTGCCTGGGCGAAGACCGGGAAAAGAATCGCGGCTAGAATCGCTATAATGGCGATAACTACCAGTAGCTCGATCAGAGTAAAAGCGGAACGACGAGGGATCATGGCGGTGTTTCCTTCGATGGAATTTCGTTAACGGCCCCATTTTAGGTCGTCACGGAACCTGCGGCAATCGACGGCGGGGGCAATTCGGGCAGGTTTCAGCGATTCGAGAGGGAAATGAACACTTTAGCGCAGGGTTTTCGACGCCTGAGGGCAGGTTTCGGAAGCGGTGGAAACGAGCAGGAACCTGTTCCCTGCCGCGTCTCGTCTTCGTTACGGCCCCTGCCAAAAAGGTATTTACTGTCTCATGATCGTCACCGGAAAAGTGTCGCTACTCGCCACCGCGATCGATATGCGCTGGCGTCTTCTGACCATCGGGTTGGTCGCCGTCGTCGTCTCGGTGGCGTATGAATGGCTGAACAAAACGGAGATTTCGATCCAGATCACTCCAATCACCGCTCTCGGCGTCGCGATCGGTCTCTTCCTCGGTTTTCGTTGCACCGTCGTCTGGAACCGCTACTGGGAGGCGCGAACGCTCTGGGGACGGCTGATCAATGCGTCGCGAACCCTGGCCCGCCAGCTGGCGACGCTCCTTCAAAGCGACGATCCGACCGTTTCCGCCGATTTTTACCGGGAGATGCTCCGCTGGCATCAGGCCTATGTCCATGCGTTTCGAGCGCATTTGCGGGACGACGATCCGCTGAAGGAGGCGAGCCCCTATTTTCCGGAGGCGATGACCCGGGAGATGAAGACCGCCGTCAACCTGCCGGCGGCGATCCTGCATCGGATGGGAGAGCGTCTGCACGATGCCTGGGGTAAGGGAATGCTGACGGAGTTTCGGCTGCTGCCGCTGGACGAGACGATGACCGAGATTACGGAGATTCAGGGCGGGTGTGAACGAATCAAGAATACACCGATCCCGCCCGCGTTTACCTATGTCTCGCACCGTATGATGCAGGCGTACTGCTGTCTGATCCCCTTCGGTCTGGTTTCGGATCTGCGCTGGTTTACGCCGGCGGTCACTCTGCTCATCTCTTTCGCCTTTCTGACACTCGACCAGATCAGCGACCTGATCGAGCAGCCGTTTTCGACCGCCGATAACGACCTGCCTCTGGATGCGATGACCCGGACGATCGATATCGACCTGCTGCAGCGGATGGGTTCGGAAAAAGTGCCGCCGCCCATGGAACCTGTGGACGGCGTGCTGCTGTAAGGAACCGGGTAGTGGCGACGCTCCTTCTGATCTGCGGACTGCCCGGCGCGGGAAAAACGACCCTCGCCCGTCGTCTCGAACGGGAACGTCCGGCCTTGCGCCTCTGCCCCGACGAATGGATCCTCGCGATTCTGCGCGACCCGAACGATGTGACCGAGCGGGATCGTCTGCGCTCCCCGGTAGAAGCGGTGCAGTGGGAACTGGCGAAGAACGCTCTGATGCTCGGTAACGACGTCATCCTGGAATGGGGTTTCTGGTCGCGGGCGGAGCGGCGGCAGTTTCGCGACGAGGCCGTGGCGATCGGCGCGAAAACCGAACTGTACTATCTCGAGGTCGAGAAAGCCGAACTGTGGCGTCGACTGACCGACCGGAACGCACGACGGCCTCCCGGCACCTTTCCGGTGGCCGAGGCGGAGTTCGAACTCTGGCACTCCTGGTTCGAACCGCCGGGGAACGAGGAACAGCCCGTACGTATCGCGAACCGATAAAGGGATTTCCGATGAGGGACGCGCATCCATGAAGGCAATGATTCTGGCGGCGGGCGAGGGGACGCGCCTGCGTCCGCTGACACTGGCTCTGCCCAAGCCGATGGTTCCGCTGGTGAGTGTGCCGCTTTTGACACGCACCCTCCGTCTGCTGCGGGCTCAGGGGGTGACGGAGATCGCGGCAAATCTGTTCTACCGTCCGGAAGCGATCCGCGCGGAACTGGGAACCGGCGAATCGCTCGGCGTTCGCCTTCGTTTCTCGGAGGAGTCCGTCCTGATGGGAACGGCGGGCGGGGTGCGTCGTCTGGCGGAGTTTCTGGACGAAACATTCCTCGTGCTCTACGGCGATAACCTGTACGCCGCCGATTTCGCCCCGTTGATCGCGTTTCACCGACGGAAGGGGGCGACGGCGACGATGGCGACCTTCACCGCGCCGAACCCGTCCGCCTGCGGACTGGTTCTGACGGACGGCAGCGGACGGGTCACCCGATTCCAGGAAAAGCCTCCTCCCGACCAGGTTTTCACCGACCAGGCGAACGCCGGCGTGTATGTCCTCGAACCCGGTATTTTCGATGTCATTCCGCCCGGGACGGTCTGCGATTTCGGAAAGGATATCTTTCCGCGCCTGCTCGTCGAACGCCCCGGAAGTCTCTTCGCCCGGCCTCTCGACGGCTATTTGCAGGACACCGGGACGATTCCGGCCTATCGACAGGCGAACTGGGATCTTCTGGAGGGGCGGGCCGGGCCGCCCGAACGCGGGGTGCATCCGACGGCGGTCATCGCCGAGGCGGCGCTGTTGCTCGGCCGCAATGTGGTCGGTCCGGGCACCCGGGTCGGAAAGGGCGCGACACTGATCGAGACCATCGTCTGGGAGAACTGCCGGATCGGGGAGAAGGCGATGGTACGCGAGGCGATTCTCGGACGCGGCGTGACGGTGGGCGCCGGGGCGACGGTCGGCGCGGACAGTGTTCTGGCCGATGGCGTGAATGTGGCGCCCGGCGAAACGGTCCCTCCGGGCAGTCGCCTGTCCTGAGGTTCGGTCGGGCCGCTTCGTGGAAGGAATCCGATCCTTCCCCGGTGAAGCGATACCGTTAAGAGGAATTAAACGGACTATATGTTCGGATCGGAGACGGAGAACGGTGAGGTACTGGATTGCAATGCTGTTAATTTCGGCGGTTCTGGCGTTGGGTGATCCGAAGGCGGCTTCCGCGCAGGAAAAACCTCTGCTGGCGAACGTGTTTCAGGATAACATGGTCCTCCAGAGGAATGTGCCCGCACCGGTCTGGGGATGGGCGTCGCCCGGAACGCAGGTCACGGTCGAGGTCGCGGGGAAGCGGGCGTCCGGTGTCGCCGATGCCACGGGCCGTTGGATGGCGAAACTGCCGCCGTTGCCGGTCGGAGGCCCCTATTCTTTGAAAGTGACTGGGCCGGAAACGCGCGAACTGACCAATATCCTGGTCGGCGATGTCTGGGTCTGTTCGGGACAGTCCAATATGGAGCAGGGAGTCGCGATCTCGGCCGATCCCGAAAAGGAGATTGCCGCCGCCGATTATCCGCAGATTCGCCTGCTGACCGTCGCCCATCAGGTGGCGCTGTCGCCGCAGGATACGTTCGTCGGCCGGTGGGCGGTCTGTTCTCCGAAAACGATTGCATCGGGCGGCTGGGGCGGGTTCTCAGCGACCGCTTACTACTTCGGTCGGGAACTGAACACCCGGCTGAAAATACCGATCGGTCTGATCCACACCTCCTGGGGAGGGACGATTGCCGAGGCCTGGACCAGCGAGGAGGCTTTGAACGGTCTGGAGGATTTCCGTCCGCGGGTCGCTCAGGTGGTCGCCGAGCGGGCGAACCGGACCACCCCGGAGGAGTTCCGGAAACAGGTGGCCGATTGGTGGGCCAGGAACGATCCCGGAATGAAGGGCGACTGGCGGAATCCGGAGACCGCGGACGCCGACTGGAAGACGATGGCGCTTCCCGGTCCCTGGGAGGACCGGGGTCTGCCCGGTTTCGACGGAATCGTCTGGTTCCGGCGGACGGTGGAGGTTCCGGGCGACGTCGCCGGGAAGGAGGCGGTTCTGCGGCTGGGACCGATCGACGACCGGGATGTAACGTTCGTCAACGGCGTTCGGGTAGGAAGCACCGACCTGTACAATATCGACCGTGAGTATAAGATACCGGCGGGAACGCTAAAGCCGGGGCGCAATGTGATCGCCGTCAGCGTGCTGGACACCGGAGGGGCGGGCGGTCTGGTCGGGATGCCGGAGAACCTGTCCCTGTCCTTTGGCGGCGATTCGACGATTTCGCTCGCGGGAGACTGGAAGTATCAGGTGGGGGAGGAGTTGAAGAAACTCCCGCCGTTGCCGGCCCGGATCGGCGGCGAGGACCCCAACGTTTCCACGGTGCTGTACAACGGGATGGTCGCGCCGTTGATTCCGCTGGCGATCAAGGGGGCGATCTGGTACCAGGGCGAGAGCAACGCCGGTCGGGCGTTTCAGTACCGTTCCCTGTTACCGACGTTGATCCGTGACTGGCGTCGTCGGTTCGGCGTCGGCGAGTTCCCGTTCTACATCGTGCAGCTGGCGAACTGGCAGGCGCGACAGACTCAGCCGGGGGACGACGCCTGGGCCGAACTGCGGGAAGCGCAGGCGATGACCGCCCGGACGGTCGGCAACTCCGGGATGGCGGTCACCATCGACATCGGGGAGGCGGAGGATATACATCCGAAGAACAAGCAGGATGTCGGCAAGCGTCTGGCGCTCCAGGCGTTGAAAAAGACGTACGGTCAAAAAAATCTCGTCGCCTCCGGACCAGTTTACACGGGCATGACGAAAGCGAACGGGGAGATTCGTCTGAAGTTTGACGAGGTGGGCGGCGGTTTGATCGTCCGGGGTGGCGCACTCGAGGGGTTCGCCATCGCCGGACAGGACCGCCGTTGGGTCTGGGCGGAAGCCCGGATCGATGGTCGGGACGTGGTGGTCTCCTCGTCGAAGGTGCCGGAGCCGGTGGCGGTCCGATACGCCTGGGGGATCAATCCGCTCGGAAACCTGTTCAATGCGGAAGGATTGCCGGCGTCTCCCTTCCGTACGGATGACTGGCCGGGCATCACCGTCAACAACCGGTGATGCCCCGGGGCAACGGAACGTCCTTATTCCGGGAGCCGGAGGGTCAGCCCTTCGTAGGCGACGGTACAGCGGATATCGGGGGCGTTCTCCGCGAACCAGCGGTTACATTCCGCCTGAATGGCGTCCAGTTCGTCGTCCGTCCGATCGGGATCGTGATGGAAGAGAACGAGATGGCGTACCCGGGCGGCGCGGGCCAGTTCGCGTACCTGGGAAACGAGACTATGTCCCCATCCCCATTTTCCGGGCATATCCGCCTCGGTAAACTGGGCGTCGTGGATCAGGACGTCGGCTTCCCGGCAGAACTCCGTTAGTTCCTCGAAGGAGACCTGACGGTTTTCGGGGGGCGATACCTCGTTATCGGGTATGTAAACGATGTGGCAGACGGGCAACTCGGCCCGGAAACCGTACGTCTCGCCCGGATGGTTGACGCGGATTCGGCGGATTCGATAGCCTTTGGCCTCATGTTCGGCGATCCGCTCCGGCGTATGGGTGAGGAGACGCGACCGCAGCGCGTCCAGACGGATCGGGAAGCGAGTGCCGTCCATCTGGTCGAGGAGAAGTTGAAAAAGCCCGTGTTCCCGTTCGTTGCGCGACAGGTAGATGTTGCGGTCCTGCTGGCGAAGCGGGGCGAAGAACGGAAAACCCTGAATATGGTCCCAGTGCGTATGGGTGAGCAGGAGAAGGATATCCTGATGACCGTTGATCAACTCGTCGCCGAGAAGGCGAATGCCGGTTCCGGCATCGAAGATGCCGACCGTCGGCGTTCCGTCCGAGTAGTTTCCTTCGACGCTCACACAGGACGTATTGCCGCCATAGCGGACGGTATGCGGTCCGGGAGAAGGGATCGAACCGCGCACTCCCCAGAAGCGTACGGTAAAGGTCGGCGCGGCCGGGTTCTTGATCTTTGAGTTCGACTCCGTAAATTCCATAACAGCCTGAATTTCCTCGATTGGATGAACACGTTTTTCCCAGGGACCATGGCATACCGTCAATGAAACACGAACGATAGTATCGATTGCCTGCATTGTAGCCCAACCTTGGCGAAACGGGAAAGGTTGGTAGCATTAATTGTAGCGGACTTTCAATTTGGACGAAATCGTTAAATACTGTTAAAATTTATATGATTGTTTAAGGAAATGTCAAAAAATATGCCTATAATGGAGATTGCTATGCTACCTCAACCAATACAGTACGAACCACTGTTGCGAATGGCTCTGGCCGAGGATATCGGTGCGGGGGATCTGACAACCCTGCTGACGGTGCCGCCGGATACCGGAGCGGAAGGTCTGCTGCTGGCGAAAGCGGACGGCATCATTGCCGGTCTGCCGATCGCCGCACATACGTTCGTTCTGATCGAGAATACGGCGGAAGTGACGCTTTCGGTTTCCGACGGAGACCGGATTTCCGCCGGAACCGTTCTGGGTCGTGTGCGGGGACCGGCGCGCGGCCTGCTGACGGCGGAGCGGGTCGCCCTGAACCTGTTGCAGCGTTTGAGCGGTATAGCCACCCTGACCGGGAAGTTTGTTGAGGCGATCGAGGGAACGCCCGCTCGTATCGTCGATACGCGAAAAACGACGCCGGGTCTGCGCCTCCTGGAAAAGTATGCGGTGCGCGTCGGCGGCGGCTATAACCATCGTTTCGGGCTGTCGGACGGCATTTTGATCAAGGACAACCATCTGGCGGCGGGCGGGGGCGTCCGTGCCGCCGTGGAACGCGCCCGGCGGAACGCCCCGCACACCCTGAAAATCGAAGTCGAGTGCAAAACTCTGGCCCAGGTGGATGAAGCGATCGACGTACGCGCCGATGTGATTCTGCTCGATAATATGTCGCTGGCCGACCTGCGAACGGCGACGGAGCGCATCGCGGGACGAGCGATCACGGAGGCGTCCGGCGGCGTCCGGCTCGAAACCGTGGCCGATATCGCACGGACGGGCGTCAATCTGATCTCGGTCGGCGCATTGACTCACTCCGCCCCTGCGCTCGATATCTCGCTGGATTTTTCGGTATAAGGAGAAGCTGGTAACGTGGCCGGATCGCCGTCTGACTCCTCCCTCCCTTCGTCCGCCGAACCGCTTCCGTTGTTCGGCACGAGGATTTATCGGTACGATGTCATTACTTCGACGCAGGACCGGGCGCGTGAATGGATCGAAAAGGGAGCCGAACCGGGAACCGTCGTTACCGCTCGGGCGATGACGGCGGGAAGAGGGCGTCTCGGACGGGTCTGGCACGCGCCGGCGTCCGCCAATTTGAACCTGACGGCGATCGGCCCGCCGGTGCCGCCCGACTCCCTCTGGCAGATTCCGCTGGTGATGGGAAGGGCCGTCGCCGATGCGATCCGGGATGTTCTCCCGGAGCAGCGTGTCGGACTCCGTTTCCCGAACGATATCGTTTTTCTGGGGCGCAAAGTGGCAGGAATCCTGGTGGAAACCGCCGTATCGCCCCGTTCCGGGGATCGGCTGCCGATGATTGGCATCGGGATCAACGTGCGGTCCGCATCGCTGCCTCCGGAAATCGCCGAACGCGCCATCGCTCTGGAGGAGATCGGCGGGGCGGTGACGGTCGAAGCGGTGGAACGAGCGACGCTGGAGAGAATGACCCGCTGCTGGTCGGAGTGGCAACAAGAGGGGGTCGAGGAGATGCTGATCAACTATCATGCGTATCTCGATCCGACCGCCCGGCGAAATTTCGTCGTGGACGGAAGGAATTTGCCCTGCCGACTGGTTCGTGTCTTCGCCAACGGGGCGGTCGTGATCGAAACGGAGGAAGGCGTTCAGCGAGCCTTCCATGCGGCGCAGGTCGTGCCGGGCGACGACTGATCGCGACGTTACGGTTTGGGTTTCGTCTTGCGGCCGGTCGCGGAACCGGCCGGTCGGGTCCGGGAGGCCGGCCTGGTTGTCGGGACGGCTGTCTCGACGGGGACGGAAGCGCCGGTAAACCGGCGGATGACGCCGCCCACCACCTTCATGTCCGGATAGCCGACCGTTCGCGCCACCGTCACCTTATCTCTCTGCCGTATCACGACCGCGATCCCCTGTGGCTGGTCGAAACCGACGATCAGTACCGCGTCCTGGCCGGCATTGTAAAACAGACGGCGACCTCCCTCGGCGCGGAACGCCCTTTCGTAGAAGGCGGGGGCGTCGTCGCTCACTTCCTTGATCTCGCCGGATTCCGCGTTCTCGGGCAGGGAGTAGACGACCAGGTGCAGGTGGCGTACGTTGCGCAGGAGCGTCGCCAGTCGGTCGCTTCCGCCGGGTCCGAAAAGCAGGTCGAGCGGGGTGGGACCGGAGGCGGTTTCCGCGCCGGTTTTACCGTCGGTCGTAGTCATGCCGTTAATCAGATCCTTGACCATCCCGAGCAGATCGTTCTCTCTGCCGTCAAATTCGGTGTTGATTTTCGCGCCGTTCGGAACGGCGATCGGAAGCGAGGACGGCGGCGGGTTTTGCGCCCGAGCGACGGAGAGCGACATCAGAGCGATCGAACAGACCGCGAGCGACGTGAAGGATACGGAACGGAAACGTCCGGGTGCCATGCGGGTTCTCCTGATGACCGAGGTGTGAAAGCGGGCTTTCCGTTCTTTCTGACGGCACGGCGGATAGGGGGGTTGCACGTAATTCCCGGCAAGGGGTCGGCAGCCCGACGTCGAAAGGATATACTGCAGTTAATCCATAGATTCATTGAGGTTTCAGGTGAATTTCGAGTTATTACGTCGTCTCTGTGAAACGCCGGGAGTGCCGTCGCGCGAGGAACATATCCGGCGCGTGGTGATGGAGGAGATGCAACCCTACGTGCACGAGGTGATCGTGGACACGATGGGGAATGTTATCGGGCACAAAAAGGGCATGGACGGTCCGGTCGTGATGCTGGCCGCCCATATGGACGAAATCGGCTTTATTGTCAAGCATATTGATGATCGGGGATTCCTGCGCTTGCACCCCCTCGGCGGATTCGACCCGCGCAACCTGATCGCCCAGCGGGTGCACGTTCACGGGTTTGGCGGCGACCGTATGACCGGCGTGTTGCAGCCGGGGACGAAGCCGGTGCATATGCAGGCGGACGACGAAAAGGGAAAGCCGTTTCGTCTGCACGACCTGTTTGTCGATCTGGGGATGTCCGGCGATCAGGTTCGTGCGCGGGTGGAGATCGGCGATCCGGTGACGATGGCGCGCGAGACGGAGATCGTCGGTTCGACCGTCGTTTCCAAGGCGCTCGACAACCGGGTCTCGCTGTACGTGATGATCGAGGCTCTGCGCCTCTTGGGAGCCCACCAGTGTGAGATCTATGCGGTGGCGACGACCCAGGAAGAGGTCGGTCTGCGCGGCGCGATCACGTCGGCGTACCATCTTCAGCCGGACGTCGGAATCGCGATCGACATCACCGTGGCCAATGATTTTCCCGGACCATCGGAAACGGACCGGGTCACCGAACTCGGCAAGGGCCCCGCACTGAAGATCGTGGACAGCTCGACGATCAGCCATCCGAAAGTCGTCCGTCATTTCCGGGATGTCGCTTCCATGCATGAGATCCCGTACCAGCTGGAAGTCCTGCCGATGGGCGGCACGGATGCCGGGGGGATTCAGCGGTCCCGTCAGGGCGTCCCCGCGTTCACGCTGTCGATTCCGACCCGCTACGTCCACACGGTCAACGAGATGGCCAGCATCGCCGATATCGATTGCGCCGTCACTCTGCTCCAGCAGTATCTGGAAGAGATGCACGTTCGCCCCTACCGCTTCGATATCTAGCCCGCCGATCGGGATTCCGTCCGCGAAAAAACCGTGAGAAGCGGAAGACCCGCCCGGAACCACCTCAATACGGGTATAACACCGGTAGAAAAATCGAGGAGTCGTCCGTGCGGGTCATTCATGAGATCGGGGAGTGCGTCAGCGTCGAAATAGACGGCGTCGAGCGATTACGTTACCGTTATCCGGTGGCCGGCCGCGCCGACCGTTCCTTGCCCCGTCCGTTCTTCTCTCCGATCCGGACCCCCGACGGTATCGAGATCACCGCGCATTCCCCCGTCGATCACTTCTGGCATCGCGGACTCTGGTTTACTTATAAATATGTCAACCGGGTGAACTACTGGGAGGAGAACCAGGAGATCGTCGGGCGACAGGTCGTACCCGAATCGGCGATGCTCACGACCGACATCGATCCGGGGCGTTCCCGGGTTCGCTGGGCGCATCCACTTTCCTGGATCGACGCGCGCGACGGGCAAACGATCGAGCGGCTCCGCGAGGATCGCGAGATCACGGTCGAGTCGCTGTCCGACGGCGCGCTGGTGCTGACACTGCGGAGCGCCGTCACCCCGGCGGAGGAAACGACGCTCGATCGGACCCCGTTTTCGACCTGGGGCGGTTATGGCGGGCTGTATGTGCGGATGACGCAGGCGTTGCAAAAACAGCGTCTGGTCCTGGCCGGGGAAACGCCGACGGAGTCGCCACGCTTCGAGGCCGCCGCGGTCGGCAGTCGCCACCGCTGGGCGGGAATCGAGGGCCGTCTCGATACCGATGCGGATATCGGCGAACGCTGGGCGGCGTTCGTTTTTCTTCCGTCGACGCGCAATCGCCGTTACCCCGAACCCTTTTACGGCGATGCCCGCCCGTTCTATAATTTCTTCGGTCCCGCGCCACTTTTCGCGGAACCGATTGTCCTCACAGCGGGCGAGACGTTCGTATATGAGGTTCGGACGCTGATCCTGCCGCGACGGATCGATATCGAAGAGGTCGAACGCCATTTTGAGACCTGGAACGGGACGCAGACCCCGTAGAATATCTTCTTCGGAAGAGGAGTCGATTGAACCATGAGCAAGGAAACCGGAAATAGGGAGGGGAGCAACCCCCTCGGCAATATCGTCAAGGGACTGCTGATCGCCGGAACGGCGGTCGGCGTGACCGCCCTGGCCAACGCCTATGTCTTTTATCGAACGCCGCCCCTGACCTCGCCGTTTCCGGGTGGCGAGGTTCGGTATTTTCCGACACCGGACGGCGATATCTTCTACAAGAAGATGGGGGAAGGCCCCCCGCTGCTGTTGATCCATGGGATCGGAGCGGGCTGTTCCTCCTTTGAATGGCGTCATGTGTGGGAACCGCTGGCCGAGGGGCACACGGTGTACGCTCTTGACCTGCCCGGTTTCGGGAAGTCCGATAAACCGGCGATCGAGTACACCCCCGAACTGTTCATCGGATGGATCGCGGATTTCTGCCGGAATGTCATCAAGGTCGGGGATGGGCGCGGGGAGTGTGATGTGATCGCGACCTCGCTGTCGGCCGCCTATGTGATTGCGTTGTCTCAGCGGGACCCGTCCCTTTTCCATCGTCTCGTGCTGGTCGCGCCGACGGGCATCGAGGAACTGGCGGAGGAGCCGAATGCGGTTTCTGCGGCGGTCCGCGCGACCCTCAAAACTCCGGTGCTGGGGACGGCGTTCTATAACGGCGTCACGAGCAAGGGAGGGATCCGTCGGTACCTGACCGATCGTATCTATGCCGATCCCAGTCTGATTACCGACGAGGTGATCGAACGCTACTATGTCGCCTCCCATCAACCGGGAGCCGATAACGTTCTCCCGTATTTCGTCTCCGGGTTTCTCAACATCAACATCCGGGAAGCGTTCAAGGGAGTGGTGGACCTGCCGTTGCTCGTCTGGGGGCGACAGGCGACGGAAACGCCGGTCGGCATGGCGGAGTCCTTCCTGCTGGCAAACGCCAACGCCAAACTCGAGGTCATCGAGGAAGCGGGAATGCTGCCGCACGAGGAGCAACCGGAAGCGTTCCTGGCCGCGGTTCGTCCGTTCCTTCTGAGCGCCGGGCCGGAGTCTTCCGACACGACCGAGGTCGAGACCGCCGAAACGGGGTCGGAGACCGGAGCCGTCCCGACGGTTGCCGCCACTTAATGGTATCGGGCAACCGCCCGCGAACGGTTGGTCCGGGGCGGTGACGAAAATTTAACCGGAACGACGGGGGCATGTCGCCTCCCGTCGTTCGTTTTTTTGACCGTGGTTTGCTGTATAATGGGCCGGTAAAGGTAACACCGAATTGGTCACCCGGAGCGAACAACCCATATCCCGGTTTCCGGGCATTTCCGGCGCGTTACGAAAAGCGTTGCTGCCGATCCTGCACACCTGCTCCCGCCTGCCGCAGACCGCGCCCGAATTCTTTCGCCGGGTTTGGAACGAACAGCGGCACTGGCTCGTGCCGCTGGTGCCGTTTCTCTTTCTGCTCTACCGACCGATCCGCCTCGCCTGGGGCACCTGGTTCGGCGCGGGTTCCCCTCTGACCATTCAGGCGTTCGTCCCGCTGCTGGCGGTGTATCTGGCCTGGGAGCAGCGGCATACCTATGCTGCGGCCTACCGGGATTTCCATCTGATGTTGCCGGCGGGCAGCAAGCATCGGCGAGGCACTATCTGGCCGTTGCTGTTCAGTTGTCTGTTGATGCTGGTGGCGGCCGTGGCGATCGTTCCCTCGCTGATCGTTCTGGCGTTCGTCCTCATGGTCATCAGTGTGATTTATTATGTGTTCGGCTGGTTCGTTCTGCGGATGCTCTGGGCGCCGCTGACATTTCTTCTGTTGATGACGCCGCCGGGCAACCTGATTTTTCATGTTC
>JANRLW010000061.1:0-1733 GCA_033762295.1 Capsulimonadales bacterium
CCGCTGGGAAAGGCCATGAGGTAGATTTCCGAACGGCCGGTTTCATCCGACGCATAAGCAAGCCATTTCGAGTCCGGTGAGAATTGCGGCTGATCGATGAAGAATGGTTTGGAAGTCAGGACACGGGGTTTACGGTCGCCCTTGAGGGGTATCGCAACGAGTTGCAATCCGGAACCTTCGGGGAGTGTGGCGGCAATAAAGGCGCCATCGGGCGAGGCGTGGATGTGATGGGTACGCCCGGAGAGGATTCGCTCCGGTTTGCCGCCGCCACTGGAGGGTATCCGGTAGATGCCGGGATCGGAACCCGGTCCGCCAGAGTAGAAAATGCTTGATTCGTCGTGGGACCAGACGGGAACACCGCCACCGTCATAGGTGAGCCTGACACGGGTCTCGCGCTCCCGGTCGAAAATCCATATGTCACCGGTCGTCGTTTCGGCCAGGATTCTCTTTCCGTCGGCGGAATATTCAGGATGTCCCAGGCTTGGACCGGGAAACGTGAACCTTTCCGCGCCGTCGCGCCCGACGATCCGGCTTGCAGACCCGCCTTGTGCACCGCTACTGAAACAGATGGAGCGGTTCTGCGAGACGGTGAAAGTTCCTATTTCGGCATCGGTGACCTGCACGGGCTGACCGGTCAGAGCGTTGCGGAAAACGTCATAAGCGCGGGCATGTAGACGGCCCTCGGCAGTTAAGTAAAAGAGATACCCTCCGCCGTAACGTGCGATTCGCACATTTTCCAGGACTCGGCCGAGGTCTTTCCCGTCGATGGTGCCGACATGTTGATTCAACGGGTTGCCGGCTTCGAAATAGTCGAAGAGGAAGTGGCTGCCGCCAGGCAGGTAGCGGAGAGTTCGTCCGTTGATCGCGAGGGGTTCGGGAATGCCGCCGCTGGCGGCCACGCGAAAAGAGCGACGGCCAGAGGAAATAAGGATAACTCCGCTATCGAGCCAAACTAGGGAAGTGGCCGGTGAAATCTCTGCAATTTTTTCGAACGTCCCGGAGCCGAGATCGAACCGGAAGAGGTGCGTATCGATGTTGATCGCCAGAAACCTGCTATCGGGCGACCAAGTGGTGACTCGCCAGCCCTGCAGGCCAAGACCGTGGGTAGCCAGCAGCCGAGGTGTGGGTTGGTTTAAGGACTGCACCCACCGGTGAGTTTTTGCCGAACCATCGATCGAACTGAATACGACGAATTTGCCATCCGGTGAAATGCCGGTCAGTCCCGTCGCGCGATGACCCTCGGGAGGATGGATCGTAAGGAAAACAGAGTCTGGCGCGAGTTTGCCTTCCGGACGGGAGTTGCGGAGGTGCTCCAGGCCGATTCCGGCGGCGAAGGCTGAGACCGTTCCGAAAATTAGGTTCCGGCGGGAGGACGACACCGGAACCGGCGGCGGGAAGTCAACCTCTTCGAGATCGAGGGCGACGTCACGGGCGGACTGGTAGCGGCGTTCGCGATCTTTGGAGAAGCAGCGGCTGAGGAGTTTTGTGGTCGCGGGCGGGACGGTAGCCGGGAGGGGACCCAGAGTGAGTGGATCGTCTTTCAGGACGGCGGAGATGATGCTGGCAGGGTTAGAGCCTTGAAAGGCTTTGTTGCCGGTGAGTAACTCATAGAACACTGCGCCGAAGGCGAAGATGTCGGCGCGAGCGTCGGATTGCTCTCCAGCGGCCTGTTCCGGGGCCATGTAATGGGGGGTGCCCTGGATGGTGCCTTCGCTGGTCTGGGTGTCGTCCTC